>JBBQZT010000088.1:0-24875 GCA_038207455.1 Chloroflexia bacterium
TTGTGGAGTGATGAGTTGAATAGCTGGTTCGGGGTGCAGAAAGATAAGACGTTGCGGCTGTTCGACGCGGAGAACAATATGCGCCTGACCCCCGAACAATATCAAGCCGAGCAAGCCCGCCAACGCGAGCAGGAATTAGAAGCGCAGAAGCGATTGACTCAAATACAGGCGCAAGAATTAGAAGTACAGACCGAAAAGATGCGCCGTTTGATGGCACGTCTGCGGGAGTCAGGTCAGAACCCCGACGACATTTAGAAAACAAAGAAACGGGCAGCGTCGCCTTGTGTCGAGCATAAATTGGAGTATTTAGAGCAAAAATGACTGAAGCTGTGTGGCCCGTTGCTCGTGCGGTTGAGTTCAAAAAAGTCAAGAAGGTGCTGGTGTTGGGGAGCGGCCCGATTGTGATTGGGCAAGCCGCCGAGTTTGATTACGCTGGGACGCAGGCGTGCAAATCGTTGCGTGAAGAAGGCATCGAAACCGTGCTGGTCAATAGCAATCCGGCCACTATTATGACCGACGAAGGGATTGCCGACACGGTTTATATTGAGCCATTGACCGTCGCGGCGGTCAGTCGGGTGATTGAGCAGGAGCGGCCCGACGGAATTTTACCAACATTGGGCGGACAAACCGCCCTTAATCTGGCGGTGCAACTGGCCGAGGCGGGCGTATTGGAAAAGTACAACGTGCGAATGCTGGGTACGCCGCTCGAAACCATTAAGAAGGCCGAAGACCGCGAACTTTTCAAAAACCTTTTGCTAGAATTGAATGAACCAGTCATTGAAAGCGAAATTGCCAGCGAAACCAGCGTAGCAATGGACGCGGGCCGCAGTATTGGTTTGCCCCTGATTATCCGGCCCGCTTATACTTTGGGCGGCACAGGTGGCGGAATCGCCCGCACCTGGCAAGAGTTTGAAAATTTTGTAAAAAGCGGCTTGCAAGCCAGCCCCGTGCATCAAATCCTGGTGGAGAAATACCTGGGCGGCTGGAAAGAAATCGAATACGAAGTGATGCGGGACGGGGCGGACAACTGCATCACCATTTGCAATATGGAAAACCTCGACCCGTTGGGCGTGCATACCGGAGATAGTATCGTGGTTGCGCCGTCCCAAACCTTGTCCGATAAAGAATACCAGATGTTACGCACCGCCAGCATCAAAATTATTCGGGCATTGGGCATTGAAGGTGGCTGCAACATCCAATACACCCTTGACCCTTTTTCCTTCCAATATTACGTGATTGAAGTCAATCCGCGTGTCAGCCGCAGTAGTGCCTTAGCCTCCAAAGCGACGGGCTACCCGATTGCCCGTGTCGCCGCCAAAATCGCCATCGGCAAACGGCTGGACGAAATTCCCAACGCCGTGACCCAAAAAACCTGCGCCGCCTTTGAACCGTCGCTGGATTACGTAGTGGTCAAAATACCGCGCTGGCCCTTTGATAAATTCCCGACGGGAGACCGCAGCATCGGCACGCAGATGAAGGCGACGGGCGAGATTATGGCAATTGACCGCAGTTTCGAGGCGGCTTTCCAAAAGGCCGTGCGTTCGCTGGAAATGGGCGGCAAAAGCTTGATGTGGGAGGAAGCGGGTTGGAACTTTTCGACCCAGCTGGCCCAATTTGATACCTCGCCTGAAGGGGCGGCTTCTTACAGCCACGAACGCCAGCTAGAAGCGATTTTGCCGCTGGTTGAAAAGCCCAATGACCGCCGTTTGTGGGCGGTGTTTGCGGCTATCCGGCGCGATGTGACGCTGGAAGAAATCCACCGCCTGAGCCGGATTGATATGTGGTTCTTACGTAAATTTTGGAATATTGTGCAACTAGAACGCAAGTTGCTACGCGAACCACTCGGCCCGACCTTGCTCCGGCAAGCCAAACGGCTAGGTTTTAGCGATGACCAGATTGCGGCTCTGACAGACAGCCCCGGCGCATTGCGGATTCGGGAAATGCGTCATACTTACGACATCAAGCCAGTTTATAAGATGGTGGATACCTGTGCCGCCGAGTTTGAGGCGGTGACTTCCTATTTCTACAGCACCTATGAGCAGGAAAACGAAGCTCCGCCGCTCGAAGGGCCAAAGGCAGTGGTAATTGGCAGCGGCCCCATCCGTATCGGGCAGGGTATTGAATTCGATTATTCCAGCGTTCACGCAGCCTGGGCCTTGCACGCGGCGGGGGTCAAGAGCATATTGATAAACAGCAACCCCGAAACCGTCTCCACCGACTTTGATACCAGTGACCGTTTGTATTTTGAGGCGTTGGACGAGGAAAGCGTGCTGGACATTTTGGAAAACGAATTGCAAACGTCCGACGCTATTGATACTGAGGCTGATAACAACCCCAATATCGCCAATATTATGCGGCTACAGCAAGCCGATACTTTTGCGCCCTTAATTTTGCAGTTTGGAGGCCAGACCGCTATCAATCTGGCCCTACCCTTGTCCCTGGCGGGTGCGCCGATTTTGGGCAGCAGTGCCGATACGATTGATCTGGCTGAAGATCGTAAACGCTTCGAGAATTTTGTATCGCGTCTGGGTATCAGTCAGCCGCCGGGCGCAACTGTAATGTATTATGCCGACGCTTTCAAAATAGCCAACAGTGTGGGTTATCCGGTGCTGGTACGACCTAGTTATGTGTTGGGCGGGCGGGCAATGGAGATTTGCCACAGCGAAGCAGATTTGGAACGCTATGTCAAAACCGTCGTCAATATCAGCGAAAAGCACCCGGTTTTGATTGATAAGTATTTGGAAGGCAAGGAGGTCGAGGTTGACGCGATTTGCGATGGTAAAGAGGTACTTATTCCGGGTGTGATGGAGCATATCGAGCGGGCGGGCGTGCATAGCGGTGATAGCTTCGCGGTTTACCCTGGTATCAACCTGTACCGTCACGAAGTTGACACAATTGTGGATTACACTACTCGTATCGGTATCGGTCTTAAAGCCAAAGGTTTGATTAATATTCAGTTTGTGATTTTCCAGGGCCGCGTCTATATTCTGGAGGTAAACCCGCGTGCCAGTCGTACCGTACCGTTTTTGAGCAAGGTTACGGGTGTACCGATGGTGAGCATTGCCACGCGCATTATGTTGGGTCAGAGCTTGCGCGACCAGGGTTACAAGCCTGGTTTGTGGCCCAAACAACCCCTGGTGGCGGTCAAAGCTCCGGTTTTTAGTATGTCCAAACTGTTGGGCGTGGATACTTATTTAGGGCCAGAGATGAAAAGTACGGGCGAGGTAATGGGAATTGACCTGACTCTGCCCGCCGCGATGCGTAAAGCCTTGATTGCCGCCGGATTGAGTCTGCCTTCCCGCAAGGGACTGGTATTGTGTAGCATTGCAGACCGCGACAAAACCGAGGCGTTGGAAATCATCAAAGACCTGGCCGAATTTGGCTACGGTTTGGCCGCTACCAGTGGCACCGCCGATATGCTGGGGGAAGCGGGCCTGACGGTCAAAACCATAGCCGCCAAAATCGGCGAGGGCCACCCGGACTCGGTTGAGCTAATCAAGGAAGGCGAGGTGGTAGCTGTCATCAACACTATTACGGGCCGTCGTCGCCCTCTGCTGGACGGGTTCGAGATACGCCGCGCCGCCGTCGAAAACGGTGTTCCTTGTTTCACCTCGTTGGATACGGCCCGCGCCGCCGTCAGCGTTTTGCAAAGTGGCGAGGCCGACTATAACATCAAGCCATTAGGGTGGTATCGCCAAAAGCATAATTAGAAGGTTGGCAGCCTCTGCTCTCAATAGCTATTATCAACGAGACCAGGCCAGTCCGGTTAAAATTCCCTTGACCAGAGTTTGGGGCTTGGTAGCTTGGCTGGTGGCAATTGCCAGTGCGCCCGCAATACCAGTTGTACCGACCACGTTATTGCCCTCGGTTTGGTAGAGATAGGCCACCTGAGTGCCATCGGGAGACCAGCTGGGGTTGTTGGCACTTTCTTTAAATTTCTCGCCCCCAAAATTGACCTGATTCACGCGCGTGGGCAACGGAGCCATACTCACATCTATAATAATTATGTGACTGATGCCACTAGGTGGGAACGACTCAAACATAAAGTGGCTGCCTTTGGTGGGGTCAGTAAAAGCCCGCCCGAAACCGCCTTCAGGTTGAGCGTCCCATATTTTTAGGTCGCCGCCCGCTGTCGCCACGGTAGCTACTATTGCCGTCGCCCCTTGTGTCACAAAGCCCAGGGTTTTGTCGTTATTTAAGAAGACGGGCGTATGCAAATAAAAAGTACCAGCACCGAAGGGAATACCGTAAGGGGTGAGGTCAGACGGAATTTTGGCGGTAGTCAAGATTTCCCGGTCTGTGTTAGCCGCCGCGACTTTAAGCGTATGAATGGCGTTGGTTTGCCGAAAACTGTCGCCCGCTTTGAGGCTACCGTTGGTGACATAGGCCAGGCTGCTGCTATCGGCAGACCAGGCGGGTTCAAGACCATCGGCAATTTTGCGCGAATTTTGACCGTTAGCGTCCGCCAGCCATATCTCGCGTTGGTTGGTAGGGTTGAACACACCGGAGCGGTTGGGGTCAAGCACTTCGGCAAAAGCGATATAACGTCCATCGCCAGACCAAACCGGGCTTTCTTCGCAAGTCGCTACCAGGCCACTAACCATAATCTTTTGCGGTTCGCCACCATTCAATTTCAACAAATACAAGTTTGTGCGGCTATTGACATTTTTCAAGTCGTCGCGTAGAGTTATTAGCAGACGCGAATTGTCGGGAGACCAAACTGGCGTACCAACTACGCCACTGCTGCCAGTAGCCTGATAAAGCATCTTTTTTGATTGGTTGCTTAAATCGTAAATATAAAGATTGCCACTTTCGATATAGGCCAGTTTGCCCGCTCCGTTTGCCGCCGGAGGAGTAGTGAGGGCAACGGTAGTGGGGTTAACAGTCGTGCCAACGGGTGCAGCGGTGGTTTGGGCAGTGGTGGAGGCGACGGTAGTAGTAGGATTGGCGGTAGTAGTGGGCTGAACAACCGTAGTAATCGGTGCAGTAGTGGTTTGAGCAGTGGTAGGAGCGGCGGTGGTAATAGGGTTGGTAGGTTGGAGGATGGTACTGGCTGCGGCTGTTATAGTAGTAGCCTGGATGGTGGTGGCTGCCGCTATGGTAGTAGTGGTAGTCGGGTTAAGGGTAGGGGCGGGTGTGACGGTTGCCAGAGCCGCTACGGTAGTAATTGTAGTAGTGGCAGGCGGCGTGATTACTGGCGTAGGGGCGGATGTGGTAGCGACGGGTGCATTAGTCGTACTTTGTAGGGCAGTGGTCGGCGAATTTTCTCCACAAGCCACCAACATAAGACCCAATACCAAAGCTAAAACCAACGTCAGGCTGCTTTTAAGGCCAAAATTCCGCAAAGTAAGATTAAATAGATGGCTCATAGAGCTAATTTTCCTTCCTCGTTATAAACCTGTTTTACCAAACTATAATATGCAATTTTCACGCCTCTATTATATACAACGTTACAACTTTGCTAATGGTGCGCGTTTGCCAGGTTTCAAGTCAGGTATCATCTCAAAAATCTGGAGGTAGGGGCGGGATTTATCACGCCCAAGTGTTACTCCTCAAGCAAAATGGGCGCGATAAGTCTCGCCCCTACCTTTTGAGGTGATACCAAGTTAGTAACGAGGGTTTTGTGCTAGATAGCATTGTCATTCCGAACGGAGGTTCGGCTGCGTGAGGACGCTATGGCTAAAAACCCGCGAGCCACAAACCCTCCACTGCGTTCAGGGTGACAAATGCTACTGCACGGACGCTTCAGGGAGACAAAGGCACACGTCATCTTAAAAAGTGAGGTTGAGGATAGGGGCAACCTGAACAAGTTTATCCAGGGTGGCAGGGAAATTGGGGTTAATTTTCAAGGCGGCACAACATTGAATACCTGTCAAGGCTTCGACTCGTAACGCCACGGCCTCTGATACGGGCAGCACCGACGACTCCAAGTCTCCAGCCAACCGCAGCTGCAAACGGTAACAGCGGGCCGCTTCGTCCACACCTGGCAAACCCTCGACTTTGAGGAAAGCCCGCGCTATCTTGCCCAGGGCGGGGGCCAGATATTCAAGCTGCTGGTTGCTTTCGATCAGCCCGATGGCTTGTTTGTAACAGGTCAGGGCGCGTTCCCACAATTCGGGTCGTTCGCGTTGGGCCAGCAAATCGTCGCCCACGCCTATCAGAATTTCTATCCATTGCGGGTTATTGTCATTAGTTTGATAAAGTTTGATAGACTGGAGATGACAGGTTATACTTGACTTTTGGTCGCCCAACCCTTCGCAAACCCGACCCAGCACGAAGTAAGCGCGGGCCAGCCATTCGGGTTGCTTGAGCCGCAGCCCAATCTCAAGGGCAGTTTTGGCCGGAGCTAAGGCTTCTTTAGCTCTGCCCAAACTGTGATAGGTGGCAGCTTTGTAATAATAGGCTTGTAGAGCCAGGGGCAAATTATGTAACTGCTGACAAATCGCCAAACTGCCTTCAAAACAAGTCAGGGCTTTATCTTGTTGTTCCAACTGTTGATAAACCGCCCCCACCTGGAGCAGCGTCTCGACTATACCCAACAAGTCCCGATAGCGGTGGCGCACATCCAGACTGGCTTCCAGGCGGCGGGCCGCCTCGTGCCACTGGCGATTAGCCGCAAAGTAACAGCCCAGCCAGTGAAGGGCGAAGGCTGTCTCTAATTCAATTTCGGCCTGGTTCGCGTCCAGACTTTGCTTATCAGGGTAGGTGCGGATCAGTTCCAAAACTTGTTTAGAATAACCATAGCCGCTTTCCCAACGTCGCTGGGCATAACACAAACGGGCGATCCGGTTGAGGGCGCGGATATAATCCAGGTAAAAGCGGTGCTGGTAGCTGCTATCAAAGGCTTCTTTGAGCAAGGTTTCCACGCCCGCAAACTGGTTTTGGGGTAGCCCTGCTTCGGCCAGAGCGATTTGCGCCTGGACAAGGTAGGCTGGATTTTGTTGGCGGCGGGCTTCGGCCAGTTGCTTTTCAAAATACTTGCCAGCCAGCCCATACAAACCTTCGAGCAGGGCCAGCGTTCCCGCATATTGCTGCAAAAAAACTTCCCATTCGGGATAGATAGCGACAAGAGTACGCAACAGCGATATAAGCAGTTTGAGGTTAGCTACGTTGCCGTTCAAAGCCGCCGCTTTTGCCAGTTTCTGCCATTGCTGCAAGATTTGAGCGGCGGCAGTCTGGTCAAATTTGGTGCTACTCAAGGCTTTAACCGATTGGGTCAGGTGCTGGAAGGCATTATTTAGCTCGTCGCTAGAGTTGCTGGGCATAGCAAATTTTTTTACTTCCTCTACAATAACGGCTACGATTACGATTAAAACGATTAAAAGTTATATGAACAGTAAGAGCAATACTGCTGTGCTTCCAGTATAGTATTGGGCTATTAAGAGCTTGTTAATTCGTTGTTAAAGTTTGCCAGGTTGGGGGCTAGGAGCTACGAGCAGAGGGCGGCCTCTGTGTGACATTGCGCGGGTACCCCTGGGTGTGGTTGTCGTCAATGGGTAGGGTGAGGGTAACAGAAATCGGGTAATCATTAGAAAGGATTGAGAAAATGCAAGTGAGTGAACAGCAAATGGCGGATTATGCTCAGGCAGTTCTGGACGATAGTTTTTGCATAGTGCCGGGCCTTTTCGACCCAGCCATAATTGATAGATGGAACGAGGCTTTCCAGCCTTTGTTGGCAGAACATATTGAGCGGGAAGGTCATAAGCTAAATCGGGGGTCAAATCGCTACTATGTGACTTTGCCTTTTGTAGCCCCTTTTGCAGACCCGGCTATTTTTGAGAACGAGGTGATACTTGGCATTGTGGCACGGTTGGTGGGTGAAGATGGGGTGATGTGCCAGTTGGCTACCGATACGCCCCTGGTCGGTTCGGAATATCAAGAAGTACACCGCGATACCCAGCTACTATTCCCCGAAACTGGCAAGGAAACTCCACCCTACCAACTGGCGGTAAATTTCCCTCTGGTAGATGTAACACCCGAAAATGGCCCGATGGAACTGGCACGAGGTACGCATATGCTGTCCAAGCAAGCTGGAATGCAGCGACTGGAAACGGGCGAAGTGAAATTGGAGCAGCTAACGATGCACAAAGGCGACGTAATGGTGCGAGATGTGCGCCATCTGCATCGGGGTACGCCCAACCACACTACTATACCCCGCCCGATGGTAGTAATTGGCTACAGTCGGCGATGGCTGTTTCGGCCCGAAGTTTCGATTCAGATACCGCGGGCCACCTGGGAAAATCTGTCTGAACGCGCCCGCTTTTGGTTGCGCTTCAACCCAATTGTGGAGCAACTCGAACCCGGTGAGGAAGCTTATCAAAGTTTTGCTTATTAGGAGTAATTAGAAAAAGGCGGGCCATAGGTGAGTTTGACTTACGGCCCGGCACTGCGATTGCAAGGTTTATATTTTGTAACTATTCAGCCAGGCGTAATTGTCACGGCCCGCATCGTGGCGGAACGCAGGCTTTGGCGAAGCGCGGAGTGAGGAAGCTCTCGTTTGAAAACTGGGTTAGGGCTTCCTCACAAGCTCGGAATGACAATATTTGAATAGTTAGGGGCTTGTGCTAGTTAGCGTTGTCACCCTGAACGGAGGCTTTGCGGAGTGAAGGGTTTGTTACGGAACGCACTTTTTAACAGACTCTTCGCAATCTTAGAGTGACAACTACACAACATCCTAATAGGCTAAATTCAAGTTGCTGCACATTTTGATAGTTAAAGCGTACTTTGCTTATCAAAACTTAGTTTAAAAGCTTGTAACTTGGTTGCTAAGGTTTCCGTTCCATCAGGTAAACTGGCAGAAGGACTATCAACTTGAAAATAAATACTTTCTAAGCGACCTTTGATCGCCTGTCTTGCATAGAAAAAACGCCATCTCTGCATATTGATCTGTGCCGTAAACCAGACTAACTCTCGGACGGTCATGTTATATTTTGGTAGTAATACCCTGACCGAACTTCCCCCATTCCCTCGCGCTAAAAAGCCCCACGGCTGTACCCTTGCTTGTCCAAAAGCAGTAATCGTTATGGCCCCCTGCTCAAAAACCTGACCTTCCCCAACTGACTCTACAAGTCTTACAATGCTATTAAACTGGTCTCCACTTGAGATATATGGAATACTACCTTCTGGAAAGTTTTTTTCCCCTGCTGACTTTCCATTTCCGATTGTGAAAAAGTCAGCTAGTGGTTTACGAACCCCAAATGGTAGATCAGGCTTACCTTTCCATTCCTCACCAAAATTTTGGAGTGCTTCATTTGCTAATTCGGGGAATTGAACAACCGCTCTAAAAATTGCGTGTATTACCTCAGTTTGAGCCTCAGCTAATGCGTCTTGCAATGGCATCGGTTGTGGAAGCCATTGTTGAGGACTCCAGTCCTGTCCTTCACCCAACGCAGTTCCAGAGGTGGAAATTGCTAATGCAGATTCGTACTTATTGTTTGTGCGAAACTTACTAAAAAATTCAGCTATTTCGCTTAATTGTTCCCCTGTAGCCCTTACACGTCTGCCTTTAAGTTTTTTATAGCCATCATTCCATATACGGGCCATGAAAACATCATTAGTACCGTGTGGTACGTGGGCCTGTGCAAGCATAATAGAAGTCGGGGCGGCAGTTGGATAAAATAAATCTTCTGGCAGACTTATTACGCCTAGTAGTTGGTGATGTTTTAAAAAACGTTTTCGCCAGTTTCTGTGTTCATCATCGGCAAAAACCCCAGCAAAGACAACCGCTGCTAATATACCACCTGGTATTAAAGCTTCCATTGCTGCATCAATAAACATTGATTCTGGCTCTCCCTCTTGTGAGAAAGGAGGGTTGAGGTATGCACGATTAAAAGTTTTGCTGATGGCTTTTTTATTGTTTGGCTCAAAGCAACTAGCATTCTCTATATGGCTCTTGCCATCACCTCTGAAAAACATATTGAGGGATGCTAATGCCCAGATAGTTGGATTAGTATCAAATCCTTTTATGGCCTCCTTGATGCTTTGACGTTGGGCTGCGCTAATAGCCTTTTCGTTCATTGCATCAAACGCTGCTACTAGAAAACCACCAGTACCTGATGCTATATCAATGACCTTATAACTTGGTTCAATATCGGTTAATTGAACACAGAATTTCGTAATATGTCGAGGTGTAAAGACGATACCTAGAGCATTATTATCGTACCCATAACGTAAAAACGCTTCGTAAAACATCCCTAGAAAGTCTGTACTCGTCTGCAAAACCGCCTTGATATTAAGTCTGTTTAGTATAGCTACTATACGGCCTACATAAGGTGCCAAACGATTGAAATCTGCCCCAGATAGCTCAAGTGCATCTATTAATTGTTTTTTATTTTTTGGTTGCAAATCAGTAGTGTTATTAATTGCTTCTCGAAGTAGGCTATTGACCGATACCAAGGATTTTTTAGCTTCAACGATAACTTTCCCTTGATACATTGCGGTAACAAGCGCACCAATTACTTTAGGCCGTAGCGGAGCTTCTACTTTTGCTAACCGCAAGACAATACTAAGTTCAATGGCGGCATCTATAAATTCGCTTTGATCTGGAATCGTGACTGACGTGCTACCATCATTGGCTTTCAACGCTATTTCAATTTCAGCACGTGATGGTATAGCAGTTAAATCGGTACCATGATACTTTAAGGGTTCCCACTCGCCCGAAGCTATCTTAAAATAAACACCTACCTCAAAACCTGTATCTTCGTTTCCAGCAGCACCGATAGCTACATTTACTTTGTAGCTTCCATTTGTGTTGATTAAGTCAGCATAGTCACAAGCCTCTGCAACCGCCACATCTAACTTATTTACTTCGTTTTTCGCTTCGATAATAGCTACTGGCACGCCATTCAAGACTATAACAAAATCGGGGCGGTCTCCACCAAGACCTATGTTGGGAAAATAGGCAACTATTTCATTCTCCTCTAAAAAATCTCCTTTGCTCGAGGGGTGAGCCACATTCCAACCACGTTTTTGCGCTTTTTCTCTAATAAAGTAACGGGCGCGACTCTCCGACCTTTTGGCAGATTTTAGTTTTTTCACAAAGGTTACTGTAGTTTCAGAGTTAGCCATTTATCTTCCTCGTTGTAATTTTGCAAGTCACCCAAACTGCAAAGTGGTTGTTAAGCTAAAGGTCTATCTCACAATAACCAGGGGCTTGTGCTAATTAGTGTTGTCACCCTAAACGCAGGCTTTGGCGAGGCGCGGAGTGAGGAAGCTCTCGTTTGAAAACTGGGTTAGGGCTTCCTCACAAACTTGGAATGACAGTATCTGAATAGTTACTATATTTGTAACTATTCAGTCCTGGGTTGGGTTTTGTAGGAGGCTGCTCCGTCAGCCGATGGTTTCCCATTGAAATGCCAACGAAATCGGCTGACGGAGCAGCCTCCTACAAGTGGCCTGAATAGTTACTATATTTTTAACAAGTTGGCAAAGCGTTCTTCCTGGTCTTTGTATTCGCCCACCACCGACAGATACAACTTGTCAGTCTGGAAAAGCTCCTGGGCCAGACTCTGTACTTGTTCCGTAGTCACACCCTCAATAAGCTCCACCACTTCTTCGGGCGTGTGGATACGGTCAAGCAAAAGCTCCTGATTACCGCCCCAACTGGCTACAGCCTGGGTATTTTCCAGACCCATCAGCAAACGGCCCTTGTTGTACTCCTTGATTTTGCGAAGTTCGGTTTCCGGTACGCGCTCCTGGCTAATTTTCCGCATCTCGCCCAGGATAGCCGTAATTGTATCGTCAATTTTGTCGGGGTCAACGCCGCTATAGACAATCCACGCGCCCGTATCCGAAAGCATACTGGTGTAGGAGTCCACGCTATAAGCCAGACCGCGCTCCTCCCGGATTTCCTGAAACAAACGGCTGCTCATACCTGCGCCCAAAATACCGTCCAGCATCGAAAGCACATAGCGTTGGGGGTGTGAATAATGTAGGCCCGTCACGCCTAGACACAGATTGGCCTGCTCGGTTTCCTTATCATAAAGCCTGAGACGCGGCCCAGGAGCGGGGTCTTTGGCGGCTACAGCGACAGGGCGTTCTCCGGCGGGCAACTGACCGAGCGTATCTTCCACCAACTTTACCACGTCGTCGTGCTGAATATTCCCAGCCACGCTCACCAGCATATCGCTTGGCAAATAATATTTGTGCATATAGGTGAGCAAATCTTCGCGGCTGATACCACCAACGGTTTTATCATCGCCACCAATATCGCGCCCGATAGCTTGTTCACCCCAAATCACCTGATTAATAATTTCGTTGGCAATATCGGGTGGGCTGTCCAGAGTTTGATGTAGCTCCTCGATAATGACTTTGCGTTCCTTCTCGATTTCTGACGGGTCGAATTTGGCTGCCAGCAGCATATCGCTCAACACATCGAACGACAACTCGAAATGGGTTTTGGGAACTTTGGCCCAGTAGTTGGTGGTCTCGCGGCCCGTCGAAGCGTTCAAAATGCCGCCCACACCTTCGATAGCCTCGGAAATCATGCGGGCTGTCGGGCGTTTCTCCGTCCCCTTGAAAACCATGTGTTCGATAAAGTGTGAAATTCCGGCGATGCGGTCTTCTTCGTAGCGACTGCCCACGCCATAATAAAGAATAGTGCTGACCGATTGAGTATGCAGCATCGAATTGGTAATCACGCGCACGCCGTTTTTCAAGGTGGTTTTGTCGAATCCCATTAGATTAAATTGCCTTTCTATTTGATGCAAAAAAAATATTAAAATCTTTGGAGATATTCTACCAGCATACGCAAGGCAGCTTCCGCCGACTGCTCTTTGTTAGCGATGCGGTCTGCCTCCCACACATAGCGTTCACAACGCCGGAAACCATCCCCCGCCGTGAGCGCGATATACACCAGACCCACTGGCTTACCCGGCCCGCCTCCGCCCGGCCCGGCTATCCCGGTTGTGCTGAGGCCGATATGCGTACCGATAACGCGCCGCGCTCCGTCCGCCATCGCCAGCGCACATTCCTGGCTGACTGCCCCTACCGATAGCAAGACTTCCTCCGGCACGCCCAACACCCCTTGTTTGACGCTATTATCGTAGCTCAAAATGCCGCCCCAAAAATAGGCCGAAGACCCGGTCACGTTGGTCAGCCGATGCCCCACCAGACCGCCCGTACAGCTTTCCGCCGTCGCTACGGTTAGTTTCAGGCTGGTCAGCAACGGGGCGGCTACAAATTCGGGCATCAAGCGGGCATAGCTGACTGTCGGCTCGTCGCTCATAGCTTGCCTGTCGTCTCGGCAATAGTGCGGTCAATAGCAGCCCCCAACTGCGCGACCTGGGTGTACATCTTGAGCAGTTGGGCCACCAACGTTTCCTTTGTAAAAGGCATTTTGAGAATCATCGGCTGGAAAGGACTGCCTGGAGTGATTGTGCAGCCTTCCCAATCTTGGGCTATTGGCGTGACGCTTTCGGCCAGGAAGGGGATAATCTTCTTGCCACCAGGAAAGTCTCCGTGTGCGTGGAGAGCAACCGGGATAATATGCTGCTCCAACTCTTTGGGGCCAATCCAGCTATCAAAGTGAACCCCGTTCCGTTTGTGATTGAACCAGTTAGCTTTATAAAGCTGACCACTGGCTGTATCGAAGCGGGTGTTTTCCCAGGCGACGTATTGCCAGCCGTTATTGATAAACCAATCGGTCTGTTCCAGCTTTTGCTGCGCTTCTACAAAATACGGCACATAGGCTTGCCACGTTTCTTTTTCAATGTTAGATGTCATTATCAAATCCTTTCTGGTTACAACTATTTTGTTGAGTTAGCTAAGAAGTATCCTGGATTTCGATTGTAGCACATTTGAGGAATGTAATTAAAATTTTGGCTTTGTCGGGTGCGCGTCAGTTTTGGCACTGTTTAAGGCTTGAGTATGATTTAACTGCACCGATGGTTTCAATCATCGGTGCGGTTGAGCGGGCCAATAATTGATGCACACCCGCAGGAAATATGTTGTAAAAAAGGGCTACCCTTACGAGTAGCCCTTTGCTAAAATTTTCTACCTTCTCTCCGAAGTGGCGAGAAATTTAGTAGCGACGATTGCCACCGCCACCATTTCCGCCCGCTGGGGGGCGACGGTCTCCGCCATTTCCGCCACCGTTACCACCGCTCGGAGGCGGGCCACTACGTCCCCGGTCTCCACCAAAGCCGCCGCCACTCGGAGGCGGGCCACTGCGTCCCCGGTCTCCGCCACCATTACCGTCTTTTGGCGGCATCTGTCCGGTCAACACCGCCCGCCGACTGAGGCTGATTTTGCCCGTCGCCCGGTCAATATCCGTCACCATTACGTTGATTTCGTCGCCGATATTGATGACATCTTCTACGCGCTGGACGTGATAATCGGCCAGTTCCGAAATATGGGCTAGACCGTCTTTACCAGGGAAAATTTCCACGAACGCGCCGTAAGGCATAATCCGTACTACTTTGCCCAGGTAAATCGCCCCAATTTCCGCTTCTTTAGTCAAAGATTCGATGCGCCGAATAGCGTTTTTGGCACTTTCGCCGTCAACGCTGGAGACAAATACCGAGCCATCGTCTTCCACGTCAATCTTCGCGCCAGTCTCCTCGATGATTGAACGGATATTTTTACCGCCTGGGCCAATCAAAGCCCCAATCTTTTCAGGGTTGATGCTGATACGCACGATGCGCGGCGCAAACGGCGATAAATCGGCACGGGCGGTACTTAGAACCTGGTTCATCTTGTCCAGGATAAACAAACGGCCAGTGCGGGCCTGCTCAAAGGCTTTTGCCATCACCTCGAAAGTAATGCCCTTCGTTTTGATGTCCATTTGCAACCCGGTCACACCTTCGCTCGTTCCGGCCACCTTGAAGTCCATATCGCCCAGCGCGTCTTCGATGCCCTGGATGTCGGTCAAAACTTTCCACAAACCGCCTTCGCCCGTAATCAACCCCATTGCTACCCCAGCGACGGGCCTTTTAAGCGGCACACCCGCGTCCATCAAAGACAATGAACCCGCACAAACCGTAGCCATCGAACTCGAACCGTTGCTGCTCAAAACTTCCGATACCACGCGCACTGTGTAGGGAAAGTCTTTTTCGTCTGGCATCAGCGGCGCGAGACTGCGTTCCGCTAACGCCCCGTGACCAATATCGCGGCGTGAGGGGCCACGTGGCCGTTTGACTTCGCCTGTGCTGAACGGTGGGAAGTTGTAGTGCAGCATAAAGCGTTTGGACTCCTCCATACCGAGGCCGTCCAAAATCTGCTCCTCGCCACTTGTACCCAACGTAGTCACACCCATCGCCTGGGTCTGACCGCGCTGGAACAACGAGCTACCGTGAGCGCGAGGCAAAATACCAACTTCAATGTCAATCGGGCGTATTTCGTCCACTTCGCGGCCATCGGTGCGGATGCCCTCGGTCAAAATCGCGTCCCGCACTTCGGATTTGAGCAACGAACTAAAAGCTTTTTCCGTGGCCTGAATACGTTCGGTCTTTTGGGCCGCGTCCTCAATCCCTTCCTGGAAATAGACTATGGTTTCCTGGCGCAATTTTTCCGTCGCCTCTACCCGCGCTTTCTTATCAGAACTGCGGACATCGGTGCGTAATCTGTCGCCCAACCAGGTCTTGACTTCGCTTTTAAAGCTTTCGTCAGCTGGGGGGGGCGTGAAGGCCATCTTGACCACGTTTATGACCTCAAGCAACTGCTTTTGAATCTGGATAGTCTTTTGCAGTTCTTTATGTCCGAACTTGACCGCTTCCAACATCTGCTCTTCTGAAAGTTCCCACGCGCCTGCCTCGACCATCATCACTGCGTCTTCGGTTCCGGCCACTACCAATTCCAGCTTGCTATCGGCCAAATCGTGAGCGTTCGGGTTTGCCACGAACTCGCCATCAATATAGCCAACCTTGACCGCCCCCACTGGCCCATCAAACGGCAACCCACTCAACATCAAGGCCGCACTGCTGCCAATGATGCTCAAGGTGGCTGGTTCGTTCTCCTGGTCTGTACTTACAACCGTGACTTGCACTAACACTTCGTTGTAAAAACCTTTGGGGAAAAGCGGACGCAAGGGGCGGTCTGTCAAGCGGGCCGTCAAAATTGCCGTGTCACTTGGCCGTCCTTCGCGTTTAATAAAACCACCGGGTATCTTACCGGCGGCATACATCTTTTCTTCAA
Organism: Chloroflexia bacterium; assembly: GCA_038207455.1. Taxonomy (GTDB): domain Bacteria; phylum Chloroflexota; class Chloroflexia; order Chloroheliales; family Chloroheliaceae; genus JBBQZT01. The sequence continues at coordinate 16,132 of JBBQZT010000088.1, forward strand.
ACTCGATGGTAAGCGGGAAGAAATCCTGACCTTCGCGGGCGGTATCGGTGAAGACTACCGTTGCCAGCACCATTGTATCGCCGTAACGTACAAAAACTGCGCCTGCGGCTTGTTCGGCGACGCGGCCCGCTTCGATGCTCAGGGTGCGCCCGCCGATTTCTGTTTCAAATCGCACTACTTTTCGTTCTGCCATGTTAAATTATAATCCTCCAACTGGGTTCAGCAGACAGCGGGGTGGCGAACTTTGGGTGAATGAAGCACGTGGCACGTCAGTCTCTGCCCCTTTCTGATGGTCAGAACCGGGGCGACGTGAGTATAAACAGATAGCTGCACCTGTGGACTACAGCTATGGCTTAGAAGCTTCTCCAACAAAGCACGCGCATACATCGCGGTGCTGCTTTTTTCTTACTCTTACATTATGGGGAGTTAGGGACTGGAGACTGGCTTTTAACCTTTTCTAGGAAGGTTAAGCGGTCACTGGCTGACCGGGCTAAAACCCAAACTCCAATGCCTAACACCCCGCCTACTTTATAAACTCCTGCAAACTTCGCTTTTCGATATGAGGTTCGACTTTTCAAACCTCGCCTGACTCGTGTCTCTCCTTCTACCTATTTATATTAGTTTACCAGCTATATCTTATCTTAATCCTATCCAATTGTAAAGCCACAACCCGCTTGTGGGGCGCATCAGAATTTTGCATTGCTGCACCGATGGTTGAAACCATCGGTTCTGATTGGACGTGCAAAATTATGCACCGCACCCAACTGCCAGAAACTGCTTGACAAACTTTGAGGGCTGTTATATACTACAACCAGCTAATCAATGACAAATACAAGTATTAATATGGGTGTGTAGCTCAACGGTTAGAGCGGCTTCCTTTTAAGTAGTCAGATACGGGTTCAACTCCTGTCACACTCATCACAAAACATCTATTTTTGTTGAGCCTGAGCCTGGCTCTTGGCAAACTTTTTGCCCAAATATGCTTCAATCACTGCCGGATTGTTTACCACTTCGCCTGGCAGCCCCTCGGCTATCTTTTTACCGTAATCCAATACTACCACTCGCTGACACACGCTTAGAATTACCTTCATGACGTGTTCGATAACCAGCACCGAGATACCACTGCGGTTGATGGTACGGATTAGCTCAATCGCTTCGTCCACTTCCTGACCGCGCAACCCTGCCATCGCCTCGTCTAACAACAGCAGTTGCGGGTCCATTGCTAACGCTTTTGCCACTTCCAGCCGTTTGCGCCCGACGATTTGCAGCGCATCAGCCGGGTCGTTGCGCCGCGAATACAGCCCCACCATTTCTAGCACCTGCTCGGCCCGCTCGAAAGCCTGTTTAGAGTTGCGTTTGCTACCGCCCGTGCCGTACATTGCGCCCACTGCCACGTTTTCCAGCACGGTCAGGTTTTGGAAAGGACGTACTACCTGAAAAGTGCGGGCAATCCCCATCGAACCGATAACGTAAGATGGCTTGCCGTTCAGCACCACACCCTTAAAAATGATAGTACCACGTGTCGGTTTTGCCAGCCCGCTAATCAGGTTGATGAGGGTAGTTTTACCTGCCCCGTTTGGCCCAATCAAGCCCATAATCTCGCCGGGATAGACGTTAAAACTAATGTCGGTTACAGCCGCCACGCCCCCGTAAAGTTTGGTTGCGCCCTGCACCTGCAAAATCTCTTTGTTTTCCATTTGCGTTACCTATTATATTTGTAACTATTCAGCCCGATATTGTCATTCTGAGCGGAGGCTCTGCGTAGCGAAGAATCTGTGGCTAAATATCAAGAAAAAACAGACCCTTCACTCCGCAGAGCCTCCGTTCAGGGTGACAGTCTTAATAGGTACAATAATTCTACTAAAGCCTGGGCCAATCCTGGGGTTGGGCAGGGCCACGCAACCAGTCGGCTGGTGGCGAGTTGTGGGGTGTAAGAGCCAGCAAGCGTCCGTTTTGCCAGCCCGCCGCCCCTGAACGAACCATTTCTGCCACAAACGTTTCCACAAAATCTGATGGGTAGGCGGCGAAAAAATGGCGGCTATAATCCACAAACCAGGCACAACCCAATAAAAACGGCCTGACATCACGCTCGTTGAGGCCATTGCGTATCATCAATTTGTAGGCGAAAATGCGTTTGCAACCATGCCAGGCCATCTTCTGCGGCTCGGTCAGCCATTTTTCGTAACGCCGCATCACATTTTCCAAGACTTCAGCTGGATTATTTATAACTGGCCCGTGACCCGGTATAATCTGGCGCAACGGCAACTTTTGCAATTTGCTCACGCTGTCCATCGCCTGTTGTAATGCACCCGCCCCTTCCCGAAAAATGTTGATCCAACCCACATCGTTGCTTTGCAATACGTCGCCACAAATCAAAACTTCTTCACTCGCCTGGTATAGGCAAATATGTCCCAGAGTATGTCCGGGTGTGTGAATTATCTGGAGCGTCACCTCGCCTGTATCAATTTCGTCACCCTCAGTCAGTAATCTGTCCACCCGATACGGTTCAATCGGCTGGTCAAGATAATTCGCGCTGCCAACTTCGCGGTTACGGGAATTAACCATACTGGCTTCCCAACGATGTGCCGCGATGGGCAAATTATAGCGTTGCTGCAAGCCAAAATTGCCGCCCACATGGTCACTATGATAGTGGGTATTCAAGACCAAACCTAGCTCCGCAGGTGACGTACCAACTTCGCGCAGCCATTGTTCGGTAGCAGGCAGATCACTGCCAAAGCCGCTATCCACCAATACCGCTTGTTTGCCCCGCACCAGCACTGTGTTAGCACTGGGAAAAGGCCGCTCGAAAAAATTTATCCAGTCAGGTATGCTCATATTTCGTCTTTTATCAATTCTAGCGGGCCAGCCGGATTTGACCAGGGAAGCCGCTAAACCGTCCGCGCAAGACCTCTTTGCCCTCTTGATTTTTATAGATGCAGAGGCCGACCATGCGCCTTTTTTCTTCGTCTTTCTCGATGAAAGTGATGGGGCAGGTGATGGTATCGCCGATATAAACCGGAGCCAGATATTCAAAACTCATATCTGTGGCTAGAAAACCCAGCAGCCCGCCAATATTGGTCAGCATACTGGCCGTCAGCAGCCCCGGAATGTTGCGCCGCCCGTACCAGCTGGACGCGGCCCAGGTTTCGTCTTGATGGTACGGGTTGAAGTCGCCAGTTACCCCACAAAATAGGGCCACATCCCCCTCGGTAAAGGTGCGGCGATAAGTAAAGGTCTGGCCTAGTTTCAATTCCTGGAAAGCCGCTTGTAACTGTTGCTTAAATTCGGGTGTTGCCGCCATTTCAATCCTCTAAAACTCAATACCGCTCAAATAAACTGTAGGCGGCGCGTCTCTGCGCCCGCTATGCTGCTACTCAAGGAATGTGCGGGAGCGGGGACGCGCCGCCTACAATAAAAACAGTATTGTTTCTAAATGCTATTTTCGCGGGCGTTTCGTAGCAAGATGCGCCAGCTAAAACCGCCTTTGGCCCGCACCAACTGGATGACCCCTTTGGGCAAGAACAATACTAACAATACTACAATCAGGCCGAAAATCACATCGCGCCATTCTAGCAAGCCTTCATTGTTGAACCAGGTGGGCAATTTTTCCAAAATCTCCCGGATAAAGGCGAAGATAAAAGTGCCGATGAACGGCCCCCACACCGTTCCCACCCCACCCAACAGACAAATCACAATCACGTACAGGCTGATCGAAGTATTGAAAACGCTGTCGTCGGTGGGCGCAACCGAAGTTTGGACTAACGCCTGAATTGCCCCGCCGAAGCCAGTCAGAGCAGCAGCCAATACAAAAGCGATAATCTTGAACAGCGTGGCATTAACCCCCAACACGCCCGCTGCCTCCTCGTTTTCTCTGATGGCGAACAAACCATAGCCAAATTTGCTGCGCGAAATATAATACGTACCCACGACAGCCAAAGTCAGAGCTATCAGGCCGACAAAATATAGCAGTGTGCGGTTGGCATCGGGGTCTTCGGGTAGGGGGCGCATCACCAGACCTGTACCCAGGCCAATACAAAAACCAGGGTTGGTTTCGGTGCCGCCGATACAGCCGATGTTGTTGAGGATTTGGGGCAGAGCCAGGGCCGCGCCGAGAGTGGCAATTGAAAAATAATGGCCTTTGAGTCGCAGTACGGGCAAGCCGATTGCCAGGGCTAGAATCGCAGGAATAATCGCGGCCATTGCGAAAGCTATCCAGATGGGCCAACCGAGCGTCTGGTCTCCGACATTGGCCGTGCTGCTGGCCGAAACAGTACGGCGGGCCGAACCAAATAAAATTAGCATATACGCGCCCAGGCCGTAAAAAGCTACCTGCCCGAAAGCCGCGTAGCCAGTAAAGCCACCGATGATGTTCCAGCCCACTGCGCCCAATCCCAGGATAAAAATAGGCAGCAAGGTAGTTTTGTTTTCGCTAACGAAGGGGGCAGCCACCAGTACGAGGGCTAACAATCCAATACCTGCCCACGCCAAAGCCTGGTTGCGTCGCTGGCTGGCTAACAGGCTAAAAATGATACAGGCTCCCATTAAAACCAAATTAGGCATTAGAATAACCTTTTAAGAGAGTTGTCAGTTATCAGTCATCAGTTAAAGCCAAATACGTTGACGACGGGTCTGGTGTATATTTTTACGCGGCTGTTAGCTCAATCATCGCCAACGGTTGAAACCCACCGAGGGGTTACCCGCTATACAAATCAAATCCACTCAATTCGATGCCGCCACGTCACGCTGTATCTTAACCTGATTTATCAGGTTTGGATTTAATAGACGATGGTTGCCTGCACCCGGCACGGGTGTAACCATTGGCGGTGTGCTAAAAGTTTTGGTCTTAACTGCTAACTGACGACTGCTGACTGCTAACTACTTGTATCCCTGTTTGCCCATCAAACCTTGCGGACGGACAATCAATACCAGCACCAGGGCCGCGAACAAGATGCCTTCTTTCCAGGGGCCGAGGGTAAAAGCGTCCAGACCCGTACCAAGCTTGATACCGCCACCAACCTCGCTTATCAAACCGAAAGCCAGACCACCAATCAGGGCACCCGGAATTGAGCCAAGCCCGCCTAAAACCACGACGGCAAAAGCCCGGATGTTATAGAGGCCAAAAGAGTCGGGAGTGAAAGCATTCCAGGAGGATAACAACACGCCCGCCGCCCCTGCTAAAGCTGCACTGATAGCATAAGTCAGCATATAGGTGTTGGCGATGTTGATACCCATTAGTCGGGAGGCTTGCAAATCCATCCCGACAGCCCGAATTGCGTTGCCAGTGCGGGTGCGGCTCATAAACAAATAAAGTAAGTAGGTCAGAGCCAGGGCCACACCCAACCCGGCCAGCTTTTTATAGCTAACCTGAGCGTTAAACAAACCAAAACTGGCCGAGTCGTAGCTGGTTTGGACGCTGCGCTGTGTACCCGTGAAAAGCAGACGGCCCAAATTCACTAGCATCACTTCCAGGCCGAAGGTGAGCAAGAAGGTAATCAGCAGAGAAGCCTTAATAACCCGGTTTATCAGGAAACGTTGCAGCAGGTAGCCGAAAGCCCCCGTTATCAACATAGCAAAGGGCAAGATGATAAACGGGTCAATATGCAAACTATCGAAAGCGTAAAAGGCAATGTACGCCCCAAACATAATAACCGGAGCGTGGGCCAGATTGACGATGTTGAGTATCCCCCACACTAGAGAGAAGCCCAACCCTACCAGCCCCAGCATTCCACCCAAAAGCAAACCACTAATTATATCTTGCAGCGACACTTCAAAATCTCCTCAAATTATCAGTCGTCAGTCTTCAGTTAGAACCAAAGTCGTTAGCAGCAATCAGTTATCGGTCATCATTCTCACGACTAAAGGTTTTGTCTTAACTGACAACTGACAACTGATAACTAATAACTAACTACGTTTGTCCCAGGCGGGTTGTGGGTATAAGGGTTTGGCTTCGGCAACCGTAGCGGGCCACACGGTCAGACGCTTGCCGCCCTGCCACTGCTCCACCACCATTGGTTTGAAGGTGTTAGCTCCCCGGTCATCAAATTTTATCTGGCCGTAAAAAGTCATCACGTCCAGGCTTGCCAGCGCGTCCCGTACCTTCTTAGGGTCGAGGTCGCCAGCTTTTTCGATGGCTTTTTGGAAAGCGATACCGCAAGCTGTGCCGTCTGCCGCTTGATAGCTGGGGTCGTTGTTAAACTTGGCCCGGAACATCTCTAAATATTTTTGAGAGGTAACGAAGGCATCATCGCCAGTATATTTCACGGCTGGTGTCCATTGTGCGCCAGACATCACCCAATCGGCATCACTTTTAAGGTTGATGCCAAACTCCGGCAGACCCGGCCCGACGCTGTACGCCTGTGCCAATGGGTTGTATTTGAGTTCCTTGACCGCCTTAACCAGAGCCACCGCTTCGGCGTAGTGACCGCTATTTATCAGGACTTCCGCCTGGGTGTCTTTAACCTTGCTGACTTCGCTGGTCAGGTTGGTTTCACCGTTGGGGTATTTGTCGTACAACAATACCTGAATCCCGTTGGCTTCGGCTACTTTTTTGGCAGAATCCGCCACTTCGACGGAGAAACTATCGTTGGCGGAAAGAATAGCCATCGTTTTGGGTTTGGGGGTTTGGGCGGCCAGTGCTTCTACCGCGCCTTTCAAATATTGACTGCTGGGCGACAACACGCCAAAAGTATATTTGTAGCCCTGGCTGAAAATCGCTTCCGCCGCGCCGTTACCTTCTACCATCGGAATTTTGTCTTGCTCGGCGATAGCAGCCACAGTCTTACTGCTGTTTGAACCATACGGGCCAAGCAGGAAGTTTACTTTGTCTTCCTTGATTAGCTTTTCGGCCAGTTGTGCGCTTTTGTCTTGCTTGCTTTCGTCGTCATAATACTTGATGTCAATTTGGTAAGCTTTGCCAGCGACTTTGATGCCGCCCGCCGCATTGACCGTATCCTTCCAAAGTTCGTAGCCTTGTTGGGTCTGTTTCGACTCATTGTTGAGGCTACCAGTCAGGGAAAGGGGCGCACCAAACTTTATAGTGCCATCGAACTTGCCAGTAGCCGCCGCATTTGTGGTAGCAGCCCCAGCAACGGTAGTAGCTGCCGCACTGGTTACAGCAGCAGTGGTAGCTGCCGCGTTAGTAGTAGCCCCAGTAACGGTGGTAGCCGCCGCGCTGGTCATAGCAACAGTGGTAGCCGCTGCACTGGTGGCCGCGCTGGTGGTAGCATTAGGCGTGGCAGTTTCTCCACAGGCCGCCAGCATCGCCATTACCACCAGTAGCAGGGCTAATACGCCGCCGCCTTTACCCACACGAACTTTGCGCGAATTAAACGCCGATTTGTACATTCTAATCTCTCCTCCTTGAGATGACCCTTGTCTTTAATTAACTTGTATTGCTCAGATTGGTCTATAATCCATCAATCTGACTTTTTGGGGTTTTTATGATAAATTGGATATAAAAACTAAACGAACAGATATTGCGTTTTGCCCGCTTATTATACTATAAACGAACCACGAAAGAATAGCAAAAGGAATTTAATGAATATTTGTTTGATTATGAACGGCAACCGCTATCCACCCGACATTACCTGGGGGATTGGGGCAGTCACGGCGGAACTGGCGCACGGCTTGCAAAAAATGGGACACCAGCCCGTCGTGATTGCGGAGTCGGCAGGTGCGCCCACCTATCATTATATCGAAAACGAAGTACCAGTTTATCGGGTGCGTCCGCTCGTTTTGCCCAACGAAGCCAGCAAATTCCGGCGCATCGCTCACCCCCTTAGCTACGCGGCGCAAGTCTGGCGGCTACTGCATCGCATTGGGCCGCGCTATCAGTTTGACATAATCGAAGCCTCTAGCGCACATTTCCCTGGTTTGTTTAACGCTTATCTGCCTCAACACAATCAGGGTGGAAAAGTGGCGCAAGTGACCCGGCTTTACACCACCTACAACGATATTTTTGCGGCGCACGGCCAGAAGTATGGCAAAGTCACCCGCGCCCTGGTGGAGTTGGAAGCCCGCGAGGTTCGCCGCGCTCCGCTTGCTATCGCCAATAGTGCCGCCCATGCTGATGCTTACGCCCGCTATCACGGAGTAGCCCGCGACAAAATTCGGGTAGTGCATCTAGCCGCGCCCAACATGGAATATTACGAAACTCATGAACCGCCTGCTTATCCACACGACCCGGAACGATTGCGCTTTTTGTTCGTGGGCCGGATGGAAGCCAAAAAAGGGCCGCTCGAAATGCTACTGGCCTTTAACAATCTGGCCCAACTGGACGAATTTAGCACCGCCGAGCTGCATTACGTCGGGCAGGACAGCGTTATTAAAGATGGCCTGACCACCCAGCAATACGCCCAGGCTCATCTTAGCGAGGCCGTCTCTCAGCGGGTAATTTTTCACGGGGAAGTTTCCAACCCGGAGTTGCACGAACAGTACGCCCGTTGTGATATTTATGTTTCGCCCACTTATACCGAGTCATTTGGCCTGGTGGTGTTGGAAGCGATGTTTTTCGGGCGGCCCGTAATTGCAAGTCGGGTGGGGGGCATCCCGGAAATCGTCCAGGAAGGCGAAACGGCTTTGCTTGTGCCGCACCGTGACGTAGCTGCCCTGACCGACGCAATGCTCGAACTGGCACGCGACCCGGCCCGGCGTGAGCAAATGGGCCACGCTGGACGACTACGCGCTCTAGCCAATTTCAGCCACCACCAGATGCTGACCAAAAGTTTGGCGGTCTATCAAGAGGC
>JBBQZT010000089.1:0-24874 GCA_038207455.1 Chloroflexia bacterium
GAGAGCCGCTACACGCTCACGATAGCTAGGGTAAACCAGGTTTTCAGACATGGCCTCTACCGCCACTTGTTTGAAAAATAAGGTCAGATGTAGCTTTTACGTGAGATCCGAGCCCACATTTTGTGTAAAGTCGAGCTTAGACCCACTCTACCAACTCGTCAAAATTGACCAGAAGCCCGTCGAGCATTCTCCTACCGCCAAACTTCAAGCTGGTCTCCTAGCCATTATGTGCGGAGCCGAAGCAGCCTATCAAATTAACACTTTACTTCGCAACGACCCAATTGGGTTTATACGCAAATTTAGTGATGTCCGATTAGAGTGGTCTAAGTCAGAACACATTTTATGCTTATAAAGCCTTCCACAGGCTTTTATCACTGCTGCCTACAAAGGGCTAGGTTTAAAATCTATTCTGCCAAGCAACTGAATCACTAAATTTGCGTATAAACCCGAAATGGTTCTGGTGTTTGCGGAACCCCAGGTTTTAGCAACAGACTCCTCACTTCGCAAAGCCTTCGTTCTGCATGACCAGATGAGTGGTTACGTCTTTTTAGACATTTGAGATAGAACAAAAACTGGCTAAAAGTCATCAAGTGCGCTTTTGTTTAGCCTATTGCAAAGCCATAAATATAGACGAGCTAAATGTTCTAAATTTGACTTAATGGACTTAAAATTATATACTATAGGGTACATAAATCAAAAGTAATAGTGAGCAAGGAGCAACAAATAAATGGAAATCGGCACAATTCGAGCCGTGAATATTGAAGAGGAAATGCGTACCGCGTTTCTCGACTACTCTATGAGTGTGATTGTGTCGCGGGCTTTGCCAGATGTGCGCGATGGCCTTAAACCAGTTCACCGTCGCATTCTCTTTTCCATGAACGAAAATAATATTCGTTATAACACTTCGTACCGCAAAAGTGCCCGTATCGTCGGAGACGTGATGGGTAAATATCACCCGCACGGTGACGCTGCCGTATATGAAACCCTGGTGCGGTTGGCTCAGGATTTTTCGATGCGCTATCCGTTGGTGGATGGGCAGGGTAACTTTGGTAGTATTGACGGCGACCCGCCCGCCGCAGACCGTTATACTGAGGCACGACTCGCCCAAATTTCCGAAGAGTTGCTGCAAGACCTGGACAGAGGAACTGTCGAGTTTGTGCCGAACTACGATGGAAGCGAACAACAACCAAGCGTGTTGCCCGCCAAACTGCCCAACCTGTTGCTGAACGGTTCACAAGGTATCGCAGTCGGTATGGCAACCAATATTCCGACGCACAACCTGAACGAGCTTTGCGATGCCATCATCGCTATGATTGAAAACCCTGACATCGGTTTTGAAGAACTGATCAAGATAGTAACTGGCCCGGACTTTCCGACGGCTGGCATTATTATGGGTCGTGAGGGTATCAGAGAAGCCTACACCACGGGCAAAGGACGTATTGTGCTGCGGGCCAAAGCGCATACTGAGGAAAACAAAGGCCGTTTTAGCATTATCGTCAACGAACTGCCTTTTATGGTCAATAAAGCCCTTTTGATCGAAAAAATCGCCGATCTGGTGCAAAACGGCAAAATTGACGGCATTAGCGGGTTGCGGGACGAAAGTGACCGTAATGGTATTCGGGTGGTGATTGAGCTAAAGCGCGATGCCCAACCTAAAAAGCTGCTCAACCAACTTTTCAAATATACGCAGCTTCAAACTGGTTTTAGCATCAATATGTTGGCTCTCGTCCCCTCTGATGGGATGCTGGTGCCACGAGTGCTAAATTTGCGCCAAATTTTGCGTTACCACATAGAGTGGCGGCAAGAAGTCATCACCAAACGCATCCAATTTGATCTCAAAAAGGCCCAAGAACGAGCGCATATTCTGGAAGGTTTGCTCAAAGCGATGAGCAATATTGACGCGGTTATTAAAACTATTCGGGAGTCGGCCAGCCGCGAGGTAGCTAAAAACGCTTTGATGGGTGCATTTACCCTGACCGAACGCCAGGCGCAGGCTATTTTGGATATGACGTTGGGTCGTCTGGCCGCGCTGGAGCGCAAACGTATTGAGGACGAATACGCCGACTTGCTCAAGCAGATTGCCGGGTTTGAAGATTTGCTCAAGAATCCCAAAAAGATTTTGACCCTGATCAAAAGCGACCTCAAGCAACTCAAGGATAAGTTTGGAGATAATCGCCGCACCTTGATTATGGACGAAACTGGCGGCGATTTGTCTGTCGAGGATTTGATACCAGACCAGACTATTCTGGTGACTATTACTAATAAGGGTTACGTCAAACGGCTGTCGCACGATACCTACAAGACTCAAAAACGCGGTGGCAAAGGTATCAACGGTATGACCACGCGTGAACAAGATGTTATCCAGCACACTATTATATGTAGCACCATGGACAGCATTTTGTTTTTCACTAACAAAGGTCGGGTCTTCCAGCTAAAAGCCCACGAAGTGCCGGACGCGGGTCGTACCGCCAAAGGTTTGCCACTTGTCAACTTGATTTCGGTTGACCAGCACGAGCAAATTACCGCCGTGTTGCCAGTCAGCGATTTCAACAAAGCCGAATATCTGGTGATGGCGACGCGACAGGGTAAAATTAAGCGGGTCAAGCTTGACCAGTTTGCGACGGTGCGCTCCAACGGTTTGATTGCTATTCGATTGGAAGACAACGATGAGCTTGGGTTTGTGGCCGAAAGTTCGGGCAAGCGCGACATTATTATGGTGACGGCGGAAGGCAAGGCTATTCGCTTCAATGAGGAAGATGTGCGCCCGATGGGACGTGATGCCACCGGAGTCAACGCGGTCAAGCTTCTGACCGAAAAAGACGGCGTGGTAGGTATGGATTTGGTGAACGACAATGCCAACTTGCTTATTATCACTTCGACAGGAGTAGGCAAGCGTACCCCGCTTTCCGAGTTCCCAACGCACAACCGCTACGGTCAGGGCGTAATTGCTCTCAAGCTGACCACCAAGACGGGTAAAATCGTGGCGACCCGCGTGGTTAGCGATAACGACGAGTTGATGATGATTAGTACGCACGGCATGGTAGTACGGATTGCGGCTAAAGATGTGTCGCAGCAGGGCCGGGCCGCGCAGGGTGTAAGCGTGATGAGCTTTAGTCGTTCAGGGGACAGTCTGGCGGCGGTGGCGGTTGTAACTGAAAACAAATCTGACCGGGTGGTGGACAAAGAAATTGGCGACCACGACGACGTTAGCGATGACGACGACACGCCCGATAGCGCACGCAATGGCAACGGCAAAAACCGCAAAGGAAATGGCAAAACCGCCACTCAACTTTCGCTGCTAGATGGCGAACCGACCATCGAGATTGCTTCGGGCAATTTAGACGGTCATCGCAACGGCAATGGGCGCAACGGTAAGCACGACGACGAAGAATAGCTTTGCTTTGTGTATGTAATCGGGGCGCGACTTATCGCGCCTTTATACTCTCTCCCAATACCGACGTAGGCGCGATAAATATCTTTTTGCTATAAATGTGCCTAACCGCTATAATAGCTCACTAATCAGGAATAATTTGATGAAGGAGTTTGACGAATGTTGACCGAAGAAAATAAAAAAGCACTGCGCCAACGCCTGGAAGAACTACGCCAACAACTAATAACGGCTCGTGACCGCGAAACTAGCAATGCCGCTGAAATGTCCGCCGATGCCTACGAAGAACACCCGTTGGGCAACCACATGGCGGACGAGGCAACGGATTTGATGGAACAAGAGCTTGAGATTGGTTTTCAGCAAAGCGACACGGACACATTGCATCAGGTGGAACACTCGCTGCAACTGATGGACGAAGGACGTTACGGTTTGGACGAAGAAACCGGCGAAGAAATCCCGCTCGAACGATTGGAAGTGTTGCCCTACGCCACTCGCACGGTTCGCAACCAGGCCAACGTGGACGTAACCACTGCGGCAAGCCCGGATACGCTTAATCTGCGCCCCGCCGATGAAGCCAATCGTCGTCTGAGCAGCTAACTTTATAGTAGGAAGCATAAATGTTGTCGGAAACCTCTAAACAAACCGTCCGGTCAGTCCGTCGCACCCTGACTAACTTTTATTGGGTCTATGGAGTGACGCTGCTGGCTTACATACTTGACCAGCTTTCCAAATATAGCATTGAGCAAAATTTGGGGCCGTATTTGAGCGGTAAAAGCACCCCGCTTTTTGCTGGCCTGACCTTTGAATATGTCAAAAATAGTGGCGCGTCCTACAATTTTTTGCGGGACGTTCCCTGGCTATTCACCCTGGTGGCGATTGTGGCGGCTATTGGCGTAATTGGGTATTACCAATGGCAGGGCGTAAGCGGCTTTTGGTACAAGTTGAGTGTGGGGCTGATTTTGGGTGGTATCATCGGCAACTTGAGTGACCGTCTGTTCAAGGGCGGCTACGTAACCGATTTTATCCATATTAGCTGGTTAGGCTTCTTCAACGTCTTTAATTTGGCCGATAGCTGCATCAGTGTGGCGGTAGTGATTGTACTGCTGACCACTTTATTGCAGGGTGTCAACGTCCGGCCTACACGGGGCAATGTCAAAATGGACAACCCTAAATAATCATACCTTTCACCGTAGAGGACGCGAAGGACGACAGGAACAATCCATTGGCGGAGCAATGTCCCACAAATTGCCTTATTGACGGAGCAATGTCCTACAAATTGCCTCTATTGTATCTCCTCTCCGTATCTCCGTGGTGCATAGCTGACAAAATCAACTGGAAGAAAAACAAAAATTGAGTGAAGTAAGCAATTTTCAAAATACCGATGATGAACTCGACGACATGATGCCGCTCGATTTTAACCACGCTTTTGCGCTGGATGCTGATGAGATTGATGTGCCTGATGTTGCAGGCTTGCCCGCCGAACTGACACACAAGGTTGAAGCAGGGCAGGTGGGCGAACGGCTGGACAAACTTTTGACCGAGCTAAAACCGGAGTTAGGGTTATCTCGCGCCCATGTGCATCGTTTGGTTGACGAAAACAACGTCACAGTCAACGGCAAGAGTTCTAAAGCTGGCTATAAATTACGGGTCAATGATACGCTTTGGGTGCGCTTTCCGCCGCCCGTACCTTTGCACCATCTTATTCCCGAAAATATCCCGCTTGACATCGTTTATGAAGATGCCGATATGATGGTGATAAACAAACCTGCGGGCCTGGTGGTGCATCCCGCCCCTGGTCACGAAAGCGGCACGCTGGTCAACGCTCTGCTTTATCATGTGCCGGGCTTGAGCATCAATGGCAACGAGCGGCCCGGTATCGTCCATCGGCTGGACAAGGATACCAGCGGGCTGTTGGTGGTAGCGAAAAACGACGCGGCTTTGCAGACCCTGATAAACCAGATGAAAGAACGTACCATCCTTAAAGAATATTTTACCCTGGTGGAAGGCAATGTGCAGCCGCCCAACGGTATTATTGACGCACCGATTGGTCGCGACCCGACTCAACGCAAACAAATGGCGATTGTCAATAACGGCAAACCGGCCCGTACCGCCTACTACGTGCGCGAGGAGTTGAGCAAACATTCGTATGTGCAGGCGCGGCTCGAAACCGGGCGTACTCATCAAATACGGGTGCATTTTGCTTACCTGGGCCACCCTGTCGTGGGCGACCCTGTTTATGGCAGACGCAAGCAGCTAGTACCGCTCAAACGCCAGTTCCTGCACGCCTACAAGCTTGGTTTGCGCTTGCCTTCTAATCAGGAATATCGCGAATGGGAAGTTCCCCTGCCCGAAGATTTGCAAATCGCCCTGGAGGAAGCCCGCCAAATACCTTGATAATGCCTCAAGTTGCCATGAAGTACAAGTATAAATTAAAAGACAATTTGCTGGTAGGTGGCGGCGGGTTTTTGGGCGCAATCAGCCGCTACGAGCTAGGTAGTTTATTCAAAATCCCCCCCGAGGGTTTCCCCTTTGGCACATTTGTTATCAATTTGAGCGGCAGCTTCGTACTTGGTTTCGTGTTGACGCTTATAGTCGGCAGAACTATCACACCAGCCATCAACAACTGGCGGCTTTTATTGGCTACTGGCTTCATTGGAGCTTACACCACCTTTTCTAGCTTTACCTATGAAATCCTGATGCTCTACCGACAAGGCAATATCGCAATGGGTCTGGTTTACTCGCTTGCCAGCCTGTCAGGTGGTTTGCTTTGTGTCTGGCTAGGCGTAAAGTTGGCTCGCCAATTCAAAGCCAGATCACCATTATCCGAATAGCCCCTGGTATGTTAATTGCTGACCTATCAGTAAAGTATTTAAAAAGCAAAGGTAACTATTCAGCCGCGTGTTGTGATTCTGAGCGGAGGCTCTGGCGAAGCGCGGAGCGAAGAATCTGTGGCTAAATGTCCGAGAGAAACAAACCCTTCACGCAGCCACGCCTCCGTTCACGGCCCGCAGGGTTGGACAGGCTGAATAGTTACAAGCAAAGATGTAAATAGCGAAAAGTTGGCAGGAGAAAACCAATGGGTGTAGTGGCAAGTAATGAGGCTGTAGTGGCACAGACCGATGGCTGGCAGGACGGGGAGATGCGACAGGTCAAAGTGGGCGAGACCGAGGTGTTGCTAGCCCGTGTGGATGGGCAGTTTTATGCCACTAGCGCGACCTGTACCCATTACGGCGCACCTCTAGCCAAAGGTTTGTTGCACGGCACGCGGCTAATGTGTCCCTGGCATCACGCCTGTTTTAATATCACTACGGGTGCTAAACTCGAACCGCCCGCGTTGGACGGCCTGACCAGCTATCCGGTGCGCGTCGAAGGTCAAAATATCATTGTTACTAACCCCCTTGATGGCCTTCAAATTGCGCCCGCTCCTGCCCACGAAGCCCATCTACAGCACGACCCGCGTCTGTTTGTAATCCTGGGTGGCGGGGCTGCCGGGCAAGCTGCCGCCGAAATCTTACGTCAGGAAAATTTTGCTGGAAGGATTATGCTGATTACGCGGGAGCAACGGCTACCCTATGACCGCCCGAATTTGAGCAAAGATTACCTGGCTGGTAAGGCAGACCCGGCCTGGATGCCCCTGCGTGACGACCACTTTTACGCCAAACACAATATCGAGGTGGCGTACCGCAACGAAGTCAAGGAAGTTGATGCCACCAACCGATTGATTAAGTTTGAGGCGGGCGACACGCTTCATTATGATGCGCTGCTGCTGGCAACTGGTAGCGAACCTACCAAATTAGAGGTGCCAGGGGCTGACCTGGAAAAAGTTTTTACTTTGCGTAGTTATGACGATGCCGATAATATTATTGGAGCGATTAGCGGGGCAACCGACGCGGTAGTAGTGGGAGCGAGTTTTATCGGTATGGAAGTGGCGGCCAGCTTGATCGAGCGCGGTCTTAAAGTCACCGTTGTTGCGCCCGAAGATGTACCTTACACCAAAGTGTTGGGGCCGGAAGTGGGCAAAATGTTCCAGGATTTGCATACTGAAAAAGGCGTAAATTTCCGGCTCGGCCACAAGCTCAAACAAATCGAGGGTACGCATCGGGTTGAAGGGGTAGTTTTGGACGACGGCCAGAAGATACCGGCGGATTTAGTGGTAGTGGGTCTGGGTGTGAAACCAGTTACCAATTATCTATACGGTGTTAAAGTCTTGGATGACAACAGTGTGGCGGTGGATGGCACGCTGAAAGCGGCGGAAGGTTTGTACGCCGCCGGAGATATTGCTACCTTCCCCGACGCTCAAACCGACCAGCCGACTCGCGTGGAACACTGGCGGGTGGCTCAACAACACGGTCACATCGCGGCCCTGGCTATGTTGGGTCAGCCAGAAGCCTACACGGGTGTGCCTTTTTTTTGGACGCAACAATACAAACTTTCGCTGCGTTATGTCGGTTTTGCCAAAGAATGGGACGAAATTATCTTTTGGGGCGACCCGGCCAAACGCGATTTTATCGGCTTCTATGTTAAAGACAACCAAGTGCTGGCAGCTACAGGTATGAAACACGACCCCGAAATGGACGCAATCGAGGAACTTATGCGAGTGGGCAAAATGCCAGGTGTTCCCGAACTGCGCCAGCAAAAGGTCAAACTGGTGGAATTAGCCCAACAAAGCTGAAATTTTTTGTTGACATCGCTCGTTTTCCCATTATAATTATAGCTAAATAGACATAACTAAATTGCAGAAGCGAAAGGATAAAACCGGGATGGGCGAAACGGTGGGTTTGCCAGGTCGGGTGCGGTTATCGCTAAAATTGGCTACGATGTGGATAGCTGGTGGACTGATAGTGCTGTCAGTTCTGGCTGGCTGGCTACACACTGGCACACGGGCCGCGCTTTCCCAGGTCGGTGACTACGGCCTCAAATGGGAAGTGGCAGACGCGCCTACGACGGGCCGGGTGGGGCTGCGGATGACCTTTTCCAGCATCAAAATCAGTAACACTGGCAACCAAAAATGGCTAAGTAGTGGCAATGACGCGGCCCGCCTCGGCTATCGCTGGTTTTACCCCGATGGCAAACCTGTTCCAGCGACGGGCGACACTGCCTGGAAAGATTTGCGGGCCAGCTTGCCAGACGATATTCCTCCTGGTGGCAGCATCATCTTTCCAGATTTTCAAGTGGCAGTCCCGGCCAAAGCTGACAGTTATGTTTTGCACCTGGATATGGGTCAGGGTACGGATGGCTGGTTCGCCACCAAAGGCGCGTCCGACTATACCTTGAAAGTTAATGTTGCGCCTACAGATAGTATCCCGCCCATTGCCACTGTTACTTTCCTGCCACTGTTCCAGGTCAGCACCAACTTTACCGTCACCTGGAGCGGCATGGACGACCCCGATGGTAGCGGTATTGCCACTTACGATTTGCAATACAAAATATTTGGCGACGGCAATTGGACAGACTGGCGGCAAGGCACACCTCAAACTTCGGCTCTTTTTAGTGGTGACAACGCCAGGGTTTACCTGTTCCGGGCGCGGGCTACCGACAAAGCTGGAAACGTTGGTACGTACCCGGCCACCGAACAGGCCAGCACTCATGTGAGCATTTTGCCCCCGTCGGCGCGAGTGGTGGCCTTGCCCGCTCTTAGCCCCAGCGTCTTTTTGGTGCGCTGGTCTGGCTTCGATAGTGTAGATGGCAGCGATAACCAGTTGTTCGATGTGCAGTTTATGGACAGCGGGAGCGGCACCTGGCAGGACTGGCAAAATGCTACCCCTGGCACGGGCGCGATTTTCAAAGGTCTGAGCGGGCATAGCTATTATTTTCGCTGTCGGGCCACCAACTACGCCGGGTTGCGTAGCGAATACACCGAAGCGGCCCAGGCTACCACCCAGGTCAATTCTATCTTGGACAGCACCTATAACGCTTTAGCCGACAATACCGCCCCGATTCCTGCCACCGCCCCGACTGTTACGGTTTCAGGCACGCTTACGCCTGTCCCTTCGCTTACGGTTGCGCCCACCGTTAGCCAGACCGTAGCTACCACGCCCGCTTTACCGCCCCTGCCCACCTCTACCGTAACTGGCGTTGTTACCACCGAAGTTACGGCTACTACTACGGTCAGCGCGACAGCTACCGTGAGCCAGACTGTCGCACCCGCCAGTCCTTTACAAACCTCGGCTATCTTCCCATTGGCGGTCAAAAATGGTGACGATAACACTGGCACTTCGGGTATCGTTATCGAAAACCCCGGTGATAGCCCGCTCGACGTTTTTCTGCGGTTCAGCGACCACAATGGCGCACCTATTACCACAACGGTCAACGGCGTAAGTGTCAAAACCTCGCCCGACCAGGCCCAACAAGCCAGCCGGATAGCGACCCTGCTGGTGACAGTTCCGCCTAAAGCTAACCAAACCGTGTGGGCTGGAAATTTGCCCGTCGCCGCGTATAACGGTTGGGTGGCGTTGTCGGCTGGTAGTCCTTTCAAGGCCACTGCGGTGCGTCTGCCTAAAGCTGGTCAGCCCCTTACCTACGCCGCACCCACCCCGGCCACCAGAATGTATTTGCCTTATTTCAAAAAAGCTGGCCCCACCGGGTCAACTTTTATCAATCTGGCGAACCCCAATACCGCGCCCGCCGATGTACAAATTACTTATTATGATGCTAACAACGGTCAGATAATTGCCACCAAAACTTTTCAAGTCCCGATTTTAGGCAGTCTGCGGATTGCCACTTTTGGACTTGCCACTTCCAACCAGTCCAATGCGGCCAGCGAAGAACGCCTGAGTGGGTCAGCTATTATCAGCGCAAACGTACCGTTAGCGGCTTCGGTAGAATTGCCCCAGGCTGATGGTAGCTATTCAACCTATGCCGCTCTGACCAAGATCAGCGATGTGGCCTCATCAACCCTGTTTTATAAAGATTTGAACGGCATCGGGACGGCTCTGGCAATTCAAAACGCGGCCAAAGATCGGGCGGCGGTGAAAATTGAGTATTTCGATATGAATGGAAGGGCTGTCGGTACGGATAACATTACAGTGCCAGCTTACGGGCGGGCCGTAGTAGTCAGCCAGGATGTTTTTCCTGCCCAGCCCAACTTCCAGGGTCAGGCGCGGGTCAGTTCAGCCAATGGTAATCTGGCAGTAGTGGCAATTGGTGGCCCAGCCGGGCTATCCAGTCAGCAGTTTCCCTAATGGGCATACTTTTGGGTTTGACCGCTGCCCTGGCTTGGGGTTCTGCCGATTTTCTGGCCCGCTATTCCACTCGCAAAATCGGCTCGTATCGTACTCTTTTTTTTATGCAGATGTTTGGCTTTGTCGGCCTGGGTGTGTACTTATGGCAAAGCGGTGAATTTGAACGGCTTTACCAACGGGCGGTTTGGCAAGATTGGGCTTGGGCGACATTAGCGGCTCTGCTCAATATTATCAGTTCCCTATCGCTTTATCGGGCTTTTGAGGTAGGCGTTCTGAGCATAGTTTCCCCCATCGCGGCCAGCTATGGCGCACTTACGGCGATACTGGCGGTTCTAAGCGGTGAAACCTTGAGTGTCACCCGCGCTTTTGGTATCTTGGCTGCTCTGCTCGGCGTAATATTAGCTTCTTTCTCGCTGGCAGGCTCAAAAGAAAAAACCACCCGTTCCGGCAATCACCCCGGCTGGCCGCCCGGAGTAGTTCCGGCATTATTTGCGGCGTTGTGCTTCGGCTTCACTTTTTGGATTTTAGGCTTTTTTGTCACTCCCCATTTGGGCGGGGTGGCTCCCATCTGGTATATACGTTTGCTGACATTAGGGCTGTTGGCAACTTTCGCTTTACCGTCACGCCAAAGCCTCAAAATTCCATCGGGACGAGTGTGGTGGTTTATTGCCGGGGTGGGCGTGCTTGATACCACCGCTTTTGTTTCTAATGCGCTGGGTCTGACCACCGACCAGGTGGCCGTCGTGACAGTCCTGGCTTCGTTGTTCAGCGCGGTTACAGTAGTGTTAGCCTGGCTATTTTTGCGCGAAAAGCTCCAATGGAGTCAGTGGTTGGGTATCGGGGTTATCTTTGTGGGAATTGGGTTAGTCAGTATCTAGAAAAGAAAAAGATGGTACGCGTACGGGGATTCGAACCCCGGTTACTGCCGTGAAAGGGCGGTGTCCTAGGCCTCTAGACGATACGCGCATATCGTTAAAAAAGTGACCCTTAACATTCGGCTGAATATTTACGGGTTCTCAAGGCTCACACAATATATCACAAACGTCCGCAGATTTCAAGTGGTAATGGCCTTTTTTGGCTCTGATGTTACCTCAATAATCGCCAACGGATAAATCCATCCTCTATTCAACCCAAACACGTTAAAACGTGTTGCAAGACCGTGACAATTGTGTATATTCAATAGCCAGGTTTGGGGTGTTTATACGGCGGTTTCAACCGCTGGCGGTCAAACGCAAAAAATTAACGCGCACTCTAACCTTTTTTGCTATAATTACGAAAAGTTATCAGTCGTCAGTTATCAGTTATAACGAATTCGTAGCTAGGGTGTTGTGCTAGTTAGGATTGTCATTCCGAACGAAGGCTCTGCGAAGTGAGGAATCTGTGGTTAGAAACCCGTGCAGACTAGCTCAAAAACCATAGCAACAAATTCCTCGCAAGCTCGGCAACCCTAAAGGGCCGTGACAATTTCCTCCTAGATGAATGGTTACGAATTGGTTTTAACTGACGACTGACGGCTGATGGCTGATAACTGAAAGCTTGGAGGATATTAATGTCTTTTGAACAGGTGTCTGGCACGTATGAGTATTTGGGCGAGGTCAAGAGTTATCGCCGTGAGGGGCGCAGCTTGATTTTTGATTGTGGTAGGGCGCAGCTGACGGTGACAGCCTTGAACGCGGGTTTAATTCGGGTGCGGGTGGCGCGGGACGGCCAGTTTGCCCCGCGCCGTAGCTGGGCCATCGCCTGTCCCGATAGCGACTATGCCGCCGACTCACTTTTTTTCGCCGTGATGGAGCCACAGGACGCAATCGAACTGACGACGGAGCTTTTGACGGTACGCATAGAGCGTAATCCGTGCCGCATCAGCTTTGTGGATAAACAAGGGCAGGTTTTGGCCGAAGATGACCGCGACTACGGAATTGGCTGGCGCACCCAAACCGGACAACTGATCAATTGGAAAATTGGTACGCCCACCGAACATTATTATGGTTTTGGCGAACGCACCAGTCTGCTAGATAAACGTTCGCGCCGCTATACCAACTGGGGAACCGACCCTTTTCTTTATAATAACGATCACGGGCCAGGGACAAACCAGATGTATCAGGCCATCCCGTTTTTTATGGGTTTGCGCTACGGTGCGAAAGCCGCTGCCTCCAGTGCGGCTTTCGGTATTTATTTTAACAACACCTATGAAACTTCGTTTGATATGGGGGTGGCGCGGCCCGGTTTCTACAGTCTGGAAGCGGAAGGTGGCGAACTGGACTACTATTTCGTATATGGCCCAACCCCCGCGCAGGTAGTAGAACGTTATACAGGGTTGACGGGCCGGATGCCTTTGCCGCCGCGTTGGACGTTGGGCTACCATCAAAGCCGTTGGAGCTACTACCCTGAGCAAGTTATTCGGGAACTTGCTCAGGGTTTCAGGGAACGCAAAATCCCGTGCGATGTATTCCATCTTGATATTGATTATATGCAAGGCTACCGGGTTTTTACCTGGGACGAGCAACGTTTCCCTAATCCGGCGGGTTTGCTCAAAGACCTGGCCGAGATGGGTATCAAAACCATCACCATTATTGACCCTGGTGTGAAATATGACCCCGATAACCATTACAGCGTTTACGATACTGGGGCGGCCAGTGACTATTTTATCCGCCAGGCTGATGGCGAGGTTTTTCACGGCTATGTCTGGCCCGACGATAGCGTGTTTCCCGACTTTTCGCGGCCCGAAGTGCGTGAATGGTGGGGTCAGCAGCATCAGGCTTTGCTCGACACAAATGTGGCCGCCATCTGGAACGATATGAATGAACCAGCCATCAACGACACCCCGTTCAGTCAGGGCGTAGGTGGCCCGCGAGAAATTCCACGCGACGCACCGCAAGGCCCGGCCAACGAGCGCACTACTCACGCCGAATTGCACAATATGTACGCCACACTGGAAGCCCAGGCCACCTACGAAGGTTTGCGTAAATTGCGGCCCGATACCCGGCCCTTCATCTTGACCCGTTCCGGTTTTGCTGGTATCCAAAAATGGGCGGCGGTCTGGACGGGCGACAACACCAGCTTTTGGGAACATCTGGAAATGTCGCTACCACAGCTTACCAATCTAGGTTTGAGCGGAGTAGCTTTCACCGGGGCGGATATTGGCGGCTTTGGTGGCAATGTTAATGCCGAGCTATTCGCCCGTTGGATGGAGTTAGGTGCGTTGTACCCGTTCGCACGCGGTCACTCAGCCATCAACACTGCCCAAAAAGAACCCTGGATATTTGGCCCGCAGACCACAGCGATTGTCAAACGCTATCTGGAATGGCGTTATCGGCTGCTGCCTTATCTTTATACGACCTTTTGGCAAAGCAGCCAGTCGGGTGCGCCAGTCTGGAGGCCAATGTTGTACCAGTTTCCCGACGACGCAGCCCTGGCCGAAATCCACGACCAGGTGCTGGTTGGCGACGCGCTGATGGTTGCTCCGATTTATCGGCCCGGTCAGGAATATCGTCACGTTTATTTTCCAAACAGCAATTTTTACAATTTCTGGGATGGGACGTTTATTACACCCAACCAACATCTATTGGCTCACGCTCCGCTTGATACCTTGCCGCTTTACGGACGGGGTGGGACGATTGTACCGCTTGGCCCGATAATGGAGTGGAGCGAACAACGTCCGCTTGACATTCTGACTCTCGAAGTTTTCGCCGATACGGAAGGTAAGGCGACAGGTTTGCTTTACGAGGACGACGGCATCAGCTTTAGTTATGAGCAGGGCGGCTACAGCTTGACCCGTTACCACTTGAGCCAACAGCCAGCCAATGTCTATAAGCTGATTGCTACCCGCGAGGGGCAGTTTCAACCCGCCCCGCGTGCAGTAGAGGTACGCCTGCACACGCCGAACGGCCTTAAAACCGCCAGCCTGGACAGCGACGAGGGCAATTGGGAGTTAAGTTTGTAATTACGCCAGGCTGCCGACAGTTTCAAGCTCACGTGGAGCGGCCAGGCTGTTGGCGGCAGCTGCGCCATTACGATGGTAGGGGCGGCGGGTGCGGGGCGGGCGTTCCTGGTTGGGCTGCCTGTCCACGTTTTCGCCCATCTCGCGGCGTTCTTCCACCACCGCTTTTAAGATGCGTTCCAGGCCGGATTTAGCTTCTTCTAGTTCTGCTTGATCCAGTCGGTTAATCGCCTTTTCAACCAGGCGGGTGTTGAGGTCATTCAAGGTGTCCGTCGTTTCTACTCCGGCGGTAGTCAGCCGCGCCCACACTTCGCGGCGGTCTTCGGGGCTGGTTTCGCGGGCCACCAGGGGGATGCCGTCCTTGCGTTCAACCAGACGGTTGACGATGCCCGTGATGGTGGGCATACTGACTCCCAGCTTCTCGTGTAGTTCCTTCATCTTCAGAGTGCCATTATGCTTGAGGATATATAACACCTTCATTTGCTGAAAAGTCAGATCGAGTCGCAACCATTCAGGTGTATTACTTGTGTTCAGGTGTTGCAGAATCTCAAAGTACAGGTTGGTGGTTTCTTGTATTTGGGCGGTATTTTCGGCCATTGCTTCGCTTTCTCTTGTGAAATTATAACAAGACCCCACGTCCTCTTTTACTCATATTAGCTTATGCACTTTTCCAATCCCGGTCAAGGCAGTTTGGGTGATTTGGAGAATGGCAGGCTTAGATTGGTGGTAGCTTGTCAAACCTTTTTTTAATTGGGCCAGTTCTATGTTTACTTTGGTAAAGATTATGGTTAGTCTAACAAAAAACCAGCCACTTGTAAAGTGTTAAAATGAGCCAGATTGTGAGGATGTGCAAAATCGGTACAAAGCCTGCTTTGTAAATTTGGCCCACGTGTATATGTCCCCGTACAATTTATTGATGGGCAATGTCCCACTGGTGCAAAGCTTCCCCAAAAATGCTAAAATAGGGGCGATTATAACGATGAATTAATTGGACAAAGGAGTCTTAAATGGATTTCAATTTAAGCGAAGAACACGAACTTTTCCGGCGCAGTGTGCGCGAATTTGCTACTAAAGAGATTGCCCCTCGCGCTCAAGCAGTGGACGAAACTCACGAATTTCCCTGGGATAATATCAAAAAAATGGCCGCTTTGGGCTTAATGGGCGTACCTTTTCCCGAAGAATATGGCGGAAGTGGTGGCGATACCCTGATGTATGCCATCGCTGTCGAAGAAATCAATCGAGCTTGTGGCAGCACTGGCATCACCCTGGCCGCCCATACTTCGCTTGGCACGGCTCCCTTCTATTTGTTCGGGACGGAAGCCCAGAAACAAAAATTTATGAGACCGTTGGCAAGCGGCCAGAAGCTGGGTGCGTTCGGTTTGAGCGAAGCCGGGGCGGGCAGCGATGCTTCCGGCACGCAGACCACCGCTGTATTAGACGGCAACGAATGGGTGATTAACGGCTCTAAAAATTGGATTACTAGCGGTAATATCGCCGATATACTGGTTTTCACCGCTGTGACAGACCGCAACCTGGGCGCACGTGGCATTAGCAGCTTTATTGTTGAAAAAGGTTGGCCTGGTTTTCATTATGGCAAAAACGAAAAGAAAATGGGTCTGCGCGGCTCTGTCACCAGCCAGCTATTTTTTGAAAACTGTCGCCTGCCCAAAGAAAATATCCTGGGTCAGCCCAACGATGGCTTTAAACAATTTATGCAAATTTTGGACGGGGGCCGCATCAGTATCGGAGCGATGGCCCTCGGTCTGGCTCAAGCCGCCTTTGATGTAGCTCTGCAATATAGCACCGAACGCCAACAGTTCGGTCATCCGATTAGCGATTTCCAGGCTATTCAGTTCAAGCTGGCAGATATGGCAACCTCGTTGGAAGCTTCCCGCTTGCTGATTTACCGTTCCGCCTGGCTCAAAGACCAGCATTTGCCTTTTGGTAAAGAAGCGGCGATGGGCAAACTTTTCGCCAGCGAGTCTGGAGAGCGAGTTTGCCATCAAGCTATCCAGATATTGGGTGGGTATGGTTATATCGAGGAATACAACGTCGAACGCTATTATCGTGACATTCGGCTGACTGAAATCGGCGAAGGCACCAGCGAAATCCAACGTCTGGTAATCGCCCGCCATTTGTTGAAAGAGCTAAAGAATAAGTAGCAAACAGCGTACAGCGTCCAGCCAAAACAGTTTTGTCCAACTCTGCGGGCCGTGACAAGGCTTTTGGTTTTTACTGACAACTGATGGCTGATAACTGACCACTCGGAGAATTTTATGGATTTAAGTTTGAACGATGAACAGCAAATGATCCGGCAGATTGCCCGCGAATTCGCCGACAAAGAATTATTGCCGACAGCTGCCGAATATGACGAAAACCAGCAGTTTCCCTACGACATCTGGAAAAAGCTAGGTCAGATGGGATTTATGGGGCTTTTAGTGCCGGAAGAATACGGTGGGGTTGGGGCGGATACCGTTAGTTATGTGCTGGCTTTGGAAGAAATTGCGCGTGGTAATCCGGCGGTCAGCACTATTATGTCGGTCAACAACTCGCTGACCTGTTATGGAACGCTGCGTTTCGGCACGGAAGCCCAAAAACGTAAATATTTACCTGCGTTGGCGACGGGTGAAAAGTTGGGCGGTTACGCATTGAGCGAGGCCGGTAGTGGTAGCGACGCAGTGCGAATGAAGACGCGGGCCGTCAAAAGTGGCGACAAATATATTTTGAACGGCTCTAAAATGTTTATCACCAGCGGCGAGTCCGGCCACGTCTTTCTGGTCTTTGCGGTCACAGACCCGGACAAGGGCGCGAACGGTATTTCTTGTTTCGTGGTCGAAAAAGGGATGCCTGGTTTCAGAGCGGGCAAAAAGCTGGACAAGTTGGGAATGCGGGCCAGCGACACGACGGAACTGTTGTTTGAGGATTGCGAAGTACCAGCCGAAAATATGTTGGGTGAGGCCGGACAGGGTTTTAAGCTGGCGATGCAACTGCTGGACGGCGGGCGTATCGGTATTGCAACCCAGGCGTTGGGAATTGCTCAGGCCGCTTTTGAATTCGCCCGCCAATATGCGACCCAACGCGAACAGTTCGGCCACCCGATTTATGATTTCCAGGCTATCCAATTTATGATTGCAGATATGGCAACCCGTATTGAGGCCAGCCGCCTCCTGATTTATCAAGCAGCTACTATGCGCGACGCGAAAGTTGAATGTGGCAAGCAAGCTTCGATGGCAAAGCTGTTCGCCAGCGAGACCGCTATGTGGGTCACGACCAAAGCGGTGCAGATTTACGGCGGCTACGGCTATATCAAAGAGTATCCAGTCGAACGCTATTTCAGGGATGCCAAAATCACCGAGATTTATGAAGGGACAAGCGAAATTCAACGGTTGGTTATCGCTAAAAACCTGTTGCGTTCCAATAGCACAAAAGGCTATTAGCCGTCAGCTATCAGCCAGGAGCGAGGGGTATTTGTAGGAGGCTGCGTCAACTGGTTGCCGCCAATAGATGGTACGGGGCAGTCCAATGGCGGCAACCACACCCAGGGGGTACCCGCGCAATGTTCCACAAAAGGTACTCGTGGCTTATTGCTCGAAGCTTTCCAATTAGGAGGATTTGAAATGCCCAACATTCGTTACATTTTTCTCTCAGATATGCACTTCGGAGCGAGTACCAGTCTGTTGACCAACCTGAAAATTGCCAGTGCCGATACTGACACCAGCCAGCCCAGTCCAGTTTTGAGCCAGCTTGTGACGTGTTTGCGCGAACTGGTGGCGAAGAATGCAGACGAGTCTAAGCCGACGCTGGTTTTGGGCGGCGACATTTTGGAACTGGCTTTGACCGATACCAATATTGCGGCGATGGCCTTTGAACGCTTTGTGGAACTGATTAAGCCTGCCGATGGCAACCATTTGGTGGGCGAGATTGTTTACCTGCCGGGCAACCACGACCATCATTTATGGGAAGATGCCCGCGAAACCCAATATGTCAATTATATTTCCACCCGTCCGCCAGGTAGCCAACTTGACGTTCCCTGGCATACTACCAAAATGTTTGTGGAAAAAGACCCCAAACCGCTCCCCTGCTATTTTTTGACTAAACTGATGCAGCGTTTTGACCATCTCAAAGCTAAAGATTTTCAGATTAACACGGCCTACCCCAATTTTGGCCTTTTGAGCGATGACTTACGCAAAGCGGTAATCTTTACGCACGGCCATTTCTCCGAGCCTATCTATACCTTGATGACTACCCTGCGTAGCACAATTTTTAATGGGCGCAAAGAGCCGACAATGGTGTGGGACATTGAAGCCGAAAACTTTGCCTGGATTGACTTTTTCTGGTCAACTTTGGGTCGTTCAGGGGGAGTGGGGGCGGACATCGGGCTGCTTTATGACAAGATGCAAGACAAAAAGCAGCTAAACAAGGTTTTGTCGGTTATCGGGCATAATCTGGTCAAGAGTCACAGTATTTTGAGTGGTTTGGAAAAAGATGCCGTTACCCTGCTATTGGAAGCGACTGTTGGCCGCGTTGCCACGCTGGAACGGCAGGTATCGTCCGAGCCATTAAGCGACAAAACCGCCGAGGGCTGGAAGAAATATGTCGAAGGGGCATTGCTGGCTCAATTGTTACTGGAACGAGACAACACCATGCCCACCGATATGACCCTGGTTTTTGGTCACACCCACAAACCCTTTCAAAAAGATATGAAGTTCGTAGGCTACCCGGAATGGACGAGTATTTATAACAGTGGTGGCTGGGTGGTGGACACCGAACATACCCAACCCTTGCACGGCGGTTCGGTGATACTGGTAGATGAAAACCATAGTGTAATCTCGCTGAATATGTATCTGGAAAATGAAGACGATGACGGCTACGCAGTAGAAGTCAATGAGGCCACTCATCCAGGTGCGGAGAAAAGTGCTTTTTACGAACGTATCGCAGGCTTGATTGACCCAATGAGTGCGTCCTGGCGAGAATTTTCCCAAATCGCGGCCAAAGAGGTAGGTATCCGACACCGTAATCTGGCGGCGCGGATAGAAGGACAAAATTAGTATTGATCCATACCTAGTTCTAGTTTGGCATCTTCGCTCATCATCGAAGGATTCCATGGGGGTGTCCAAACTAGATTTAGTTTTACGTCGCTCAGGCCCGGCATCCCGTCCAAAGCCTCGCGTACCTGCGCCCCAATCACGTGACTAAGCGGGCAACCGGGAGCGGTCAGGGTCATATTCAAGTCCACCAGGCCGTCGGTGTTTACATCTATATCGTAAATCAAGCCCAAATCCACGATGTTGATTCCAATTTCCGGGTCATACACCGTCCTCAAAGCTTCGCGCACTTCTTCATCTGTCGGCACGCTCATCAAAATAACTCCTTTAATAGTAGTCAGTTATCAGTCGTCAGTAAGAACCAATTGGGCAAGTAGTTTGATTTAACTGACGATTGACGCTGATCATTTTATTCGTCAATTATGAGTTAAGAACTCAAATGCTTTATGGTTTTAACTGAAAACTGACGACTGACGACTTTAATCGTCATAATCGTCCATAAAACCAAGCTCGTCTTTAGCTTCCTGGCTCATCATCGCAGGAGTCCAGGGTGGACTGAATACAAAATTTATTTTAGCTTCTTTAATACCGTTGAGCGACTCCAGGTTGTTTTTGACATCGGCCCGAATCTCTGGCCCTGCCGGACAACCGGGCGAGGTCAAGGTCATAAAGACCTGCATTTCGCCCTCGTCGCTCAAATCTAGCCGATAGACCAGGCCCATATCCACAATGTTCAAACCCATTTCGGGGTCAATCACCTGTTTGAGGCTACCAATAATATCTTCGTCGCTCGGCCCGCTAGAAACCGCTTCGGTTGTCGCTGTAGTAGTTGCTTCTGACACTTTTCACCGCCTTTTTATGTAATGTCGGCCACGCGCTTCCCCCAATAATAACCTTTGAAGGAAGCACGCGCCTGTGCCGACATAAAACCTACCCGATTGAGCCTTCCATTTCGAGCGCGACCAAACGGTTTAGTTCGAGGGCATACTCCATCGGCAACTCTTTGGTGACTGGCTCAATAAAGCCGTTCACAATCATTGCCATCGCTTCGCCTTCGGACAGACCCCTGCTCATCATGTAAAAGATTTGCTCCTCGGACACGCGGCCCACCGACGCTTCGTGTTCGATGGTAACGTTGTTCTGGTTAATCTCCATTGTTGGGTAGGTAAAGTTCACGCTGTCTTCGTCCATCATCAGGCCGTCACAACGTACTTTGACTTTCGCGCCCACCGCTCCTGGTGCAACCCGGATCAGACCCCGGAAACCAGCCCTACCACCATCCTTGCAGATAGACTTCGCCAAAACGTTGGAGGTTGTGTACGGTGCGCCGTGAATAACCTTCGCGCCACCGTCTTTGTGCTGGCCCTTGCCTTTCGCAAAAGCAATGTTCAAATGGTCAGCGTGTGCGCCCTTACCAATCAGGTACGACGCAGGGTAAAGCATAGTCACTTTGCTACCCATTGAGCCGCCAATCCATTCCATCCGGCCTTCTTCCTGTACCAAAGCCCGTTTGGTGTTCAGGTTATAGACATCGTTCGACCAGTTCTGCACCGTCGTATAACGAGCGCGTGCGCCCTTACCTACGAAAATTTCTACTACCGCGCTGTGCATCGAGTTGGTGCTATATTGTTGGGCAGTACAACCTTCGATGTATTCGGCGTTCCCGCCATCTTCGACAATCAACATGGTGTGTTCAAACGTGCCTTCCTGCTTGCCTTCCATACGGAAATATGCCTGGAGCGGGATGTCACACTTAACGTTGGGCGGTATCCACATAAACGAACCGCCACTCCACACTGCCCCGTGCAGAGCCGCAAACTTGTTGTCTGTAGGCGGTACGCAGCGGGTCATAAAGTTTTTCTTAACGATGTCGGGATATTCCTTGAGGGCGGTATCCATCGAAGTAAACAAGATACCCAGTTTGGCGTATTCTTCCTTCAGATTCTCATAAACTGGTTCACTGTCAAACACAGCCACCACTCCGGCCAAATATTTGCGTTCGGCTTCGGGAATCCCCAATTTCTCGTAGGTATCCTTAATATCCTGCGGCACATCGTCCCAGCTGCGGGTACGCTTGCTACCAGGCAAGGTGTAAAAAGTCAGTTCGTCAAAATTAAGCCCACTCAAATCCGGCCCCCAGGTAGGCATCGGTTTGGACTCAAAGATGTCATAGCTCTTGAGCCGGAACTTTCGCATCCATTCCGGTTCGTCTTTTTGCCAGCCGATTTCTTCGACCAGTTCGCGGCTCAAGCCCTTGCCTGGTGTCCAGATACGGGTCAGCGGCGTACCAAACTCCACCTTTTTGGTCTCTGCCACCGGAGTGGCAGTAGCAGTGGCGACCTGGGTTGGTCTGGTTATTTCGATAGTCATCTCTATTTATACTCCCTTACGAATTACTTACCGTTGCCCTTAGACTTTTGGTTTGGTCGCCGAAAGCCTGTTTAGCCTGGTAGCCGATTCGTGATACAGGTTCTTTTACTAATTCCTAGCATTTTACTCGGATATTGTTATTATAGCATACCTTCGGCCCAATGCAAGTAGTGAAATACTACAACTCTGAACACTTACTATTTCGCTAGTTGTTGCGGGACGGTACAATTTATGCTACTATATACAGATATTAGGACTTCGGTGCAGAAGCAAACCTGACAAACCGTTCTGATAACTAGCGTGAAGTGATTCAGACGTTATAATTTGATGCTTAGTTGGTCTGAAGAGCAAGAACCAGCCCTTTGGTTGTTGTTCAGGAGGTTTTACACGTCAAATGCACGCTAGAATTGGTTGTGAATTTACTTATGACTCGCCTTATCCTACCCCTGCTATCTTTATTGTGCGCCCGCGAGACCGTGACACCCATGTTTTGATAGATGAGGTGCGTTTCGTTACTCCGAACGTGCCGCTTCACGAATATACCGACAGCTTCGGAAATTTATGCTGGCGTATGATTATACCCGAAGGCCACTTTCGGCTGTATTATGATGCTCTGGCCCGCATTCCCCACACTCCCGACCCAACCTTGATGCACCTGCCCGCTACTTCCATTGAGGATTTGCCGGACGAGGTTTTGATGTTTACTTTGCCCAGCCGTCATTGTCAGTCGGATATGGTGATTGACGAAGCCTGGCAGTTATTTGGCAATAGTACACCGGGTTGGTCGCGGGTGCAGGCGATTTGCGACTGGATACACGCTAATATTATTTATGGCAAGGGTAGCAACGGTAGCACTTCGGGTTATGAAGCGTATCAGGCCCGACGAGGAGTATGTAGGGATTTCGCCCACGTTTCGGTAATGTTGTGCCGGGCTATGAACATTCCGGCGCGTTACGTCTGCGGCTACTTGCCAGAAATTCAGGTTATCCCCGACCCTACCCCAATGGATTTTCACGCCTGGTTTGAAGCTTTTGTTGATGGCGAATGGCGAACTTTCGACGCGAGGCATAATATTCCGCGCATTGGTAGAATTTTGATTGCACGCGGACGCGATGCGGTGGATACCGCCATTTCCACCAGTTTTGGTTCAGCCCAATTAAACGTTTTCAATGTATGGGCCGACGAAGTGCCAGACGACTTTAAGTTGCCCAAAGACCAAATTATGGCGGAGGTAGCACCATGAACCTGACAAGCAACACCCAATCCTCGCCTACCCCGGCGGAGTTTGTTGACCATAAAGAGATAGATTGGAGTAAGGTTCGGCGTACCCACTATGCTTTGTATCAGCGTTTTCACTATGAATACCCAGGCCCAGTCAGCCAGTTGCGCCAGAGTCTGGTAGTAGTACCTGCCGATGCACACGGAGACCAACGCTTACGTAACTACCATGTAAGCGTTTCCGAACCGCTTGACTCGGCCCATGATGAATACGACGATTTTGGCAACCGCATCTTTCGACTACACGTATCGCAGGTAAAGGCCACGATTGACTTCG
Organism: Chloroflexia bacterium; assembly: GCA_038207455.1. Taxonomy (GTDB): domain Bacteria; phylum Chloroflexota; class Chloroflexia; order Chloroheliales; family Chloroheliaceae; genus JBBQZT01. The sequence goes on from JBBQZT010000089.1 coordinate 23,477, forward strand.
AGATTTGGACGGACGTGGAACGTCTGCCCCACCCCGGCCACCTGCCCCGTATCCCAATGAGTCAGGCTGCCCGTTTTCTCACACCTACCCGGCTAACCCAACCGAACGACAAATTAACTGAAGTAGCTTACCAGGTGCGCGGCGAAAGTGCTACGCCGCACGAACTGGCCGAACGTATCAATAAGTGGACGAGCGAGTGCATCAAGTACGGTAGCGATGTAACAGGCATCCGCACCCCAGCAGCCGAAGCTTTATCTTTGGGGACTGGTTTATGTCAGGACTACGCTCATATTATGCTGACGGTCTGCCGCGAGGCTGGCTTACCTGCCCGCTATGTATCGGGCCATCTGTTGGGTGAGGGTGGTTCGCACGCCTGGGTCGAAGTGTTGCTGCCCGATGAGCAAACCAAAAGTCTGGTAGCCTGGGCTTTTGACCCTACCAACAAGCGTCGGGCTGGCTACAATTATATTACGGTGGCGGTGGGTCGGGACTTTTGCGACGTGTCGCCGGTATCAGGCTTTTACACCGCTCCCTATCAGGGTCGTTTGATTTCCACTAAAAGGGCGGGCCTGACCTTCGTGGAATATCTTGATGGCGAGACCCGCATCGCGTCCTAACAGCAAGGAATATATTAGAGACCGACTTTAGAAATTAACCAATTTTTAAGTAAATCACCGTGCTTCAACAGCCAGATACGACTGGGCCTAATCATAAGTGCAATCAAGAAAACACTAAGTAATAATATTAAGAAAGCTCTTAACAGTTGTGAGCCAATTGGGATAAATAAAAAAAGAATCATGAATAATATCAAGAAACCTAGTATCACTTGACGAGTTATCAATATCTCGTTCAAAATATTGTGTAAACTATGAATGCGGGTTTCTCGATTGGAAATCGTAATTTTTTGAGCATTAATAGAAGCAAGCATTTTTGCATTCTCCTTTTGTTCTGCCTCAAGCGCATTGTTTTCTTGAACAAGACGGTCTGTAAGATTTTCTACGTTTCTTTGCAGTTCTTCTATTTCTTCTTTATGTACTTTGTCTTTATAGCTTTCCTTTCTTTGCAGTTCTTTTATCTCTTCTTTATGTTGTATATCTCTTTTTTCTGCCTCATAAGTGATAATAGCTTCCCTAAAGGCTCCAATAAATCTACCTACTGATGTATAACGGTCTCCTCGACGTTTTGCCAGAGCTTTCTCTATTACTGACTGCAAAGTAATAAGTTTGGAGTTTAGACAAAACCTAATAGGCGTGCGAATAGCATCTAGGTTTCACCTTAACTGCACTTTTACAATTTAGACCGAGCTAGGCTCGTTTTTTGTCCGCGACTTTGGCGGCTGGCCTTTTTCTAACCACTGCAAACCGTTTAGCCGCTTGTATTATGGTGCCGAAAGCCCGC
>JBBQZT010000090.1:0-24765 GCA_038207455.1 Chloroflexia bacterium
ATTTTTCTTATTTGTACGGTATTGGTTTTGGCCCTTTGCTAAAACTAGCTTTGGGCTTGCATCGCCTTAATATCGGTCAGCAAAACCTGTTCGTGACCCTGGGGCTGCACATCGTTATAAACCTTTTGCAACGTCCCTTTCGGGTCAACCACAAAGCTAGTGCGGTTCCAATACTTGTTGCCACCGAACTCCTTTTGCCCGATGCCCGTCTCGTTGAGAAACTTCTGGTCAGGGTCGGCCAACAAATCAATGGTGAAGGCAAACTTGTCGCAGAAACTCTTGTGCGACTCCACATCGTCCGCGCTCACCCCGACTACCTCGATATTAGCAGCCTCAAAATCGCTCTTGCTGGCCGTGAACGATTTACCCTGGATAGTGCAGCCGGGCGTGTCGTCTTTGGGATAGACATACACCACCAGCCATTTCCCAGCAAAATCTTCCAACTTTTCGGTCTTCCCGTCCTGGTTCGGCAACGCAAACTCCACGAACCGTTTTCCTACCTCAGCAGCCATAAAAATAAGTTACCTTTCGTAATAAAATGTAATTCCTGTTCCAACCCGATGGTTATTTCACCTCTTATATGAAACCACCTGTGCCACTCCACGTCAAATCAGAAGGTAGCCATCAGTCGTCAGTTTTTTGCACTGCTAATAACCTGGCTGTGCTTTGGCGACACTGATAGATGCAGCCATCGGTGTCGCACGCACCCGCAAATCTCCTATAGCTTGACTCTTGAAGTATAATTGGACTAAGTTTATCAACATTGTTTATAATATGAGGAGGCAAACACGATGCTCAGTCAGAGGATGGGGCGTACCCAGGATTGCAAGGACATTCCCCTACCGATTGTGAAGCTAAACCGTTGGACATTAGTGGTGGGCCTGACGACGGGGCTGGTTTTGCAGCAGCCGCTTTTTACGACGGCTCTGTGGCTGATTTTGCTGGCCGCCGTGCTGGTGGGGCAACGGGCCAGCCTGATATTCCAGGTCGGGCAACGCCTTTTCGCCAAACAAATACCCACCGCCGAGCGCGAAGACCGGCGTTTGATGCGTTTCAATAATAGCATCGCCGTCTTTTTGTTGACGCTGGCTCAGGTGGCGTTCGTGGCGGGCGCACCGATTGTCGGTTGGATATTGGCCGGAATGGTGATTGTGGCGGCGAGCGTGGCTCTGGCTGGCTTTTGCGTGGGCTGCTTCCTTTATTTCCAGTTCAGGCTCAACCGCTACCGTTTGTTGAAAATCCGCTAGTATTCTTGCTATTCTGGAGTATAACGAAATAGAGCTTTGGTTTTAGCTGGTCGCTGGTGGCTCGTGGCTGGTGACTTGCTGCTGGTTGTCCAACCAGGTTTGCAAATCTTTTTTGTTAGACAGGCTCAATAACTGCTAAGGCGAAGGGGTTCGTGCTCCGTTCCAGTTGTTGCCATTTCTGGCGATAGTCCAGCAGCTTGACTGTCGGGAAGTTGTGAATTTCCAGATGCCGCCGATACTGCCAGCGATAGCCTTTGGGTCGGAAGTAGCCAACGGCCTCACCGTCGTCTATTCAGCCCAAACCAGATAAATCAGGTTGTCGGACGGTTAGGTAACACGTTCGGGTACCCCCTGGGTGGTGTTTGGGGTGAATAGACGACGGTGAGGCCGTTGGCGACGAAAACAGTCCGCAAAAACTGACGCGCACCCCCTACAGATTACGCTAGCTCGCTATTGCCTTGTCTTCAATTCCGTGTTATATTTAGAGTGTGATTAGATTTTATTTTCTTATAAATTTACTAGAAGGGAGCGGGCAATGAACAGTTATATGCAGGGGAAATGGTCGTGGATTGAAGGTTCGCACGGGGCGCGTACTCGCTTGATGGAGAGTCTAAGCGATGCTGACCTGGCTTTTAGTATGGGCGGGCAGACCATGACGCTAGGTGCGCTTTGCCGTGAGTATGGCGAAGTCGAACAGTCCTATGTCGGGTCTCTCCAAACCTTGAAGCACGACTGGCCTCAGCCTAACACCGAGACTGGACTGGAAAGCAGCCTAAGCAAGCTCCAGGCGTGGTATCAAACTTTGGACAACCAGATGAAGGAAACGGTGGCGGCTTTTTCGGACGAAGATTTGAAGCAGACGATTGACCGGGGAGCGGATGGGGGAGATTTTTCCGTCCCGGTTGATGTTCAACTCGACATTTATCTCCAGGCGTTGCTGATTTTCTTTGGCAAGTTTTCCATCTATCTGCGGGCGATGGACAAGCCGCTTTCCGCAGAGTTCCTGGGCTTTATCGGCTAATGGCAGACCTAACACCTGAAATGTTTGATATGCTGGAGCAAATCCGCCAGTCCGCCCTGAGCCACGACGACAGCGAGGAGTATTTTCCCTGGGGTACTCGCACTTTTTCGCGCGGCTTGCGGGGGAATAATTTTCTGTTTGTGCTAGAACAGAAACGGCAAGACGGCCTCGAAGTGCTGTTACGGCTGCCCACTGCCACTGCTACCCAGGCTTTGGAACAGCCTTTTGTTGAACGGCACAAATCTATGGGTTTCAAGGGCTGGCTGACTGTGACGGTTAAAGAGCCAGCCGAGCTAGAGATGGTGCTGCCCTGGATTGCGGTTAGCTACGCTCTGAGCAAGCCCGTCCGTCAGCCGGATGAGGTGGTAGCAGGCGAAAACCCGACCATTCTGGCGATGCTGGACACGGTGCGACAGGCGGCGATGAGCTATGGCGACATCGAGGAGTTTTTCCCTTACGGCAGCCGGGCTTTCCGCCGCCTCAAGGGGCAAATCTTTTTGTATGCCAGCGAGGGAGACGATTGCTTGAATATCAGCGTGCGGTTGCCATTGGGGGTGCGGGAATACGCTCTGGGCCTACCCTTTGTATCCGTGCCAAAATACATCGGGCCTAAAGGCTGGCTAGAAGCAAAGGTCAGCATCGAGGCGGAGCTACAAACCGTTTTACCCTGGATTGATTTTAGTTTCGAGATGAACAAACCCGCCCGTCGCAGCAAAGCTAAATAAAAGCAGCCGTCAGTCGTCAGTCATCATAGAACAAAGGCTTTTCGGTTTTGACTGACAACTGTAAACTGATGACTGACGGCTATTGCTAGTTCGGGATAACGTTGAAAAGGAAGCGGGTTTTGACTGCTACCCACAATAGACTTATGGCGGCGAGTTCGGCTAGACCGTACCACAGGTAGGGCAGGCTGGTAAAGCCGGGAATGTTATAGACCAGCACAATCAGGCCCAAATGCAGCGAGAAAACGTAGAGGCCCGCTTCGCCAATGGGTATCAAGAACCAGCCGACCAGCTTCTGCAACGGCACCCAAATCCAGGTGGCGAACAGGTACAACGCCTGGAAGATAATAAAGATGGCGGCCATTCGTTCGATGGGCAGCTTGCCTTTGTCCTGCAAGTCGGTCAGGAAGAGCTTGTAATCAATATTCGCCAGGAAGGTGTCTTTAGCCAACCCGCTTTTGTCCAAAATAAAGAAGACTAACAGCGTCACGGCCACAAAGCTAACGAAGGTGTAATAGAAGGTACGTAGCTGCGGTTTCAGGAAAGCCGCCAGTTGGTTGCGATAGTAGCCGATACCGATGCCAGTCACGAAAACGGTCTGCCAGGCCGCGAACGGGAAGTTGGACTGGAACGGGATGGTGAACTGGTCAGGGTAGAACAGGTTGCCCAGCCACACGGCCCACGAAACTGCCAGCACCAACCAGGCTTTGCCGCGTGTGAAGGCGTAAAAAATGATGGGTGTCAGGGCGATAAACATAACGTACATTATCATGATGGAGCTACCGTGAAAAGCAAAGTGCAGGGTAAACGCACCAACGATAAGCTCAATCGGATTTTTAATCGCAATCCAATCGCGTTGCGCCCACAGGTTGAGGGGGGTATAGGTTGCCAGACCCACAAAGAACAAAGTCAGACCGACGGCCAGCAGATATAATTTCCCAATCCGGTTCAAAATCTTGGGCATCGCTTTAGCCAGACCTTCGCGGGCAATCAACTTGCAATAAACCATTCCCATTACCAGACCGGAGATAAATACGAAGCCTTCCGCCGCCGAAACAAAAAAGTCGCCTTTGCCCGTAACCGAGTACAGCCAGGTATCGGGGCCGAAAACGCCAATATGGTCAATTGCCATTACAAATAAACAAAAACCGCGCAGCAGGTCGAGGCGCATATCGCGGTTGCTCTTACCAGGCTGGTAGCTCCAGGGCCAGGACAACCCGGCCGGACGGCTAATTGGTCTTACTCTATCATGGGTATGTGTTATGTTTAACATTATATTAATCCCCCAGGGTCTAGTGTGGCTATATATTATACCAACTGTATTGGACTAAGAAACTTAGCGTTATACTATTGGTTTTGTGGTCAGGGCTGATATGTTGTTAGCCCTACTTTTTAAGTGATTTGCCTTTTTGCGAATTTCCAGACCAGCGTCCTTGCTGATGGGTTCATTGTAGCGCACGTTTACAAAATTACTGCCAAATTAATGTAAAATGCTTGTAAACTGTGCAAGTATTGTGTTTAGTACCTGCTTGCTCCAATTTGAGGCAAATAAAGTGCCAGCAGGTGGGCCAAAAGCCCCTGCCGCATTTCTTTTGCAAAAGTTTTACAGGGATTTTACATTGGAGGAAGTTTTCAGTTAGCAGTCGTCAGTTTTCAGCCCGAAAAAACAAGGGTTTGCACCGCAGAGGACGCAGAGGAAATCCAAAACCCTATTTCGCTCATTGATAGCTTATAGCCTCTTGCCGCTTCTAAGCCCGAAGCTCGTAGCTGTCTTGCGGGGTCATTAGCACCTCATAATGCAACGAGGTCTCATCAAAGTGGGATAGCAGTTGGCGGGCGGCGGGCGGAACTACGGCTACCAGATAATCTTCCCCGGCGAATTGGCGCACCGCTTCCATTGTGTCAAACAAAGTTAGGGTGACAAAGGGGTAGCCAACAGTTCATCCGTGCCGGGTACAGGTAAACCGTCGTCTATTTACACCAAACACGTTTTAACGTGTTGTAACGCCGTGCCAATCGCAAATATTCAACCTACCAGGTTCTAAGAACCTGATTTATCAGGTTTGGGCTTGTTAAACGACAGTTTACCTGTACCCAGCACGGGTGAACCGTTGGCGTTCCAATTGGCCGTACCGATTTTAGTTGTTAATCTTCATCAATCAGCGGGGTTTCTTATGAAACAAAAACAGGCAGGTATAAACCCGCCCGCATTCCTCGATCTTTGCCTAGTTGGTCTTGCCGAAAGTCTGTTTGAGCAAGCCACCCAACGCCACAAATGTTGGCGGCCACAAACCCACGAAAATCGCTTGCTCGCGCTTACCCTGCGAAAACAAAATAATCGAATAGACAATCGAACCAAGCATCAACACGATAGAAATCAAGTCTATCACGCTGTTATTGCTTTCCTTCTTTTCCATCTTAGAATCACCTCTCTGTTTAACTTACCGTATTATTAGATAGCTCCGGCCCACGCCGCGAAGCATTTTGTATCACTTTAAACTGAGCAAGTTAAATGCCACCCTCACCCCGCTGAGGCCACCTTCACCAATTCGTCACTAGATGTATCTATCAGTCCTCGGTCAGCAGCAACGGGCTGCAAATAGCTGTTCTTGGTTTTAGTCTTAACTGATAACTGATAACTGATAACTTTATTCCAAACAGTTGTTACTTTTTCTCGTCTGGCTTGTTAGCTCTTTGCTTTTCAAGCAGCAGTTTTATTACTGCCAACTCTTCTTCGGGCGTAAGGCCAGCCAATCGTTCCTCCGGTTTGAGGCCAGCCAATCGTTCCTCCGACGGCAAACTTTCTAAAACCTGCTGGATAAGCTCCGGGCGGGTTTTAGCAGTTTTAGGTAGCCACCGTTCCGTGACCCAGGCCCAGTCCTCTTGCGCCTTCTCTAATTGCTCCGGGCTATATTGGGCTAACACCTCATCTATATCTGGCAAAAGCATCGCAAACTCCTTTGACCTCATCATTTTTAGAAATAGCAGCCGTTCCCAGTCCCGCTGCTCTACTTGCGGATGAGCTTGAAAGCGTGGTCGCCGCTTTGGACACTCATAAAATATTTTATCCAAATCATACCCAACGGTTCAAGCAGACGAGCCTCCTTGATACCGCCCATATCAATTGGGGGCGGCCACCCGAAACCAGCCAGGATTTCCCCGACGGTGCGTTTGGCAAAGTCGTCGTTGCCGCAGATAAACATATCGGGCATCTCGCCCAGCAAACCGGGGTTCACCATCAATTTGGCAGTGATAATATTGAGAGCTTTGACCACGTGCGAGGTGGGCAGCCAGCGTTGCACCATTTCGCCTGCCGAGTCGCTAAAGCCTACCGCCAACTCTGGTCCACCGGAGTCGAAGTTCAAGGGATTGGTCACGTCCACCACGACTTTGCCCGCCAGATGGTGAGGCTCGGCTAGTTGCAGAGCGTGTTCGGTGCCGTGCCAGAGCGTACACAGAAAAATAACGTCGCCAAATTGGGCCGCGTCGGAGAAAGTTCCTCCCGAAGCTTTATCGCCCGTTTTGCTGACCCACTCCTGCACTTTGGGATTGTCGGCGTGGCGCGACCCCATTTTGACTTCGTGGCCGAGTCCAACCAGCCCCGTCCCCAGCGTCTGCCCCACGATACCAGTCCCGATAATACCGATTTTCATTTATTATAAAGCTCCTTTTTAATTAAAAGACCGCAGTTTTCAGCCGTCAGTTTTCAGTTAGCAGCCAGAAGCGTTGGGCCTGGCATAAACCCCACGCGCCTGGATAGATAAATATGATGATATTATTTGGCTGGCTTGAATTGCTTTTCTAAATCGCGAAAAAGCTGTTCTCGCTCCGTTGCGCTCATTCCAGCCAGCCGTTCTTCCGGCTTCAAACCTGACAGCCGTTCTTCCGGCTTCAAGCCTGACAGCCTTTCTTCCGGCTTCAGACTTGCTATGATTTCTTCGGGCCTGAAATAAGAAAGGGCTTTCCGGCGCATTTCCGGCGAGGCATTGGGCAGCCAATCCACAATGATTTCGCCCCATTCTTGTTGCAAACGAGCCACTTCTTCCGGCTCATAAGCCGCCAGGATTTCCTCCACTTTTATATTCATCTCGTACATCTCCTCTCCCCGCATCTCAAATAGCAAACCTGGCATTTCCCACTCTTGCAGCAAATTTCCTGCCTTTAGGAGTTGGCTAAAGCGGCTTCGCGCTGCCGTTGCATCTCGCGGATAACCCAACGGCGCATAATTTCGCTGGCAAAGCTTATTTGACCAGCTTGCTCGGTCACTAAATCGCGGCGTTTGAGGTTTTTCAAAGCATCACTTAGCCCATCATCGGTTAAATGGCTTTGCTCTTTTAAGGTGGCTTTGCTTACGGTTGCAGTGGCGTTGCCTAAAGTGTCTGAAAGGCGCGGTATTATCCGCCTCTTATCGGTAGTAACTTCGTCCTGCACTCTCACATTTATCGCCTGAGTAAGCCGCGTCCAGAGTCCTTTTGGCTGGCTGCGAGTTTCAGAAGCAAAGCCATTTTGATATTGCGGGTTAGCGATGGCCTTCAAAATATGACGCTCGGTTTCGCCAATTTGCCCCCACACTCCATCGAAGTAATAATCGGCATCGTCAAAGAAGCGTTCGTTCAAAACAGTGTCCAGGTCTGAAAGTGTCAGACGCGGTGGGATACCGTCCGGTTCAGGTTCGGCCCGCTCGTTCCATTGCTCTACTAGCTGCCAACACAACAACTGGATTAAGTAGGGCTGTCCATAGGTCAGGTTGTAGAGGGCATCCACTAATTCCGGGTCATATTCCAGTCTAAAACTTCGATTACCCCGTTGCGTTATCAAACGACGGGCCATATCCGGCTTTAAGTAGCTAACTTTGAGGTGTTTAGCACTGCCGAAAAAAGCACTTTGGTAATCGTGGCCCATTTCTTCCAGTTCGTGCAATCCAGCAAAAATAAGCCCTAACCAGTCGAAACGTTGGTTGATAGCCCGCAAATAATCCAATACCTGCGCCTCAATCTTGCCCTCAATAATTCTGTTCTGGATTATCTCAAACTCATCTACTGCCAATATCAGGCGGCGGTCTTGCATTTGCGCGTCCATAGTTTCTAACAAAGCGTTTAACTGTAACCGCGCCTGTCCGGTGGTGGCATACTGGGCCAGAAGCGGGGTGGAGCCAACTTGTAGCCCGGCTAAAGTTGCTTTTTGGTGGATAGAGCGGGCAAATTGGTAGAAAAGCTGGCCGGTATTATCTACCAGCCCGGCATCTTGCATATCTATCAGCACCAGCAATATTTTAGGGTTTCTTTCGGCGTTAAGATTGCGTAAGGTCGAGGTTTTGCCCATCCGCCGATGCCCATATAAGATGATAGGCGGCAACTGACCTTTATTTTGCCAGAGTTTATGGATTTGTTCGATAATATCTTCGCGCCCTACAAAGTTGGGCGGCGCAACCGGACGGCCACTATGCCCAACATAAGGGTTTTCCATTGGCCCTTTCAAAAAGTCAGCCACAATGTTGTTGACTAGCTCTTGCCCACCTTCAAAACGGCTCAATATGCGGGCAATCTCTGGGTCTCGGCGTTGGCTTAGTATCAAGCTAAGTAATTCTGGTATCTTACTGCTACGCTCGCACCATAAAATAAGTTCTTGGCTAAACTCAAAATTGATTCGGTATCCTATGTCATTATAGTCAAGGCCCAGGTCGAAAGCTAAAGTTTTAAGTTCAATAAGATTGAAACGTGAGTGTAAATACTCTCGTATCAGTTTGCGCTCTTGAGGTGTTAGCTTGTTTACGGTTGTAGCCATTAGATAATACCTACATCATATTGATAAGGTCGAAAGCGTATAAGGCTTTCCAATCTTCTTCCGCTTCGGGGTCAAGCAAGTTGTCATAAAGGCGACAGGCCGCCCGCATCAACTTAAAGGGGTGGCGTTCGCTTATCTGGATTAACTCGGCCTGCATTTCGGCAGTAAAAGTTAGGGCATTGTCCGCCAGATAATGTTGAAGCAAGGCCGCACATTCGACGGGGCTAAAAGTAGCCAACGGTTCGGGACGTAAGAAGGCGTAAGGTAAAGAAATGCGGTCTGTCATTGGATAAATTTCTTTGGCCGGGTGGGTGCTGGCAGCCACTACCCGAAACCGGGTGTCGTTATCGTCGCTGCGGGCTAACGATTGAAACCCACCCAATTGCTCCGCGTTAAAGCCGCGCTTTGGCCCTGATTCTAACTCATCTACAAATAGTATAACAGAGCGGCCTAGTACCGCCGCTTTGACCTCCTGGTAAGTATTTCCGGTTGCGCCGAGCTTCCGGGTGAGGGCGGCATAATGTTCCCGGACAGGGATTGGCTCCATAAAGTCGAAGAAAACCGCTTGCCAACCCTCGTTTGCGTAAGCTTCGTAGATGTGGCGCATAAAGCTAGACTTGCCAATTCTGGGTGGGCCAATCAAAATGACCGAGTTGCCATCATCTACGGCTTTTTTAATCTTTTCTAATTTGGTTTTGCGACCCACAAAATGCCTTACTCCGACGATACCCAGCGTATTAAAAGGGTTGCCCTGGCTTCGCTCCAGCGCGGGCATTTTCAGGTCAGGGTGTGATTTAACTTCGGCTTGCAAATGTTGGAACTGCACAATCCAACGCAAAGTATCGGCTAATTCTGCTTCGAGCTTGAGCCTTTTCTGAGGGTCATCTTCGTATAACAACGCCTTTCTTATTTTGGATAGTAATATATCTGCGGCGTTCAAGTCTTGCTGTAGTCGCGCCAAAGATTCGGGTGTAGCCATAGCTGACCTTTCTGTTTCAAGATTTGTGGTAGCAGTATTATCGTACCATTTGTGTTAGCAGTCAATAGAATTTTTATTTTGGGCGTGGGTCAGTTTGACCGCCAACGGTTACACCCAGGTCGGGTGCAGGCAACCGTCGTCTATTCAACTCAAACCTGATAAATCAGGTTGTTAGTGCGCTTTAGCGTACTTGATGTGAATAGACGATGGATTTATCCATTGGCGATTTTTGCAGTAACATCAAGGTAATTGGGCTAAAAAGCGTTGCACAAAGGCGGCTTCATCGGCCCGCGTCGCCACGATGCCGTCGAGCAGGGCGGCGTGAAGCGCGTCCAAGATTTGCTTGAACTGCGGCCCTGGCTGAAGACCCAATCCTTTCAGGTATTCTCCATCAAGCTGGGTTTTTTTGGCCTGGAGCGTGGTCAAATAAAAGCGCAGGTGGGTTGCCATTTCGTCCAAACCTTGAATTTGCAAAAGGGCTGCCCCTACTTCCAAAGAGTAAGGGGCGAAGGGGTGTAGCAAACGGTATAGCTGGCTGTTGGGCAGAGGAGACGATAAGGCGGGCCGGACGCTATGCCAGAGTTGGGCCACCTGGAACGGCACAGTCTGGTCTTGGTCAAACAAACGTAAATCGCGTCCAATTTTCTGCACCTGGGTGGGTTCGAGCCGATAACACAGCAGAGCCAGGTACGCGGCAGGGCTGATTGACGCGGCCAAAAGCTGGCGCAACTGGCGGAAATCCTGATCCCGTTCAGGCTGCCAGTCCAATAACGAGTTGATTTGGGCCAGAATCTTATAGTCAGCCAAAAGTTGCAGGGCGACTTCGGGACGGGCCTCCCGCAATATTAGCAGGAGTTCGTTGCGGGTACGTTCGGGCGAGAGGGTGAGCAGGTAGCCGTCCGTCACCGCTTTTTGCAAGAGACTGGCGGTAGCGGGTTCAAAACGGTAGTCGAAACGGGCCGCGAAACGCACGCCGCGCAAAATACGGGTGGGGTCATCTACAAAACTTAGGGGGTGCAGGACGCGCAGCCAGCCCGCCTTCAGGTCGGCCAGCCCGTCAAAGGGGTCGGTCAGCTGTAAGCCACCGGGGACGGGTGCAACCGCCAGGGCGTTGATGGTAAAGTCGCGGCGGCGCAAATCTTCAAGCAACGTGGCGGGGAAAATCACAGCGGGCAGAGCGGCGGGGTGGGCGTAGGTTTCGAGCCGGGCCGTCGCAATATCTACGTGGATATAAGTAGGGCTGGCAGCGTCGGCTTCCAGGAAAGCCAGATCGAGGCGGGCCGTGCCGAACCGAGCGTGAACGGTTAGTTTGACGCTTTGGACGGCCAACAAAGTTTTGAAAACCGCTCCGGCAATCCGGGCCAGACGGTGGGCATCGGCCAGCACCACAAAGTCCAGGTCGAAATTGGGGCGGCCCAGGAACAAATCGCGCACGATACCACCCACCAGATAGACCGTCAACTTCTCGTCGTGGGCGGTATCCAGCATTTTGTCAAAAACCAGCCGATGCAAAAAAGGCAGAGCCTCGCGCAAGCGGCTTTGCAACACGGCGGGGTCGTGATAATCAAACGGCGGAAAAGTAGGTAGCATAGAAGTTATCAGCTATCGGCTTTCAGCTTGTGAACGCCAACGGATAAATCCGTCGTCTATCCACCCCAAACCTGATAAATCAGGTTGAGAACACAGCTACCGCAAACAATCCATTGACGCAACCTTACAACACGTTCGGGTACCCCCTGGGTGGTGTTTGAGGTGGATAGACGACGGTTTACCTGTACCCGGCACGGGTGAACCGTTGGCGATTTTTCAGTAACATCAGCACCATAACCCCGCGCAGCTAGTCTTCAGTCGAGATTCTCGGTTTTTGCTGTCGGCTGTTAGCTCTCCTTATATTCCTTGAAAAAGCTGGTTGAGCCGGAGGGCGGTATCCAGGTCGCCATCAAGCTTGACCCAGCCTTCCTTGATGCGGCGGTCTAAATTGCGGAGTCGCCCCCAACTCAAACGCAAAAAGCTATCGGCATCGAGCTTGAGCCGCACGTCGGCCTTTTCAGCGTAATCCGACTGCACCCTGACTTTGCCCCCAGCCAAACTCACCGTCACTGGCCCCTTGACAGGCCCATCAATCTCAAACTCGTAGGTCAAATCTCCGCTCTGTTTAACCATCTCGCGGTTCGCCAGCCGGGGTAACACTTGCAGCAAACCGGGGAACAGCAGGGGCAGACTTTCGCGGCTGATTTTGGTGGATAAATTGTCCACCACCCGAATGTCCCAACTATGTAGCGAAAGTTCGCTCAACCTCATGCTACCAAGTATGGCAAGCGGGACATCACCAATAAGCAGAGCCATTTTGCCTTGCAATTGTTCGGGCGAAGCTCCTTCCAAAATATCGTATAGCTCATAAGTGGTGTCGGCCAACAAATCGGCTCGTTCCAGGCGGTTGAGGTCGGTGAAATCGGCCTCGTATCTGGCGACAACTTCGGGCGAGAAAGGTAGCGGCTCTTGGCCCCGTATAAGCAAACGGGTGTTATCCCGAAACAACAGACCCTGTACAATCTGATGCTCGACCACATCCTCAATCGTCCAATCGGTGCAGAAAGATTGCTTGAGCCAGCCTTTTTCCGGCAGGTTTTTAAGGTAAGCGCGTAAAGTATCCACCTCGCGGCGGGCCTGCACTGCCGTTTGTTCCAACAGATTATCAATAGGTAGTTGTAGGTTTTGAGTAGCGGTCATAGCATCTGCTCCAGATATTTTTGAATGATGTTTTACTGTCAAAAGTTTTACGTGATACAGATTATTATGGCACAGTTTGGCGGCTGCTTGTGTTAGAATTGCATTTGAAATCAGGGAAGTATCCATTGGCTCCTACTACGGAAACAGCATCGCAGCACCGATGGATACACCCGTGTCGGGTGCATGCATCCATCGGCAAGCAGATTCCAAACCCCATCAATGGGGTTATTCAGGTCATCTAAGATATTTTGTAACTACTCAGGTATTGTCATTCCGAGCGAGGCACGAGCGAGGAATCTCTCATTTAAAGCTGGGTTAGAGATTCCTCACTCCGCAGAGCCTGCGTTCGGAATGACAGGGACTGGTGAGTAGTTACGATATTTTAACCCAATAAATTGGGTTTAGAACCCTTTTGCCGATGGTTTCAACCATCGGTGCTGCCGTGCAAAAAACTCACGCACCCAAATTGCTGTTTCAATTTGACTAAAGCCGCTAATATGTGCTAAATTTGCTTGCAACACTAAATCCATTGGCGGTAGTCATCAGCCGTCAGTTTTCAGATTTACCCCAAATCTGCACCCTTACCCTTTGCCTTGTATTGACGACTGATAACTGTTGGCTGATAACTGTTGACTGACGAAGGAGCAAATAGAACCATGTCCCAAGAGTATATCGAAATTCGCGGTGCGCGAGAAAACAACCTCAAAGATGTTTCTTTACGCATCCCTAAGCGCAAAATCACTATTTTTACGGGTGTTTCTGGCTCTGGCAAATCGTCAATTGTCTTCGATACGATTGCTACCGAAGCTCAACGGCTGCTGAACGAGAATTTCAGTATGTTCGTCCGTAACTTTCTGCCGCGCTTTAGCCAGCCGGAGGCCGACTCAATTGAAAATCTAAGTATGGCCGTCGTAGTTGACCAGAAGCGGATCGGCGGTGGCTCACATTCGACTTTGGGTACAATTACGGATATTGCCCCTTTATTACGCTTGCTCTATTCGCGGTGGGGTCAGCCTTACGTCGGCAAGGCGAATATGTTTTCGTTCAACGACCAGCAGGGGATGTGTCCAGAGTGCAACGGGATTGGCCGCAAGATAGGGGTGGACTTAGAGCGATTTCTGGACACCTCCCGGTCTCTAAACGAAGGGGCTATCTTGTTTCCAGAGTATGCGGTCAGCAGTTGGTATTGGACTATTTTCACCCAATCGGGCTTGTTTGATAATGACAAAAAGTTGGCCGACTATAGCGAGCCAGAAATGGAACTGCTACTGCACGGCAAGCCCTATAAAGTCGAAACAAATGTCGCTGGCAAACCCTTCAAATTAACTGTTGAGGGGATTATTGATAAGTTTAGCCAGAAATACATCGTGCGAGATGTTAAAACTATGTCCGAACGCACCCAAAAAGCGGTGGAGCCATACATGACCCTCGGCCCTTGCACGCTCTGCAAGGGAGCGCGTCTGAGCCAGGCCGCCCTGAGTAGCAAAATAAATGGGCGCAACATTGCGGAACTGTCGGAGATGGAAGTTGATGAATTGGTGGAAGTGGTTCAGGCGATTAAAGAGCCGGAGATGGCTCCGTTGGTCAAGACTTTAACCGAGCGGTTGCAATACCTGATTGACATCGGTCTGGAATATCTTAGCCTCAACCGTGAAACCAGCACCCTATCGGGCGGTGAGTCACAACGGGTCAAAATAGTGAAACACCTGAGTGGCAGTCTGACCGATGTGATGTATATTTTCGACGAGCCGAGCGTGGGATTGCACCCGCGTGATGTCCACCGCCTGAACGAACTGCTGTTGAAGCTACGCGATAAAGGCAACACGGTCATCGTAGTCGAACACGAACCCGAAGTGATTAAAGTAGCCGATTATATTGTAGATGTTGGGCCTCACGCTGGTAGTGAGGGTGGCAACATTGTATATGAAGGTAGCTACGCCGGGTTGCTGCAAGCGGATACCCTGACTGGCAGACATATCAGGCAATCCCTACCGCTCAAAGAACATTTTCGTGAGGCGAAGGGCCAGCTACCTATCTCACACGCCAGACTGAACAATTTGCAGGATGTAAACGTAGCTATTCCTACGGGCGTGCTAACCGTAGTCACGGGCGTGGCGGGTTCGGGCAAAAGTTCTCTGATAAACCAGGTCTTTCTGCGCCAACACCCCGACGCGATTGTAATTGACCAGTCGGCGGTAGGCATTTCCAGCCGCTCCAACCCGGCCACCTATACCGGGATAATGGACAGCATCCGCAAAGCCTTTGCGACTGCCAACCATGTCAGTGCGTCGCTGTTTAGTTTCAATTCGACGGGGGCGTGCGAAAATTGTCAGGGTTTGGGCGTAATCTATACCGATCTGGCCTTCTTGAACGATGCCAAGTCCCCTTGTGAGATATGCGGCGGCAAGCGTTTCAAGGACGAAGTGCTGACCTACAAGTTTCAGGGGAAATCCATCACCGAGGTGCTAGAAATGACCGTCAAGCAGGCTCTGGCTTTCTTTAAGCTCAAAGAAATCGGCTCCAAGCTCCAGGCGATGAGTGACGTAGGTTTGGACTATCTGACGCTCGGCCAGCCGCTCAGTTCGTTATCGGGAGGGGAATGCCAACGCATCAAGCTGGCGAGTGAACTACACAAAAAAGGCAGTATTTACGTGATGGACGAGCCTACTACGGGTTTGCATATGTCAGATATTAGCCACCTACTGGTAATTATGAACCGATTGGTGGACAGCGGTAATACGGTGATTGTCATCGAACACAACCTGGATGTGATTAAAAACGCTGATTGGGTGATTGATATGGGGCCGGAAGGTGGCAATAAGGGCGGCAAAGTCATATTTGAGGGTACGCCTCGGCAACTGCTTAGTGCCACCCAATCGCTTACCAGTGCCTATTTGCAAAGCTAATTAGGGAACTTGTTGGAGGTGCGTCAACTGGTTGCCGCCAGCCGATATGTCCATTGGCGGAGCAATGTCCCACAAAGCAGAAGGGGAATTGTTGGAGGTGCGTCAACTGGTTGCCGCCAGCCGATTTGCCCATTGGCGGCAACCAGTTGACGCAATGTCCCACAGTTACCTTGTTGGAGGCTGCTCTGCCAGCCGATTTGTCCATTGGCAGAGCAATGTCCCACAGTTACCTTGTTGGAGGCTGCGCGGGTACCCCCTGGTGTGGTTGCCGCCAGCCGATGGTTCGGGGCAGTCCGTTTCGGGTGTGGTTCATTTTTTGCACCACACCGCCAACGGATACACCCGTGCCGGGTGCAGGCATCCGTCGTCTAATCACCCCAAACCCACTAAAGTGGGTTGAAAGACCCATCTTGTAACCCTTTTTAACGGGTTTGGAATCTACTTGCCGCAGGATAAATCCTGCGGTGTCTCGCAAAGCAGCCACGGGCAACGGGCCACGAGCGATGAGCCAGGCCGGAAAGTTCTAAGCCAAAACTTCTTATTTCTTGTTCGGCTGTCGGCTGTCTAGCTGTTCACTGACGGCTATTTCCGTAGCTTGTGGCTAACACCTTAAAAGGAGCGAAGTATGCCAACCAACCAGCCCGATAATCCAGTGAGCCAATCACCCCACCCTGCCGCCAGCCCTAAACCCAAGCGTCCGCCACCGCGTCCTACCAAAAAGGGCCAGGAGCGTTCACAACAAGACACCATCTGGAAAGAAATACTGGACGACTTTTTTCGCTACTTTATGCTGCTCTTTTTCCCAGATTATTATCGGGACGTGGATTGGAAAAAGGGTTACGAAAGCCTGGACAAGGAGATGGTCGAAGTCACCCAGGAAGGCGGCTTTGGCAAACAGGCGGCCGATAAACTGTTCAAGGTTTTTCTCAAAGATGGCAGCCAAAGCTTGATGTTGATGCACGTCGAAGTGCAGGGCTACAAGGATGACGACTTCGCCGAACGGGTGCGGGATTACAACTTTCTCATTCGCCGCAAATATAAACAACGGGTGCTGAGTTTTGCGGTGCTGACTGACCCGCACGAAGATTTCCGGCCCACCGGCTATCGTTGGGAATATCGGCGGCATCTGGAGCTTTACAACTTCCCGACGGTCAAGCTGCTAGATTTCCGCCCGAAATGGCAACAACTGGAACGGAGCAAGAACCCCTTCGCCTTAGTGGTGATGGCCCATTTGCAGGCCCAGGCTTTGAAAGACCGACCAATTGAGTTAAAAGAGGTCAAATTTGGCCTGATTAAGTTGCTGCTCCAACATGACTACAGCCGCCAAGATGTGCTAAAATTACTTGCGACCATCAATTGGTCAATCCGGCTGCCAGCCCCTTTGGAGGCCGAGTATCAGGCCGATGTTACTAGATTTACGCAAGAAAAAAGGAGGCCAAGATGTCACTGGTAGGCGAATTTGAGGAAAGAATAGTGGAACAATGGTTCCAGAATCGCCAGGAGCAAAAAGAACAAAAAGAGCGACTGCTGGAACAACAAAAAGGAATGCTTATCTTAATTTTGAGCCTGGTTGAGCAACGCTTTGGCAAAATCAGCCTGAAATTACAGGGCCAACTCATCAAACTGACTGCCCCGCAACTGCAAGAGCTTGGTAAGCAATTGTTGACCCTGCCCAGCAAAAAAGATTTGCAAGCGTGGCTAGACGACCAAAAGAAAAGACTGCATCAGGCAGACACCACGAAAAGCTAACAGCTGACAGCCGTCAGTTTTCAGTAGTCAGTCGTCAGTTAAACCGAAAGTTCTATCCATATATTTTACTGATTACTGACGACTATATCCATTGACAGCAACCACACCCAGGGGGTACCCGCATAATGTCCCACGTTTCTACAGATAATTCAGGTCTAGCTATTTCTGCTCACATCGGTAAAATGTTACAGCAGCTTTTGGACATTGTTCGCCAACCCATTCTTCTCAAGTCTTCGACTCTCTACCGCTCGCCTCAAAATTTCAATTATGTGACTTCTACTTACTCTTTGCACCTCTACGGAATTTATTTTCGACAGCACCAGGTCAGCAAATAGATAAAGCACGGCCTCTCCCCCTAAAATTAAATCCTTATGCCTGGTCCTTAAATCTTCTACCAGAGTTTCGCCGGGGGTAACATCAAAGGTAAAGCCAGCATCAATCAATTCCTGCTTACTAAATATTAGTAGGTCTATTGAGTCAACGCTTGCTACTTCCTTGTTAGCCATAAGTGCTAGTACCACTTCATCAATATCAGACGGAGTATTTTCGCATTCCCACAGCGATATTTCGTTAGCAGGAAGTTTTATGTCTCCCAACCAATGAGGCAATCTTTGCAAATAGGCAGCCGGTGTCCATTTAGATTTTGTGATTTTGCGAACAAGAAAGTCCAAAGCACTTCACTTTTACACTGCTAACTCGCTTATTACCTGAGAGGCATAGTCAGCCAGCCACTCAACCTGCTCTGATGCTACGTAAGCTTGTAAAATGTTTTTAGCTGCTTTACCT
This sequence comes from Chloroflexia bacterium, assembly GCA_038207455.1. GTDB lineage: Bacteria > Chloroflexota > Chloroflexia > Chloroheliales > Chloroheliaceae > JBBQZT01. Next base: position 17,925 of record JBBQZT010000090.1, read on the forward strand.
CCCCACAACTCTAAAGCTCTTACGGCAGCGTCTCTAACAAACTCATCTTGATGTGACAAACCTCTTTGAGCAAGTATAAATCCCCAACCTGTGATTAAACTTGCTTCCATCCGACCTACGACCCGTAACAAGTCGGCTGCTAACCAGGGGCGTTTAGCTTGTTCAGCATCATAAAGATTAATTATCCAGCCTGGAGCATAAAGATTATAAGCTTTTAAGGCTTCGCGTATAACTTTTTCTGCCGGGTGTGCATAGCTATCTTCAACGGGGTCAATTTCAAGGTAAGTACGCACAGCTGCGCTAAAAATATATTCAATTCCAAAAGCATAATCTTTTAGCACACGGCTTGAATTAGATACGCCCTGCTGTCCATAATAACTGTGGGGCGCAGTAACTTGGTGGTCTGTAAACGGTAGAATTTCGTTTGCCATATTTTGGGGTGGTATCGCTAATAAGGTGGTCATTCTATTTCCTTTCGGGTTTTATCAGTTATACAAGCCTCAAAAGCCTCGTTCTTACGAAAGCGTAGTTGCTCAAATAGTTCCCACAATTCCTGGTTATCATTCGGAATATCTTCGGTTCTAACCAGGCTGATGTCTAGTACCACCGAAATAGTTTTTGGTGTTAGCTCGGTTACAGGCAACATATTTTGATTGATGACCAACATAGCTTTGAGGTCAGGCTGTGGCATTTCAAGGTGCATAAAATAGCTGCTTAAAGCAGAATTTGGCATTTCACTTGATACCTCTGGCAAAGTCGTCAAAAACTCTTTCAAATCGCTCATAGGTAAGCGTAGGCTAAATTCACTAACGTACCGAAGTGCCACCCGGTCAATAGTAGAAGGATTAGTGGCAGAACAATATAGCTCCCACAGCCTTTTAGCTTCAGGTTGAAAAGTCTCCCAACCATTATACGGAGCTAACTTGATGAAGCTAAAACTGTTAAGTTGATTTCGCAAGATTTGGCCCTGGTTAATATTTTGGTATTCGTAACCAACCAGCTTCTGCTCACCTGATAAAGTTAATTGCAAAGGATTTACACTCTCTAAGGTTATGTTTCTTCGCTCGTACTTATCAGCATAACCTTCTCCAATCCTGGACTGCAACAACTCAAGCTCGGAAATAGTAATATTCCCAGGCAGAGTTACGCCAATATCGAGTATGGCCTCCTTTAACGGGGTTTTACTATAATTTTTTTGCGCTTGCATTCAATTGTCCGTTCCCAAAATTTGTCCGACTGCATATTTCGCTGGTTGCCCGGTTGTTCACCCTCCAGCCTCTCTAACCATTATATATTATAGCAAAGAGCAGCGTACAGCGAGATGGGTGCGGCTTATATTTTTGCAGCCCCACGCAACACCGGAGGATAAATCCTCCGGTGTCCCCCAAAGCAGCTATGAGCTTCTGTCTTCCGTTCCCCTCTGCGTTCTCTGCGTCCTCTGCGGTGAAAAAACTTACTTCGCGGCCAGTTGGCGGGCCTCGGCCAGGATTTGAGCCAGCAGCGCGTCGGGCTGCTCGTCACCCAGGTTGGTCGCGGCCAACTCGCGGCTGTGGATATTTGCCCCTACCAACGCCACCTCGTCCGTCACCAGTTGCGCCCGGTCTTTGGGCAACACGGCGGGCCACTCGATATGGGTACGGTGAACGGGCAGACCCGCGAGGCTCAAAATCATACGGTTGCGGCGGTCCAAAACCTCGTTCCAAATCTGGCGTTTGCGTAAAATCTTCTGGACAAGCGGCTGCAACATCAGTTCCAACGCCACTCCGCTACTATGCCCACCCCCGCCGCCACTTCCGCCCTGGCCGCCGTGGTCTCCAAAACTGGTGCGCGGCATCTCGCTCAAATCGTGTAGCATCCGGTACAACGCCTCGATATACTGGATATGCAGACCCAAACCGCCGTCCTTCAACAAATCCAGCAGGTAGGCTTTGGAGTTTTCCGGCATCGCCCACACCGCCCCCGGCCCCACCCGCAACCCGTTGGCATCTTCGACGTTTTCCAAAACCAGAATCGGGTTGCCGCTCAACTGCAAAATTTGGGATAGGGTACTGACCCGCACGTTTAGCTCCGAGTTAAGCTGCATTATGTCAACCAAATCGCTCTCGCCCCAAAACTGACGCGGACGACGTAAATTTGGGAAAATAATATATGGCACAAAACCGTAGGGGTTAGCTGCCTCGCGCACCGTCTGGTTGTTTATCACCACCTCGAACCGTGCGTCGTCCCAATATTCGCGCACCGTCAGCAGCGTATCGTCCTTGACCCCGCGCCCTAAATTCAGCCTGGCTACCGCCCCCGCCCCGAACAACTCGGCGGCCTCAAACCGCGTGGTGCGCCAGGTCTCGGTTACGGACAACAAACACCGCATATCGTCGCCGCGCCACTTCGCCGCGATACCCAACACATCGCACGCCGCCACCACCACCCGCTTTGTGCCAGCTATACCCGCGTCTAATTGCAAATCCAACGGCCCGCTATCGCCCTTTGGCTGGACAGTCACCTTAAAAGCTCCGTCGCCCAGCACCGCCGCGTCCACTGCCGCGTCAAAGTCCAGCAAAGCCAGCCCGTTATCGTGCCAGACCTCGCGCAGATACTCCTCACACTGACGAGCCAACTGCTGGGCCTCCGGGTCGTCGCCGTTCGGCAGCAAGCTAAAAGTCGCGCCTTTGCCCCACAAATAACTCGCCCCTTTCAACACAAAAGCCCGCGCATAGTTGACCGAAATGCGCCGCTCGCCCGGACGGGGCCGCTCCTCCCACTGCCGCCCATTGTAAAAATCCAGATACCGCCGATACCTGCTCCAACGGTTGCCGTCAGCCTCGCGCTGTTCATAGTCGCTCAACATTGCGGGCGGCATCAACGCCATATTCAGACCTGTAACATTCATTCTTGGCCCCTTTCTTGCAATACTTCTTTACACAAAAATAATTTTTTTGGCCGTTTTCTGTGGTATATTTAGACAAATATAAAAGGACTTATTTCTAAAAAATCGCTTGTTAGAACTGCCTTCGTCACTCGAAACGCAGCCCTGCAAGAACAAAAAAAGTTAGGAAAACCTGATGCAAACCATATTGATAGCCGAACAACATCGTGACCTTTATCATTTTCTGGCGGCTCTGGCCGATGTCAGCCACAACCACCTAAGCGAATTGCAACTCGCAGACAAAACTTACGTTGGCAACCGCCTGGTAGTGTGGTCACAAGGGACGCATTCCGAACTGTTCGACAGCATCGAAAAGTTGGAAGTGGTAGAGCGTCACGCCCGCAAGCTCGGCATCAATATCGTGCTATCCGCCGCCGCCAACCTGCCTCTACGCCAGTGGGCGCGTCAAATCGGTTGGAAGGTTTTGTGGGAAATGTCCGCCCTCGACCAGACCATTGATTTCCTGAACGAACTTTATCAAGAACCCGAATTCGAAGTGGTGCTGGCTTCTTAAAACCTCTTTCCAGAGTGGCTGGTCTCTGGCAAGGCCAGCTATACAACTTAAAACCTAAGACAACCTGATGAGCCAGCTAAACCCCCAACCCAAACTCAACACCACCCAACCCCTGCCTGATACTGTCTTCAAAGAGTTGATGGAGGAGCAGGCCCGGCTGCTCGGCGTACAAAGCGTCGCCACCGAACTCCAAATCCGCCAATCCACCCGTAGCGACCTGGTCTTCAGGCTGCCCCCTGATATGCAATTACTAGGTACACTCTTCGCCTTTTTCCGCCTGATTACCGTAATAGAGTTCAAGTCCGAAAACGACACCTTCAATGACCGCGAGTTTTACAAAAACCTGATGCGGCTGTATGCTATCTATGTACAGGACAGCAAGCTAAAGCTGCAAGACATCTTGAATGTGTTTGTAATAGCCAGCGCACCCACCCGCTTTTTCAAGGTGATGAAACGATTGGGCCACACCTTCAAACCAGTAGAGGGCAAAAGCTGGCAAAGAGAAGGTAAATTCGGCAACCAGACGGTGGTGTTTATCATTTGCGACGAACTGCCTATCGAAGAGCCATATTATCCCTGGCTGTTGTTTGCACCTGCCAAAGGGCAAAGCTGGCACGATTTTGTACTGCAACTGTTGCTAACGGGAGCCAACGAGCGGATATTGAAGGCAGCCAGCGAGATGAGACCAAAGGAGTTTGCGATGACGGTAGAAGATTTCCATCGGTTATTGGAATCGGGGACGATAGACCCGCGCGACATAGAGCAGCTAGACCGAGACCGGGATGAGGCGATAGTGCGGCTAATCCAGTTGTCGAGGCGGCGACCAGGCAGTTTGGACGTAGTGTTACAAGTGTTTTCACCTGAAGAACGCCTCTCCGGTCTCAAGCCCGAAGAACGCCTCTCCGGTCTCAAGCCCGAAGAACTAGACCAGGCGATGGCAACTATCCCGACAGAGCAACAAGAACTTTTGTTGGACGCGCTGTTGAAACGTCTCAAAAGGCCAGAATAGCCAACAGCCAAAACCTTTGTTTCTTGTTTTGCCGTCGGTATCGCCAACGGATACACCTGTGCCGGGTGCAGGCATCCGTCGTCTATTCACCCCAAACACCACCCAGGGGGTACCCGAACGTGTTATTAGAACCTACCGAACCGTCCGGCAACCTGATTTATCAGGTTTGGGGTGATTAGACGATGGTTTTAACCATTGGCTATCCTAGCTGTAAGCTGTCTGGCTGTTAGCTATTCAACCACTTCCGCCAGTTCCAGCCCCACCGCCCAATCCGGCTGTAGGGTCAGACCCTGGCCCAACGCCGCCCGCTTCTGGCTCAACGCCGCCACCTTCACACTGTACGGGCCGCTCCCGTCCAAATCGAAATACGAGACCGTGCGCCCGTTTTGCCACAAAGCCCACAAATTATTACAAAGCTGCGTCCCACTTGTCCCCAACGCCAACCCGTTCAGACCGATAGCTTCGGGCAGATTGTCCGCCTTGAGGCCCAGCTTCCACTTACGCCCCGTCAGGATTTGCACCTCGCCCAGCCGGAAATCCACCCACACCTTGCGAATAGCCGGGCCGAGCGGCGCAGCATTAGCCGTACATAATATCCGTACCAGCCAGCCCGTTGGCTCAACCGCCGCGCTGCCCACCTGCCCAATCGCCGACGACGGAAACAGCGTGTTAAAACCGGGTGGCACTACCCAATCCGTGCGGTTGCCGCCAAACCCACCCGCCCCCGGCGCATAGCTGGCCGCGCCCTGGGCATTGTGCAGGGTCAGCCAGGTTGCACCCCCGTCCGTCGAAAGCTGCGCCCCAAAACTAATCTGCCCGGCATAAGCGTCCAAATTCGGCCACGCCCCGTTGTTGGCCGGAACGTCCCACTCCACTCCCACCCGCAACAAACGCGCGATAGCTGGCTGGCCTGTGTGTCCGCCCGCCCAGCGTGCCAGTTCGCCCGGCCCAAACTGTGGCAGCAACACCGTCCCGCTCATCGTCGGCAAACTCAAACCCCAAGCTCCCGCATTCAGACCACTAACCGCGCTCCCGTCAAGCGGCCAGCGACTAAACCCGCCGCTCCCTTCGACAAAGGCGCATACCGCTCCATCTCGACAGCCCGCCAACGTAAAAGGAGACAGCCAGGCCCGCGCCGCGCTCCGGCCCATCGCCCACCAGCCGTCCACCATCGGGTCATAGGCCCACACCGTTGTTCCACCCGCTGTTGAGCGATAATAGGAAGTGCCGGTAACGACAATTAGACTTGCCGCTTCAAGAGTGGTCAAATCAAGTCCCACAATTTATCATAGGGTTTAGCTACTTACTCCACTTACCCAACAAAGGAAAGGAGAACGCACCCTGTGAAGAAAGATACCGAGGTTCAACTCTTTATGCGCCTTAGACGCACTGGCACTTCCCAACAATTAGCCGCCGCCAAAGCTGGTTTGAGCGAACGGACTGCTCGCAAGTACGAACACGCCAAAGCTTTGCCCAGCCAGCTTAAACAACCTCACACCCATCGCACTCGCCCTAATCCCTTTGGGGAGGATTGGAACTGGGTGGTGGAGCAACTGGAGCGGGCTGCGGCTCTCCAGGCCACTACCCTCTTTGCCCTCTTATGTGAGAAACAGCCGGGCCGTTATCAGGCCGTCCAAGTCCGCACCCTCCAACGCCACATCGCCACCTGGCGGGCTTTGGCTGGGCCTGAGAAAACCATTATCTTCCCTCAAAGTCCCCGACCCGCTCGTATGGCTCAATCCGACTTCACCCACATGGAAGACCTTCACATCACCCTGAGTGGACAGCCTTTCGCCCACCTCCTCTACCATTTGGTTTTGACCTAGTCTAACGTTGAGGCGGTTAGTGTCTGTCTCTCCGAAACTTTCGAGGCGTTGGCGGAAGGCTTGGAAGCAGCCCTCTGGCAGATCGGCGGCGTACCCGAATTGCATCGCACCGACCATCTGAGTGCAGCCATTCGTCGTCTGGATCGGGCGGGACGCGAAGATTTCACCGAGACGGGTACCCTAGTATAATAAGAGCGTAGTAGTTCAAGTGAAAGGGAGGCCGCAGGTACCCAGCGGCAGTAGTCTTGACCGCGTCCCAAAGACTGGCCCCCTTCATCTTGAACAACCTTAAATCTGAACCGTATCCAGTGGCGGCTTGGCTGACCACGCATCACGAGGTTAGATTATAGTTGTTCCCGCTACTGCTCATTTTATTTAGGGTTTTTAATCGCCAACTTTTAGGAGGCTGCTATGACTACGGCTCAAACCAAATCCGAGCAAGAAACCAAACCCGTTTATCAGCAAATGGTGGGAGTGGACATCGCGGCTCAAACCTTTACCGCCTCGCGCCTGGTACTGGCTAAAGCTGAGGCCGCCAAAACTAAACCTGAAGTGGCGCTGACTTTCCC
>JBBQZT010000091.1:0-23483 GCA_038207455.1 Chloroflexia bacterium
AGGTAAGGGTGGCCTTTCTTACCGCTATGTTCGGGTGGTAAGAGTGGAGCCAGCTGCTCCCATTGTTGGTTGCTCAAATCTCTACGTGTCATGTTACAATTCCTCCACGTAGTTATTTAGCATTTTTGGGGCCATTTGTCACACACTACCTAGCGACTACCGCCGCCATCACCAGCACAAACAAACAAGAGGCAACGCAAGAGCCAGCCAGACGCGCTAAGAGGCCCGCTAAGGCTAGTATGGCAAACTTGATAGGCGACCCCCTACTACGAGTGTGGAGTATAAGCTTTTCAAAGGGATAGGTGATGCTCTGCTAACCAAAGAGGTTGAGGCCCGTTCATCGTGCAAAGTATAAGCGGGTAGCTGTAGCTTACTTGCAAGATGAGCTAGACAAAAGACGACGCAACGAATAATAGTGACAGGGTAACAAAAAGCGGGCTGCCCACGCGCCGATTATGTGACACTAAGTAACCGTTGGAGTTTAGATAAAATCCGGCTTTAGGAGGCGTTTAAAGCTTTGCAATGGGATGAGCGGTGATTAGTACCAACCATTTTTCCAAATAGGGTTCATCCCATTGCAAAAGGGCAAACCTTATTAACAAAGCTAATTTTATCTAAACTCCAATAACCCGCTAAATACTTAAAAAAGAACGGATTAAAAATATCTGTCTGTACTAATTTATCGTTTAATTTTAGGAGTAAAGCCTGTAAAGCATAGCTGATGTGTTTAGCTTATCGTGATGGGATAAATACGCAATGAAGTAAGTAGGAGCGGGAGACGGGATTCAAACCCGCGACATTCTGCTTGGAAGGCAGACACTCTATCAACTGAGTTACTCCCGCGTACTAACGATATAATAGCAGAAAATCTGACTTGAGTCAATCAAATACTCAATCTTGCAATGAGCTTGGAGCTTGAAAAATTTCGGGCCATCCCTGCTATTGCCTTTTGTGGCGGGCTGATGTAAAATAAACCTATCTATTTATGGTAAGTAAAGACTGGTAGTCAAAATGATTAAGAAGATCGCCAGCCTATACTTGAGACGTGTAGTAAGTAACTTTTCAAATCCAATTTATCACCAAAAGTAAGAGCAAAAAAATGTCCTACGCCAACCGCGTGCTGCGTGTAAATTTATCCACCAGAAAAGTTCTGACCTTGCCGTTGCCGGAAACACTCAAGCAGGAATATTTGGGCGGGCGCGGCTTCGCAGTCAAAATGTTGTACGAGCTTTTGCCCAAAAAGACCGAACCGTTTTCGCCGGATAACTTGCTGATTTTTGCTACCGGGCCACTCAACGGCACCATGGCTCCCGCTGCTGCCAGTGTTACGGTTGCTACCCGTTCGCCGCTCACCGGGCTTTTGGGGATGGACACCGCTAGTGGCTTCTTTGCCAGCGAAATGAAGTTTGCTGGCTACGACATTATTATTATTGAAGGTAAGGCCGACGAACTGGTTTATCTGGAAATTGATGATGATCGGGTCGAAATCAAACCAGCCGACTGGCTACGCGGACGCGGTACCCACGCCACTAGCGATTTACTGCACGAGAAATTGGGCGATGACTTTAAGGTGGCAGCGATTGGCCCGGCTGGGGAGAACCGTATTCTGTATGCCAGTATCGTCTGTGACCAAATAGATAAATTGGCCCGCACCGGCCCAGGCGCGGTGATGGGTTCTAAAAACCTTAAAGCGATTGCCATTCACGGGACGCAAGACATCAGCCTCAGCAATACAGACCGCTTCCTGTTCAAGATGAAAGACATTCACACGGCCTTGCGGAATGACCGGATGTTCAGCGAAATGAGCCGCTACGGTACAACCGCCCTCATAAACGTGGCTAACGCCAACAGTGCGCTTTTAATCCGCAACGGTCAAAGTGGGACATTTAATCGCATCATCGGGGTCAGCCGCAACACTATTGATAATCTTTCGCGGGGTCAGGACAAAAAACTGCTGGAACGGCCTTGTAGTGCCTGCGTGATGCCTTGCAAAGCTTTTATCGAAAATGGCAAGGGCGAAAGGCGCACCCGGCCCGATTATTATGCCATCTCCAGTCTCGGCCCAAACCTGGGTATCAGCAGTGCCAACATCGTGCGAGAGGCGGCCCATCTGTGCGAAGATTTGGGTCTTGACCCGATTTCGACGGGCGGCAGCATCGCCTTTTTGATGGAATGTTACCAGCGTCGTCTTTACACCGACGAAGTTTTAGAATGGGGCAACGAGGAACTGGTTTTGCGCCTCATCCGACAAATAGCCTTTAACCAGCCCGGCACGGGGGAGATTTTGGCGCGGGGCGTGCGAAATATGTCCAAACTGTTTGCGGGCAGCCGTGATTTCGCAATGGAAGTCAAGGGTCTGGAAATTCCGGCCATTGATGCGCGGGCGGTCAAGGCTCACGCTCTGGCGATGGCAATTAGCAACCGAGGGGGCGACACCACCATGCATATGCCCCAATTTGAACTGCTGGACAAAAGCGAAGACGAGGCTGAAGCGGAATTTGTTTTTGCCAGTGCCGCCAACCCACTAGATTGGCAAGGCAAAGCTAATATGGTTATCTGGCACGAATATTTTGGGGCGGCGATGGATGCAGCTTCCATTTGTACGCACTACAGCTTCACCGCTTATACCATCAAGCCAGGCGACATCGCCGATTTGTTGACTTTCGCTATCGGCAAACGCTTTACCGAAATGGACGTAATGATGATCGGCGAACGTATCAGCACCGTCGAACGCTTATTCAACCTGCGGCACGGTATGAACCCGGCTAACGACGATATTTTGCCCCGCCGCTTTTTGAACGAACGACTTAACGACGGCAAAGCCAGCAACCAGGTAGTCGAGCTAGGCCGGATGTTACAGGAATACTATATGTTGCGTGGCCTGGATGAAAGCGGGTTGCCACGCATGGACAACCTGCAAAGCCTCCAAATTGTCGGAGCGCGGCCCGTCGCCCGTTAAAAGTGTGAAATTAGGTATTTTTGAAAACAAAGGCAAATTAAATCAATAAGCCAAAATCACACTTATCCTTTGCGTAAAGGCTCGGCGGGCAGCTTTTACAGCCCGATTAATATCCTCTTTATCGCCCGCGGCCATCTGAGCCAGCACCTCACCCATCGCAGGGTTATAAACTGGGAAGGTTTTGCCAGAAACGGCTTCCACCAGTTGCCCGTCAATTATCATTTTAAGCGGGGCAGCAGTAAACTGCTCGACGGACGGCAGTGGACGTGTCATCTCAGAAACTATTATTGTTTCTAGTCTTCCTTTCTAATCTTGTTTTTTAGGCCAGTTATTTCGGGCTGCGGAGCATTACCACGAACAGCCCTTATATGTGAAACTGAAGCTAAAAGCCTGGTTTTTTATCGGTCACAGTGTTGCCAGTACCAAACCCTTGCTTTAGCTTCTGAGGGATTTCTACTAAGAATATTGGTCGTTTCTATGCTTATAATATAAATATACTTATAGCAAGCCGAACCTACTAAACTATCAGTCAACTACCCTTTCTTTTCCCGTTCCCGTGAACGGCATTTTGGGTTAATAATCTTACTCACTCAGGCCGAAGTGATTACTACGTGGCTAGTAGCCGTAAAAAAGCGTATTAAGTAATTAGCCCTTCCAGCAAGGTTGTGCAGCTAAAACAATTCGTCGATACAAGAAGCACTCTAGCTGCACAAAACGCTGTTGTGAAACGGAACTAATCATACTATGAGTGTCCAACAGATATTAAAACCTGTCAAAACTTTTCTTTTTTACATCGCAGAAGCTTCAAAAGCTCTTTTCTAATTTCAACAGAAAAGTAGAGCGTGTTTTTTTGACAGGCTGCACCCTCCCGCTTATACTCTTAATATAAATAGATTCCTCATATTTGAGCTAGAAGGCATTTTGGTTAGTCAGTAGCAAACCCTTAAATAACCAAAAGCAAGAGAGAAAGGCAAGTTCAATGGAGAGCAAGTTGCATGTTAGAGATAAGATTTATATCAATGGCGAGTGGGTGGCCTCTACAGGCACAGCTACTCTGGAAGTGATTAATTCTAGCACCGAAGAGGTGATGGGGCGCATCCCGGAAGGTACGGCAGATGATGTAAATCGGGCAGTCAAGGCTGCCGTCGCCGCTTTCCCCGCCTGGTCGCAAAGGCCAGTAGAGGAGCGGGTGGGGTATTGTCAGGCTATCGCGGCTGGACTAAAGGCGCGTCAAGAGGAGATTGCTACCCTTATCGCCCAGGAACTGGGAATGCCCCTCAAACTGGCGGGTATGATCCAGGTGGGTTTACCTATGACCAGTTTCGCTTCTATGGTCGAAATGGTCAAGAAAGTGCCGTTCGAGGAGCAGCTGGGTAATTCCTTGATTGTGCGAGAGCCAGTCGGGGTAGTTGGCTGTATTACACCCTGGAATTATCCACTACACCAAATTGCGGCTAAAGTAGCCCCGGCTCTGACGGCTGGTTGCACCATTGTCCTGAAGCCTAGCGAAATTGCTCCACTCAATGCTTACATTTTAACCGAAATTATTCACGAGGTAGGACTACCAGCCGGAGTTTTTAATTTGGTAATGGGGACTGGCACAGTGGTAGGTGAGGCTATTGCTTCTCATCCTCAGATAGATATGGTCTCCTTTACTGGCTCGACTCGCGCGGGCAAACGGGTTAGCGAATTGGCCGCCCACAGCGTCAAACGGGTAGCCCTCGAATTAGGTGGCAAATCACCAAACGTCATATTAGACGATGCCGATCTACAAAAGGCAGTAGCCGATGGGGTAGGTAAATGCTTTCTCAATAGTGGGCAAACCTGTAGTGCTTTGACCCGAATGCTCGTACCCCGTTCCCGTTTGGCCGAAGCGGAAACGATTGCCGCCACCGTAGCAGCCAAATTCACCGTAGGCGACCCCTTTGCTCCTACTACCCGGCTAGGGCCGTTGGTTTCCGAAAATCAGCGGGAACGGGTGCGGGGCTATATCCAAAAAGGGATTGACGAAGGGGCCAAGCTTGTTACTGGCGGGGTAGAAGCTCCCGAAGGTCTCGAAAAAGGTTACTTTGTGCGCCCAACCGTCTTCTCGGAAGTGACGAGCAATATGACTATCGCCCAGGAAGAAATTTTTGGCCCGGTACTAACTATTCTGCCTTACGAAGACGAAGACGAAGCTATCCGAATTGCCAATGACACGGTTTACGGGCTGGCCGGAGGGGTCTGGTCAGGAGATCAGGAGCGGGCGAAACGGGTGGCTCGCCGTATTCGCACTGGTCAGATTGAAATTAATGGTGGAGCCTTTAACCCGCTTGCCCCCTTTGGCGGTTACAAACAATCGGGACACGGGCGAGAATATGGGCCGTTTGGCATTGAGGAGTTTCTCGAAGTCAAAGCTATGCAGTTATAAGGTTGCAGGGAAGAAGCAGGCTATGACTTCGGAAATCTTGGCGCATAATAGCGGAGCCAAAAAAGGCCGCTCGCCACTTTACCCCAAACGTCTCGCCACCGAATATGCCTTGCTGGGTTTGCTCTTGGACGGGCCTGGTCACGGTTACGACCTGGCTCGCCAATTTGCAGGCGACACCCAGCTGGGTAAAGTCTGTCGGCTGGAGATGAGTATGATTTACGGGTTGCTCAAGAAGTTGGAGCGGGAGGGAATGAGTAATGGAAAGGAGGCAACCGTCCCTGAAAACAAATCCCGACGCATAGTGGAATTGACTCCAGCTGGTCGGGCCGAATTTGAAAACTGGTTGGCCGAGCCAGTACAACTGACCAGAGTAGAACGGAACAAAGCTATTCTCCATATTGAGGAAATAGAGATACTAGATGGGACACCTTTACTTGATATTAAACCTTATGTTCCTCGTTTTGATAATCGAGAAACCGAGATGATCGGCTGGTTTGCCGACAAGGTAGAATGGGTAGAGCAGGTTCGTTCCGACCAGCGTTTCCATCGGAGCGAGGTTTAGACGACTGTTACAAGAACAGAGACTAACCCCAATTTTCATGAGCGGGTTTGGTGTGGATACGACCTTACAATGAGCTTGTATTTTTTTAGCGATAATTGCCCAATCGTAAAGATTTGGTGTATAATTATCCTCACGAAAACAAATATTTAGCAAGAGGTCAAGATTTTGGACAAATTGGAAAAATATAGCCAGATGGATCAGGCCGCGCTGCGATTGGACGCGCTAATTCAGGTCGAAGCCGATAGGTTGCCCAGTGTAGGCGGAGCGGAGTCAGGTAAGCAGGCCGCCTCTCCGGGGAGCGATGTTTTTTTCACAACCTCAGTTTTGGGTATGAACGCTATCAGCCATGTAATCGAAGACCAGGCCGTAACGATGGGGCAGGCTGTTCGTTTTTATGCTTCGTTCCAAAAGTTTTCGCGTGTCCAGCCGCAGCAAGCGCGTTATCGCCAGCTTTTGGCCGCCCACATTCCAGTTTATTTGTTTGGCATCGCCGATGTACCGCTATGGGAAGACCCTTATCTCAAGCCGATGACTTTAATCGGCCCAACCCAACCCGACCAACCTTCGCTAACCAAAAATTGGTTCGTGGTGCTAAATAACCCACAGTTTGTTTCGATGGCTCTGGTTAGCCGCGAACTGCCTAACCCTACCAAACCCTTACACGCACCAGACAAGCTGTTGTACCGCAACTTTGAAGGCTTCTGGACGTATGATAAGGCAGTAATTGGTCAGGTGGTAGATATTTTGGACGATTATATAAAAGGGCTTGATGTATAACATTTTATTGGAGCGGCTTGAACGCGGGCCGTTAGTGGGCGACGGGGCAATGGGTAGCCTCCTTTACGAACAGGGCGTGCCGTATCAGCAGTGTTACGAGGAACTAAACGTGAGCCAGCCCGCCCTGGTGCAGCAAATCCACCGAGGTTATATTCAGGCCGGAGCGGAATTTATCGAGACCAACACCTTCGGCGGCAACCGCTACAAGCTGGCGGCGCACGGCTTTGGGGAACGGGTGCGCGAATTTAATCTGAAAGGCGCAAAGCTGGCCCGTGAAATCAGGGACATCGCCGGTGAACCCGTGTTGATTGCTGGTGCGGTGGGGCCGTTGGGTCGCGGCTTTGCACCAGGCGGAGTTAGCCCTGCCGAAGCGCGGGCCGCCTTCAAGGAGCAAATCGAAGCTTTGATGGAAGGGCTGGTAGATTTTATCGTGCTGGAAACGTTTTACGATTTCCAGGAAATTTGGCAGGCTTTGACCGTCGCCAAACAAATTAGTGATTTGCCGGTTGTGGCCCAGATGAGCTTTACCGAGGACGGTCAAACCCTTTCCGGCCAAACTCCGCATGAAGTGGTCAAGATGCTGCGCGAACGAGGGGCAGACGTAATCGGCCTCAACTGCCACATCGGGCCGCAAGGTTCGCTATCCGTTGCCCAAAAGATGGCTGAGTCTAATTTTCCTTATCTCTCGGCCCAACCCAACGCGGGTGCGCCCACGCGGGTAGAAGGCCGCATTTTCTATAACGCTTCACCCGCTTATTATGCCAGCTACGCTCCACGCTTTGTCGAGGCCGGAGTCAAGCTGATTGGAGGCTGTTGCGGTACTACTCCAGCGCATACTGCGGCGATGCGCGAGGCGTTGCGGGGTTTTCAGCCAGCCCCTGCCAAAAGTTTTGTGTTGGATAGTGGCATCATTTTCGCCCCGCCTCATCACAGCACCGAAAGCGGAATTGCCCCCGAAGAAGAAAACCTGGCTAGTACACCAACGGTCAGTCTCGTCACCCAAACTATCCAAAATGCCAAAAACGCAGCCCCAACCCAACTAGCCCAAAAGCTGGCCTCTGGTAAGTTCGTGGTAAGCGTGGAACTGCTGCCCGCCAAAGGCATCAATCCAGCCTTGATGTTGCGTGGGGCGGAAAAAATGGCGGAGTTGGGCGCGGATGTGGTGAACATTACCGATAACGCGATGGCAAAGGTGCGGATGGGTGCGCTTGGGTGCGCCCAGTTAATCCAGCACAGCGTAGGTATTGAGGCGATTGTGCATTATACCTCACGTGACCGCAACCTGATGGCTTTGCAAAGCGAGTTGTTGGGGGCGCACGCCAACGGTATCCGCAATATTTTGGGTTTGACCGGAGACCCGCCGCGCATCGGGGATTATCCAGGTGCAAGTGGGATTTGGGACGTGGACTCGATTGGTTTGGTCACAATGATGGCGCGGTTTAACCAGGGTCTGGATTGGAACGGGACGAGCCTCAATTTACCTGCCCATTTTAACATTGGCTGCGCCTTTGACCCAACGCGCGAAGATTTGCCGGGGGAAATCGAACGTTTACGCCGCAAGTTGGACGCGGGCGCGAACTTTATTATGACCCAACCCGTGTTCGATGCGAAGCTTTTTCGGGAAGCTTTAGAGCAGGTCGGCCCAATTGAAGTGCCGATACTAGCAGGTATTATGCTTTTGCGCGACTATAAACACGCCGAGTTTATGCACCAAGAAGTGCCGGGTATCGTTGTACCAATGCGTACTCTGTCCAGAATGCAAGCGGCGGGCGAAAAGGGAATGCTGGAAGGACTCAGTATCGCGGTGGACTTGCTGGATGAAGTGCAGGATTTGGTGCAGGGTGTTTATATTATGCCGCACGGCAAGTATGACTCGGCGGGCGAACTAATCAAGCTAATCCGGGGTTGACAGTTGCCTGAAAGAACAGAGTTAGACCTCACTCGAACGGATTACGCTTGAAAATCGGTTTTGACGGACGATATATTTTTGAAGAAAAAGGCGGCGTGGCCGGGTTGCGTCAGTACAGCACCCGCTTACTGGCAGCGATGGCTGATATTGCACCCAACAATAGCTATCTGCTGTATTTGCGCCACTCCGTTTTGTCTCAAACCTTTGCGGCCAGCCCCATCGCTGGGAAAAATGCTTTGCAGACACGGGTCGTAGCAGGTCGTAGCAGAAAAATGCCAACTGCGCTGTGGTTTCAGACCGCTTTGCCCAGTGCGCTCCATCATGATCAGCCCGACATTTTGCATTGTCCCGACTTTCTGACTCCATTTTGGAATTTTGGGCGGCGTATTCCCACTATTATTACTATCCACGATTTGAACGTGTTACGCTTTCCGGCAAATTTTACGGGCCGGACATATTGGGCGTGGCGTTTGCAGGCTCAGATTGCCAGCCGTCGGGCTGCTTTGGTTCTGACCGTTTCCCAGGCTTCTAAACAAGATATTATTAAGCTGCTCAAAGTTCCAGCCCACAAAATACGAGTGACGTTGGAAGCGTCAGGCCCAGGCTTTGAGCCATCTTCACCCAATGAAATCGCTCGGATTAAAACAAAATATGGTCTGGAACAATATATTTTTTGGGTTGGCTCCTTGATGCCTCAAAAAAATTTGGAACGGTTGTTACGGGCTTTTGCTTTGCTCAAAAAGACTGACCCAATACCGCACAAACTGGTGCTGGGCGGTCAGAGTGCCTGGGGTAGCCAGCAGTACCGTAGTTTGATTAGCGATTTAGGTTTAGATGGTGAGGTTTTATTGCCCGGTTTTGTACCGCCTACTGACCTTGCGCCGTTGTATAGCGGTGCGGACTTATTTGTTTTCCCGTCACTATACGAAGGGTTTGGGTTGCCTCCGCTCGAAGCGATGGCTTGTGGTACGCCTGTTGCCGTTTCTGATGTCAGTAGTATGCCAGAAGTGGCAGGGGAAGCGGCGGTCTATTTTAACCCATTGGATACCTCCAGTATAGCGGCGGCGATGAAACGGGTTTTGAGTGACCCACCCTTGAGCGCGGAGCTAAAAAATCAGGGTATCGCCCGCGCCGCCACTTTTAGCTGGCACCAAACCGCGCAGGAGACGCTGGCTGCTTACGAAAGTATTATTGGGAAATAAAATAAAGAAGTTGAAAATTTGTAGGAGGCTGCTCCGTCAGCCGATATTTTAGATATTATGGACGCATCAATCGGCTGACGGAGCAGCCTCCTACAAAAGAGATTGAATAATTAATGTCTATGTCAGAAACCGATGTCTTTAGACCCAAAAACGATGTGTCAGCCGCACCCAAAATATCTATTGTAGTGGTGAGTTGGAATAACGCACGATATGTTGAACCGTGTTTGCAACATCTAGCGGCTCAAACTTTTCAGGAGTTTGAAATTATTTGGGTGGATAACGCTTCGACTGACGACACGTTGGTTTTGCTAACCGCTTGGGGCCGTGATTTTAACCTGCCAATTCAGGTGCTAAAAAACGAAGCGAACCTGGGTTTTGCCGCCGCCAACAATTGGGGAATTGCCGTCAGCCACGCTGCCTTAATTTTGCTGCTCAACACCGACGCTTTTCTGCCCCCCACATTCCTGGCCGCGTTGTTGGAGCAGGCCGAGCGCAATCCTGATTACGGCAGCTATGCCCCCAAAATTGTGCGCGAATACGACCACAAAATTATAGATTCGACGGGGCTTTTTGTGACACGCGGTGGTAAGAGCCATGATCGGGGCTATGACGAGCTTGATAATGGTCAGTACGAGCGTAGCGAACCAGTTTTCGCACCGTGTGGAGCGATTGCGCTTTTTCGTAGAGCGGCTTTGGAACGGGTTAAATGGGGCGCGGACGAATATTTTGATGCCAACTTCTTTCTATACTATGAGGATACAGATTTGGGCTGGCGGCTGCAACGAGCCGGATACAAATGTTTGTATTTAGCCAATGTGGTGGGCTATCATGTGCGGGGCGGGAGCGTGGGCCGCAAGGTCAGTATTTTTCAAAAGAGTCTGGCCCTGCAACGTCACACTGTCAAAAACCGTTATTTGATGCTCTTGAAAAATCTAAGCCTGGGTCAGCTTATATTATGGTTGCCCTGGATTTTGCTTTTTGAAATCAAAATGTGGGGTTATATCTTGTTGCGGCAGCCGCGTCTAGCTAATGTCGTTTTAGAGGTGATGCAGGTGGGGCGGCAGACCTGGCAAAAACGAAAGTTGCCTGTATAGGAGTAGATGTTATGTCCCTACCAGCACCCGAAACCAAAATCGAAAAGATTATTCGCACCTTTGAGTATTTCGCCCAGCACGAATTTAAGTCGGTATCGCCACTATATGAAAAATTCTCTTTGGGTATTCTGAACGATCCAGAGCTATTGGAACTGGCTACCTATGTGCGGCCCGGCCAGCCCGTCCCCAACTTGTTTTTGGGAGCCAGCCATTACCTGCTGCTAAAAGGGGTGGCCCACCCTCTTGCCAAGTTTTACCCAGACCTTACACCCGACCCCGCACAAAACGAAGACCCTTACCCTTATTTCCACTCGTTTTATTTGGAGCATTACGCCGCTATCAGGGAGTTGATTGAGACACGCCTGGTACAAACCAACGAGGTGCGTCGTTGCGCTCTACTATTACCTGCCTTTGGTCTGGCAAGTGCCGCTGCCCCCCTGCAACCATTGGCAATGCTGGAAATCGGGCCAAGCGCAGGTTTAAACTTGTTGTGGGATAGTTATGGTTACACCTATAGCGATGGGCAAAAGTTTGGGGCAGTGGACGCACCCCTCCAGCTTACCTGCGAAGTAAGGGGTGAAGTGCCACCGCCCATTCCGGCGCATCTGCCCAAAGTGGTTTTCAGGCTCGGCCTGGACTTGAACCCGATTGACGTGCGAGATGACGATGCCACGCTCTGGCTAAAAGCCTTAATCTGGCCGGGCCAGACCCAGCGCACGGTTTTACTGGAACAAGCGTTAAGGGTGGCCCGCCAGAACCCACCCCCCTTGCTCAAAGGAAACGCCCTGGATTTACTGCCCGGTGTATTGGAAAGCGTCCCTCCCCACGCCACTTTATGTCTTTTTCATTCGCATACCCTTAATCAGTTCGAGACCCAGGCCCGCGCACTATTATCCCAGATATTAGCGCAACATTCGGTTAAGCGTGACCTTTACCGCGTGGCGATAGAACACAACGGGCGCGATACCGTGTTAAGCCTTTTCTCGTATAAACAGGGGGTTGAAAGCGGGCGAGATTTAGCCTACACCGTCGGTCATGCCAACTGGATACGTTGGATAGCCTGGTAGTGAGGCCAGCTAAGTATTTTTGTTTGGTTTTCAAGGGCAATGGTACTATAATGGGAAACGTTATAGGAAATCAGCCATCTGCGTGTAAGCCTTCTTCTGCAATCAATTGAATTAGAGCAGATTACGGCACACCTTGAAAGAAACAAGATGCGACACCAAATAAAAAACCCTGTTTTGATAATTCTGATGTTTGGGCTGTTTGGTAGCCTGCTGGCCGCTTGCGATAATGGTTCAACTAGCCCTGCCACTCAAACCAACTCAACCGTTGCTGCTACTACTACCAAATCGCTTGCCACCACCAACTCTATTGCGACTACAATGGCGGCAATTGTTGCGCCAACCACCACCGCGCCGCTTACAACTGTTTCTACTACGCTTGCGCCAGCTACTACTGCCCCCTCTACGACATCGGCTACTACAACAGCCCCAACCACAACGTTACTACCAACCACCGCTGCACCTTCTATAACCTCAGTCCCGACAATCGCTCCGACCACCACCGCACCCATCTTGACTGCCGCACCTACTGTTATACCTACAACTCAGGCGGCGGTTGATACCAGCAAGCCCCGATTTATTGCGGCGATGCGGGCCAAAAAATATAGCAGTCAGGGCATTCAGTTGGGCGCACTTTATGAGCAGACCGGACAGTATAAGGCTAACTTGATTAGCTACGAAAGCGACGGGCTAAAAATTAGCGGCTTGATGTATGTTCCGGCTGGTAACGGCCCGTTCCCTCTCGCGCTGGTCAATCACGGCTATTTTGACCCGTCCAATTACGGGCCGGGTTGGGACACTTTGCGCGAACTGCGCTTTTTTGCCGCCAATGGCTACGTCACTATCGCTTCGGACTATCGCAACTACGGCAGCAGCAGCAAAGGCGACAACACTATCCAGCCCGGTTACACGTCCGATATTTTGAACTTGATTGAAGCCGCCAAACAAACCCCGTATATTGATAAAAACAAAATTACCATTATGGGTCACAGTATGGGCGGCGAAATTACGCTGGATGTGTTGGTGGTCAGCAAAGATATCAAGGTGGCCGCGCTGTTTGGCTCGATGAGTGCCAGTTCCGAAGACAATTACTATGCCCGCCGCGACCTTTACCACAGTCAGGATACAGGTCAGTTCGCGGCCTATTACGGTACACCCGCTACCAACCCGGACAGCTATATTAAACAATCGCCCCTGACCTATTTCAAGGACGTGAACGTGCCAGTCGAGGTAAACATCGGTACAAACGACACCACCACGCCGCCCATCTGGTCACAGAAAATTTACGCCGCGCTCAAAGCTGATGGTAAAACGACGGAATTTTACAGCTATCCAGGCGAAGGCCACTCCCTCAACGGCGCGGCTTTTAATCTTGCGATGCAACGCACCCTGACTTTTTTTAACAAAGCGATTGGGAAGTAATTTACCTAAAATAATGGACGGAGAACAGAAACCCGCACTCGACCAGTCTCTTAAAGATTATGAAGATTGGTGTAGGGCGCACAATTTGGGTAGCATTAATTCACCTACTAGCAGACAGCTTTACGAAAATCGGGCCTTGACAGTAGAAGCTTATGTTGGTAAATTCCGTAAAGGTGGGGTAAAAGGGGTGCTACCTTCCGAGGCTAAAAATATAACTGTAGCCGAGGCACTAAAAAGGGGACGTATAGGTAATGTGAACGTGCGAAAGCTAATCACAGATTTGCGGGATAAATTTGTTTGAAATTTGGGGGGGAGGAAAGAATTATGATGCTAAGAACTGATAAAAAAGACGAGGCGACGGAAGCTTTCAGACAGTTAGTTGGCCGCAAAATTCCCTATGCTGTTGAAACAAAAGATGCTGAATTATCGCTATCAACTTTATCTTTCCAGAGTACAATCAGACCCCAAAGGCATATTTGGTTGGATAAAGGGGACGACGGAATTGCGATTGATCTGGAAGATTGGAATACCGAAGACGAATGGGACAACGCAGTGGCAAGAGTGACGATAGCTTCGTGGCAAGAAGCGTTGGAGCTTATTAACACCTGGCTCTCTGGCTCAGATTTGGATGGCTACAAGAACTTGAACAAAGAATACCAGCCAACTTTCAGAATTCAAGAGGTATCAGTTGGGTAAGCAAGTGGGGGCGGTTAATTGGCAGTCAAACTAAGCGACCTAGCCACAAAGTTGGGCCTGGAATTTAGCGATAAAGATTTGCTAAAGCTGGCCCTGGTACATCGCTCGTACCTGAACGAAAAAAGCACCGCCCACGAGTCGAACGAACGGCTGGAATTTTTGGGCGATGCCGTTTTGGGTATGACCGTTGCCGACTACCTCTATCGCACTTACCCCGATTTGAGCGAAGGCCAGCTGACCGATTTGCGGAGTGCCTTAGTGCGGCGCGAAACGTTGGCGAAATGGGCCAAAAACTACGAGTTGGGCCGCTACCTATTTTTGGGCAAGGGCGAGGCGGCTACAGGCGGGCGGGTGCGGCCTCAAATTTTGGCGGCCAGTTTCGAGGCGGTCTTGGGTGCAATATTTCTTACACACGGTCTAGTAGGCGTGCAGGGTTGGTTGCTGCCCCAGGTAGAGATGGAGCTAAAATTTATCCACTCGGAAGGTCGTTCGCGGGATTACAAAACTTTGCTCCAGGAGAAGGCCCAGCGCGATTATCACGTCCCACCGCTTTACAAAGTAGTAAACGAAACTGGCCCGGAACACGCCCGCGTTTTTGAAATCACGGTCAGCATCAACGAGCAACAAATAGGCAGGGGTGAGGGCCGCACCAAACAAGAAGCCCAGCAAATTGCGGCTCAGGCTGGCTATGAAAAAATCAACCTCGACAGCCCGGATAAAAAAGAATAAAGCACCACTTAAACTTCTCGAAAGGCAAAAAGCTTGATAGCTTCCAGGACTTCTGCTCGTTTTAAGGTTGGCGGTTTTAACCAGCGTCTTGCCTTTTGTGTTTTAATGCTACTTACGCCACTTTTGGCTCTAGCAAGCGCACCGCCCACAACCGCCCAGGCCGGAACTTTCGGTAGTGCCGCTTTCGCGAGTGTCTGGCAACGCTCCGATAGACCTGTCGAAAGTAATCAGGTGCAACCGGGCCGTTCGTGGCTATGGGGGCCATCGTTGCAAATATCCAGCGAACCGTACCAGGAAGGTTTCCAGCAGCAAAGGTTGGTGCAATATTTTGATAAGGGCCGCCTGGAACGCACCGACCCGGCTTCGGATTATGTCAGCAGTGGGCTATTGGTACGCGAAATGATTGGTGGGCAAATCCAGCTTGGCAATACGACCTACCAATCTAGAGCTGCGCCACCGATTGCGCTGGCTGGAGATTACGCCGGAAACAACCCCAGCCCGACTTATCAAACCCTTGCTGCTTTTGCCAGCCTCAACAATGACCACCCCGCTCCCGACCAGACGGGCCAAAACGTGGTGCAAACTTTGAGCAAAGCCGGGCAAATTACCCCTACCCTCATGCCACCTGCTGTCGTTAAGTTAGGGCAGTTTGAGCCAACCCTTAAACATAATATCCCCGATGTGTTTTGGGCGTTTATGCACCAGCGCGGCACGGTCTGGCAAGACGGTGCGTATGTGGCTAACCAACTGCTTTTCGAGTGGCAAAATGTGGTGGGTTTGCCGCTTACCGAACCATACTGGACGACAGCTTTGGTGGGTGGGCAGCCAAAAAACGTGTTGATACAGGCGTTCGAGCGCAGGGTGCTAACCTTTACCCCCGATAACCCTGACTCTTTCAAGATTGAGATGGGCAACGTTGGGCGACACTACTACCAGTGGCGTTATGAGGGCCGGAGTGCGCCGCCGCCTTCGGACGTAGCTCCGCCTCTGCCAGCCGCCGATAGATTGGTGTTGGCTAATTTTCCGATTTACGCTCAACAACATAACCTTAGCTGTGAATATGCCGCTACCCGCATGATGACGGCGTTCTGGGGGCAACCGATTGGGGAAGCCCAATTTATCAGGGAGATTCCGGTGCAGCCCGACCCGCACGTGGGCTATCGTGGCGATATAGATGGGCCGTTTGGCGGGACGTGGGATTATGGTATTTATGCCGAGCCAATAGCCAGAATGCTGGAGACGCACGGCTTCAAAACCAAACTACTGACGGGCGGTCTGGACAGCCTCAAACAGGAGTTGCGGCAGGGCCGACCAGTACAGGTTTGGATTATCGCCGGGTTTGGCTACAGCAGCCCCTTCACGTCCAGCTATGACGGGCTGAATTTCAAGCTGGCGGCGGGTGAGCATAGCGTAGATGTGTATGGCTACGATAGCAACGGCCTTTATATCGCAGACCCGGCCTACGGTGGCCGCAGTTACGTTAGCTATGCCAATTTTATGCGGAATTGGGACTATTTTAACGAAATGGCTTTGTCTATCTGGCCCGACAGCGTTTTCCAACCAGCCGGGCCAAATTGGGGCGTGTCACCATATTTTTACCGCTACTGGCTCAATTCCAACGGCGCGGCCTTATACGGTCTGCCCATCGCGCCGCCCCAAACAGCAGGTACGCTGGTCACGCAATATTTCGAGCGGGCGCGATCAGAATATGACCGACGTGGCCCGTACAACCAACCTATCGCTCTCGGAATGTTGGGCCGCGAGCTAACCGCCGGGCGCGAACACGAAACGCCTTTTGTAGCTGTCAGCTCCAACCCAAATGACCCAACCAGCTTATTTTTCAAGGCTACCGCTCACACCCTGACGGGCGGCTTTCGCACTTTTTGGGAGCAAGGAGGCGGTTTGGCGGTTTTTGGCTATCCTATCAGCCAGGAATTTACGGAAAACGGCCTGACCGTGCAGTATTTCGAGCGGGCGCGGTTCGAGTATCATCCCGACCTGCCGGAAGGCGCAAAGGTAACGCTAGGCCGCGTCGGAGCAGAGCGGCTTAACCAAAAATAGCGTCTTCGCTTCTTATGTTATAATTTAGGAGTAAAAATACTAAAAGTGAAGGCGAGCGCAGGAGGCAAACCAATGACAAAAAATACTATCAGCAAAAAAAACATCGGCACTAACCAAGCCCAAGAATAGCAAGGTGTCAAGCAGTTCTGGTAGTCACAAAACATTCAGCAAAACTCCAATCGCTGGGGTAGAAAAGCAGCCAACCCCTACTATCCTAGCAGTGCCACGCCATTTAGATTTTTCCTTGCCACCAATGGAGCGCATTAAAGCTCGTCACGAACTTAACCGCGAACATATTGCCGAGTTACGAACCCAAATTGGCGATCCAGTAGAAGCTTTATCCAAAATTCTAGCCGATATACCGTTAGAGGTTTTCGCAGAAGACTACGAAGAAGGCGAAGATGGAACCATCTACATCAAGTGGTACTAGATTTGACTTCAACCTTTATACTTCGCGGGCGGTACAAAACTAGACACCCCTGTAATTTGGAGTGACAAACCTTATGCAATCACCACCAGCCGATAAAAATTATGCCCGTAAGCGAACTGAGTCTTTCGCACCAGAGGTTGAATCTGATGATACAGCCGAGCCTGATACAACGGAGAAACTCACCAAACCCGACGGAAAAGCGTTGCGGCCCAAAGAATTAACGGCTCTCGTGCGCTCGGCGGGTAGTGGCGAGAGTGATTTTGTATCGGTAGGGTTTGGTAGTTCGGTGGCGATAAATCGGGTGCTGGCCGTAGTTGCGCCCGACTCCGCCCCGATTCGCCGACTGTTGCACGATGCCCGCGATAAAGGGTTGTTGATAGATGCCACCTTTGGCCGCAAAACCAAAGCCGTGCTAGTGCTGGATAGCGGTCACGTTTTGACGGCGGCATTACAACCGGAAACCATTATCAGCCGCGTAAAACACAAAAGCAACGAGCGATGAGCGATGAGCCACGAGCTAGAACCAATTTCAGATTATGACCGAAGGAAATATCGAGGAATGTTGCGAAGATGGCAAGTAAGAATAATCTTTGGTTTGGCGTTAGGGGCTGCTTTGCTGCTTTTTATTTATTTGCCAGCCTTCTTGATTCCTCAAGCTGACATTCAGGCAGCGGTGTTTCGTTACCAGATTGAGCAAAGAGTTGGGAGCCAATTTCAGGTGTATTGTCTTTCGTTAAGCCAAAACGAAAATAAAGACCCCGACAATGAATTTATGCTTCGTTTCGTCTCGCATCAACCGCCAGTCAAGAAGGCTTCAGAATGCAGACTCGCCCCTGATAGCACCGTGAAAGATAAAGTGACGGGTGGCGCAGGCGTAATTTTGAAGACGGGTAATATCAGTGTCAGTTGGTTGAACCTGGGTCAGGTTGAGATAACAGGTGGTAATTATATGGCAAACCTGGGCGCATCAGGCCATACTTATAAGTTAGCCCGTGAAAATAATTTGTGGATAGTAAAAGAAGACACGCTGAATTGGATTTCCTAATTTTATTGGAAAGGATACTTTTGATGACAGATAATTTTGTGAGACAAGACCCGCCCCTCGCCGCCTCGGAACTGGTGATGCTCAATGCCTGGTTAGACCATCATCGAGCCACCTTGCTACTAAAAGTAGCTGGGGTCAACGACGCAGATTTGCGCCGCGCTCCCGTCAAGGCGGCGATTGGTAATTTTTCGCCCACTCTGACCTTGTTAGGGCTGGTTAAACATCTGGCCTACGTTGAACGTTCGTGGTTTCAGGCGGTGTTGGCGGGCGCGGACGTGCCTTTTCCCTGGACTGAGGCCGACCCTGATGCCGATTGGCGAATCGAGGCGGGCGAAACTACCGAGGCTATCTTGAGTTTGTATAAAGACGAGATAACAAAATCCCACGAAGTGGTACGGGCAAAAGTGGCAGAAATGGGCAGTGAGAGCGCGGCACTGGCAAGCAACGCCAAAAAAGTTGGAAGAGAAAAATTTACGCTGCGCTGGGTGCTGTTCCACATGATTGAAGAAACCGCCCGCCACAACGGACACGCCGATATTATGCGCGAGACGATTGATGGCGTAACGGGCGAATAATAAAGCAAGTATTAGAAAATTTAAACGGTAGTATCAACTACAGACGACAACCCCCTCTGTGCCTTAACATAAGGCTGCAAAGCTGTTTCAAGTTTCTCTTGTCCTGAGCAGTTAATTGCTAGTAGCTAAGGACTGATAGCTAGTAGCCGAAAGCCGAAGATATGACCCAGTTGAATGATGGCCCGTTGCTGCAAATCCAACGCAAGGGCGCGGTTCAAGTCTCTACCCGACCCGAACGTGGTGCGGGTCTCGCTCCTTCCCGTGACAAACGTAAACCCAAAATGTGTAGCCGTTGCGGTTTGTGTTACACCGAACACCGCCAAGATATTGAACACGCCTGCGTCTTTATCGAAAACCGCTACGAGCCGCTTGAACTCAAGATGCACGGGCGCAGTCGGCAAGCGGGCAGCGACGAAGATATGTTTGGTATCTATCGGCATATGTACGTGGCGCGGATGGCCCAACCTTTGCCAGGGGCGCAATGGAGCGGCATCGTCACCAGCTTGGGGACACTGCTATTAGAAAACAAGCTGGTGGACGGCGTAATCTGCGTGCAGTCCCGACCTGATACCCGCTTTGGCCCGCAACCCACCCTGGCGACAACAGTTGAGGATTTACAAGCCAGCCGAGGCAACAAACCCTGTCTTTCCCAAAATCTATCGGCACTCAAACAAGCTGAGGCGTTGGGTATCAAACGGCTGGCTTTTATCGGGAACGGCTGCCAGACGCACGCACTGCGGGCTATCCAAGACAAACTCCCCTTCGAGAAACTTTACTGCATCGGTCTTCCCTGTACCGATATTGTCAGCTACCAAAACCTGATGAAATTCCTCGGTCTGATTAGCAATAGTGCGGAAACCGTTATTCATATGGAGTTTATGCCCGATTATCGGGTGTGGCTCAAACACGAAGACGGTCATACCGAAAAGGTTAGCTATTTTGGTTTGCCGATGGACAAGATGGGCGCGGATATTTTCCCCGATAGCTGTCTGAGTTGCTTCGATTATACTAACGCTTTGTCCGACCTGACTATCGGCTATTTGGGTGGCACGATGCCTTTTCAGTGGCTATTAGTCCGCACCCAAGTGGGCGAGGAAATGTTTGAGCTTTTGCGCCCGCATCTGGAGTTTGGCCCAATCACGTCCAAAGGCAAACGGGCCAAAGTAGTGCAACAATCAATTGCGATGTTGGACAAGCCGCGCACCAAACCGCTTGCGCCCTGGGCTGTTAAACTGTTGACTTTTGTAGTCTCGCACTTCGGCTTGAAAGGGTTGGAATTTGCACGCGGTACGCTGACGATGAAGTGGGCGCGAAACCTGCATTTTATTCGCCAGAAGTATCCTGAATACGAAGCCGAATTAGTGCCGGAGTTCGCCAAACGGGTTTTGAAAGACTATGGGATGTAATAAAACAAAAAACGGTGCTTATAGGTCCAAAGCACCGTTCCAGTGTCCCTGTTAAGGCAAGCTCAAATTACAAGCTTGCATTTCGTCTCTTAGCTGTGTTATACCCGACTGCGGTTGCCACTGAAGGCCCGCAAGATCAGAAGCAGAATGACGGCACCAATAAACGCAATGATGATACTACCAATTAAACCGTAGTCGCCAGGAAGCACGATACTTGCCAGGATACCACCGATGAAGGCACCAACGATACCAACAATGATGTCGCCCAAAATACCGAAGCCGCTGCCCTTGACGACCTGACCAGCTAGGAAGCCAGCAATAAGACCAACAACTAACCAGGCAATAATGCCACCAGGGTTAAGGTTCGAGTTCAAATCTGCAAAAGTAAGCATTTTCTTTTCCTTTCTCGTTCTTGTTGCGCTAATTGCGCGGTGTGGTGGGAACGGCGTTTGCGTTACCACTCATAGACTTGTAACAACCAATTATCGTTTTGCTTGGTTACGCCGTTCCCGGCTTGGCCTTTGCCTTCTCACTGAACTTTAATGCAAGTAGTGTGCCACCAGTTCAGTTCGCTTTCGTGCTTGTCACTGTAGCCAGTGTTCATAAAGCCTTTAGTCACAGCTACCATTTCGTTTTTCTCGAAGGCCGCTTATATTTCTGTAATAAAGCATAGGTCGTGCCAAAATTTTACAAGCTTTCAGAGCGAAGAAAAAGTGTGATATAGGTCACACTGTCAGGAAAATGCTTACAAAAAACAGGGATTTGGCCCTACAAATTAGAAAGTAATCCCTATAGCGTGGGCGGGGACAGGCTGGTAAGATATAGGTTGCGTAAGAAGTTAAGGTAGTGTCTCAAAATTTGGGGTGTAGGGGCGAGATTTATCACGCCCAAAGGATTAATACGCATCGCTTGAAAGGGATGTGATAAATCTCGCCCCTACGTTTTAGGAAGTGCAAACAAGGATTTATCTCTCGTCACGGTTGGACTGCTTGAAATTTGTCCAAAAAATCGGTACTGGTATAGCTCTAAAGCTAAAGGGCTTAATAAAAAGGTTCAAATCAAAATGGAAATCATCACAATCGGGCTTGATTGTAAGAGAGCCAGCGTCGAGGTGCGCGAAAAGCTTTCCTTTCCACCTACACGGATTGGGGACGCGCTGAACACCTTGACCGGGATGGCCTTCATTGGGGAAGCCGCCATTCTTTCAACCTGCAACCGGGTCGAGATTTATGCTTTGAGCGAACACGCTGCCCAGACCGATACTTTTGAACAGTTGCGCGGTTTTCTGAGCAAATTTCACGGAGTAGATGAAGCCGAATTTGTGCCGTATCTGTATTACTTGAATGGCCGCGCCGCCGTCCAGCATCTTTTCGAGGTCGCCAGTGGCATTCAGTCTATGGTGGTGGGCGAACCGCAAATTTTGGGTCAGGTGCGCGATGCTATCGAAGTAGGACGTAAGCAAGGAGCGGCGGGACGGGTTTTTGATGCTTTGTTTCGGGCCGCTATTTCGACTGGCAAACGCGCCCGCACCGAAACCACTATCAGCGAAAGTGGCATCTCGGTCAGTTGTACCGCCGTCGAATTATTGGAAACCAAGGCTGGTGCGTTGACGGGCAAAACGGGTTTGGTGGTGGGCGGCGGCAAAACGGCTTTATTGACCGGGCAGATTCTACTTGATGCCGGAATTGATACGCTGCTATTCGCCAACCGTACTGTCGAAAAGGCTCAGGAACTGGCTGCATCGCTTTGTATTGAGACCGCGAATGTTTTCGGCCTTGACCGCCTGTCCGAATGTCTGGCCCTGTCCGATGTGGTGATTAGTTGCACCGCAGCCGACGAGCCGATAATTAAAGCGGCCCACGTAACCACCGCTTTGGAGGAACGAGGGCAAGCCAGACCTTTGTATATGGTGGATATTGCGGTGCCACGTGACATCGAACCGGAAGCAAACCAGGTAGTAGGCGCAAACGTTTTCGATATTGATGACGTGAAGGCGGTGGCCGAAGCAAATCTGGCCCGACGTTATGGCGAAGTGGGCAAGGTACGCGAAATTATTGAGGAAGAGCTAAACGATTTTATGGCCTGGTTAGGGGCATTGGCAATTGTGCCAACTATTACCGGGCTGCGGGCGCGGGCCGACGAAATCCGCAAACTAGAACTAAGCCGCACAATGCGCTCAATCGGCCCATTAGATAAGCATCAGACCCAACTTTTGGAAGAACTGACCACCCGCATCGTCAATAAGTTACTGCACGAACCAACCTTGCGTTTGAAAGAAGCCGCCAGCAGCAGCGACGCGGGCCGTTACGCCGAAGTGGTGCAATATCTGTTTTCGTTGCAGGGCCAGGGCCACGCCGCCAATTGACTGGATAATAACCCTCTGCCCGCACGCTGGCTGGACGACACGCCTTTTACAAAAGCGGAGTTGAAGGATTAATAGAAATGGCAAGCAAGAACCAACCCGATAGTATCCAGGGCCAGCTGCAACAGCTTGGCCGCACCGCCGGAATTTTGGCAAACAAGCTCACGGGCGAATTT
Organism: Chloroflexia bacterium; assembly: GCA_038207455.1. Lineage (GTDB taxonomy): Bacteria > Chloroflexota > Chloroflexia > Chloroheliales > Chloroheliaceae > JBBQZT01. The sequence continues at coordinate 22,880 of JBBQZT010000091.1, forward strand.
TACAAAGTTGGCGGCTGGCGAGTGTTTAACGCGGGCAATAATAAGGTGATGCTGATTACTACTATTGGACGCAAAAGCGGCAGACAGTTTACCACGCCCATCGGCTACATTCGGGACAAGGAATATTTTTACGTGCTAACGCGCCGCGATAACGGCCAGATTTCCAACTGGTTTCGCAACGCCCAGGCCAAAGGCAACGTCTGGCTGCAAATCGAGGATAAACGATTTAGGGGACAAGCCGAAGCTTTTGAAGATTACGAGCAGGTTTTGCCGATTATGCAGCTTTGGGCGCGGCTCAACCCGACTTACTTCCGCTTTTTGGGCGTGAACCTGAACGGGCGCAAGACTTTGAGCGAAGCCGAGATTTCTACTGCGGCCAAAAAAGTGGTGACGGCACGGATAAAATTGGTTTAACACCAGTATTGTAGGCGGCGCGTCCCCGCGCCCGCGCTGCTTCCAGCCTCTAAGCTCGACTTTACACATTTTTGAGAGCGGCAACACCCTCACGATAGCCAGGGTAAATTAGGTTTTCAGACATGGCCCCCACCGCCACTTGTTTGAAAAATAAGATCAGATGTAGTCTTTACGTGAGACCCAAGCCTAT
>JBBQZT010000092.1:0-23417 GCA_038207455.1 Chloroflexia bacterium
GGCGGTGACAGCCGAGCGGGTGCGGCTTTGGTGGCGGCAACAAGGGTTGTATTTGTAGCCATAATTCGTCGGGTATGCGCCACTGCTTACTACTATTACTGATTTTGCTTTTAACCGCCTGTAGGAGCGAAGAGCAAAATCCGTTCCCTAATGAGATAGGTTCTTAATAGACGATGGTTTACCTCTACCCGGCACGGGTGAACCATTGGCGGTCAAAATGCAAAAAAATGACGCACAATCATCCCTTGTCATTCCGAGCCTGCAAGGTATCTGTTGCTGAAAACCTACGGATTGACGAATACCCAAACCTTAGCAGCAGATTCCTCTCTCGTGCCTGCGTTCGGAATGGCAATGCCATCTAGCACAATCTCCTAGTTACTAATGTTTTGTAGTTGTTTACGGCGAAAGTTTGTAAAGCTGAAAATCTTGGGCCTGGGCTGGGTTATCTTCAGCCAGCAAAGTTAAAATGGTGCGGACTGTGTCAGCCGGAGCTTCAAACATGAGACCGTCTTCGTGCCAATCTGTTACAGGCGGTGGTGTATAACCTTCCCAATCGGGCAGAATAGCGATGTTATTTCCCTGAACGTTTTGCACGCCTACAAAAATACGCGAGGGACTACCTGTATATTTAAAGGTAACACAATAAAGGGAGGGGCTGTTATCTGCATTGGCGTGAGCGGGTGTAGCGACGTATGAAGGCTCCCCGGATAGCAGCAAAAGGTCTGGTTTGGCGAAAGGAATAAGCTGGCCCTCTAAACAATTTTTGGTTGCAACTTTTTGAGTAACCTGCACATTTGTTGAAGCGAGAAATTTGAACCTTTCAAGCAGCGTGAGATATTGGGCATACTTGTTAGGGTATTTAGCTTTGTCTTGACGATTAGTGGCGTTGAAACCCATCAAACAGGTGTCAAAGTCGCAGTAAATTATAAAGTCTGAGCCTGCCGCCTGTTTGATAGCCAACATTAGCGGATCATCGGAAGACCTGATGCCTGGTACCTGCGCCATCAACCATAAATTGCCTCGGCTGGTTTTGAACTGCTGCAACCGTCCCCAGGAAACTACTGAGTCCAGACGCAAAAAGGTTTTTTGGAAACCTAGCTCTTGATGCTGGTCATGGGTACTATAAATAGTCAACTCTAGCTTAAAACGGTTGCCGGGTGAAAGCCGATCTGCGGGAGTCAAAGTAAGCACTGTATCATCAGGTTGTAGATAAGGTTCTAAAATTTTTGCAGTGGTGGGCTGATAGGGAGGCGGCTCACTTATCAAAATATGTGTAATATCAAGAGATTGGCAAATAAACAACAGCATTAATAAGCCAACAGGAAGATAAGCAATCTTGACGTTAAACTTGAGTAAGGTCAGACACCAATCCAGCCCTCTTTTGACAGTAACCAAACCTTGACAAACTAATATCAGATAGAATGGAGCGGCAAAACTGTAATAGCGGCTGGAATTGAGCAAGTATCCACCATTAGATAGACTGGCAATTGCAACCAAAGGCAAACCGAGATAGCAAAGGCTAATCATACTGTAATAAAAACGTTGGCGGAAAAGTCGCCCAAAACCGACAACTACCAAAGCAAGCTCCAGCCAGCCTAGCCACGCTCCCCATGCATGACCAAAACCTAATGCAGCTACAAAATCGAAAAAACCATTAAAACTGGGGTCTGCTTTTTGGCCTGTGCGGTTGAGACCGTAGCTGGGCGCATTAACAAAATTGAGAAGGTGAGGTAGCCAGGGCAGATATAAGATTACCAGTAGCCCAAAACTTAAAATAGCCCAACCTAGCTGTCCAGCTAATTGTTTCCGACTATTTTTGTCAATCGTTTGCCTGACTCTTAAACGGTTGAACCATTTGAAACTACTGGTAGTGGCTAGACGAACGGTAAAATAAACTGCACAAAATAGCCCAGCCTCAAATACTACCAACAAAGCAATGTAATGGTTGTAAAGATTGAGGATTGAAAAAACTACAAAGCCCAGCCAATATTTGGGCTGCTGACCGGGCAAAGCTTTGAGCAGACAGTAAGCGGCCAGTATCGCCAGCAAAACTAAAAGCGAATACATTCGGTAAAATTGGCTAAGACTAAGCATCAGCCAGGCAAAAGTAGCTCCGAAGGCACTCAAAAGCGCGACTTTGCGGTTATTGGTTAGTTCACGGGCAAGCAGGTAGGTAGCCGGAACAACTAACGTGCCAAAAATGGCAGCGGGTAGCCGTAGCAAAACCAAATCGTGGCTATAACCGCTCAATTTCAACATGAAATGGCTAAAGAAAAAAAACAGAGGCGAATGGTCAAGCCATATGTTAGGAATAATCTGGTGCAAAGGGTAGCTAGAGGCTTGATATTGCCAAATTTCGTCGTAGCCAAGGGTAGTATCCAGACGAAACAGACGTAGTGCCAGAGCCAGGACAGTTACAAGCAATAACCCAATGCGTGACCAGTGATTTTTAGCCCAAGCTATAACTATACTGTCAGATTTTTTTTCAGTCGCAGGTGCTTGTTTGAACTGTTTCGCTCCGGTCAACTGCACAATAGTTACTCCTGAATCCATCTAAACTTGCACTAAAACAGATATGGCTGCGGCTACCTTAACCAGATAACCAGACAAAGTTCAGGCCAGGGTTGTCCAGACCAGGCTTAATTTTGCATCCATAATAACACAAAAAATGCGTTAGTTTTGATGGTATCGTCCGTGGCTGGTAGCTTTTTATGTAGTTACTACTACTGACTACCGGAAGGGCATAAGTTAAAGTTGCTATGACGAATAAAGTTATTCATAAGCCCAAAAAGCCTAATAAACAACTATTTGCGGAACTCCCGGCTAAGAAAGCGAGTACAGCCCAATTATGACGATTTCTGAGGATATTGGTTTGACGAGCAGCCTGGTAGGGCTGCCCGAAGCAGAGGTTATCCGGGAAGATAACGGCTACCATGCTTTCTGCGGCCTAACTTGTGTGGGCTGGCTGTATCAAAAGATGAAAGACTCGTTCTTTCTGATCTTAGGAACGCATACGTGCGCCCACCTGTTGCAAAATGCCCTCGGCGTGATGATTTTTGCCAAACCGCGCTATGGGGTGGCAATGATTGAGGAAAGCGACCTGAGTTCGCCGCAAATTGACATTAGCGACATCGTTAAAGACATCGTAGATAAACATCACCCCTCGGTTATTTTCTTGCTCAACAGCTGCACCCCCGAAATTATGAAGGTGGATTTTGAGGGGATGGCGAAACGCATGAGCGGCCAGTTCGATAACACGCCCGTGCTGCCTGTCCGCGCCGACGGCCTCGAATATACCATGACCCAGGCCGAAGACTCGGTGGTGATGAGCCTTTTGCAGTTTGTTCCCCAAGCCCCGGCTGGCGACAAGCGAGTGGTTTTTGTAGGGGCAATCAATGATGTCAACGCGGCGGAAATTCAACGCGAGGCTGAAAAGCTAGGTTTGCCCGTCGCCGGGTTTATCCCCACCAGCACTATCGGCGAGTTGCCCGCCGTCGGCCCGGATACCGTGTTAGCTCCTTTGCAACCGTATCTGGCCGGAACGGTAGGGGCATTTCAGCGCAGCCGCAAATGTCAGGTTTTGGAGTCGCTGTTCCCTATTGGGCCGGACGGAACGCGGGTTTTCCTGGAAGATTTGGCGGCGATGTTTGGTATCAAGGCCGATTTGAGCGCACGCGAGGCCGAAGTCTGGCGCAACCTTGAGCCGAAAGTGGCCCAAATGCGTGGCAAACGCATCTTTATTACGGGCGACAATATGCTGGAACTGCCCGTGACCCGTTTTGCCCGCGCCGCCGGGGTGGAAGTTATCGAAGCCGGTACGCCCTATGTCAACCGCAGATACCACCTGCGGGAGCTACAAGCTTTAGCCGGGCAGCGCATTGTCGAAATGCCCAGTATGTCCCGCCAGATTAAAGACATAAGGGAGATGCAGCCCGATTTAGTAATTACAAATTTCTGGCAGGCTAATCCATTTGAGGCCGAGCGTATTGCTACCAAATGGTCAACCGAATTTATCTTCACGCCGATTTACGGTTTTGGCGGCGCGGGCGACCTGGCTAATCTATTTGTGCGTGCGCTCAAACGCCACAAAAAACTCGATACGCTTGATTGGAAGGACTTTTTGCCAGGGAATAATTAACGACCACGACCAGCAGGAGTTATTGACTAATGAGAATGAGTTATTGGGAATATCAAGGGACGGCCCACACTGGCGTAGCCCGCATTGCTTGTAGTATGGAAGGTGTTCACGCGGTGATGTATTCGCCCGTTGGCGACACCTATATCAATTCGATGTTTAGCATGATGGAGCGCGAACAACGTTTCCCACCCGTCACCACTAGCGTCCTCAACGGTCAGACTATGGGGATGGGCATCAACAAACTGCCTGACACCATTCGGCAGGTACAGGCTGACCATAACCCCGATTTGATAGTGGTATGCTGCACCTGTTCGTCTATCCTGTTGCAAGAGGATTTAGGGGCGTTGGGTCGGGCGGCGAATGTGCCTACCGAAGTTTTGGTTTATGCGCCCAACCCCTATCGGGTGCAGGAAGACGAAGCGGGCGACGGTCTGCTAACCCTGCTGGTCAGCCGTTATACTCAACCTTTGCCGCCAACCACTCGTCCTAGCGTCAACATTATCGGGCCAACCTCGCTCGGCTTTCATAACCGCCAGGATTTAGTCAGTCTCAAACGGATGCTGGAAACGCTGGGCCTGGATGTAAACGTGGTAGTGCCGTTGGGGGCGAGGCTTGACGACTTCAAAAAGCTGCCTCAAGCCTGGGCTACTATCGCCCCTTACCGCGAGATGGGCTACGACGCGGCCAAACTTTTGGAAGAAAAATGTGGCGTTCCGGCGGTTACATCTACCCCCATCGGGGTAATGGCGACGCGGGAATGGGTCAAAGAGCTTTTGGGCGCGGTCAGCAAATTTGCTCAGGCTCACGATCTGGATTATAATGTGCGCGAACCAGCCCTGGCAGCTTTCTCGCTCGACCAGACCAGCGCACCTAGCGGCGTTCCCTGGTTCAACTATACGGCGGATATGCAAAGCTTTAGCTCCAAGCGTGTCTTTGTTTTTGGCGATTTTAGCCACGCCACCACCTTGACGCGGATGATGGCAAGCGAAGTAGATGTCCAAGTAGTAGGGGCTGGCACGTATAATTTGAAACTGGCCGACGAATTCAAGGCTGCTGTTGCCCCCTACACTACCAAAACTATTGTCACAGCCGAATTTGAGGAAGTCCAAAAGTTAATCCAGGAGTTGCAGCCGGATGTGGTATTGGGTACGCAGATGGAACGCCATACCAGCGCGGCTTTCGATATTCCCTGTACTACTATCAGTAACCCAATTCATATTGAAGATTTCCCGCTCGGTTATCAACCCTTTCTGGGCTATGACGGCTCGAACTATATTATGGACAGGGTCTATGCAACGGCCAAACTCGGTCTGGAAAAGCATTTAATCGAAATGTTTGGCGATGCCGGGTTGGGTATCAAGGAAGCCGAAGAAGAAGGGGCGCAACGTCGGGCAACTAACCCGCGTCCAACTATGCCTGATGCCCCCGATATAATTGTGGTCAAGCCGACTGCTACGCTCGAACTGGTGACAGCCGGACAACCCAAACCCACCGAACGTATGAACGTGGACGCAGGGGCGATGCCACAAAGGGCCGCGATTGCAACGGTGGCGGCTCCTACTTCGGCGGCGTGGACGGACGAAGCCCAAAAAGCCCTGAAACAGATTCCGTTCTTTGTGCGGCCAAAGGTACAGAAGCGCGTCGAAGATTACGCCCGCGAACACGGTTTCGCCTTGATTACACTTGATCTGGTCTATGAGGTTAAGGAAAAAGCTGGCTAAAGGTTTTATGGAAAAGGTTAATCTCGAAGCTAAATTCAGCAAATTTGATGATTATTGGAGTCCGAAAATTGCCGCCGAGCTAAATGACTCCTACGTGTTATTAGCCAAACTCAAAGGCGATTTTGTCTGGCACAAACACGAAAACGAAGACGAACTGTTTTTGGTGGTCAAAGGCAACCTACTGATAAAGCTGCGTGACCGGGACGTGCATTTGAACGCAGGCGAATTTTTTATTATACCTAAAGGAACGGAGCATTTCCCTGTTGCTGAGGAAGAAGTACACGTGATTTTGCTTGAGCCAAAAACTACCAAACATACCGGAGAAATTGTGACTGAAAAAACGGTGACAGAGTACGGACGTGTTTAGAGAAAAAGAGGTTTAGACGCTTGCCAAACAATGTTGAGTTTTCTAACCCACCCACAATCGCTACTCCACCCGGTTACACTCATGTTGTAAAGGTAACAGGTGGTTCACTTGTCTATATTTCGGGCCAGATCGCACTTGACCGGGAAGGCAATTTAGTAGGACAGGCTGATTTTCGCGCTCAAACTCAGCAAGTTTTTGAAAATATTAAAGCAGCCCTTATCAGTGTAGGAGCTACTTTTGCCAACGTGGTCAAGCTAAATGTCTATGTCGTTGATATTTCGCAAATACAGACGTTACGTGAAGTACGTAACCACTATATAAACACTCAAAACCCACCAGCCAGTACGCTTGTCCAGGTAGTCCAATTAGCTAACAAGGATTTTTTGATCGAACTTGAGGCAATAGCTGCCTTAGAAAAATAAAAATTGCGATTTTCAATTAACTCATCAAAGAGTTGAGGAAAAGGTATAAAAGATGAACTTAACTCACGCTTATGCGTTTTATGGTAAGGGCGGTATCGGCAAAAGCACGACTGCCAGTAACGTCGCGGTGGCAATGGCGAAGATGGGCGGGCGGGTGTTGCTAATTGGCTGTGACCCCAAGCACGATTCCACCTTTACCATCACGGGACACATGATTGATACCGTGATTGATACGCTTGAGAGGAAAAATTACCATGCCGAGGAAATTGAGCCGGACGATATTATCAAAACTGGCTATATGGGTGTGGCTGCTGTCGAATCGGGTGGGCCTCCGGCTGGGACGGGTTGCGGTGGTTATGTGGTGGGCGAAACCATGAAGTTGCTGCAAAAAATGGGCATATATGAACAATATGATGTGATTTTGTTCGACGTGTTGGGCGATGTAGTCTGTGGTGGTTTTGCTACGCCCCTGCAATGGGCCGAGTATGCTATCATCGTAGCGGCCAACGACTTCGATAGCCTTTTCGCTGCCAATCGGATTTGTGTGGCGGTCAAAGCCAAGTCTGCTAAATATCCCATCCGCCTGGCCGGAATTGTGGGTAATCGAGTGATACAGAACCAAAATGGCGACGGCGGCAACGGCCACGATTTGATTGATTTATTCTCCGAAACGGTTGGCACGAACTTGTTGGGCATAATTCCTGCCGACGATGTGATCCGCAGGAGCCGGGTGCAAGGCAAAACGTTATTTGAAATCGAAGGAGTGGACACCGCCCCCTACGAGGCATTAGCCGAAACCTTGCTATCCGAACCCGAAACAACTGTCCCCAATCCGATGGCAGACCGGGCCGTGTTCCAGGTTATCGGCAACCGCTACTAGAAATATTTCTGGTCTAGCAAGAAGACGTATCTTCTCAGAAATTCGGGGTGTAGGGGCGAGATTTATCACGCCCATCGGGTCAGTAACCACTTATCAAGGCGGGCGGATAAATCTCGCCCCTACTTTTTGAGATGCTACAAGAAGGCTGTAGGGCTACTATAACAAAAGTAGTTCTACGGTCTTTTTTGTTGCCCAAAAATTAGTCAAAAATTGGTCAAAACTCGTCCGCCAAAAACTGCAAATTCTGCGTTTAGTTATATGCAGGGTGAAAAAGTAATTATTTGGTGTTGAAGGACGTAATAAGTAGCAAGAAAGAAGGTTGGCGAAAATGAACGTGATGCACAATTGTACAGATTATACCTCCGAAAATGGTGACAGAACCAACTACTGCTATCATTCGTTGATTAATCTGAACGGGCTTTCCGGCAGTCGTCGTCGCATTCAGCAAGTTGCCTTCAAGTTTCCCCATCTGGGAATGCAATATTCGCCACATCAGGATAGCGTCAGTATAGTGTGTTATCGTGGCCGCGACGATAGCGAGGTTCTAGCAGCCTTAGCAGAACTGGCCCCCCTCCTGCCGCAAACCGTTTGCTATCGTGTCGAGGCCATTTGCCAGCAGGAGGAGCTAGATTACGGCTACTTGCTGTATGCCGGGTCAATTTATCAGTTGGAAAATCTGGCCCGCCCCAGTAAGCCGCGACTTTTGCTAATTGAACAGCACGTCGCCGCTTAGTGGTGCAGTTGTCACGGCCCGCACACCCAAAAGGTAGTCGGGAACGGAGTGACAGGGTTTTAAGGACATTATCATAACTTCCTCTTGTTTGCATCTCCTCATTTCTCCATGTTTCGGGTCGCCAGGCGGCCAACCCAGAGGGCTTCCTTCCACTGCGTAAGAGCAGGCGTAGTGGGGTGAGGAAGCCTTCCTCTTTTTATAATATTCCCCCTAGAACGCTAAAGCTATGTTAATATTTTCGTTTGCGGCTATAATGTGGGGGTTGACCGCTCCAGGGCAGGTTGACAGGCTTAAAAAGAACTAAGAATAAAGAAAAGGGAGGGTTTTGTGTCAAAACTTGAGCAGAGTCTGTTGAGCCAGATAGATGCTTACTGGCGAGCCGCCAATTACCTGACTATCGGCCAGATTTATTTGCAGGCTAATCCACTCCTGCGAGAGCCGTTGCAACCGGAGCATATCAAGCCGCGTTTACTTGGTCATTGGGGTACTTCGCCCGGTCTTAATTTTATCTATGTTCATTTGAATCGACTCATCAAGGAAAATGACGCTGACGTTATTTTTCTGGCCGGGCCTGGACACGGCGGCCCGGCTGTGCTGGCTAACGTCTATTTAGAAGGAACTTACTCCGAAATTTATCCCGACATCACCCAGGATACCGAGGGAATGCGTAAGTTTTTCCGGCAGTTTTCGACCCCTGGTGGCGTACCGAGCCACGTCAGCGTGCCGACCCCCGGTTCGATCCACGAAGGCGGCGAACTTGGCTATGTGCTGTCTCATGCTTTTGGGGCGGCTTTTGACAACCCTGATTTGATTGTAGCGGCGGTAGTCGGCGACGGTGAAGCGGAAACTGGCCCGCTCGAAGGTTCATGGAAAGGGGTCAATTTTCTCAACCCGGTGCGCGATGGGGCAGTGTTGCCTATTTTACATCTGAACGGCTACAAAATCGCTGGGCCAACCGTACTGGGCCGGGCCAGCGATGCGGAAGTCCGTCATTTGTTGATGGGTCACGGTTATGAAGTCTTTTTTGTAGAAGGGGACGACCCGCTGCGGATGCATCAAGAGTTTGCGGACACGCTGGACACCTGTTACGCCAAAATTCGGGCCATCCAAAGCGAAGCCCGTCTGCATGGCTTTGTGGAACGACCCACCTGGCCCGTGATTGTGCTACGTACACCTAAAGGTTGGACTGGGCCAAAAGAGGTGGATGGTATAAAGATAGAAGGGACTTTCCGGGCGCATCAGGTGCCGCTTTCGGGTGTCAAATCCAACCCGGAACATCTCAAAATGTTAGAAGAATGGCTACGTAGTTACCAGCCTCATGAACTCTTTGACCAAAGTGGGCGGCTCATTCCAACCCTGGCCGCGCTTGCACCCATCTCAGACCGCCGCATGGGAGCTAACCCCCACGCTAACGGCGGTAAACTGATTATGGCTCTTAATTTGCCCGATTTTACCAATTACGCCCTGGAAGTCAAAAAGCCCGCTTCCGAGTACCACGAATCCCCCCGTCAATTGGGTAAATTTCTGCGCGATGTCTTTACGCGGAACGCCCGTTGGCAAAACTTCCGGCTTTTTTGTCCCGACGAAACCAATTCCAACCGATTGGGCGATGTCTTTGAAGTGGAAAATCGCTGCACGGTGGGAAAAATCCTGCCGGGTGATGACCACTTATCCCCTGATGGCCGGGTGATGGAGGTCTTGAGCGAACATAACTGTGAGGGCTGGCTCGAAGGCTATTTGCTGACGGGCAGACATGGGCTGTATGTCACCTACGAAGCTTTTGCAATGGTGTCCGCTTCGATGACTATTCAGCATTCTAAATGGTTGGAGGAAGGTATCAAGCTGCCCTGGCGCAGACCGATTGCTTCGCTCAACGTTATGCTGACCTCGACTTGTTGGCGTAACGACCACAACGGTTTTAGCCATCAAGGGCCGGGTCTGATAGATACGGTGCTTTCCAAAAAAGGGAGTGTGGCCCGTATCTATCTGCCGCCTGATGCCAATTGTCTGCTGTCAGTAGCCGATCATTGTCTGCGTAGCCGCGATTACGTCAATTTGATTGTGATTGACAAACAACCGCAGCTACAATGGCTTGATATGGATGCGGCTTTGGAGCATTGTGCGCGTGGGGCTTCGGTCTGGCAGTGGGCCAGTAATGATGGAGACGGAGAACCGGATGTAGTGCTGGCCTGCGCTGGTGACGCACCTACTCTGGAAATAATAGCGGCGGCGGCGTGGCTGCGCCAACATATCCCCGACTTGAAAGTGCGTGTCGTGAACGTGGTGGATTTGATGGCCCTCTTTCCAGCCGAAGCGCACCCGCACGGTATGGACGAGTCCAGCTTTGTCAATCTGTTTACCCGCGACAAGCCCGTAGTGTTTGCTTTTCACGGCTATCAACGTGCCATCCACGAAGTCGTACACGGGCGACCCAACGCCGAGCGGTTTCACGTGCGCGGCTTCAATGAGCAAGGCACCACCACCACGCCTTTTGATATGGTAGTGCTTAACGAGATGAGCCGTTATCACTTATGTATAGAGGCACTGAGGCGGGTAGCCCGTGTGCGTGAACTTGCTCCGCCTCTGATTGCCCAATGTAACGCCATGCTAACAAAGCACCATAGCTATGTGCGCGAACATTTCGAGGATATACCGGAAGTGCGCGATTGGGTCTGGCCGGAAATCTAGCGACGCGAATATCACGTATCCTCAAGATGTAGCCAGCAAGAGAACCCTGCCACTGTTCGGCAGGGTCTTCTCTTTAACAGCTTATTAAGGCAGCGTCAGAAGCTTAACAAGCTGTTAAACATTTGTCATGATGACTTTAACAATCCTCCGCTAATATAACAGGAGCGTACCTTGCAGTATCCCGGTCAAACGCTCTGCTAACAGGCCGGACCGCGAAACCCCATTGAGAGCGTAAACCATCGGGCCTACTATATATCCTGATTATCATGGATGAGAATTTTGATGATACGTCTTCAGACGCGCTTACAAAAAAGCGCGATGGTTGCTTTAATAGCTGTAATGTCGCTATGGCTAACGGCTTGTGGCGAAACCGCTACTCCCGCCACTACGACCAACGCAGCCGTGGCAGCTACCACTGCCGCAATGACCAGTGCTGCCGCTACCAGACCGGCGGTTAATTTGGATCAGCTTATAGCAGCCGCCAAACAGGAAGGTTCGCTGACTACCATCGCCCTGCCGCACGACTGGTGTGGTTATGGCGACCTGCTCACCACTTTCAAACAGAAATATGGCTTGCAGGTGAACGAACTTAACCCTGACAGTAGTTCCGGCGACGAAATTGAAGATCAAGGCCAACACCCAAAATAAAGGCCTCCAAGCACCGGACGTAATTGATGTTGGTTTGTCGTTCGGCCCCCAGGCGAAGGCTGCTAAACTTATCCAACCTTACAGGTTTCTACCTGGTCCACCATCCCCGATAGTGCCAAAGATGCTGATGGCTACTGGTGTGGGGATTATTACGGTGTGTTGGCGATGGAAATCCACACCGACGCGGTGAAGAATCCGCCAAAGGAGTGGGCTGACCTGCTTAAACCCGAATACAAAGGTCAGATCGCCCTGGCTGGCGACCCACGCACAGTAGCCCAGGCTATTCACTTCATCGTAGATGTCACGGGCTACTATGCACCCCCCTCAAGCGGTCTGTATTACCACCCATTACCTTATCCGATACGCCTACTTGATACACGTGCTGGAACGCCGACCTGCATCGCCAGGAACGCGCCTCTTAATGGTGGTAGTAGTTACTATTTGTAGGCTACTACTAGCTGTAGCGGTGCTACTATTCCTGTAGCAGCCCAGGTGATTGTAGGCAACGCTACTATAGTGAACAATGTTTGGGGAGGTTATGTCTATGCGACGCTTTATCCTGGTGGAGCCACTTTACCTACTGTCTCTAATCTCAATTACGTTCCGGGACAAGTGGTGCCAAACGCCTTTACGGTTAAGCTAGGAAATAATGGTTTCAACATCTATAGTACCCAAAAAACCGATTTTATCATGGATGTTGGAGGTTACTTTGCTTAAAGCGTATAAAATAAAGTCATTCTGAGACAGGTACGAGCGGAGAATCTGTTGCTAAAGTTTTGGTTGGGGCATTGGTTTCAAGAAATTTTAGCAACAGATTCCTCACATAGCCGAGCCTGCGTTCGGAATGACAGGCACAAGTGCGTGGTTGCTTTTTTGTTATTCAATTAGAAAAATTACGACTTTGGTTCTTTAGCGGGTAGTGGGAAAGTGACTATGAAAGTGCTGCCTACACCTTCTTCGCTGCGGACGTGGATTTGGCCGCCTTGCGCTTTAACTAGATTGCGGGCAATATAAAGACCCAAACCGAGACCGTTGGCTCGCCCTGATTGGCTACTGGCCTTGTAAAAACGCTCGAAAATCTGTTCCTGGTCTTGGAGTGGGATACCGATGCCACCGTCCTGTACCGTCAGCACGGCCTCGGCGTTGATTTGGGTCAGCCGCACCGCGATTTCGCTGCCTTTGGGTGAGAATTTGACGGCGTTGGACAACAAGCTTCGCAAAGCTCGACCTACTGCGTTAGAGTCAAGCTGGGCGGTGATGGTGGGACGGGTGATACGCAGGTTGATTTGATGAGATGGGTAGGGCGATTGGGCCAATTTTAACTCGGTCTCGAAGGTGGCGACAGTTGCACGCACTAGCTCAACCAAATTTATAGTGCGTAAATCTATTTCCAGTCGCCCGCTTTCGATCCGCCCAATGCTGGATAAATCCTGGATTAGTTGATATAGCCGCTCTGACTGCGACTCCATCACCTCGGAATAATGTTGCAAGCCTTTGAGATACGCCTGGGGGTCTGTTTGGAACTGGGAGCCGGGCGTTTGCAATTTTTTGGCTAAAAGGTGGTTGTAGCCTTTGATTGAGGTTAGCGGAGTGCGAAGTTCGTGCGCCACGAAAGACAAAAATTCGTCTTTAACCTGTTGTTCGCGTTTCTCAGCCTCATACAGGCGGGCGTTTTCGATAGCAACGGCGGCGCGGTCTGCCAGAGCCTGAGCCAGTGTCAGCTGGCGTTCTCTGACTGCGCGTGACGATTTAGGGTCAGCCTGTTCTGGCAGTGTATAAGAAAGCAGCGCGCCGATAGCCCGCCCCCGCATTTTGAGCGGCACACACAGCAAACTTTGGACGTTATCCTGGGGGCGCAAGAAAGGCGCGGCGTGTTGCATATCTTTGAGGCTGCAAATAAAAAAAGGCACGCCAGTTTGAATGGTTTTGCCGATTGCGCCTTCGCCCAGGCGCACTGGTGGTTGGGTGCGTACTGGAGAAGGAATTTTATTGGCTGGGTCGCTATCGGCTGCACCGCTTTTGCTATAATAGGCGACGGGATGGGCCTGGTCGCTGCCTTCGCGTAAAATAAAAACCAGGGCGGTGTTACCTAAAATCGAAGTGGCGGCCCGCACCACCTCGTTTAAGACTTCGCGCAGCTTGAGCGACGAATTAAAAGCGCGGCTGGCCTGGGCCAAAAGGTCGGCTTCGCGTTCGCGGCGCAAGGTTTCTTGATAAAGACGGGCGTTGCTGATGGCAAGGGCGGCTTGATTGGCAAAAACGGTCAACAATTTGACTTCCTGGGGGGCATAATTGTGCTTTTGGTCGTGATACAGCACCAGCAAGCCGCCCAATACCTCCCGATGTAACAGCGGCAAGGTTAGCATAGTCTGGAAGCCTTCGCGCCGATTTAATTCGCGTACCCCATTGAGGCTTTGCTCGTTTTGCGCGTCGGACACAAAAACGGGCTGCCGTATTTTTTGCAAACGCCGAAACTCTTTAGTCTCATAAAAAGAAATAACTTGCTTGATGTAGCTCTGGCTCAGGCCCAGGGCTGCCGCGCACATAATCGAGCCAACGGCGGTATTGTCCGGCGCGTTTTCGGTTTGGTCGGGCGGGTCAGAAACAGGCAGACTCTGGCGTAAAAAGACAGCCGCGCGGTCAGCGTGAAACAAGGCACGGAGGGCTTTGAGCATATCGCCCAAAACGCGGCCCGGATTGAGGTCAGAGTTTAGCAACGCCGAAATAGTCAGCAAAGCTTCGGCTTGTTCGGGACGCAAAACGGTCTGGTCTGGCTCGACGGTCTGGCCCGGCCCAGTGTATTCCAACACCGACGTATCGGCTATCAGAGGTTTGGGAACATTTGCGGCACGTGGGGCAGCTTGATGAGATGGCGACCCGTTGCTTTTGGTGTAACCGTTAGCCAGCACGACGGGGCTGACTTCCAGCATTTCCAGCGAAAACGGCTCCAGGTCTTCCATGTCGTCCGGCAAAAAATTAGCGAAAGCGGCGGGCCGCTTATAATTCGTGGCACGGCGTGCTGCCCCCGTTCTGCCAGCGTTAGTTTGATGTTCGGCTGTGCTTTCGGCTTTCTTTTCCATACGATAACACACTCGCTATTGTGACGGTATCACTGTGAATAATAGAAAATAATTATAACATAATATACCAAAAATCACCTATTGATTTGCACGAAATCGGTAAATGGTTTTGTCAATAAAAAAGAAGTAGCTGTTCAGGTAGTGTTATTCCGAGCGCAACGAGGAGGCTCTTAATTCAGGTTAGAGATTTCTCACTACGCAGCAACCAGTTGACGCTTCCGTTCGGAATGACAACGACACAAACCTGAATGATTACGTCAGTTATAACGAGCTACGAAGTGGACTCAAAAGCCCTTCCAAAACTATGCGAAACAAGCCAGGGTGGTCAAACTCATCGGGAGCGGCCAGGCGGCAATTGCTTTTGTCGTCGTCGAACATAGCCTCCATCTGGTCTGCAAATTCCCGGTCAATCACAAATAGATTAATCTCATAGTTAATCAAGCTACGTCCGTCCAGGTTCGCGCTACCGAGCGTACTCCAATTCCGGTCAATGGTGGCGGTTTTGGAATGGATTACGGTTTTTTGGTAAAGCCACAAACACGCCCCTGCATAATTTAACCTGTCGTAAATGGGGCGGGCCAGCAAATCCACGATGGGGTGATTGCTATGGTCGGGTGTAATCATCTCGACACGCACCCCGCGTTGGAGGGCCGCCTGTAATTCCTCCTCCATATATTTATCCGGCAAGAAATAAGGGTTGGTCAGATAGATATGGTCTGTGGCCCGCCGAAAGGCCAAAATATAAGCGTCCCTGATTGTGCGCCGCCCGGTCAGAGGGTCGGCCCTACTTTCGCGCAAGTAAAGACATTCGGAGTCGTCCTCAGCCGCAGGTGGCATTTCGACATCAAGCTTACGTTTACGATTGTATTTGTTCCACATTTCGGCAAAAGCCACCGTCACCATCTGGGCTTTTGGGCCGTCCAGCCGCAAATGGGTATCGCGCCAGGTGCGGGCATATTCGCGCCCAATATTCATCCCACCCAGATAAGCAATTTTGTTATCCACCACGAGAATTTTGCGATGGTCGCGGATATAAGTGCCGGGGCGCAAAAAGCTTAGGAAAGAATGTAACGGGCCATACACGCTGACATTGACAGACTTGGGGAAACGCCGGAAGCCGAAGGGCATCAGCAAGCTACCAAACCCGTCGAAAGCTACATAAACCTGCACGCCTTGTTCGGCTTTCGCGCTCAAGGCTGCCTTAAAGCGTTTGCCGATGGTATCACCTTTAAGGATGTAAGTTTCCAGGTAGATAGTCTGTTCGGCGGCCACAATGCTATCCAGCATACTCTCAAAGGCATAGTTACCATAATTGAAGATTTGCAGACGATGCCCATCTACCTCGACTGGCTCTAGCGCACGGTGAGGGAAATTAAAATGTCGCCGCCGCCGCATAGCCGCCTGTAGCACCAAGCCGCCGTAAATTGATACTGTCAAGACGACAAAAAAACTTGTCGTCGCATAAAAAATTAGCATCCCCACACGCCAAAACAGAGTAGCGGGTAAGGGTAGTCGTCGCGCCCATTTGTTAAGCTTTTGGATAAATTTTCTCATCGTATGTCCGTTTCGCTGGATTTAAGTGTTCAATAAATCGGCCCGGCAGTAACCAAACCCATATTTGCGCTATTATACAATAATGCCAGAGCTTTTTCAGGTTGACAAGGCCCAGGCGGTATTATATGATAGACCCATACGATTGCGTGAAAAGGCCGACTTTAATGGGTCGGCTTTTTAGACCCGCAGATTTAGGTTGATAAAATATTAGGAAATTCAGGCTCTCGCCAGAGATTAGCTGTGCCACCCGGCTTTTAGCGTAATCTGGTAATTTTTATATGTCAAAAGCAAGGCCCGCGAACGAACAGCACCTGCCGCCGCTTGAGAGCTTGACATAACGGAGGCTCGACAGTGATGAGTTCAGCTGAACCACTCAATTTTGGACGGAAAATCAAGGATTTGAAGCGGCTTAACAAAAAAGGTTATTCTGACCTGTGTGCTGGCCTCAAAATTAGCCGCGAACGCATTGTAGCCCTGGAAGAAAATGAGCGCGAACCCAGTGATACGGAACGGTTGCGGTTCGCCAACTTTTATAATTTGCCTCCCGAAGAATTAGGTTTGTACCCAGGAATTACTGATAAAACTGATGCGTCGGTAGCTGTCCCCGCTTCGGTAGTCAACTCGCCTGCCCCGGTGTCCCGGCCTTATGTCGCCCCTGCGCCGCCAAACCCAGGCGTAGGCAATGCTAACCCGAATTATGCAAATCAGGCGGATAATCAGGGCAACTTTGCTCCCCCGCCCCGCCCGACCAATTATGGCAACAATACGGAACGGCCCAATCCTGGCAACAATCGGCCTGCGCCATCCAGCAATAATCCTAACTTTCGGCCCGCCCCAGCAGCTCGGCCCGTCCCGACTGGTGGTAGCAATGCGCCCCGACCGCCGATGCAACCGAGGCCACCAGCCAGCCCATCCAACGCGCCCCGACCACAGGCTGCGCCTAAGCCCAAAAAGGAAAAAACTGAAGATAACGGCGAACCCAAGCCAGTAATTAAATATACCGCCGAGCAGTTAGGCGACATCGAATCGGCCTATTTGCGTAAACAGCGTGACCTCAAAGTGCCGCTCAAATTTACCTTTTTGAATGGCAAGGAATACACTGGCGTAGTGACTGATTTTACTCCGTTCACCGTTCATATTCTGGAAAGTGGCACGGGCGAAGAAGTGATTTTGCGGAAGCTGGCGATGGCCTACTACCGCAAAGCCGACGCGCTGGACGAGGCCCAGGCCGAAAAAGCCGCTGCCCAGTCTAAAGCCGAAAAGACCGTCGAACAGCCTTTGTTGCAAAGCGCAGAAAGCGAGTAGTCAGATGGGACTAGGTAGTTATATTATATATCTGCGTGCGCTCAAGGAAGGCATTACGCCCCGCGAAGTGGCGCACGAACTGGAGATGCCCGAACATTATATTCACGCCATCGAACTCGAAAAGCACGCGGGCGATAATGATTCGCGTGGCAAGCTGGCCGAATATTTTGGCGTAAACTTAGATGATTTTAGCGATTTCTCGCGCAGTACCCAGGCCAAGTTTACCGATATTGTCAAAAAGGAACGCCGCCCGCAGATGGGCTTTTTGCTGATGAATGGGGAAACGCTGACTGGCACGGTGGACGGGTCTGACAATTCGATTATCAAAATTGTAGAGGCCAATACTGGAGTTAAAACGATTTTGCAACGCCACGCTATCAAAAAGTGGTGGCTGCTCAAATCACGTTATGAGAAAAGCGATGCTCCTAATGGGAGACCCGGCGCAAACGAGCGTCGCCCGATGGGAGGCGGCAATCGCCCGGCGCGTCCGGGAAGTGGGGGTGGCAGTCGTCATCCAGGTGTCAACGGCGGTCAGCGCGGCAATTACGACGAAGGCAACCGTAACCCCCGCCCCGCCGCCGGGCCAAATTCGCGGCCTGCCGCCCCGCGTCGTTCGTATTAGTTGATTTTATTATAAAATATTAGGAGGATAAAAGAGTGAACAAGCGTAAAAAAGTAGCATGGCGTAAACATCGAGTGGCTGCCGCCAAACGGCTCGAGAAGAAGCAAGCCGCCGCCACTACTCGCCCCGCGTCTCCCGCCAGCCGCTAACTTCGTCAAAATACTTATAACAGGCCCGTTTTTGGGCGTACTACGGTAGGCTGGGCCGCCAGCGAGTTGCTATTTCACAATAGCACTTTTCTGTCGGCCTCCTTCCAAACCACTCATACTACTTTGGAAATAAATAGCTTTCCATTTTCCCTTTGACATAATTTTGCTCACTTAACCTAAACGTGGTCATATCTTAGATTAATTGAAGTGGAGTGTCAAAAGGAAAAGGAGATTGATAAATTATGGTAATACCGCCCCAAGAAGTTGAGCGTTTCTACCGCATTTGGTTTTCTTTATTACATTTTGTGAACGAACAAAAACATCTGGTTAAATCTTTTCCGGCTAATCCTGGAATTGGGTCAATCAAGCCGGAAGTAGCGGTCAAACTACGGAATGCGCTGTGGGCTGATGACGCAGTACGGGAAAACTTTATTGCCGAAAATCCCTTTAAGTTCTCAGACCAAGATTTAGCATTGGTGGAAAGCTGGAGTAACCGTGTCACTGGCAGTTTTTATATTGTACGTTATCTCAAGAAATATACCGTCTTCCTGACCGACAAAGAACCTAACCAAGCCTATGGAGTGTTGGGTCTGGTTAGCCCAATTGAAGAAGTTGTGCCTCCTATAAGTTTGCCAGTCTATGTGCAGGCGGTCTTGCTGCCTTACGAGGGTCAAATTATTTACGACAGCCTTCTAATGCCCTACAGCATCTACTTTGGGGCTGGTATTCGTAGTAGTTTGAAAGACATTTACCGCAATTTACAGGAGCGCGAAGGCATTACCACCAGTTTGCTGCCAGCCACTACTGCTTTGTTAGCCAGACCCAGCGATTTGACCCAGGTAAGCAAGGAAATAGCTGCTAGAAACTCCAAAATTTTGACTGCTTTTCAGAAAGACCTGGCGAAATCGGGTCTAAGTTTGAAAATGATTGAACAACATTCTCAGAATATCCAGGTTTTCAGCCAGAGTTACCTTTTGACGCAAGCCCTATTGTTGCGTGGCCTCCTTGAATTGACAGTTGAGGATATTCAGGCTTACCTGGATACCCTCACAGGTAAGGGGAATAGAAGCATTAATATCACCAGCTTTAAGCGGTTTGTACGTTTTCTCTACAATACTGGGCGCATCAACTTTGAACAGGAAGAAATCTTCACCAGCTTTTTGAAAGGCTTAGATTAGCCAAATTCCAACATATCAAGCACGAAATTTCAAAAGTGTGGTAGAATTACCTCAATAAAGTGTGCGCTGTATCCGCAAATTGAGGTTGAGCCAGCTTATGAGCAAGACAGGTACTCAGTCCACGCCTAAAGACCGCATCTCTGAACAGAGCGCGACCAACAGTTTTGGTAGCCGCTTGCGCCGCGTTATAAAACTTCCCGCCAAAAAAGTGGCCTCGCCGCCAGACCTACTGTTGCCGGGTGGCCTAAAGGCGAGTGCGGCCAGCCAGCAGTTCGAGGCTATAGTTGAGGCGGTGAGCGCGGCCCGCCGACTGCGCCAACCTGTACCTTTCGAGCTTACCCTGGCCGATTTTGAACTTAGCCCGGTTGGTGACAGGCGTTGGGAAGCCCGATTGCTACCTCTGGCTGCGGCGCGGACTTTCCAAAACCAGCCCCAGGATCAGGCGGCCCTCGCTCGGTTGCTTTATCAGCTTGTAACCGGGCGGCGGCTGCCTAATACTCCTGACTCGAACGACATAAACCTGGCTCTGAAAACTCTGGCCGAACCATTCTGGCCCCCCGCTTGTGACGAAGTAGTGGCTGTTATCCGGCACGGTATGCGAAGCGAATATGTTAGCTTGAGCGAACTCAACGGGGCTTTCGGCTGGGCTTTGTATCGCCAGGGTCAGCTGCCCTCCCAAAGCTACCGTCATAGTCTGGCAAATGGGGAATACAGTTCGGAGATCCCGTTATGGCAACCCTCTCTGCTGCCTGCGCCCACAACTCCGCGTCCCCGCCCGTTGCGTATCACTTTACGCCGTAACGCCTGGGTGCTGATTGGTTTGGTTACGGTGAATTTGCTGGCGATTCTAGCTCTGGTTGGAGTATTTAGCAACCCCGAACTTTTCCGCAGCCAGCCCGTCACTAAGGTGGCGGTGGGCAGCACCGCTACGGCTGGTCTGGCTACTTTTACACCACCATCCAACCCACTTGATAACTCGCCGCGTCCGAATGTTAGCCCCGCAGCCGAAACTGGGGTAGGGGCGGTTCAACGCTCCGCCGATTTGAACCTGCTCCGTACCCAGAATTTTGGCGGCCCAGCCAGTCTGCAACCGGGCCAGGCCGCCCTTTGGAACGCGCCCGAAGTGTATGTCACTGGACAGCATTGGCCCGCTGGCAGCCCAGATGCGCCTCTGGTTGAGGTGGCAACGGGGGACGGCAATTACAGCACTTACCAGCAAAGTTCGCAATACACCAACCAGATTACTAGCCGTTCTGCCCTCAAAGATAATGCGATTGGGGCGTGCTGGTCGCCCGACGGCAAACGCTATGTGGCTCTGCTCACCAGCAACCAGTTACAGTTGAATGACCCGGCCCGCCAACTGAGTCAGTCCATTCCTCTACCCAAACCCGACAATGATTATTACCCGTATAATCAGCCGTGTCTAAATTATATAAGTTGGTCGCCGGACAGCCAGCGTGTGCTACTTTTTATCCTTAACAACGCCCAGCTATGGGATTTTAGCCAGCCCACCCTCAAGCAAATCCAACCTACTGGTTTCTTTCCATCCGACGTTGGCAGATACAACATTTTATGGTCGTCGGACAGCACCAAAATTGGCGTTTTCATAAATAAAAACGGTTGTATTG
Source organism: Chloroflexia bacterium (assembly GCA_038207455.1). Classification (GTDB taxonomy): domain Bacteria; phylum Chloroflexota; class Chloroflexia; order Chloroheliales; family Chloroheliaceae; genus JBBQZT01. The sequence continues at coordinate 21,114 of JBBQZT010000092.1, forward strand.
CCAATGATTTGCAAATCTTTGATGTGGCTACTCTTGAATTGCTCAATAGCGTGGACATCAGCGATAAAAGTGGGTCACTTACAGCGTCTTGTAGTTTCTCTGCCGAACTTACCGCATGGTCGCCCGATGGTCGTCGTTTCGCCCGTTTGTTTACCACTAATGACCGAAATAACGGCAAAGATGGCCTTCTGACTACTACGCTACAAATTTTTACTCTACCTAACCAGCACGGTGATAATACCAATCCCGCGCCCGTCGAGTTGGCCCAAAATACAATCCTGGGTAATCAACCGATCAACAATGCCTACGATCAACCGCCAATTGTGGCCTGGCTGCCGGATAGCGCGAAACTGGCTATTTTCCAATCCTCACCAGTCAGCAATACTAACCCTGGTGTCGTTACCAACAATATAGGGATTTTTGTGGTGGGAGGCAACAACAAACCTTTTTTACTAACCAAATTCAACACTGGCAGTTACGATTTTAATTATATGGCCTGGCAGCCTGACGGAAAACAGCTTTTGAGCGCGGATCGGCAAGGCAATTTGCGCTTGTGGCAGCTGCCGGAGTTGGGGGCAGAGTTTGTGCCAACTACCCTTACGCCCAACTTTTTGCGGCTCAACGGGCAGATTACCGCTCCTACCAACCGCATCAGTTACCTCCCGGTTTGGTCGCCTGACGGCAAATATTTGGCTTCAATCAATTATGATGGTATTCATTTTTATGATGCGGCCCTGAGTGAAGCTAAATTTGGGCTTGCCAATAAACTTACTTCTGGAATTACTTACAGTTTTATGGGTAATGGGCAGTGGTCAGCCGATAGCCAGCTTTTCGCTGCCCAGGTGTGGGTAGCTGCCGAAAGTGATCCGAATCGCTATGTTTATGAAGCTTTGCTGATCTGGAAAATCGAGCCAACTCAGGCCAGCGAATTAGGCGCGATTCGACTTATGTCCACTGGTAACAATTTCGATGCGTCAAGTCTGCCTGATACCTGGGTTTTCGATCCGGTTAAGCACGCGATCAAGCTGATTACCTACAATAGCTATATGGTAGAGTATGATTTAACCAAACCATTGCCGCCCCTGGCCGAGCAAACTGCTAAATATGTGGTAGTTACGCCCACTCCTACCGCCCCGACTACGCCCAAACCCGACGCGCCCAATCCACCTTATACCGTCGTGGGCCACTTTTCTAATAAAATTTATGCCGCCGATAATTTGGCAGCCTGGTCACACAAACAAGACATGGTAGTGATTAACCTTTACCGCTATTACAGCCTATTTAAAGCACAACAACCCGGCCAGCCAGATGACCAGGATGGCCTTATCATCAAGCTGGTGAACTCCGACAGTCAGGACACGCCCAACATTCTGAAAGTTTTTTTCTCGCCCGACGACAAGCTGTTAGCCTTTGCCTACCGTAACGGCACGGTCAGGATTTATAGCACCCAGACTGGCAAGCCCCTTAGTGTAATCACAGCGGCTACCGCGATGCTGACCGATGTGCAATTCTCACCCAAAGGGGATTGGCTGGCAACGACTTCGATAGACCGTACTGTAAAAATCTGGCAAGTAAGCGATAGCAGTAGTTGGAAACTGCTCCAGATCTTGGGCGGGTACACGAGTCCGGTTCAAAACCTAACTTTCTCGCCCACTGGCAGTCTGCTCCTCACCAATAGTAGTGATGGTACAACTTTGCTCTGGCGGCTCAACTAACTCCCATTTCCGCCAGCCACGTTATACCAAATTCCGCAATTTATTCCAGAGATGAAGATAGGAAGTAACCTTCCAAGACACAACTGCTCCATAGAAGGCGTTTTAAGCGGTCTTTTCGCAAACCCCCTGACTTACAAGCCAAAAACTGCTAAAAAGCAGAGCAAAAACTGCTTTTTCAACTCTTTTGAGGTCAAAATATTTTCGCAAACCCCTTCCCGTGAGCCATACAGAAAATAGGTTTGCGAAAATCGAACACCTGACCTATTGCAATGCAAGAATGTTGTGTTAAAATGACCTCATAGGAAGCTCGTAGAGGCCGCTAGTTGGTCGAAATGGGTCAAAAACCCTATCGAACCTATGGCAACGTCGCGGGTTGCATCTAAATTGCCCCGTTGAAGGGGACTGAAACTCACAGAATATCCGCCCGCCGGAATCCAAGTGAGTGTTGCATCTAAATTGCCCCGTTGAAGGGGACTGAAACTTGTAAGCGTTATGCCAAGTATCGCTCTGCCATCGGTTGCATCTAAATTGCCCCGTTGAAGGGGACTGAAACTGGACGGACACCACCGTTACCCAGGATGCTGAGAAC
>JBBQZT010000093.1:0-23050 GCA_038207455.1 Chloroflexia bacterium
ATAGGCGATAACGGGCGCACTATTGTCCAGGTTCGCCCCCGTAATAAAGAAACAGCCAGCGTAGTCTTTGATGTCCTGAATAGTGTTGGTCATACCTGCCAGCCCCAATTGTTCGGTCAGAGCGGTCAGCGTCGCAGCTTGGGTCAATCGGAAGGGGTTGTCAATGTTATTTGAACCCATAATGCCGCGTGTCAACTTCATCAGCAAATAGTTTTCTTCGTTGGTACATTTGGCGGACGCAATAGCTCCAAATTCGTCACCCTTGTACTGAGCCAACCGCTTTCCGATTTCGTCATAAGCTTGCTGCCAGCTAATTTCGACAAACTCGCTACCCTTCCGCATCATCGGCATAGTCAGGCGGTCAGGGCTGTTGGCGTATTGATACCCATAACGCCCCTTGACGCAGCTGCGCCCATCGTTCACGCCCTGCTGCTGGCCCATCGTCACTTTGTCAATAAGGCCCGTATTGGCTTCGGCTTCCATATTCATGGAGCAGCCTACCGCACAATAGTTGCAGGTGGTTTGAGTGCGTTTTAGAACCCATTGCAAACCCGTATTTTCGTACTGCACGTGCATCAAACACCCGACAGGGCAGACCTCCACGCACAAACCACAACTGGTACACGGCGATTTGGTCAAATCCGAACCCCAGGCTGCATCAATATAAGTTTCCACCCCGCGATTGACAAAAGCCAGGGCGTGCGCCCCAATCAGTTCGTCACACACTCGCACGCACCGCCCGCACAACACACATCGGTCACGTTTTATCAAGATGGCCGGACTCAAATAATCCTGCTCAAACCAGGCTTTTTCCCGCGCCATCCGGTTTTCGGTCATACCATAGTGCCAGGTGGCGTTTTGCAAATCGCACGCGCCACTAGCCGGACATATCGAGCAGTCTAGCGGATGGTCAACCAGCAGTGCCTCCATCACGAAATGCTTAACCTCGCGCACTTCATCGTTGCTGTTTTCTGTGAAGGCCACCATCCCGTCCTTGCACTCGGCAGAACAGGCGATTTCCATACCCATCCCGCGTTTGCCCATCACGCCAACGGTACACATCCGGCACGCCCCAAAAGGCCGCATATCGGGGTGGTAGCAGAAATTGGAAATGAAGATACCGGCCTTCCGCGCCGCTTCAATCAAGAAAGTACCTTTAGGTACGGTTACATCTATGCCGTCAATGGTGACTTTTATATCCGCCATCTAAATTTTCTCTCCTCTATTTTCGTTTCGACCTAACGGGTGGGCAACGCTACTTTTTCCGAACCGCCACCGACGTTTGTACCTGCTTCGGCGTTAGTCACACGGTAATTGGCTGTCGGGGCGGCCAAAGCTGCCGGCACACCGAAGCGGGGCATCTGCTCCTCTATTTTGACGTGCGCTCCCATTGGGCAAACTCCGGCTCGACACCATTTACCATTGATATGTTGGGTCAACTCCTGACGGAACTCTTCTATCTTGAGCATATTCTTGATGGCGATAGGGGCAGCCTGGCCCAAACCACACAGCGAATGTTGGATAACCATATCGCTCAAGCCGTCCATTTTGCGTAAATCGTCCTGCTTGCCATCGCCATTCTTAATGCGCCAGAGCATTTCGGTCAAACCTTCGCAGCCAACCCGACACGGGATACACTTGCCACAACTTTCGTCGCGGTTGAAGCGCAAAATGTAATAGACGGCATCTACGATACAAATGGTGTCGTCAAAGGCGGTCAGGCTGGCACTACCTAGCAAACAGTCGTACTTGCCAAACGAGTCAATATCAAAAGGTACATCGAACAAACTGGCCGGAAACGAACCACCCGAAACCGCGCCCGTTTGGACGGCCCAAATCGGTTTAGCCGGGTCGAGCGGGCCACCACCCACGATATTGATAGCATCGCTAATCGGGCCACCAAAAGGTATTTCGGCTACGCACACGTGCTTGAACTTGCCCGACAGACAGATAATCTTGGTTCCGGTGCTTTTGGGTGCGCCGATAGCTGCGTACCACGCCCCACCGTTGAGGATGATTTCCGGCATATTGTTGAAACTTTCGACGTTATTAACTACTGTCGGCTGTCCCCACAAACCTGCCTCAACCGAACGCGGCGGCTTAGTACGTGGCATCCCGCGTGTCCCCTGGATACCGTAGAGCATTGCGCTAGCCTCGCCGGAAATGTACGCCCCCGCCGCGATAATCACCTTAATCTCGCAGCTGAAACCGCTTCCCAAAATGTTCTCGCCCAACAAACCCATTTTGCGGCATTCCTCCACCGCATCACCAATCCGTTTGAAGCCCAACATATGTTCCGAGCCGACGTAGATATAGGCATCGGGCGTACCGACAGCCACGCAGCCAATCAGCAAACCTTCGATAATCGAGTGGGGGTCGCCCTCAAACAAGCGGCGGTCTTTATAAACGTTGGGTTCGCCTTCGTGACCGTTGACTACCAAATATTTAGGCGTGCGTTTTTCGGCACGGCCCGACTCCCACTTAATACCAGCTTCAAATCCGGCTCCGCCGCGTCCCCGCAAATGGCTGGCTTTGACTTCGGTAACAATCTGGTCTGGGGTCATATCAAACAAAGCTTTTTCAAAACCTTTGTAACCGCCCACCGCGATAAAATCCATAATGTTGGCGGGGTCAATGTTGCCACAGTTTCGCATCGAAATCCGGTGCTGCAAACGCCACCAATCGGTAGTTTTCATCGCCGGGATACCGCGAAACTCGTCTTCACCAAAGTTGCCAAAAGCATATTCGGGGCAGGGGTCATCGCCGCCCACCCACCGTTCCAGCAGTGCGTCGGCCCGTGTCTTATCTACGCTGCCGTACATGATACGGGGTGTACCGGGTTTATTGATAAAAACCGTTGGCTCCAACCACTGCGCCCCAAAGCTTGACACCAGCTTGACCTCGGCGTTGAGTTTTTTCAAATCCACTATACGCCGCAAGTGGTTGAGGGTTTCCTTCGCGCCCGCCGGAACAGAACTGCTATCCACGTTGACTTCGATAACGGTCTTATTGGCGTATAAATCGGCCCGTTCTTTCTCGGCCCGACTACGCAACTCTACAAATTCTTCTCTGGTCATCTAGCTTTTGCTCCTCTAGCTGTTGTTTCTATCTATTAGAAGCACCAATTCTTAATATTATAACTGTCTGCGCCACTGGTCAATTCCCAGCAAAATCACTTCTTTTAGCCACATATCAAAACGTTTTTCCAACCTTTGGGTATCTTCGTTGTGAGTGAATTGAAAAAGGTTGTCCGGGCAAAGCACCTGAAACCCTGACCTGTCGTCACCTGCTTCGCCTGTATCCTTAAATTGGATAAAAGCCGAAACTGCCATCACTCCCAATGGTTCTACCCCCAAAGCGTGAAACGACAGCACCAACTCGGTTTGGACTTCTTCCTTTATTTTCAGCCGCACCCAGGCCCGATAGATACGTGTATCGGCAAAATACCCGATTTCTCTGGCCGCGTCAATAATCTGGCTTCTGAAATAATGACTGTTATTTTCACTATTTCGTTCAAGGGAGGCAAAATAATTTTGTCTGACAGTTTGGAGTTCTTTATTCAGGGTTTGAGCGGTAGGTTGCATTTTTCTGACGGCTTGCTCCTCAAGTTGAGCAGCCAGCATTCGTACTTTAGCTATCCTGCGCCCGTACTCTTGTTGAGTACGTTCCCGTAATCGCTCCAAACCAGCTGAAATTACCTGCTGCAAAGGTTCGCGTTCTTGTAGCACGTTTTCGGATAGGCTTAGGGCTTTGACAAAGGCGTTTTCCTGCCGTTTGGAAAACAAACCCACCAGGGCCGACAAATCGCCCACGGTTTGGCTGTTCCCGTCAGCTTTTTCCAAAGCAGCAATATAGCCTTCGCGCATATCGCGGTTGATGACTAAAGGAAACCATCCCTCTCGCAGAAAAACTAGCGAGGCCAGGGCGCGGGCCACTCTCCCATTCCCGTCCTGAAAAGGGTGAATCTCGGTAAACCGGTGGTGTAGCCAGGCCGCTTCAATTTCGGGGGCAACCCCAGCTTCGATATGTTTGTGGTGCAACTCAACTAGCCGATCCATTTCGGCGGCTACGTGTTCGGGAGGACAATATGAGTGCATTTCGCCATTTGGTCTGGTTGGATTATTAGGCAGACGTTTCCAATCACCCCGTCGCAAAGTAGCCTCAAAGCGTTGGCCTAGTGTGTCCACCGCTTCAACGGTTTCCTGGTGCTTGGTCAAAACTTGATGCAACTCCTTAATAAAGGAGGTTGAAAGTGAACGCTCGTTTTTTACGAAGGTAAAAACCCCTTCCAGCGCGTCCTTTTGGGTTTTGACGATAGCCACGATTTGTTCGGCTGGTTTGTCGGTAGTGCCGTGCGGTATCAGGCTGGCCTCAATGCCGTGTTCAATCAAAAGTCGGGTAATACCACGGTCAATGGTATAAAGATTTTCCAGGATGCCCGTTTCAATAGCCCATTCTCGGCTCAAACGCTCGTTAAACTGCCGTAAAGCGTCGGACTCATGTAGTTTTGTCGCCTGGTCAACCCAAACCGAAGCCAGACTCTCCAGCCCACTGGAAGCCAACTCTTGCCAGTTATCCGGCAAATCTTCAATTGGTTGCCACCCGTATTGGTTCATTTCTGGTTTCCTGTTTGGTTTAGCTAAAACAAGCATCAAAACACCTTAATCTACTGGCTCGTGGCCGCCGTGCGTATCAATTTTGCCACTGTTTACGTCATCAATCAAAGCTCCCAACGATGCGGGAGTGAGGCTGCCATAAACGGTGTGGTCAATTTCAGCCATCGGTGCAAGCTGGCACGCTCCAAAGCAGTAGTTACCGCGCTGCAAAGTCCACTGCTTATCGGGTGTTACCTGGTCATAATCAATGCCAAGCTTCTGCTGTATAGCCGTAACTAACGGTTGGTTGCCACACAAATAGCAAGCTGACCCTTCGCACAGCAAAATACGGTGTTCGGCTTTCTTGATTACCTTGAAGTCGCTATAAAAAGTAGCCACACCATAAACCTGAGTCAGAGGTACGCCAAAACGCTCGGTAATTAGAGCCGCCACCGGGTCGGGGATAAAACCAAGTTCGTGCTGCACGTCTTGTAAAATCGGGATAAGAGCCTCAAACGGGTCCCACTTCTCATACTTATCCAAAATAGTGTTCACTTTGGACAGTTCGATGCCGCCACCACCGCCACTATATACGCTGAGTGTCAACGCTTTACCTCCCAGGGCTATCGCCAATCTTTTCGCTTTTTTCTTTACCGTGTCTCTTAATATTAGCAATTTTGTCGCCTCCATTATACACCAAAATTGAGCGCGTTTGTGAAATTTTCGATTAGCTTTGAGGATTTACTGGTTGTATTTTCGGCTATAACATATCTGCAAAGCGACGCAACCTGGGTAAGGACGAAATTTAAGCCTTAAAAACTTTTTCCACCTGGCTTATTTTCAGGGCCAGTTGCAAGTTAAACGAAACTTCGGGGTCTGCCAGGCTGAACTGGCCGATTTCCTGGATGCGACGCAAACGGTATTTCAAAGCACTCAGGTGGATATGGCAGGCGGCGGAGGTTTCTTTGAGCCGCGTCGAATGAGCAAAATACTGATGCAAAGTTTCGAGCAAGGCCGCACCGTGAGCCGCGTCATACTCCGCCACTAAATGTAACCTGTTGCTGGCAAAATCTAGCAGAAGCTGAGTATTTTGGCGGTCTAGCAACAGGGTGTAAAGACCCAAATCGGCGTAGTTGACCACCTGCCTGCGCTGCCCTAATATTTGCAAAATTTCCAAACAACGGCGGGCGCGTTGGGCCGCAATGGGAAAATCGTCCAGCTTTTGGCATACGCCGCCTATCGCTATCGAGACAGTCAGCAATTGTGGCTGACCCGGCCACAATCTGGCAAGGCTATGCTGGATTGTTGCCACCAATGCCGCGCTTTGTGCAGCCTCGCCGCTATCCTTTGACATAGGTGTAAGCACACTAATACTCTGGTTCTTGCTGACCAGCAAGCTATTTGGAGCAAGCTGCACCACCACCCGACTCATTTCGTGGTAAAGCTGGCGCATAAAAGAGCGCGTCTCGCTTTCAGGCCAATCCGAGATTTGGGCAGCCGGGCTAAAATTGTCCAAAGCTACCATCAAAAACAGGTACGAAGCAGCCTGGTTAAAGCCAAAATATCGCCCACGCCGCAAAAGAGTTTCTTCGTCCAGATGCAGGTGCGGGTTTATTAAATCTTCCAGGAAATCCGCCCGCAAGCGGCGTTCGGTCTCGGCCTCGCTTTTTTCCTTCATCATCAGCAAGGCGTAAATCAAAGCCGCGTGTTCCGTCGCCTGGATGACGCGCTGACTAAAGCCGCCCCGCCTGTCCAGCAAAATTACGTAGCCCAACAACTCGCTTTCCACCATCACGGGCGCAATCAGCCGTCGCCGCGTAATTCCCACGTCGGGTTGCGGCGGAACTATTTCAAAATGCGGGCTGGCCTGCACACGGGCGAAGTAAGGTTCAAGCACCTTTCCGTATTGGCTATAATTAAAATTATCTGCCGCCCGTTCCAAATGTGGCCCGTCCGCAACGTCGGTCAGGGTATGAATCGCCAGCAGATTGTGGAAGCGGTCTTCAATCTCAACCGAATGTTGGATTAATAACCCGAAATGAGCAGTAATCTCCCGTAAACCGCAACCATCCAGCACCAACCGGGTTAGCGCATCATGAGCCTGCAAAAAACTTTCCATACGCTTTTGCCCGACTTCGAGTTGTGCTATCCGCTCCAACGCCGCTTCCAATTGTTCTCGTTCGGTTTTGGTCGTCATAATCTTTACCTAAAGTTTTCTGTGGGACATTGCTCCGCCAATGGATTATCCGCTCAATAGTTACAGCTTTTTGTCTATTATAGCCTATGGTGGTATCAAAAGTTAGTCCGAATGGTACTGGAAATTATGGAGTTTTGAGTTTACAATAAGCTAATGGCAAAAAACGTAATGGAGTTTACAATCGAATGGGGCGAGACCGACGCGGCCGGAATTGTCTTTTACCCCAACTATTTTCGCTGGTTTGACCGCGCCACTCACGCTTTGTTCAAAGCAATTGGCCTACCCATCGCGGAACTGACCTCACAACACGGCTTTGCACACCCGATTGTGGACGTGGGCTGCCGCTTTGCCAGTCCGTTACGCTATGACGATACAGTACGCCTGGAAACGACGGTGGTAGAAGTACGCGAACGTACTTTTAAGCTGGAGCATAAAGTTTTTAAGGGCGAAACGTTGAGTGCAAGCGGTTACGAACTTCGGGCCTGGGTCAAAAACGAAGGTAATGGCAAAATTAAAGCGGTCAGTATTCCACTCGAAATGGCCGAAAAGCTGAGGTAGCAGTCAGTTTTCAGTCGCCAGTTTTCAGTAAAACTAGAAGCAACAATAGAGTTACAAAGCTAACTGAGAATTTATAAAGTTTCTTTGTGAACTCCGTATCGTCAACTGGTTGCTGCGGTGTAAAGGAGTTGTGAGTGCAAAAAGAACTTGCGGGTAAAGTGGCTCTGGTGACGGGCGCGGGACAGGGGATAGGTCGCGCCGTTGCTCTTTATCTAGCCGAGCGGGGTGCGAAAGTCGTGGTCAATGATGCTAATCTTAACGCCGATGGCACGCCGAACGCTGCCCAGGACACAACTGCGGCGAAAGTGGTGGCGGAGATTGCGGAGGCGGGAGGCGAGGCAGTTGTCAGTACCGCCAGAGTGGGCAGCTTTGAGGTCGGGCGCAATCTGGTCAAATTAGCGATAGACAGCTTCGGTCAGCTTGACTTCGTTATCAACAACGCCGCCATTTTGCGTGACCGCATGATTTTCAATATGAGCGAGGACGAATGGAACGACGTTATCCAAACCAACCTGACTGGCACATTCGCGGTAATGCGGGCCGCCTTGCCTCATTTCAAGGAGCGCAAGAGCGGACGTATCGTCAATCTGGTTTCGACGGCGGGGATTATGGGCAATGTGGGGCAAGCCAATTACGCCGCCAGTAAGGGCGGAATAATGTCGCTCACTCGCGTATGCGCTTTTGATATGGCCCGTTACAACGTGACCGCCAACTGCGTCGCCCCGTTCGCCTATACCCGCGTGACCGATACTATCAAACCTACCACGCCCGAACTAACCGCTTATGTCGAAGGAGCCAGGAAGGTGTTGCCTGCCCACGTCGCGCCTCTAATAGCTTATCTTTGTAGCGACCACGCCCAGGCCATTACGGGTCAGGTTTTAGGCGTGCGCGGGAATGAGGTCTTTTTGTTCAGCCAATCCGACCCGATGCTCTCTTTAGTCAATCAAAATGGCTGGACAGTTGAAACGCTGGCTCAAGTAGTAGAAACGGGCTGGCTCAAAAAGGGCTTGACCCCCTTGAAAAGCGATTTGGAACTCTTTAATTATTCGCCTTTTGTGTAAACAACAGCCATTGTTCACTACGGCAACCAGTTGACGACACAGAGGACACGGAGATTTTATAAAGAGATGGTAACTACGCAGCTGTCATTCCGAACGAAGGCTTTGCGGAGTGAGGAATCTCTAACCCTGTTCGGTTGCGTGAGGAAGCTCTAATTTGAAAACGGGGTTAGAGATTCCTCGTGCCTCGGAATGACAATGGCATGGGACTGAATAGTTACTTTAAAAGAGGTAATAAATGATAACCGAAGATTTTGAAAATGGGGTTTTCGTTGGCGAAATTAAAGAGGTGTCCGACCTGAATAGGTTGCCAGACGAATACCGCATCGCTATCGGCAAAATTGTAGCCAGCCACGTGGTAAACGAGATTACGGGTGCGGAACGCTTCGATGAGCCTTCGATTGCCCTAGCCCCCGGCCCAAAAGAGAAGTTTTTGGCCTGTCGGATTGCGATGGAAGAATACGGCCATCATCTGAAGTTTTATCGGCTGGCTGTAGATATGAACCTTGACCCGGCCACGCTCGACCACCACACCCGCCACAATAGCATCTTTGAAAACTCGCTGGCAAACTGGCAGGAGTTTGTGGTTTTCAAAGCGATTTGTGATCTGGCCGAAATTATTCAGGTGGAAGACCTGGCCGAAAGTACCTTCCTACCTCTGCGCGAATTAGCGAAATCCACCATGCCGGAAGAACGTTTTCACGCCGGGTTTGGCCGCAGCAATACCAAAGAACTGTGTGCCACGCCAGAAGGTCGCATCATCGCTCAAAACACGGTCAATTGGCTTTATCCGACGATGTTGCCCTTCTTTGGCAGTCCGACTTCCAAAAATAATGAAATCTATCGCAGGTGGGGCATCAAGAAGCATACAAATGGAGAAATGCGCCAGGATTATACCAAGCGGGTACAAGGTTTGCTGGATGAATTTGGCCTGGTGATGCCAGCGGTCAATTAGTCGTCAGTTAGCAGTCAGGCGCAAGTTAGCTATGCTAATAGTCGCCAACGGTTGAAACCGTCGTCTATCCACCCCAAACCTGATAAATCAGGTTAGCAACACCCTTTTTACGTGGTATTGTTGGCGGTTTTGATAACCCACTTAAGTGGGTTTGGAATCTACTAGACGATGGTTGAAACCATTGGCGGTCTTACGCGGTAATCTAATGCACTCAACGAGGAGAAAATATAATGACAACCCTAGACCGGGAAATTGTGCGAGATTCGGCGATGACCGAAGCGACGCTGGAAGAATTTTACGCTGATATTGAAGCGGCCAACTTGCCCCCGCTTTGGAAATACCTGAGCCAGCTTATCACCACCGCCCCTGTCCCCGAAGCCATCCCTTATAAGTGGAGTTGGGACGAGGTTTATCCGCGCATTTTGAAGGCTGGTGAAATCCCGATTGAACGAGGCGGCGAGCGGCGCGTTTTGATTTTGAATAACCCTGGTCTGACCCACCTCAAGACCGCCACCCGCAATATTTACGCGGGCGTGCAGATGGTCAAACCGGGCGAGATTGCGCCAGCCCACCGTCATACCCAAAGCGCGATCCGCTTTATTATCCAGGGCAATGGCGGCTTTACCTCTGTCGAAGGCGAACGCTGTTTTATGGAGCAGTACGACCTGGTTTTGACCCCGCCTTGGCAATGGCACGACCACGGCAACGAAACGTCCGAGCCAGTCATCTGGATGGACGGTCTGGACATCAACCTTTTGAAATCGCTTGGTACTAGCTTCTTTGAGCTTTACCCCGACCATCGCCAGCCTGTTTCCAAACCCGACAACTATCACCTGAAAAAATACGGCGGCGGCAATCTTGTTCCGGCCTGGAGCAGCCCCGATACCCGCTACAACGCCGAGAAGGTCTCGCCCCTGCTTATCTACAAATGGGCCAGAACTTACGAAGCTCTGCACGAGCTGGCTCAGGTGGAGGCCAGCCCCTACGATGATGCTTTTCTGACTTACACCAATCCTAAAACGGGCGGTCACGTCTTGCCTACGCTTGGCTGCAACGCCCAAATGTTGCGTCCTGGCGTGCATACCCAGGCTCACCGACACACCACCAGCGCGGTTTACCACGTGGTTGACGGAACAGGCCATACAGTTATCAATGGGCAGCGTTTCGATTGGAAGAAGGGCGACTTTGTGGTGCTGCCGCCCTGGGTCTGGCACGAACACGCCAACGCCAGCCAGACCGCCGAGGCTATTTTGTTTTCGGTCACGGATATACCCGTTTTTGAGGCTTTGGGTTTGTACCGAGAGGAAGTTATCCAGGAAAACGGCGGCTACCAAAACGTCATCGGCTGACCTTATTAAAATTTCGAGAAAACTATGAATACTAACATTGAATTTGGTACAGGTGAACAAATTCAGACGCACCAGTTTGAACGCTTACGCGCTCTGTTGTCTTTTCTCAAAAACGAGAGCGGCAACGCATTTTATCAGCAAAAGTTGGGTGGAGTTGACCCGAACCAAATTCAAAGCGAGGACGACTTAGCTAAAATACCTTTTACCCTCAAGTCGGAACTGGTGGACGAACAAAACCATTACCCGCCCTATGGTCGCAATTTGTCGTATCCAACCAATAATTATGTCAAGTTGCATCAGACTTCGGGAACAACGGGCCACCCGCTCAAAGTTTTGGATACAGCCGAAAGTTGGGACTGGTGGGCGCAGTGCTGGACGCGAGTTTATAGTGGGGCAGGAGTAACCAGCGCAGACCGGATTTTCCTGGCCTTTTCATTTGGCCCGTTTATCGGTTTTTGGGCCGCCTACGAAGGAGCGCGACACCTGGGGGCGTTGACTATTCCGGGTGGCGGAATGGACAGCGAACAGCGTATCGCCGCGATATTGGAAAACGAAGCGACGGTGCTATGCTGCACGCCAAGTTACGCCCTGCATCTAGCCGAAGTTGCGACTCAAAAGGGCATTGACCTGGCCGAGTCAGCAGTCCGAGTGCTGGTATTGGCTGGAGAACCGGGCGCAAGTATTCCGGCGGTGCGCCACCGCATCGAGCAAGCCTGGGGTGCGGTTTGCCACGACCACGCGGGCGCAACCGAAGTCGGAGCTTACGGCTACAGTTGTCAGTACCAAAACGGTTTGCATATCAACGAGGCCGAGTTTATCATCGAGATACTTGACCCGGCAACGGGGCAGCCAGTCCCGCCAGGACAGCCCGGCGAAATGGTGCTTACAAATTTGGGACGTTGGGGCTATCCCGTCATTCGTTACCGCACGAATGACATCGTAAAGCAAGCGAGCGCAGCTTGCCCGTGTCTGCGTAGTTTTAAGCTGTTAGAAGGGGGGGTAATCGGACGCACCGACAATATGATAATCGTGCGCGGCATCAACATTTTTCCGTCGTCGGTAGAAGCTATTATTAGGGAAGTGGTGGAAGTCAACGAATTTCGGCTGACTTTTTACCGCGAACAAGATATGGACGAATTGGCAATCGAGGTCGAGCTTGAAGACCACGAAAGCCATAAACTTGGCTACCTGACCACGCTGTTCCGCCAGCGTTTAGCACTGCGTATTCCCGTACAGGCTGTTGCGCCCGGTACGCTGCCGCGTTTCCAACTCAAAGCCAAACGGGTCATAGACAACCGCCCCAAACTATAATTAAATAGTGGCACGATTGCTGCCTTAGCAATCACAATACGCGTGGGTAAGTGAATTGTGATTACGTTATGTTATAAGGCTAAGGAGGCAGCAATGGCTACAAATACTGAAAGTATCCGCACTAAGCAAGTAAGCAATATTGAGCAAAACCAACGGGGTAAAAACGCGGCGGGCTGGCAAAACCCTTTAATTTGGGGCGAGTTATTGCTTTTGGTTTTGTTAGTGGTGTTAAGCGTGACCGTACATCTGGTGCGTGGGCCATTGCCCGGCGATGTGGGGCTGGAACGAGCCTGGCAAAAATTGGTGCTGCCCCATCAGACCGTCACCAAAGTTATTGAATTTGCTAGTACGGTCAATTGGCCTAATCCGGCCCTGATTGGCGTAATCATATTTGTGCTGGGTTTGCTGCTGTTGCGACGATGGGCGGCTGCCGTGGCTGCTACCTTTGTTACAGCAATGGGCGACGCTTCCAGCTATCTGACCAACCAGTTGGTGCAAAGACCACGTCCGACAGGAAACGGCATTGATATTTTACAGCAAATCAACACTTATTATAGTTTCCCTTCTGGTCACGTTGTTCACGTCATCGGCTTCTTCGGCTTTATTCTGTTTGTGACTTTCCAGGTCAAACACCACGACTGGTGGTTATGGATTTTGCGCCTGCCGCTAATTCTGCTGCTGGCCGCAATTGGACCATCCCGTGTGCTGGAGGGCGAACACTGGCCCAGCGACGTTTTGGGCGGTTTGCTGCTAGGGGCTTTCTGGTTGATAGCTGGTATCTTGGCTTACAAGTGGTTACGCACCGTCCAGCTGCATCTGCACGCACCATACTTCACCAGGGATGCAAAGTAATTGGCAAATATAGTTAAAGCCGCTCGTGTGAGTGGGCTTTTGCAGGAGCGTTGGTTTGAAGTAAGTGGTTTGCCGTTCCACGTAATAACTTCCACCGCACCAGTCACAAACCGCTTACCTGTCGTATTGGTTCACGGTTTGGGGGTTTCGAGCCGCTATATGCTTCCGACTGCCGTGCGCCTCGCTCCCTACTTTCAGGTTTACGCGCCTGATTTGCCCGGTTTTGGCAAAAGCCGCACTCCTGCCCACGTTTTAGACATTCCACAGTTGGCCGATGCGCTGGCGGAATTTTTGCACAAAGCCGGGTTGGAGCAGGTGGCTTTCCTGGCAAATTCGATGGGCTGTCAGATAGTAGTGGATTTGGCGGTACGCTACCCATCGCTAGTCAATCGAGCCATTCTAACCGGGCCAACTATAGACCCGCTCCACCGTTCGTCCTCAACTGAGATTTTGCGCTTGTTGCGGGACACACCTGGAGAGTCCTTTAACCAGATACATCTTGCCATCGGAGACTACTGGCAATGCGGCCCACGGGTGATGTGGCAATCTTTTCAATATGCCTTGCACGACTATATCGAGGATAAGCTACCAAATGTCCGAGTGCCGATACTGGTGGTGCGTGGTTCTCGTGATACGATTGCGCCGCAGCCCTGGGTAGAAAAAATTGTGAGCTTGTTGCCGGACGGTCAACTTGCCGTTATTCCGGGCGCACCCCACGCTGTCAACAACAAAGCGGCTGCCCAATTGGTTGAGTTGACTCTGCCCTTCCTCACTACTTACTGATGTATCTATAAGTAACTAAACTTGTGGGACAGTGTAACTGTTCAAATTTTCCTCAATTTGTAGGCGGAGCGTCCTCGCGCCCGCACGGTACGCAAATTAGCCAGCATAGCGGGCGCGGGGACGCTCCGCTTACGCTTGACTCTAATTATCCCAACTCTAAACACCTGTGGAACAGTACCGATTCGCTAAATACAATATATTAAATTATAATAGTATTACTGCTACTAGCTGACGGAGTAAGGCAAAGAAGTACCTCTGCCAAAATATTGTACGCATTCTAGCTACACCAGGGGGAAGTGTGGGATTGCGTAAGTTCCACTTGAGTTCAACGATGAACCTTTTTCGGTTTTGACTATAATATTGGTTGCTTTTTAGATATTAAAAGCAACATAAGGACACCCATCTAAGGAGGAAGTTTCTTGATGAAGTTTTTACATTACCCGACCCTAAAAGGCAAAGGTGTTTCATTCATCTTTACCCTGTTGGTAGCTACTTTGATGCTGTCCGCTTGTGGCGAGACGGCTACACCCGCATCCACCACCGCTGCGGCTGCGGCTACCACCACTACCGCCGCTATGACCAGTGCGGCGATGACCTCGGCAATGGCGATGACCACAAGCCCCGCCGCCATGACTTCGGCGATGGCTATGACCACGAGTGCGGGTTCTACCACCGCCGCAATGACCTCGGCGATGGCGATGACTTCAGCGGCAGCAGCTACCCCTGGCGCAAGCAGTCTGGTTATTCCGGCGGGCGCAGGTACGGAAGCCGAAAAAACCGATTTAGTGATGGCCCTGGTACCGTCACGCCAGAGTGACGTAATCCAGACTCAAGCTGATAACATTGCCGCTTTCTTGAGCAAGGAAACTGGCTACAAAATTAAAGCTACCGTTTTAACCAGCTACGGCGCGGTAGGCGAAGGTATGAACGCCAAAAACATTGACTTTGCCTGGGTGGGGCCATTAGACTTTGTGGTAGCAGCCAATAAATTCGGTGTTTATCCGATTACTGGCTCGGTACGCAAGGATGTGCTTGGTTACAAAGCCTTTGTGGTGGCACGAGCCGATAGCGGCATTAATTCGTTGGCCGACCTTAAAGGCAAAAGCGTTATTTTGGGCGACCCGCTTTCGGCTTCTAGCAACCTGTACCCGACCTACGCCTTGCAACAGGCTGGTCTCAAACCCGGCACGGACGTGACGGTGCGTAACATCACCAGCCAGAGCGCGATTGCGATTGGTGTAGAAGAAAAGGCAGGCGATGCCGGAGCTTTCTACGATGATGCCCGCACCAACAAGGAAGTCACCGACAAGTATCCGAACGTGTTGAAAGATACCAAAATTATCTACACCACGCCCTTGATACCTGCCGACCCCCAGATTGTTCGCAAGGACTTGAACGCCAACGAAGTCAAGAAGCTGCAAGCGGCCATGCTCAAGCTTTCGGCTGATACTCAGGGCAAGCAGTACCTCAAGGACTTGTTCACAATTGACGGATTGGCGGCGGTCAAAGATTCTGATTACGACGGTCTGCGCGACGTAATCAGAGCAGTCAAGCCAGACCTGTTGGCGAAATAGCTTTAGCATTCAGAACCGTCCATTGGCAGCAACCACACCCAGGGGGTACCCGCGCAATGTCTCACAAAGGTAATTTGTTGGATATTGCTCCGTCAATAGATGGTTCTGAACGCTCATATCAGTAATCGGTAGGAATTTTTGAGTATATGAACCCACAGCGAAATTCTAAGCCCCATGATGGACAGCCCCATATTGAGGTGCGCCAACTGAGTAAAGTTTACCCTAACGGCTTTCGCGGCCTGGATAACATCAACGTCAGCATCGGGCGCGGCGAGTTTGTGGCGGTCATCGGTAGTTCGGGGGCGGGTAAATCCACCTTTATCCGTTCGATCAATCGTTTGGTGCAGCCAACGGCGGGCAGCGTCTGGATTAATGGTCAGAATACTACCGTAGCCAGAGGCGGTGATTTACGCCGTTTGCGTTTGGACGTGGCGATGATTTTTCAGCAATTCAATCTGATCAAACGAATGACGGTTTTGCGGAACGTTTTGTTGGGTCGCCTGGGTTACAAACACGGGTTGGAAAGCCTTTACCCGCTTTTTGGCAGCAAGGACGTAGATTTAGCTTTGGGCTGTCTGCAACGGTTGGGTATCGTCGAAAAAGCTTATATTCGGGCCGACCAGCTTTCGGGCGGACAGCAACAACGGGTGGCGATTGCCCGCGCTTTGGCCCAGGAGCCGGGCGTGATGCTAGCAGACGAGCCAGTTGCCAGCCTTGACCCCGAAACTTCGATTGTGGTGCTGGACATTTTGCGCCGCATCAACCGCGAGGATGGTATCACCACGCTGGTAAATTTGCATCAGCTTGACCTTGCCAAAGAATACGCTGACCGTATTTTGGGCTTTAAGGGCGGTAAATTGGTTTTTGATGGTAAGCCTGATGAGGTAACGCGAGAGGTATATGAAAGAGTTTACCGATGAAAAAGTTATAACCGAGGTTGAACAGGCTACGGTGAGCAACGAAACAGTAGCCCAGGCTGGTTTGCCCGAACTACCCGTAAGCGGTTTGTATAGCCGTTTGCGTCAAGGTATGCGGCAGCTTTCCAAACCCCGTTACCGCAACCCGTACCTGGCCGCCGCTCTACAAATTATCCCTGGCGCGGGTTATATCTATCTGGCGCGGTGGGGCAGTGCTATCTTGACCGCTTTTTTGTTTGGCCTCGCCTATATTGTTTTAGGTCTGCATTTTTTGGTTTATACGCCCTCCGCTCTGCAAGCCCTAGCCACGCCCGTGACACCTAACCCCGAACCCGATTTGTGGAACTGGAGCTTGCTCACGCCCGAATCTATCTTGCTAGTGCTGGGCATCCTCGCTTTGCTAATTTTGAACGTGGCCGGGCGCACTTTCCGGTTAGCCCAACGCAACAACCTCAATCTGCAAGTTAAGTCCATAGACGAGCTACGTCGGGCGCGGGGGACGTGGCTGGACACGCTGTTATACTTTAACTATCTGGCTGTGGTAGTAATTCTTTTAGGAATGACCCTCGTGGTCAAGGATACCGAGGTTGACCCCTCGCGGTTGTTCGCCAAGTTCGGTAACATTTTGCGCTATATAGGTGGTCTGCTCAATCCGGCCTGGGACGCGCTTTGGACACCCAAAGGCATTATGTATCAAACCCGCCAAACCCTGGAAGTTTCGATTATTGGCTCGTTGGGCGGGGCAATACTGGCCGTACCACTCAGTTTGTTGGCGGCGCGTAACTTAATGGGTCGCAACCCGATTACCAACGTGGCCTACTACATCGTGCGGATTATCCTGAGCATTGTGCGAGCCGTGCCAACCTTGTTCCTGGCGATTATTTTTGTCGCCAGCGTAGGTATCGGGGCTTTTCCGGCGGTGCTGGCTATCACTATTTTTTCGGCGGGCCTGATGACCAAGCTGTTTAGTGAGGCCATCGAAGCGATTGATTGGGGGCAAGTCGAGGCGGTCTCGGCCACAGGCGGTAGTCCGGCCCATCTGGTTTTATTCGCAGTCATTCCCCAGGTAGTGCCATATTTTATTTCGCATATGCTCTATAGTTGGGAAGTCAGTGTGCATAGTGCCTCGGTTTTGGGTCTGGTAGGGGCGGGTGGCATCGGTCAATATCTAAACGAAGCCATCGAAAACTATTTTTACTCCAAAGCGGGTATGGCCCTGCTAGTAGTTATTGTTATCACCATGACCATAGATTTCACCAGTGCCTATATCCGGGCGCGAATCATTTAGAAATTGTAAGGGAAGCCAAAATAATTAGGTGTCCACGTAGGTATTAGGTTTTGGTTCAATTGTCACAAACCATTTGGTCAGCCCCGGCAGGCGTTGCAAAGTTTTTGAAAAGCCACACCCAAAGTTTGAGCTACTGCTAACGAAACTAACACCAATTCATCTCTTTGCCAACCCTGCGAATTGAAAACTACTAGGCTTCCTTCAGGAGCGTTCACGTTTTGGACATTGAGTTGCGCGGAACGAGTTCACAAATTGTTGACTTTAGTATCAACGCTCAAGAAGTAACCAGTCCTGTTATATTGTCAACCCTTAGCGGTCAACAAAAGATAATTATTACCTCACAGTTCGCTCACTTGGGTCGGCAGTTCGTCCAAAATCAACCACAAACGCCTATACAAATTTAGGGGCTATTCTGGCTTTGCTATAGATGTTAAGAATTGAATTTAGAATCCTACCCCACCGCTTGCCCCATCTGAGATTTGGTGTAACAGCCAAATAACCCTAATATTTGCTGCGGTTGCTGACTGAAATAGCTTAATGCTTCGTCCACCGCCTCGCCTAACTTGGCAAACTCGGCGAAATATTTGTTGTGCGTAGCCCGTCGTTTGCTTTTGCGCCATAGATATTCAATCGGATTATAGTCGGGCGAGTAGGCTGATAATTGATATACTTGCAATCGGCCCTGCTGCTCCCCGAAAAACTCTTGCATCGCTGCGCTGGTATGATAACGCGCTCCTCCTGGACTAAAAACAGCAGTTCAGAGATCCGCTCCAAAATGTGCTTAATAAACTGCTCATAACTCTGGCTGTTAAACTTATTAGCACTTACCTCATAAAAGACCCGCCCACTAAAGAATTCAATTGCTCCAAACAGCTTGTAACCGCGACGTTTGCCACTGGTAGCAATGGTTGGGGTCTGACCACGGCGCGACCAAGTAAACTCCTGCACCAACAGATTACTCCAACAAGCTGTAGCAAAACCTATTGCTTCTGGTCCGGCATCTAACCAGGCGGTCAACTGCTTTTTCTGAGCTAAATCAAGTTTACTGGGCCGACCTCCACCATAGCGACAATCTAAACTATCCACGCCATTTAGGATAAAAGCTTTTAACCAATTATACACAGTGGCCGGACTGACTTTCCATTTAACGGCGATGTCCGGTATGGCTATGTGCTGGCTGTAATCCAACAACACTCCGCTGCGGCACAACACCGAACCTTTATTCCATTTGACGGCCCACTGTAGGTGAGCTTGCAGGGCTTTGACAGTTGGCCCACAGAAGTGTATTCTCATATAGGTTATACCTCCCGGTCATTACTTTGAGCGGTAAGCAACCAGTCTGGTATAACCTTTTTGACCCGCTGAGTCAAGTCTTTTTCTAATTCTTTTCCTGAGCATCTATGAATAGCCCTTGTGCTAGTTTTGATCTGTTTTGATTGCATTATAGCTGGATTACTGGCTACTTTCCTACTGGTTCGGCTCGGTATAGCTATAGAAGAAGCTGCCCGACAGCGCGTTAGTCGTAATAATCAAGGCGTTGGCCGGGCCGCTACTTTGAGTAATAATAGCCGTACCGTAGAACTGGTCGGGTGGGCCTTGCACCGGGTCGCCCTGGAAGAAGGCTTTGCTGGCAAATGGGCCGACAGTAAACGCCAGAGCAGCACCCTTTACCGCACCTGTCAGATCATAATATTGCAAACTGCCATTGATAGCCTGGTTACTGGTATTGAAAATAGTCGTACCCGTCGTATAACCAAAACCGTTACGCGCTATCACAGGCAGACCAACGCTGCTACCCCCACTAGCCGCTGCGCTATAGACCCCACTCTTGGCCGAACCGGAAGCAGTATTGCCGCCCAACTCATTGACCACCATCACCACGCCGTTGCCCGTCGCCTGGACTATGGCGGCACCCACATAAGGTTCGGGCAGACCGTTGCCGGGTGGCAAACCAACTACTCCACCACTCCCACCTTGAAAAATTGAAGCGATGGCGTGAGCGGCCAGCACGAACTGCGACACCTGCGTACCGTTGCCAGCCAGGTCGTAATAAGTGATGTTCACGTTTACCGCCGTATCGTTCGGGTTGACAATGTTGGAGCCGGTAGAGAAACCACCGTAGGCGTTACGGAAAATAGCCGGAGCATATACGCTAGGGTGCGGCCCATTTTGGGCGTTGGCAATTGCCACGAAGTGACTGGCCGATTTCTGCTCCAACACCTGTGCCACTAACTGGCTGCCCGTGTTGCCCGTGATTTGCGCCCAACCGTTGAACCCGCTCGGCAAACCACTATCGCCCGCCGATTGGTCAAGCGTAAAAGTATTTTGGGGCGCGATGCTAAAAGTCTTAGTGCTGTTGGCCGGGGCGGGGCTACCATCGTCCTTAAAGAACTTGACCGTACCAGTAGCGGTAGTGTTGCCGCCGTTGAAAACGGTCAACTGGGTAATAAAGCCGCCAAAGAAATTATTAATTGCCAGGGGCGCAATCAACGCACTACTCGCTCCCTGACTCACCGCGTAAGCACTGCCACCGAACGGCGTAGCTTCCGCAATAATCACGTTGAGCGGTTGGCTGGAGGTGATGCGGCCCACCCCCTTGTTGCCAGACGAAATCGGGCTGTTGATAGGGATGCACTCCCCTTGCGCCGCCAGCGTAGGGCAGGTACTATCCAAAGTAAGGAAAGTCCCCTGCGGATTATAGTAAGTCAGTCGCACCTGGGCCGCCCCCGTTCCAACGTTCTGGAAAGCCAGGAAGGTAGTAAAGCCGCCCGCGTTGTTTGCCAGGAAGGGCAGATAGTAAATATACGGCGGTGGCCCAGGTGGAATGGGGGTCTGCCCCAAAACCAGGTTGATATTGGCGGTGACACTGCCGTTACCCGCCACGCCTACCTGACTAGCACTGGCAAAATCCGGCACCCCGCCCCCATTGGCACTGCTATACCATGCGGCTGTGTTGAGGGAGCCGCTACTAAAATAGACTTTATAGGAGCCGGGCGGCAAAGTCAGGACATAGTTGCCGCTATTATCCGTGCTGGTGCTGCCATTCGTAACCAATGTATTGTCCAGGTTATAAGCTTGAGCCGTCGCCCCGGATAGCCCCACCAGCACCCCGTTGGACGAAACCGAGACATTACCAGTCACCGTACCTGCGCCAGCTACCGGAGTCGGTGTAGGCGTGGGAGTTGGGGTTGACGTGGGAGTTGGAGTTGGAGTCGGGGTGGGCGTACCACCTTGCAACTGGGTCAGATTGAAGATTAAAGTCTGGTCGTTACCAGTTGTCACCACAATCGGAGTGGCGTGAGCCATATCGGTCTGATTGTACCAAAGCGAGGCATAAGACGGACTGCCGGGTGGCGTATCGGCGAAGGCGTAATATGTTCCGGCAGTAACCAGGGGGCTAATCAGCGTCCCGGTCACACTCGTACTGAGGGCGAAATCTAGCACACCAGTCGGGCTATTCTGGTAAAGCCTGATTGGGGTGGAGGCCAACGGGCTGGAGGTGGTCGCATCGAAAACTTTGAAAGTCAAAATCGCCCCGGCCAGGAAAGCCCCGTCCACCGTCAAAGCCTGCCCGATATTTGAATAAATGTTGGCCTGGTTGATACTAAAGGGACTATGTCCGTCCACCAAACTACCCGCGTATTCCGTCGTATAGTTCGAGCCGGAAGTCGGTTTGTTAAAACGGACTACAAACGGACGGTTGCTGGCATAGGGAATATTAAAGTTGAAGATATAGCTGTTGGTGCCTGTCACTACCGCGTCATAAGCCGGGTCTGGCCCACCTGGACTGGCCGAGAAAATCACTGTCGAGCCATCGTTTGAGTCCACTACATCTATCGTCCAATTGCCAAAGTCGGCGGCGGTGAAAACGTTGTCCTTACTGTAGAGGTGTCCAGCGATGGTCGCGCCGGGATCAGCCAGCGTCACCACGATGCTTTGACGTTGACCCGCCGACATTTGTAGGGGCGAACTGGCCGGAACGCTAAAACTTGAGCCATACAAATATCCGGCCACGTTGCCCAAAGGCTGAAAGTTGACACAATAACCTATTGAGCCTGAGCCGACAGGCGGAGCGGGTATATCCAGGAAATCGGTGGTGCCGTCGTAAGAGGAAGACGAAGCCGATTGAATCTGGTTGGACGTGTCACAACTGTTGTCCGGCTTGGTACCCAACACCGTCACCTTCACACCGCTAAACGGAAAGCCATTACCGTTTTTAACTGCCACCCGGATTTCCGCCCCCAACTGTAGGGTCACATCGGCACTTGGTTGCGAAACGCCATTGACGAAAACAATCGAAGTGGCGGACACAATGTTAGACGCGCTGTTGAGCGGCTGACCAGAAGCAAAGAAAACCGGATTGAAACCTGTCGTGGTGCCAGGGCTAGGAATATATTGCACCAGATAACTTTTGGTTGGGTCAACGGCTGGCCCTTTCCACGAATACCCACCGCTAATTACCTGCGACGAAGTGGCCTGCACAAAGAAGCTGTTGACAAAAGCCGGGCCACCAGCGTCAACCTCGTAAGTGTTGACCTGCACCGAGACGTTGGAAGTTTGCAAATTGCCGCCAGCTGGAGGCAGAATCAGGCCGCGTAATGGCAGCCCCGTACTAAGGCTGATGTTTACACCCGTTGCGCCGCCCACCACCGGAGTGGCATTAATCGCCGCCTGCTGACCCGTCCCGCCCGGCACTACATTTAATGCCCCGCTAAACCAGGCCGCACGGTAAGAATGGTTGCTTCCACCCGTAGCCGAAAACTGTACCTTGTACTGACTGGCGGGCTGGAACAAACGCGGGAAGGTATAACCAACGCTTGGCACACCGTTCCCATTCACAGTGATCAGCTGGTTGTAAATCGGCTGGGTCGGGGTCAAAACGTTATCATAGACTAAAACCTGTACCGCACCCTGGTCGTCAAAACCCCCCGAACCCTGGATTGCCGAAATCGTACCGCTCAAACTGCTTCCCAAATTCAGCGCAAACGGTACTGTCGTCGTCAGCACTATCGTCGAAAGCGGGCCAGTCGTGGTTACTCCGCTCACATATTCGGTACTATTAAGCTCTGTAGTGGTACAGGGATGGTTATTATAATAAGGCGGCACAAAATGCAACTGGTAGGTATGCGCGGGGGTCAAACCGATCATAGTATAGTTGCCGCTTGAGTCAGTATTGGCCTGGGACACCAGAGACCCTGGCACATTCGAGTCATACGCCTGGACTGCCGTACTGTCCACTCCTGACCCGAAACTCCCACTGTTACCAGAGCCACCGCCCACCCCGCAGGTGTTACGCCCGTCCGTGACTTTACCAGTAATTACCGATGCGCCATCCAGCACGGCGTTGAAGAGACGCTGGCCGGACGGAGAGCCGGGTGGAAGTGGCACTATTTTGGGGGTATTGACTGCGGGTATTTGAAAACCGATGCCGTCTTTGTTAGAAGGGGCAACCGGGGCGGTCATATCTTTATAATAATACGCTTGATACTGGTAGCCAGTCGCTCCAAAAAGCATCACGTATTTGTTGGCGGGCAGCTTGCCGATAATATAATAACCCTGGCGGTCAGTCCCGAAAGTGCCACCATTGGTCTTGGGACGAATACAACCCGTCAC
>JBBQZT010000094.1:0-22674 GCA_038207455.1 Chloroflexia bacterium
TACTCAATTATGTTCGGCGGGGGTACCCCCCCCCCGCCCGGTGGTTTAGTTCTACAAATTTGCGGGCGTGCGCCCGCGCCGCCTTCAGCTTATTAACGGGATTGGTTTGTCTACCCAGCCGTTCTGTTTTTTGTAGGAGGCTGCTCCGTCAGCCGATACAGCTGTTATTCCAAGACCACAGACCATCAGCTGACGGAGCAGCCTCCTACAAACAGCATGAATAGATACGGTAGTTTTAACTGCTAACTGACAACTTTTTACGCTTTGCCATAAACCGGGATGGCCGCGCCGCTAATCAAAACAGCGTCGGGCGAAGTCAAAAACAGCAGCACGTCGGCGATTTGTTCCGGCCTGGCCCAATTTTCAAATTTGGCATTGGGCATCGCGCTGCGGTTGACCGGGGTATCAATGATGCTAGGCATTACGGCGTTGATGTTAATATTTTGATACAGGGTCTCGGCTGCCGTGGCTTCTACCAGCCGCAACACTGCCGCTTTGCTCATACTGTAGGCAAAGGAGTTTGCGCCTTTATCCACCGCCGCCCGCGACGCGGTATGCACGATTTTTCCGCCGCCCCTTTTTCGCATTGCCTCGACTGCATACTTGGTCAGCAAAAAAGCCGATTTGAGGTTGAGGTCAAACTGGTTCTGCACATCAGCGAGTTTCAGCGTCGCTACCGGGTCGCCCACCAGATAGCCGCCCACTACGTTCACCAGCACCTCCGCTTCAACACGGGTAAACCACTCGCTCACGGCGGTTTCGTCCAGCACGTCCAGGTATTGGAACTCGGCATCGGGAACGGTGTTGGCGGAGCGGGGCGGTTGGCGGTCAGCCACAATAACTTTAGCTCCCTGTGCCACGTAAGCCCGCACAACGGCACTACCCAACGCTCCCGTCCCACCCGTCACCAATACCGATTTGCCTTGATAATAGGCTCGATAATCAGCGGTCATAATTTTAGCTATGCTTTCCGTTGATGTGGCGCAAAAACTCGGCGCGGGTACGAGCGTCCTGCAAGATGTCGCCTAACATACAACTGGTAACAGTGCTGGAATTTTGCTTCTGCACGCCCCGCATCATCATACAAAAGTGGTGAGCCTCGATTACTACGCCTACGCCGCGCGGCTCCAGAGCTTCGTTCAGGGCGTTGGCAATCTGGGTGGTCAGGCGTTCTTGCACCTGCAAACGGCGGGCAAACATATCTACTAGACGCGGCAGCTTGCTCAAACCTACAATCCGGCCTTTGGGAATGTAGGCAATATGGGCTTTCCCGTAAAAAGGTAGCATATGGTGTTCGCACAAACTATACAATTCGATGTCGCGCACCACCACCATCTCGTTATAATCTTCTTTGAAGATAGCCGTCCCCAAAACTTCTTCGACAGTCTGATTGTAGCCCTGGGTCAAGAAAGCCAGACTTTTGCGTACCCGGCTCGGTGTTAAAACCAGCCCTTCGCGTTCAGGATTTTCGCCTAACAAACTAAGCACGTTGGTCAGGTGGCTTTCCATTTCGGCGTTGGCTGTAATTTCGGCCTCGGTTTCGCCCAGCCCCCGCATTGTAACATCGCGTTCAAAAGTTGAGGAACTGTCCGGGCGTGGCAAGACCTCTATTTCTGATAGTGTAGCTAAAGATTTTTCCATTTTACTCGCTGTCCTTTTCAGTGATAAATGTGTTTCCAGCGAGTTATTATACTACTGCTAACAAGCTGTACGGCAAATCAAAGCGTGTAATTAGCATTAGAAATGGGTTTGTCTTTGTAACTACGCAGCCAGCCTTGTCATTCTGAACGGAGGTTTTGCGAAGTGAAGAATCTGTTAGGTGTAATGAACGCTTGAATAGACCCTTCACTCCGCAGAGCCTTCGTTCAGAGTGACAGATGCTTATGAGTTGGCGGTAATCGCTTCGGCTTTAGCAGAGGTAGTGGCCCGCGCAGACCGTACCAGATAGCCGCCCCACCATAATACCCCTGACACAACCAATAGGGCTGTGCCACCCATCGTCGCCCAAAGCAGACCCGGCAGCCCACTTTGATTGCCCAGGTCGAACAGCCAGCCGCCCGTCAGATTACCCAGCACCCCGCCGATAGCCAATGCCAGCGAGGTAAAGCCAAAGTAGCTACCCATCGTGTCGGGCGTAGCATATTGTAACGTGACCGAATAGGCCATCGGTTCAACTACCAAACGTCCCAGGCTATAGATTACTACGCAACCCACCAAAAAGGTCATATCGTGAGCAAAGGCCAGACTGGTCAAACCGATGCCAGCCAGGGCGGTGCCGATACCGATGATAGTCACGGGCCGAAACCAACGCCGCAGCAACTTAACTGAAATATATTGCAAAGTGATTGCCAGCCCACTATTAATAGCATAAAGCAGAGCTATATTGCCATCGGAGCCAGTCAAACGATTGACAAAAAGCGGCAAGGTGATGTTTATTTGGACGTACAAAACGTAATACCCGGCCAGCAGCAGACAAATCAAAACGAAGGGCCGATTGTGCCAGACCGTTCCAAGCTGGCCTAAAATCTGGGCGGCTCGATGCGAAGTGGCGCGGGTAACGGGCGGCAGGTGAGGAATAAAGAGGAGCAGCAAGAAGTAGCAAAAGATATACACCCCTGCTGCCACCAGACCCACTACCTTAAAGTCGAATTTTATTAGAGCTACACCCAAAAGCGGCCCTGCTGTCATACCGATATTGCCCATAGTGGCGGCCAAAGCAAAAACCGTGTCGGGCTTATAGCCCCGCGAAACGATAATTAGGGCGGCCTTGCTGCTGGCCTCGAAGCACGCCCCGCCGATAGCGGCTACGACACCCGCCAACATCAAATGTAGCGCGTCCGGGGCGATGGCAAGGTAGACGAACCCAACGGCACGTATCAAAACTCCCGCCAGCATCATCCGTCGGTAGCCGATTGCGTCCGAAGTGGCAGCGATAAAAACCCCTAAGCCTTGCTGCACAAACTGACGCACCGCCAGTACCAGACCAGCCATCGCCGCGCTCATCCCCAGGTCGCGGGTGGCGTGCAGAGCCACCAGGGGAATGAGCATAAAAAAGCCGAACCACATCAAGCCTGTATTCAGCAGTAACACGCCCGTAGCTGGCAGCCTTTTGCGTAAATCTATTTCAAATTCCTGAGCCACTCTTTGTATTGTCCCTACCTAAACTGCTTTAAGAATTGTCCAAATCTCACTATCGTTCAAGAGAAAAGGCGGCGCGTCCCCGCGCCCGCAAGTCTGGGAGACTACTATGTTAATGAGTGCGAGGACGCGCCGCCTACAATAAAAATCCTTATGTGGACAATATTAGTTTGGTATTATGATACGGGAAGCAGGGTCATAATACAAATTGGTATTTTAGATTCTTGTTATAGACAGACTCTATTTGTTTGAAAGGGAGTTTTTCTAGGAACTTGCTCTCCACGACAATTTTACTGCCATAAGCATTAGAAGGGAATATCGTCAAATATTAAATTTCCAGCAAAAGCCAGGGCATCATCTAAATATAATCGGGCTGCTCCGGCACTAGCTCCTTTTAGCGTCACCATTCCAGGCTCTTTGCCATTTAACTTTGAAGAACTACCCCTACAAGTTCTTAGCCTACCTGAACTTGCCTCTATGTACTCAAATTTAATCTCAAATGGGCCAGGGGTTTTTGTATTTGGATTGAAGTAGAAAAAGACTTGTTCGTCCACCACCAGCACTCTTTCTATAAAAGTCCACTCTCGTTGGAACAGCCCTTGTTCCCCTAGCCGAATCAACCGTTCCCATTTCTTGCGAGTAGGGGCAGGTAGCAGATGCAGGAGTGTTTGACGTTCG
This sequence comes from Chloroflexia bacterium, assembly GCA_038207455.1. GTDB lineage: Bacteria > Chloroflexota > Chloroflexia > Chloroheliales > Chloroheliaceae > JBBQZT01. The sequence continues at coordinate 3,817 of JBBQZT010000094.1, forward strand.
GCTACTGATCGGCAAGCGATAAATTTTAATGCAGGTCTTAAAGGTAGGTTATTAGGAACTAATACCTCAGCATTTCGATGGAACTTTATTTCTGCTTGAGCTTGAGAATATGCGCCATCGTGAAATACATACTGAAAAGGAATTTGGAAGAAAAAACCGCGCTCACTACTACACGAGGCATCTCGGCTACTCATATTGCCGTTGGAGAATTTAGTAGAGTCAAGAGACAACACTGTAAAAGCGTCAAAACAAAAAAAGATCGGAACGGGACAGTGTGCGCCTCCAAGAGGTCTTTGATTTTTTGGACGGATGCCTTCATTTCTATATTGAGTTGGAGTACGTGGCCGAAAGTACAACCTGACGTTATTTTGGATTTCTGGTGAAGTTTGGGCGATAATTTCGGAACTGGCGTTATCTACCTGCATTAGCCCTAGTTTTGTAGCCTCGACTCGGCTGTAAAGATACTCCTGTTCCAAAACCTTTACGGCATTTTGTACGTCCGTAAAATGATAGACAAAACGCGGCCACCAACCTAAAGAGCCTAGCCTAGCTTGCCAGGTGTTAATATGCTGTGCAATGTCGTTAGACCAATCTTTCAAACTGTTATATCCAGTCCATTTCTTGAACCTACCGAAGCCGGGGGTGTATAAACCAATCCCTGTACCGCTATATTATCGTTAATAGAACGAAGTTGAATAGGCTTTATATAATCTAATCTAGTTAATAACTCAAAAAGCCAGCCAACCACCCGTTCTTCACCTATATGTATCGGTACATCGTCTTTCCTTAAAGTGCCACGCAAACGTAAAGCATTCCAAAGCTCTTGCACATCTTCACGATAAAGAACGGTTGGATTTTCGGACGCAGGATAAAATGTTAGACAATTTTCAGTTATTTCAACATGCGCTCTAACTACGTCTGATTTTGATGATTTAACCGCGCTTCCTATCTCACCTGAAGGCGTGGTCAAACTTTCCTGTAAATCCAACCAAAATTGGTCAGCCGATGGTTGCTGACGTACTAATCGTATATTATGTTGCGCTTCAAAGGCATAATTTTTATCAAGACGTTCAGGTATAAAGTTGGCTTGAGGCTTGTATAGGTGGATATAGACAGGTATAGGTAAATCTCTTAGATACTTTTCCATTACAGGTCTTACTTGGGTGTCCCAATCTAACTCTCCATTCCCACATCCTAGTTGGGGGAAGGCTACACTAGAAATCCCATAATCAGCATACCTTTCCACAAACTTTTGCAACCCATCTTCAATAAATTTTACCTGCGAATGTTCCCGCCAATGCCTTTTTGTTGGGAAATTGACAATAATTTTATTCGGTGTGCGGTAAACATACAATTTACCGACTACCAAACTACCTTGCAGGCAAAATTTGCGGTACTGCTCATACATTTCAGGGTACAGCTGTTTGAATTGTAGAGCAATGCCTTTGCCCATCACCCCAACTGTATTAACCGTGTTGACTAAAGTTTGAGCCGGTGAGTCGAACAAGCTAATTTCTACATAATTAAGCATAAAACACCCCTATCCTTGTCAGGAACACATTTGATTAGATTGTAACATTATATGGTGTTAGCTGTAAATCTAATCGCCCTTCACACAATCGCTCTTATGTTCTTATAATCCAATAACTATCGGAAAAGTGTCAAATAGTGCTTACCTTGCCTGTGTTTTGTACAAAAGTATAAAAATACAAAAGATTAGCCACTTTAGATAAAATGCCCAATCCTGACCCTACGTCTTTAGGCATTTAGTATAAGCTTTACCTATGCACCTATAATCTTTATCTATTATATACTGAGTTTTCACCCATTCTAATGTGTAGGAGAGCGGTTTTTATGTTATATTGTATGTACCAATACCAAAACCCCTAACTTCAGAAAATAAAGAGGTGATTTGCAATGCACGAAGACCAAGAACACGATCATGTTACTCACGTAGGTGAGCCGATGAAGCCCAAACATTATGCCAAAGACGCGCAACGCCACATGGGGACGTTGGAAGACAACGTTTCTCCCGTGCAGCCCCTTACCATCGGTGCAACCAATATGACAGCCCCTGCCGAGGAAGAAAGTCATGATGAACACCACACCCATCGCCAGTCAACCCCCGGCTAGACCCAACAGCCAATAAAAAGTAAGTAGTGAATAAGGAAGCGGGCTACGGCCCGTTTTTTTGCTCTCTATAATATCTCTCTATAATAGAATGTAAAACTCCTATAAATATTTGAGGTAGATTGTAGTAAAATAGAAGTTAACAAATCTAACTTTGAAAACGGCTGAACGCGAACAGCTTTGATTGTATCAGTACCCGTAGGAATGGCGTGCGTGTCGCTGGCCCTGTTTATATGATGAGCAGAGCTTTCCTACAAGGAGGTAGAAAGGACTCTTATGAGCGTTACTATTGAAAGACCCCAGGAGCAACTTCGTTCAACGGACAAACCTGAAGTCGTCAACGATTTTACCCTGGTCGTGGCGACTGTCAACGGTTCGGGCAGCCAGACTGCCAACACCACTTTAATCCGGGCTATGTTCAAAATGGGTATCCCGGTCAACGGCAAAAATATTTTCCCTTCCAACATTTCTGGCTTGCCCACCTGGTACACTATTCGGGTCAATAAAGACGGCTACGTGGCTAGACGCGAAACTACCGAGATTCTGGTGGCCTTTAACGCCCAAACCGCCGATGCCGATTTGTCCTCGCTCCACGCGGGCGCGGTTTGTATCCACCCCGACGATGTTTATATGGCAGATAAAGCTAACCGCTCCGATATAACTTTTTACTCGTTGCCAGTCAAAAAATTTGTCAAAGAGTCCAACGTGGATGTCAAATTGCGCGATTATATCGCCAACATGGTCTATGTGGGCGCGTTGATGGAACTGCTTTCGATTGACCCGGCACAGGTTAAGGCTGCCCTGCAAAAGCACTTTAGCAATAAACCCAAACCCGTAGATTTGAACTTCGGGGTAGTGATGGCGGCGGCCCAATATACCCGCGAGAATTTGCCCAAACAAGACCCCTTCCGAGTCGAACGTATGGACAAAACGACGGGCAAGATTTTGATTGATGGTAACAGCGCGGCAGGTTTAGGCGCGGTTTTCGGCGGCGTGTCGTTTGTATCGTGGTATCCGATTACCCCCTCTACCAGCGTGGTAGATGCGATGAACGACTATCTGCCCGAACTGCGCCACGACCCCGAAACTGGCAAAGCTACTTACGCTGTCGTACAGGCCGAGGACGAACTGGCTGCGATTGGCATGGTGCTGGGAGCGGGCTGGGCCGGGGCGCGGGCAATGACCGCCACCTCTGGCCCTGGCATTTCCCTGATGAGCGAGTTCGCCGGATTTGGCTACTTCGCCGAAATTCCAGGCGTGATTTGGGACATTATGCGAATGGGGCCAAGCACGGGCTTACCCACGCGCGTTTCACAGGGCGACGTTCTCAAAGCTTATTACCTGGGTCACGGCGATACCAAGCACGTCTGTTTGTTGCCCGGCTCGATGAGCGAATGTTTTGAATTCGGTACGACAGCTTTTGACCTGGCTGAACATTTGCAAACGCCAGTCTTTGTTTTGAGCGACCTGGATTTGGGGATGAACTTGTGGATGACCGACCCATTTGAATATCCGGCCAAACCGCTAGATCGGGGTAAGGTTTTGACTGCCGAGGATTTAGACCGCCTCAAAACTTTTGGTCGCTATGAAGATGTGGACGGTGACGGTATTGGCTACCGCACCCTGCCGGGTACGCACCACCCCAACGCCGCTTACTTTACACGCGGTACGGGTCACAACGCCCAGGCTGCTTATAGCGAACGGCCCGAAGACTGGGAACAAAACCTGGAACGGCTGCACAAAAAGCACCAAACCGCCCGCACTCTTGTACCCAAGCCGATTGTTGACGCGCCCGCCAATGCTAAAATTGGTATTATCGCTTATGGCTCTACTGACCCGTCCATCGTCGAAACACGCGATGTGCTGCGGGCGCAGGGTGTAGAAACTGGTTACTGTCGCTTGCGGGCTTTGCCTTTGGAGGAAATCGTGCGCGAGTTTGTAGCCAAATACGACCACGTTTACGTGATTGAATTGAATTTCGACGGCCAGATGCACCAGCTACTTCAATTGCATATGCCGGAAATGGCGATGCGCTTCCGCTCGATTGCCAAATGCGACGGCTTGCCTTTGACCGCCCAGTTTATTTCGGAAAAGATTTTGGAAAAAGAAGCTAAGTAAAGGAGCATCAGGAAAATGACTGTCGAAACAAAGCCCCGTGCGGGTGGGGAAAAGCTGAACAAGATTGGGTTGGAACGCGGCGACTACAAAGGCCGCCCTTCGACACTGTGCCAGGGCTGCGGCCACGACTCGATTTCAAGCCAGATTATTGCGGTTTGTTGGGAGCTAGGGCTGGATGCGACTCGTATGATTAAGGTGAGCGGTATCGGTTGTTCCAGCAAGTCGCCCGCTTATTTCTTGAACCGCGCTCACGGTTTCAACTCGCTGCACGGACGGATGCCTTCCGTCACTACCGGAGCGGTGATGGCGAACCGCGAATTACAAGCGTTGGGCGTGAGCGGCGATGGCGATACGGGCAGTATCGGCTTCGGTCAGTACAAACATATGTTGCGCCGGAATGTGCCGATGGTTTATATCATCGAAAACAATGGCGTGTATGGTTTGACCAAAGGCCAGTTTTCGGCGACGGCGGACAAAGGCCAGAAGCTGAAATACGCCGGGACAAATGAGATGCCGCCGATTGACTTGTGTTTGGAAGCGGTAATAGCCGACTGCGGTTTCGTGGCGCGTTCGTTTGCGGGCGATGCCAAACAGGTGCGCGAACTGCTCAAAGCGGCCTTTAGCTATCACGGTATGGCGGTGCTGGACATTATCAGCCCGTGCGTGACCTTCAACAACAATGAAGATTCCACCAAGAGCTACCCGTATGGCAAAGCTCACGAGGAACGCTTGCACGATATTTCGTTTATCGAGGCCAAAGAGGAAATTGTGGTGGATTACGACCCCGGTACAACCCGGTTGGTGAAAATGCACGATGGCCCGACTATCCAACTTCGCAAGCTAGATACCGACTACGACCCAACCAGTCGCGCCGCTGCTACCGCTTTGTTGGAAGAAGCCCAGGCCAAGCAAGAGTTTATCACGGGCCTAATTTATATCAACGAGTCCCGCGCCACTATGCCAGAACTCTATAACCTGCCGCGCACGCCTCTGATTGCTTTGAAAGAGGAGCAGTTGCGACCTTCTCGTGAAGCACTGGCCCAGGTAATGGCTGATCTGGCCTAACCAAAACATTGTTTAAAAAGAGTAACTACTCAGGGGGTCATGGGGTCTCCCCATGTGGGGTACAGGGGGTGTCCCCTGAGAACTCTCCCTTTTCCCTACTTTTTCCCTGGCTGAGTAGTTACTAAAAAGAAAGGCAAGCCCACCAGTCTGCCTTTTTGTTTTTTGATAGGTAACTATTCAGGCAACTTGTAGGGTTTTTGGGCGGCTTGCAGAACGCCAATGGTTCACCCGTGCCGGGTACAGGTAAACCATCGTCTAAGCAAACCAAACCTGATAAATCAGGTTGTTAGAACCCACTTCAGTGGGTTTGGGGTGGCTAGACGACGGTTTACCTGTACCCGGCACGGGTGAACCGTTGGCTATAAGCTGCCTTTTTGTTTCTTGAGAGAGACCTTACTCTACCAGTTTTTATAAGGGTTTTGGGATAATGATGCGTTTTTGTAGCGGCCATCGCTGGTCACGTCCTGGCCTAACCACACCGGATGTTCAAATTCTAAGTCGGGATTGGGCATTTCTAATTCGGCTACTACCAAACCCGTATTGTCGCCTTCAAAAATATCCAGTTCCCACTTTAACTCAGGATGACCACCGACGGGCAAATGATAGCGTTTTTTGCTGACAATTGAGCCGTGTGCTAAATCCAACAATTGTAGGGCTTCGTACTGGGGTATTTCATATTCAAACTCGTCGCGGGCGATGCCCCCCGCCCCTTTGATGGTCAGATAGGCTTTTTGATTATCTCCCGGCCCTTCCTGAGTTCGCACCCGCACAGTTGGCCCAAGCGCGAGATAACCCTGTTGCAAGCGCATTGGTTCGGGCAGCGAAGGCAATTTATCGGTATCTACCAAAAATTTCCGCTCGATTTCTTTCATATAGCCCATATTACAACCTCGCTTATTCACTTTAGTTTGGCTTCCAGTAGCCGTTCGACAATTACCACGTCCCGCCAAACACCCTCAAGCCGGGCGTGCTTTTGGTAAATGCCCACTTCCCTAAAACCAGACTTTGCCAAAAGTTTGCGACTGACCGCGTTTTCGACAAAGACCCTTGAGACTAACTTCCAAAAACCCGCTTCCTGGGCAGACACAAGCAGGGCTTCCAAAGCGGCCCGGCCCGCCCCGTGTCCACGCTCCTCACGAGTCACATAGACCGAAAACTCGGCAATCCCGTCATAGCATTCGCGGGCGCGATAGCCGGAAGTGGCAGCGAATGCTAATACTTTACCTTCTATCTCGGCTACTACAATCGGGTGCAAACCATCAAACCAGGATACAATATCGTCAACCGAACGCAAGTTGGTTTCAAAAGTTGCCGTGCGGTCTTCTATCCCTTGATTGTAAATCACAGCAATAGCAGCGGCATCATCCAGAGTGGCTGTTCTTACAAGCATAACGTTGAATCTCTCGTATCCATTGACGGCAACCACACCCAGGGGTACCCGCGTAATGTCCCACAATTTTAGCTCTTAATGCTAATACCGTACAAATAAGGTTTTTGTGAAAATTCAGTCCTATGTTATAGGTGCGGTTCAGATATTTGAGCTTGATCGCCAACGGTTAAAACCGTCGTCTATACAGACCAAACCCACTAAAGTGGGTTCTTAAACGTCCTTCATTTTACCACATAAAGGAAGTTACCAACCTGATTTATCAGGTTTGGGTTGCTTAGACGACGGTTTTAACCGTTGGCTTGAATGTTTCCTAATTTTTAGTTTGGGGCGGCACGGGTGCGGGACACGCCGCCTCCAGCTTATTTGAACAGTATTGCTCCTAATGCTCTTATTTGTAAAATCAAAAGGCTTCGGAATTACTCCAAAGCCTTTTTCTAACTATGTTGGCTGGTTATTAGCAGCTACCTTAGATAGTTGAGTGGGTTTACGATTACCCCGTTGACGTGAACCTCGAAGTGAAGGTGGGGGCCAGACGAGTTGCCAGTGTTACCTTCGTAACCAATCACCTGTCCACGTCGGACGTACTGCCCACGCGAGACTGCCAGGCCATCGAAGTGACCGTAGCGAGTCTGCATCCCATTGCCGTGGTCAATCAAAACACTGATACCGTAGCCGTAGGGGTTCCAGGCCGCCTCGATTACTAAACCAGCATCGGCAGCTACCGTCGGCGTGCCTCTGGCAGTCGAAATATCAAGTCCCTGATGAATACCGTACCAGAGATATTGATGGAAATAGGTAGTGATGGTGCCGTAAATCGGCCACACCAGACTGCCAGTAGCGGCCTGTCTAGCCGGAGCGGGTGCCGCTTGTTTGACTATGGCAGGCGCAGCAGCTTGCTTAACTGGAGCGGGTGCAACCGGAGCTTTATTGACGGCGGGCGCAGCTTTAGGTGCCGCTTTGGGTGCAGCTACGGGAGCAACTGGAGCTTTGGTCGGAGCGGGTTTGGCGGCAGCGGCCACTGTAGTTACAGCAGGCTTAATTGCAGGCTTATTAACTGCCGACCCTGTAGTAGTGGTGCTGCTGCCACTGCTCTTGACGACGCTACTACTACCGCTAGACTTGCTGCCACTATTGCTGCTGCTACCTGAAACCACGACTTTTTTGGGAGCGGGCTGGGCCACTTTGATTGTGACCGGGCCAAGTGGCGTGATAATCGGCACTTCCACGGGTGGCACTGCGTCGGGCAGGTACAGAGTAGAGTTTAGCTCCAACTTATCACTCACCAGGTTATTGCCAGGGTAATTACGGATAGAATCGGGCGAGACCGAATAGCGGCTGGCGAGGTTCTGAAGGGTATCGCCTGGCTTGACCGAGTATTCAATACCGGAAAGAGGCAAAATGGTGATCTGCTCGCCTGGTTTGAGAGCTTTGCCCGGCACTTTGTTGTTGTACAAAATCGTTTCGGGCGTGATGCCAAACTTTTCGGCTACATTTTGCAGGGTATCATCCGCTCTGACCGTGTAGAGGAAATCCACCGTGCGCGACGGCAAAATTCCACCCGGTACAATCACTTCCAAGCCCGATTTAAGCTGGGTAGCGGTACTGTCTGTGCCTTGCAAGTTGTTTTGAGGGTAGCTGAGGATTACCTGTGGGTCAACCTGATAGCGGGCAGCGATTTTATCAATAGTATCACCATAGTTGACAATATGCAACATTCCAGTCACGGGCGGCACTACCAGTTTCAGGCCCGGCGCAAGGTCGGCATCAGGGTCAACCAAAAGGTTGGCATACAGCAAAGTATCTATGCTGATATTGTTGTCCTGGGCAATTTGAGCCAGGGTATCGCCTTCTTTGACTTCGTAAATTTGAATACGATGGGGCAGATTGGCACTGGGGTCTCCGAGGGTACTGATATAAAGTAGGTGCATATCGCCATCGGTGACGAGCATTCCGCTTCCCTCTGGCCCCATCGCTTTCGCCATATTGCCATCGAGGATGGGCTTGATGAATTTGCCGAAGCCACCGCCAAAAACTACCACCGCCGCCAAAACTAGCATAGCGAGGTGTGCGCCGTAACGTCGGACGTGATGGGTCATAGCATCGGTGGAGGTAGTACGGAAATGTTTGGCGGCCCGGTCAGGCGCAAGCCGATTGAACCAGAAGAAGTGGCCGGGGTGGGCCAGAAAGCGGCGCATATCATGAAGCAAAGACAAATCCAGTTTTGAAAAGAGGCTTAAAAGCCAGACTAGCAGTAGTTTGAGCAGTATTAGCGGGAAAAGCAGTACCGACTTGACCGCTTTGACGCTATCGGGCCGGGTAGGTGGCGAAGGTTCTACTCCGGCAATCTCGCTCAAGAGCCGTTTAGCTTCATCTACCGCCAGGCGTTCGTCTAAATTCTTGTCCCGACTGGCCCGGCTGCCCGGCTTTAAGGGTGTAGTATAAGCTTGTTCAGATTTAGAAGAAGTGGTGTCAGAGTCTTGAGTTTGTTGCACTTTTAAATCTTTTCCTCCTGCGCTGACTCTGCAAACCGACCCTCACGCTAAAATCTACCTGACCTATAGTACCCAAAACGGGCCAGGTGCGCTCCACCTAATTTTGGGAGCTTTCACAACGCAATAAAAATTGCACAGCGTGATTGTAGTTCACAGGCTAACCGTTTTTCGTCCGAAGGCTAGGATTGCGCGGGGCGCGCGTAGAAGGTACAAACGAACAAACGAGATTAATTCTGGCAAATCTATAGACGCGCTAAAGTTTAGCCTTCCGCTTTTCTACTACCAAAATTGGTTTATTTTCAGGGAAAAACTGTCCCAGGAACATAACCAGACCTAACGGCACATAACCGCAAATTTCTTTCAAGCAATTATAGAACCAGATGAGATGCAGTATAGCCAAGAAGTCATAATTTGTCAACGCATTTGGAAGCGATTCCAGACTAAATTCGGCTCTTTTGTGGAATCTATACGAAAATTTAACATCTGCTGAGACTGCTTGAATGATTTGAGATATAAAAAGAAGCCGACGAAGAGACTCGAACTCTTGACCTGCCGATTACGAATCGGCTGCTCTACCAACTAAGCTACGTCGGCTTAAACGGCCCAGCTATTATATAAAACAGGCTTGGCTTTGTCAATCGAATTAAAAGTGAGGAGATTTTCCAACCTGTCCCTCTGCTATTTCCACACCAGCCGTAACCACCACTAGGGCAGTCCAAACAAATGCTGTGTTGCACCCAAACCAGTGAGCATTGCTTTTGTAACGTTTGGACTGGGTGAGGTGTCTTTGATAAGCAGGTACAGTTCGTTGCCGGAGCAATGTTCTCCAAAACTTGAACTTGCAACTGCCTTGGATGAGCAAATAGCCCGAATTGACAAGCGCGGATTGTACGCTTATAATCCCTTCTAATCTTGCTGATAGTGTTAAAAGCAAAAACGCGAAGAAGTTTGAAAACTGTCGAAACGTAGGAGAGCGTGGCAGTTACCTCGTTTAGCTGGGACGGTGCTACCAAACCGAAACAACCTGGCTAAAATAACGCGATTTCTAAATCACTTAACTTTGGGTCAGGTTGGACAGGCCAATCGGAGAGTTTGCGGCCTGCCACCGCCAATTTGTTATATCAAAGTCTTGGTCTTTGATTCAAAGCATTTTGTTCACACTCAACTTACAGGTACAGGAGGAGAAAAAGTGTCTCTAAAACCCTTGAAGAAAATCGTCAGCTTGATAGCGATATTTTCGCTGTTGCTGACTTTGTTGGCGGCCTGCGGTGAGACTGCTACCCCCGCTACGACCACCAATGCGGTGGCTACCACGACAGTAGCAGCCACGAGCGCGGCAGCGGCCACCACCAGTGCAGCGGCGGGAGCAACTACCTCAGCCGCCGTAGCAACCACCAGTGCCGCCTCAACCTCAGCCGCTCCAGCTACTACGGCTGGCGGAGCGGTGGCTACCACTATCGGTGCGGGCGCAACTGGCGGCGCATCGGACGTGATTGAGAACTACAAACCCGTCACTGATGGCAAAAAAGGTGGGCAGCTGGTTTATGGCTTCGCCGGACAGTTCCCTAGCAAGATGCAACCTTACTACATCAACGATACAGTAGCGCGTATCGCTTCCCAAATGGCTTACGCCAAGCCCGTAGGCCAGAGCAGCAACTCGAAGTATTACGCTTATCTGGCGACGGAAGTGCCGACGTTGGATAATGGCGACGTGAAAATCAACGCCGACAACACCATGAACGTCACCATCAAGCTCAAACCGGGCCTCAAATGGAGTGATGGTTCGGCTTTGACCAGCAAAGATTTCGCCTTCACCTGGAAATGGGTGACAGACCCCGCTAACAATGGTATCTCCATTGACTTGCAGCCCTGGCAATTGATTACCGGAGTGGATACCCCGGATGACTCGACGGCGGTCTTGAAGTTCAAACAGGTTTATGGCCCTTACCTCAACTTCTTAATTAACTATTGGGTGTTGCCGCAGAAAACCTGGGCGAATATTCCGATAGCCGAGGCCCAAAAGAGTCCCGAAGCCCTCAAACCGACCATCACCAGTGGCCCAATGAAGGTGGACGATTTTGTAGCCGATGACCGCGTGACCCTTTCCCGCAACGATAACTTTATGCCAGTATGGGGCATGACCGCGTATTTGGACAAGATTATTTTCAAAAATAGTTCCGACTCCAACGCGGCTCTGGCCGGTATTAGCAAGGGCGATTTTGACGAAGTGGAAAACCTGGACGATAATCAGGGCGATGCCGCTTCCAAAGTTCCCAACGCCAGCTACATTATTGGTCAAAACTTCTCCTGGGAGTTGTTGCAGTACAATTTGACTAACCCGCTTTTCCAGGATAAGGCCGTGCGTCAGGCTTTGAGTCTGGCAATCAACGTTCCAGCCCTGGTCAAACAATTCCGCACTCCTAAGACCGTGCAAATTCCGGTGAACGTGGTAATGCCGTTCAGCCCCTTCTTTAATACTTCGCTGCAACCTATTAAATATGACGTAGCCGGAGCGAACAAGATTTTGGACGATGCGGGTTGGAAGGCTGGCAGCGACGGTATTCGGGTTAAAGATGGCAAAAAATTGGCCTTCGTTTTGAGTAGTACGACTGCTGCTGTCCGCAAATCTACGGCGGAAGTTATGATTGCTTATTGGAAGGCTATCGGCGCGGATGTTAAGTTCCAGGGCTTTAAGAGTACCGAGTTCTTTGGCTCCTATGGTAGCGATGGTATTCTGGCACGGGGTAAGTTCGACGTGGCGATGTTCGCTCACACCAGCGATGTTGACCCGGACGCGGCTTACGTGAACTACCACTCGTCGCAAATCCCTACCGATGCCAACAAAGGCAACGGGTCGAATTATGGACACCTCAGCGACCCGACGCTGGACAAAGACCTGGATGGGCAGCGGGCTACTCCTGATACTGCCAAACGTAAAGAACTTTGGAACGACTTCCAAAAGGTGCTTTACGATAATTATTACGAAACGCCGCTTTATACCCGCGTAGGCAACCTGGTGTTGAGCAATAAGGTCAAAAACTTTAAGCCCAACCCGTCCAACGACTCCAACTTCTGGAACGTGTGGGAGCTTACGGTACAGTAAAGTCGTCAGTTATCAGTCGTCAGTTACCAGTAAAACACAAGTTGAGATGCTTGGTTTCTACTGATAACTGTTGACTGATAACTGATAGCTGATTACCTTTTACTGACAACTGACAACTGACAACTGGTAACTACTTATGGGAAGATACATTTTACGCCGTTTTTTGATAGCCATACCTGTGCTGATAGGGATCTCCTTTCTGCTATATATGTTGATGCTCTTGGCTCCCGGTGGGCCATTGGCGGCGTTTGGCGAGAACCCACGTATGACCGCCGAGCAGAAGGAGCAAATCGCTGTCGCCTGGGGTCTGGATAAGCCACCTCTTGAACAATATTTCAGGTGGTTCACCTCGATGTTGGGTGGCAACTGGGGCTTTTCGTTTGCCACCCGCCAACCTGTGTTGGATATGATTTTAGAGCGCATCCCAGCTACTTTATTGCTGATGACAACGGCCTATATTATTCAACAGTCCATTGCGCTGCCGTTAGGGATGTGGTCAGCCCTCAAACGTTACAGTTTTTCGGATAAGCTGTTTACGGTTTTGACTTATGCTGGTTTCTCGATGCCAACCTTCTGGCTGGGTCTGATTTTGATTTTCACCTTTTCCGCCGCTCTACATTGGTTTCCGTCCGGTGGTATCAGTGATGCGCGTGAGCCGATTTTCTTCAAACCGGAATACTGGCAATGGTGGGCGCAGTCTCCGGCTACCGCTTTCGGGAGTCTGGTGACGCATCTGGCTTTGCCCGTGCTGACCCTGGTTGTTATCGGGATTGCAGCCGACAGTCGTTATATGCGTAGCTCTATGCTGGAAACGATTAACCAGGATTACATTCGCACCGCCCGCTCGAAAGGCTTGACCGAAGGCCAGGTGGTACGTCGTCACGCCTTGCGCCCGGCACTGCTGCCTGTGATTACCAACATCAGCCTCAACCTGCCTGCCTTGATTGGTGGCGCAGTCGTCACCGAGACAATATTTAGCTGGCCGGGGATGGGCCGTTTGTTTATTGACTCGATTGAACGGGCCGATTATCCGGTGATGATTGGGATTGTGTTTATCTTGTCAGGTCTGATTTTATTTTTCAGTATTCTAGCCGACGTGTTGTACGCTGTAGCCGACCCTAGAATTAAATATTAGTATTAAAAGTAAGAAAATTATGATTGACAACAAGCAGATGAATAGTGCCGTCGTGACCGCCAAACCTGTCACTAAAATCGGAGCGACTAAAGCTCAGGCTTTGCCCGAAGCTCACTCGCAGTTGTACGAGTTTTGGTCACGCTTCCGCCGTCACCGCATGGCCGTAATTGGCATGGGTTTGTTCGGTTTCCTAATTGTGATGGCGATATTAGGGCCGATGATTATACCCGAACCGAAGGTTGACCCCGACACTATGTTTGCTATGAAGGATAACCCGCCGAGTCTGGCCCACCCTTTCGGCACAAACGTCAACGGTAAAGACGTGTTGGGTCTGGTAGTTCACGGCGCACGTATTTCGTTGTTCCTGAGTACCTTTGCCATGTTGTTAGCCTGTATCGTTGGTACGATTGTGGGCATCGTGGCGGGTTATTTTGGCAAGTGGACAGATATGATTTTGATGCGGATTACCGACATCTTTTTATCCATCCCCTTGATTTTCGTATTGCTGATGGCTTCACGCTTCCTGGTTAGCCCGCCTCCGCCCGGTGGTACTGGTGGCGTGGTGACGGAAGGGGCGGAAATCCGTTCGCTGCTCATCTTGCCCGCCATTATCGGTTTGCTGACCTGGACGCACGTGGCCCGTCTGGTACGCAGCGTCACACTTTCGGTCAAAGAACAGGAATTTGTGACGGGCGCACGCTCGATTGGGGCCAAAAATGTTCGCATTATGTTCCGGCATATCTTGCCCAACGTCATCAACCCGGTTGTGGTGGCGGGAACGCTGCTTATCGGCGGCAACATCGTCCTGGAGTCGTTCCTGAGCTTCCTGGGCTACGGTATCCAGCCACCTCTTAGCAGTTGGGGAACCAGCCTGGCCGATGCCCAAAACGAGTTTGTCAACGGCAACTGGTGGTGGGCTTTCTTCCCTGGTTTCTTTATTTTGCTAACCGTGTTGTCGGTCAATTTTATTGGTGATGGTTTGCGCGATGCACTCGATCCACGCTCGAAACGGTAAAATCGAACTATAAAAGGTAATTGTTCAGAGTTACCCATATATGCAAAGCTATAATTTTGAACTAAGCGGCACCCACAGCCCCGAAATTCTCGCCGCCACGCAAAAGCTGCTGACCGATTTGGAAGAGGCCGATTTTGGCAAGCAGTTTTGGCACACGATGGGGCGGGTAGCCGAGTTGGGCCAGGAAAATGGCGAACCTAAGCTGGATTGGGTCAACGGGTTGGCCGATATTTTGGCTCACCCTGATTGGCTGGACGGGTTGCTGGCGGAAGCAAGCGAAATTTTAGCCGAACCTATCATCAAGCATATAGTTTGGTCAGGTATGGGCGGTTCGGTGATGACGCTGCATTGCCTGGAAGCTTTGGGGTTGCTAGATAATGCGCGTTTTAGCTTACACATTTTGGATAGTACCGACCCAGCCCAGCTTAACCAGTTGCTTCAAACAGTGGCCCAGGCCGAAAATCTGGCTCTCGAACCCGCCAATCTGCCCGCTATCTTGGACAGTATGCTTATGCTGGGTGTGAGTATGGGTATGACTTCGGAAGAACCGATTACCCATTTGCGCTGGTTTACCGCGCTCTTAAAAACTTACCAGCTTGCGCCCGCCAACCATCTGCGGGTTTTGACTTTACCGCATTCCTACTTACACAATTTTGCTGACGAGTACAGTGTTAAGCGTTTGAACCTCCAGCTTGATGGCAGCAGCAATACACCGGGCCGGATGAGCGCACCCACCACCAAAGTTTTTCTGCTGCCCCTCGCTCTACAACTTTTGGCTCTGGCCCATAACGATGCTCAAACCGCCCGCCAAAATCTACAATTAATCTTACAGACTTGCCAAAATTTGTATCTTACCAACGATTGGGGCGACAACGGTTCAAGCCAGGTCTCAAAAATGACCGACGACCCGTTTGTGCGATTAGGAGCAACCATTGCCGCTTATGCCAGCCAGGGGCGTAACAAAGTGATTCTGCGTTCCCAGGGTGATGAATGGCGACCTTTGTGGGGCTGGACTGAGCAAATTGTCGAAGAAAGTTTGGGCAAAGGCGGCAAAGGTTTTTTGATTTTTTATGACCAGCACTTTGATAACCAGCCCGATGATAGCTTGACTCTTGACATAAATAGCCAGCGTATAGAAGTGGAGGGCGATAAAAACTTTCAGTTTGTCTTGCCCCAAATAGCTGACGCGACCCTAACTAACCCTGTTTTTATGCAGAAAATGATTGTAACGGCAGCTTTCTTTGCCAATTTCAAAAAAACCGTTGTAACTTTTGCCTATCTGCACGATATTGTGTTTGCAGGTCAGCCCGCTGTTGAAGGCTACAAACGTTATGCGCGGGAAATTCGGGAGGGGGAGGCAGAAGTAGAGTTATTACCTGCCACAAATCAATATCAAGTCCGTTTCGGTAATTTGGTGTTAGATTATGCTCCACTTATTAAAAGCGGGCTGGTATTGGAAACCGAACTAAGTGCCGAGATGTTGCATCTGAGTCCGGCAGCAGTTTCGCGCAGCACCGAGAATGCCCCTCTTCGTTATGCGACCTTGAATGACCGACGCAAGCTGCTCAAGCTTATGCAGGTGCAGATGGCGGTGGGCATCGTTTCAGGCGAGGGCTTGCTTGAAATCGCGCCGGAAGGCGACTTTGGCTTGCTGCGTCAGACCCTAACTTCGGAAGTAACCTCCGAAATTTATGTCGGCCTGAGCCAGCTACAACGTTACAGTTTGCGAAACGGGGATTATATCGAAGGCAAGATACGCCCACCTCACGAGCCTGAAAAATATTATACCTTAGTACAGCTAGAGGAAGTCAACGGCCTTGACCCCGAAGTGCTGGCTATCGAACGCCGCCGAGAGCGCGGAGGGGCCGCCATCTACGCCGCTCTGCTAAGTCTGGCCCGTCAGAAAGGAAGCCTGGGTTACGCCGATATAACCTACAATGGTGTACCTTCGCCCGCAATCACGGCTTTGTTGGAGCAGACCCGTCGGGAGTTGTTTAATGGTCAGCTAAAAATGCCCGCCAAACTGCGGCAAGGCCCGCAGGATTACCACTCTACCGAACAAAGTGAAACCGATGGCCCGCCTGAACTGCTCAGTTTGCGTCTGGTAGCTGCCAGCCACGAACCGATACTGGCCGGGGAATACTCTGACCGTTTTTTGCTGGCTCAGGCGTTGGGGACGGTGGCAGCAATGCAAGAGGCGCGGCGATGGGTGCTGCTGCTAGTGCTACCCGATACCAGCCCCGCCACCCTCGCCGATTTACAAGAATTCTTCCAGCAAACCGGGGAATTTTTGCAATAATCTGGTCGCCAACGGTTCACTCGTGCCGGGTACAGGTAAACCGTCGTCTAAGAACCCAAACCTGATAAATCAGGTTATTAGAACCCACTTGAGTGGGTTTAGAAGCCAGTTGACGATGGTTTCAACCATCGGTGCTATAACTATTTTGAGTGTACCGCCACGCCCCCGTCGGCGGCACTTTGGGCGGGGGTGGGTTCGGGCAGAAAGACGTTTAGAGGGCGGAACTCTCCGCGTTGTGTCGTTTCGGTCAGGGGCAGGGTGAAATAAAACTTGCTGCCTTTGTTTAGTTCGCTTTTCACCCAAATTTTGCCGCCGTGCATTTCTACCAGCTTGCGTGTCAGGGCCAACCCTAAGCCTGTCCCTTGATACTGGCGCGAATAACTATTATCCACCTGCCGGAACGACTCGAAGATATATGCCTGGTCGGGCGGACTGATGTCGATACCGCTGTCTTCGACGCTAAAGACAGCGGCTGCCGTAGGTTGGTAGATGCCAGGGCCGACTATATGGCCCGCCAGGGTGATTTTGCCGTTGTCCGGGGTGAATTTGATAGCATTGGAAAGCAAATTAAAGAGTATCTGGCGGTAGCGGGCGCGGTCAGCCTGAATAATGTCCAGGTCAGGCTCGATTTGCACCTGGGTAATCAGCTGCTTTTTGGCGGCCAATTCGCTCAATTGCACCTGTACGTCGTTGACCACCTGACAGGCGGAAAAGTCCTCGATGTGCAGTTCCATGCGACCCGCTTCGACTTTGGACAAATCCAGCACATCATTGACCAAATTCAATAGGTGGCGACCACTGTTGACCACATTTTCAACATAACGGGCCTGACGCTGGTTCAGGGGGCCAAACAGTTCGTCTTGCAACACTTCGCCAAAACCGATGATGGCGTTTAGCGGGGTACGCAGTTCGTGGCTCATATTTGCCAGGAATTGCGACTTATGCAAGTTAGCCTGTTCCAATTCGCGGTTGCTGTTTTCCAGACAGGTATTGGTGGCGGTCAGTTCGCGGGTGCGGATTTCGACTTTATGCCCTAGTTCAGTATTCCAAAGTTCCAACGCCTGACGGGTTTTGCGTAAACCCAGAATCATGCCGTTGAACGCTGCTGTCAGTTCGCCTACCTCATCCTGGCTGGTAATAGCGATTTGTGCGTCCAGGTTGCCCGTCGTAGTAATGCGGTTGGCGGCGGTAGCCAGTTCCCTGATGGGGCGGGTGATGCTGCGGGCCACCAACACACTGATAAAACAGCCGAAGGCAATGGCTACCAAAATAGCCAGCAGCGCAGGCATTTCTAACTGATCAATGATAGCGAACGCCTGGTCGCTGCTTTGCGATACTATCACGCCCCAGCCGGACAAGCCGGGTATCGGGCTATAGCTGGTCAGGTATTCCTGGTTGTTGGCTTTAATCATATCGGTGGTGGCCGACTGGCTTTTGGCACTGGCCCACATTTTTGGTTGTAGGTAAGTTGTTGCGCCAGGGCGGGTTGTGAACTACCCACAATCGTGCCACCCATCGCACAAATAGTTAGCAAGCTAGATGAGGAGCGATGAGTATTGAAAGTAGATTGCAGGAAATCCTTAAAGTTGATTTCGGCCATAATCGCGCCCACGAAATTGTTTTGGATGTCGGTAATCGGTACGGCTACGGTCAGTAAAGGGTCGCCCAGGCCGGGCAAAAAATGTATCATCTCAAAAAGGCGTGGAGAGCTAACAAGCCGCCCAACTCCCGCTTAGATTTAATTCAAGAGCGCGTGTTTTTATCAGAGTAGCCAATGGTGCTACCTCCTCGGATTGGGTTAAACGACTATGGATATAACGGTAAAAACTAAGAGCGTATCTAATAATTGGGTATTGTCACCCTGAACGCAGTGAAGGGTCTGTTGGTTTGAACTCAAAACAGATTCTTCGCTACGCGCTTCGCCAGAGCCTCCGCTCAGAACCCTGCGGGCCGTGACATTATTAGACACGCTCTAAGCTCGACTTTACACATTTTTGAGAGCGGCAACACCCTCACGATAGCCAGGGTAAATTAGGTTTTCAGACATGGCCCCCACCGCCACTTGTTTGAAAAATAAGATCAGATGTAGCCTTTACGTGAGACCCAAGCCT
>JBBQZT010000095.1:0-22428 GCA_038207455.1 Chloroflexia bacterium
TCAAACTCCAGCGGTAGTTTTTGCGGCTGCCAGTGCCAAAAATACGGGTTAGCTGGGGCGGCTGCGGCCTTGCCATCGCCCGCTCCAGCTTCCGGCCAGCCGGAGCTTCTTCGGCGGACAGGGTAAAGAAAGTAGAACAAAGCGATCCACCTTAAATTGGGCCATTTTCTGTCTTGACATTCGGTACTCTATATATCTTGCTGCTACTTGCCGTATCTTTAATCAAGATATTAGTACCTTCGACGTTAATAAGCTTAACCTACCTCGTATAGATTTCATTATAGGCGGCCCACCGTGCCAAACCTATTCTGCATCGGGCCGTCGTATTGGCATCGGGGCGGGTTTAGAAGGCCCAAGTGGACAGCTTTTTGAATACTATTCGTATATTTGAGCAGCTTAACCCTAAAGGCTTTTTATTCGAAAACGTGCGCGGCTTACTCGGTGTTAATGAGGCGATGACTCGGCCCGTTACTAGGCGACTCAAATACGTAAATCTGCCTACCTTGTATTAACAAACTAACTGGAATGACACTTCCAGCAAGTTTGTAATTGGTGAATGCTGCTGATTTCGTTTTGCTTTGCTTCGGGCCTATTACAAGCGGTGAGTTTGCCCCTGAAAGCCGCGCCCCTTTAGGCGGCGAAGTAATCATTGAATCTGGCCGGTGGCTTTAAGTCGTTCCAACATATCGTAAGCCTGGGCGTGGGCCACATTGAACGACTGCCAATTTTGCCGCCTGGGGTCATTTTCCATCACGAAAAGACGGTACGAAAGTTCGTGCCGAATATTGGTTTGTACCGCGCCAGTTGTCTTGGTCAAACTATCCACTAACACCGGTAAGGCATCGTCCGACAACAGATACAGGTAGCGCGTCGAAAGGTCAGGCTCGCTTTGCTGATAATGGGTTAAATTGTAGCGGGCCACGTCTTCGTCCGGGTTCATCACGTTGACCGTTACCAGCCAGCCCAAAATTGCTATCAAGAAGCCGATGGCGAAACGCTCCGGTTTGCGCCACAAAGTTATACCCAACCACAAGAAAGTCAGAGCCAACCAGACCATAAAAGCCCGTATATACAACCGTGTGTCGGTATTGATATAAAATTGAACATTTTCCCATGTTACTGCCCGCTCAAAAGCCGAAAGCAACATCACGAAAGCCAGGCCAATCATGAGTGTACTTAGCAAATTAAAACCGAGCTTTTCACGGGGCGTAGCCAGTTTGGACATCCAGTGCAGCCCCAGAATCAGAAACATAGTCAAGGCTGCCGCCACTAACAGTTGTCCAAAACCCGTCCGCACATAATCCCGATAAACTTCGTAATTCATAGTGCGGGCCGCTTTACCTGTAAACAGGTAGGTAAACTGTATCCAGGCGAAGAATACGAACAGCAAATCCACCAGAAACAGAATTGTCGCTGCTTCCACAAAACCCACCCGACCGTGTAGCGACAAGATGCCCGGCACTGCCGTCCGTCCGTTGCCGCTCTCCGAACCTTGCTGGCGACTATAGCTAAAAACAAGACTCCCGGCAGTTAACCAGCCCACTGCCAACACTAGCAAGATTTGAAAAATAGTATCGGGCAGGCTGTTGAAAAACTTCATTTGGGCTACATCGCCCACATATTTGGCAAAAACCGTGTCTGCCGATGCCAGCAAAACGGTAAAGACGGCCAGCACCGGCACGGCAAAAACCAGTCCGCGCACTACCCGTAGCAGGGGTCTTAGCCGCGCCCGTTGAGTGAGGGCTATTTGGAGTTCCGCCGTGACAAGCGGGGCGGCCTGGGTCAGCATCTGCTTAGTTGTAACAGCGAAAACCACCGGATAATCCAGCAAGGTCAGACGCTCGATGCGCCCGGCAGCATAAAAGAAGATTAGCAGGCCCAGCAGCGCAAAGATAGCTACCAGATTGAAAAAAGTTAGAGTAGCGTTGGCCCGCACCAAAAGCATAGTTGAAAAAAACAAAAGAGGGATAATTAGCCACCAGTTGCGCGGCGCAAGCTTCACTTTCTCCAAACGGCTCAGGCCAAACAAAGCTGCCAAAACCAGCAGCACGAAAATTAATACCGATACGCCAATATTTTTGTCATAAAACAAAAAGTCGGCGCACCAACCCAGGCCCAACGCCACCACCAATATCACTACGGACGGCTTTATTCGTTGCATATTCTTCCTTTACCTTTCGCCTTTTCGCTATCGTGTAAGTTTTGAATGCGCGTTTGTCACGTTAAATGAAACGCTTGAATTTGCCCGGTTGTTACGCTAATAACCTAAATCCGCTTGCTCTAAATCCGCTTTTCTAACGCCTTTCTAACAAAATCACAAAAGCTGAAACTTTGCATAAGCGGTTTACGTAAATTTAGGGTGAAAAGGATTTTTCAGGAGAGGATTAGAAAATTATGGACTGGCTAAGTAATATTTATCTAGGTTGTTTTATTTTTGGACTGGTATTCACCGTCGCCACTTTTTTGTTGGGTGGGCTGGGCCATTTAGGAATGCACCTGGGCCATACTCCAGTTGGACATAGCCTCACGCACACGGCCAGTCAATTGCATACACAGCCTGGTTTGCAACATACCAGTTCGGGCCAGACTATTAGCACCGACGCAGCTACATCGCATTCATTCCCGATTTTCAATTATCTAAACCTGAGTGCCTTAGTGGTTTTTGTAACCTGGTTTGGAGCAACTGGCTACGCTGTTTCGTGGTTCGGAATGACCGGAGCGTGGAGCTTGTTACCCGCAATGGTATTGGGGATATTAGGATATGGGTTGGTGCTGCTGTTTTTGCTGAAGGTTTTGCTGCCATCCGACTCCGCCCCGATGTCTGCTGCCGATGATAGGCTAGATGGTATGGTGGCACGGGTTAGCAGTCCGATTTTCGAGCAAGGTATAGGCGAAGTAATTTATCTCAAAGACGGAGCGAGACGGGCAGCCCCGGCCCGTAGCCTGGACGGGCGGCCTTTCCCCAAAGATAGCAAAGTAGTGATTTTGAAGTACGAAGGTGGGATTGTTTTCGTGGACGACCTCGACAGACTCTTGACCGATGCCGGGGCCGAAAAATGGGCCTTGTAATAAGACGTTGTAGTTGTAATAGGAGGCTATTGAATTTATGAATGGCATCGAATTTATTATCGTAGGAGCAGTCGCGGTACTGCTATTGGTTCTATGGATGGTGGTGGGCCTATATCGCAAAGTCGGCCCAAACCAAGCGTTGATTGTCTATGGGCGGGGCGGTACTCGCGTCCACACCGGAAGCGGCACGATGGTGTGGCCGTTTGTGCAGTCGGCCCGCGAACTCACTCTCGAACTGATGAGCTTTGATGTCGCCCCGCAGCAGGATTTATATACTCGACAGGGTGTAGCTGTGACCGTCGAAGCCGTTGCCCAAATCAAGGTACGCAATGACGCAGCGAGTATTCGCACCGCCGCCGAGCAGTTGCTAAACAAAACTCCTGACGAACGCCAGGACTTGATCCGGCTGGTGATGGAAGGTCACTTGCGCGGTATCATCGGCCAGTTGACCGTTGAGCAAATAGTCAAAGAGCCAGAGATGGTGGGAGACCGGATGCGGGCCATCAGCACCGACGACTTGAGCAAAATGGGTCTGGAAGTGGTGTCGTTTACTATCAAGGAAGTGCGCGACAAAAACGAGTATATTTTGAACATGGGGAAACCCGAAATCGCCCGTATTCGCAAGGAAGCTGATATTGCGAAGGCTGAGGCTGACCGTGATACCGCCATCAGGCAGGCCGAAACTTTGCGCGAAGCTTCTGTCGCCCGTTCTGCGGCTGACCAGGAGCGAGTGATTGCCGAAAACGCTTCCCAGGCACGTCAAGCTGAAGCCAGCCGCGACCTGGAACTGAAACGAGCCGAATATCTGGCCGTTGTCCAGAAGCAAAAAGCCAGTGCAGACAAAGCCTACGACATCCAGACCGCCGTTATGGATCAGCAAGTAGTGGCCGAAAAAGTTAAGATTGACCGCATTCGCAAAGAAGAAGAAACGAAGGTGCAGGAGGCCGAAATTAGCCGCCGCGAAAAAGAATTGATTGCGACGGTGTTGAAGCCAGCCGAGGTTCAAAAAAGGCAGATCGAGACATTGGCCGAGGCCGAACGCCAGCGCAAAATGTTGGAGGCGACAGGTCAATCCGAAGCTCTCAAGTTGCAAGGCCAGGCCGAGGCCGATGTTATCCGCTTCAAGGGTGAAAGCCAGGCGTTTGCCACCAAGATACAAGGTTTAGCCGATGCTGAAATTATCAAGGCTAAAGGTGAGGCCGAAGCTGGGGCGATGACACAAAAAGCTGCCGCGTACCAGAATTATAATCAGGCCGCTATTTTGGATAAGATGCTGGGCGATATTCCTGGTCTGGTCAAATCACTGGGCGAACCGTTGAGCAAGATTGACAAGATTACGATTGTCAGCACGGGCGACGGCAATGGCAAAGGTGGTATCGGGGCCAGCCAGCTAACGGGCGATTTGACCCGTGTGGTGGCCCAAGCTCCGGCTCTGTTGGAAAGCCTGACCGGGCTTAAAATTGCTGACTTAATGAAGCAAATCCCGGCTCTCAATGCAGCGATGGCTGACGGTAACAGCAACGGAAACGGCAAAAGTAATGGCAACGGCACTCACGCCCTGACCACTACCACACCCCTTGCTGGCCCAACCGTTATCGGTAGCAACGACCTGACCGATAAGAACTAACTAAATTTGTGGGATATTGCTCCGTCAATGGATTGTATAGAAATATCTATTGGCGGAGCAATATCCTACAAATACCCGCCTTTGCACTTCCCCTGACCCGAAAACGTACATTTTTTGCCACAAACCTTTTCATAGCTTATAATAATTGTAACGCATAAAGCGCAAAATTGATCCCAATAATATTAAAGTGGTTTCGAGGAGGAAACAAAAAGTGGCAAATAGAGAAGCGGTGATTGTCGAAGCGGTACGAACTCCGGTGGGGCGACGCAATGGCAAGCTCAAAGATTGGCATCCGGTAGATTTGTTGGGTTTTACCCTGGCCGCCCTGGTGCAAAAAGCGGGCATCGCGCCGGAAATTATAGAAGATGTAATAGCGGGCTGCGTCAGTCAGGTGGGTGAACAAAGCCTGAACGTGGGTCGCAACGCGGCTTTGGCGGCTGGTTTTCCCGAAAGCGTGCCAGGTACTACCGTTGACCGCCAATGCGGTTCGAGCCAGCAAGCCGCCCATTTCGCGGCGCAAGGCGTGATAAGCGGAGCGTATGACGTGGTGATTGCCTGTGGTGTCGAAAATATGACGCGCGTACCGATGGGTTCGACTTCTCAAAACGGGCCGGGCAAACCGTTTGGTAGCCAGATGCTGCGTCGTTATGACAACGGCCTGGTCAATCAGGGCATCAGTGCTGAATTGATTGCCAACAAATGGGGCATCAGCCGCCAGGAGTTGGACGAATTTAGCTTGCAAAGTCATCGTCGCGCTGCTCAAGCTGTCAGCGAAGGTCGCACTTCCAAACAACTTATTGCTGTTCCCATCAAAAACGAAGATGGCAGCAGTGCAGAATTTACCCAGGATGAGGGTATCCGGCCTGAAACCACGCTGGAAAAACTCGCTTCGCTCAAACCCGCTTTCAAACCGGATGGAATGATTACGGCTGGCAATTCGAGCCAGATTAGCGACGGGGCGGCGGCTCTGCTGATTATGGAGCGCAGTGTAGCCGAAGGGTTGGGCCTTAAACCACGCGCCCGCTTTGTGGCCTTTTCCCTGGCGGGCGAAGACCCGATTTTTATGTTGACCGCGCCTATTCCAGCTACCCGCAAAGTTTTGAGCCGCGCTGGTTTGACCATTGATCAGATTGATCGGGTGGAAATAAACGAAGCTTTTGCCAGCGTAGTATTGGCCTGGGAAAAGGAAATCGGGCCAGATATGAGCCGGGTCAACGTCAACGGTGGAGCAGTCGCGCTCGGACATCCGCTAGGAGCCAGTGGCGCACGTTTGATGGTGGATTTGCTTTACGAACTAGAACGCAGTGGCGGACGCTACGGCTTACAAACTATGTGCGAAGGCGGCGGTATGGCGAACGGCACAATTATCGAACGGCTAGATTAAAGTTATCAGCCATCTGTTATTAGTTGTCAATAAAAACCTACACCAGATTGCATTAGCATTGGACTGTCGCAACTCGGCGGGCCGACCTTGACACAATTTGGTGTACATAGTCGTCAGTCAGAGGTTATGAGCGAAAACTAAAACAGTACAGGATTTGGCATTAACTGAAAACTGACGGCTGTCAACTGCTAACTACGGAAGGATTTGCGATGTTGCAAGTGAAAGCACCCTCAACAGTAATGGTTGATGAACGCAAGCTGGCGTATGATGAGGTCAGCCCGTCCAACCCTAAAGGCACGGTTTTGTTGCTGACCGGGCTAGGCTCCAAAAGGCTCGGTTGGTACAAACAACTCGATGAGTTCGGCAAATATTACCGCACCATCGCTCTTGACCACCGCGATACTGGCGATAGCGATTACGTTACCGAACCTTACGCCATAAAAGACCAGGCTGAGGACGCGGCTACGGTGTTGGTGACTTTGGGCATTTCAAAGGCTCATGTGATTGGAATTTCGATGGGCGGTTTTGTTGCGCTCGAACTAGCCCTGCGTTACCCCGCGTTGGTGGACAAATTGGTGTTGACCGCGACTTCGGCAGGTGGCTCCCCCCACGTAGCGGCAGGCCCAGAAATACAGGCGATGTTGCTACAACGCTCTGCGGGCACCGACCTGGGAGAACTCGCCAAACGTACTTATACCCATATTATGGGGCCGGGCTACGCTCAAAGCCATGCTGAGGAGATGGAGCACGTGGCAGATATTGCCCGCTACAAACCCCAAAAGGTAGAAGGTTATTACCGCCAGCTGCAAGCTTGCGCTGGTCACGATGCCTCCAAACGTCTAAGCCAGATTGCCAGCCCGACGCTGGTAGTACACGGTGACGCTGACCCGCTTGTACCCCCTCAAAACGGCCAGTATTTAGCCCAACACATCGAGGGTGCGAAACTGGTGATGTACCCCAATACCGGACACATCCCGATTGTCGAGAAGGCCGTGGAATACAACCGCGATGTACTGGCTTTTCTGAGTAGTTAGGTATCAACAGGTACTAGATACAGATAAAACGGTGTGGCGTAAAATAATTTACTTTGAAAATCAAGCCTTAAATCCATCGTCTAAGCACACCAAGCACTTTGAAACGTATCGTTATAACCCGATTTATCAGGTTTGAGGTGAATAGACGATGGGTTGCTTACTGACCTATCTTCGCGCCGCTTTTGATTTCGCCTGCTACCTGACCCTGGAGGCTGGCGGCGATTTCCTGGCGCAGTTTGGCGACGCGGCTGCGATATGAACGGGCGGCCCACATACCCGATAGCTGCGGCAAGACGACATAGCTGACAATGAAGACGGGTAGATATTCCGGCGCAATCAGGGTCAAAACGGCCCAGGTGCATATCCAGAAGACCGCTACCCATGTCACGAAGAACAGCATCGCCATTGCCGGACGGCGGCTCTTGAACCAACCAGCACCCAGGAAGCCGACGTAGCCCAAAACCGCTTCGACCAGCCAGATGCTTACCAGACTTTGGCCCAAAATCACCCGCAACGGCGTGACGTAGCCGGACTGCTGGCGGTTGCTACTTTGGAAGCTGGGCAGGGCTGGGTCTGGAAGCGCACCACTATCCGCCGCGCCACTATCGGCAGCCCCAGCATTCGGGCTGACCAATGCGACAGTATCGGCTAGCACCACCGCCTGACCACTATCGGCTACATAGGTAGCAGCATTTTGGCTGATTGCTTTAGGATTGACAGCCGGACGTTTGAGGGCTTCGCGTCGGGCCTGTTCTATCGAAGCGGACGGCACGTTTATCGCCAACAGATAGTTCCAGGTGGCACTCCAGCCCCGTCCAAAATCCCCCGTATAACGAGCCAGTCTGGTAGCTCCGACGGTCTTGAACATATTGTAGGTGTAGCCGAAATACGCCGCGCCGATCACCGCGTACCAAAAAGTCAAAATCCAGTCGTGCCAACCGCCCGTAACAATTTGCCGAGCCTGGGCATAACTGTACCCTTTGATGACGTACTGGCCTTCGGTCAAACCCAACACCAAGAAAGTTATGTAAAGCCCGAACACGCTAACCACTATCGTAGCCATTGACCAAACCGCCAGCTTGTGGCTAAAGAGCGGACGATGGCTGATACGAGGCATCACATAGGTGCCGAGAGCCATCAAGGTCAGCGTTACCACCCCGATAATGTTCATCTGCGCGTGCGCCCAGGGTGTAATTAGTTCGCCCGCTTCGCGCGTATCGGCCAGCCATTGGTAGGTGCTAGGCAAAACCTGTAACATCCCCTGCGACGTGCTGATAAACAGGCAGAAAGTCGAAATACCGATGAAGACGGCTACGTATTTTTCGACGCGGTTGCCAAAGCCTTTGCGAAGCGTCAGCAATACATTAGCAATAAACGTCCAGAAACCTATCCCCATCGTCATCCCGGCCAGAGCCAGCGGCAAACTATGAGCGATACCGAGTTGATGGCGGGCTTCGAGCGGGGTAATGCCCTGGCTAATCACCATATCACCTTCGGTAAAACCCAAGATAATGTTGGACAGCCAGAACGCAAACACACCCGTGAACAAAAACCAGAACGAAACGTTAGCCAGCCGATTGCTGTGCATAGGGCGGCGCAGAATGCGCGGCAGGAAGTAATAGACAAAGCCCATAAAGGCAAAAACCACCCCGCCGACCAGGTTCATGTGCGCGTGGGAAATGGGGTCAATCAACTGGCCCGCCGCGCCCGTCTTATACAGCCAGTCCAGCGACCAGGGTAACACCTGATAAACCCCTTGCAACGTCCCCAACAACAGGGCTACAACGGACACTACAAAAAACTTGGCGATAAAGCGTTCGCCCGTTTTTGCGTCTTTGCGACCTCGGAAAATAGTCACGACGATGTTGGTAACGAAAATCCAGTAGCCCGTCCCCATAATCGAAGCGGTTACGGCTTCAGGGGCGGAATGCCAGGGGCCGACCATCTGTTTGGCCTGTTCGTAGGTCATCCCTTGATGCACCAGCGAACCTTCGACTACGCCAATCGGTATCAACACGCAATAAAAGCCAAAAACGCCAAAGACGGTCAGCCAGAACGAAATGTTGGACATAGTGCGGCTGTAGATGGGGCGTTGCATCACACGCGGCAGCACATAGTAGGTAATCCCGGCAATCGCAATCGTGCCGCCACCCACCACGTTGATATGGGTCAGCCCCAAGTTGGTAAAAAGATGGCCCCCGTAATCCGCATCGCGCAGCCAGTCGGCAATTGGCGGGATGCGTTGGAAAGTGCCGTGTATAGCTGCAATCGCTAAGGCAAGAGCCTGGGCCAGCACAAACTTTATCAGGAGGTCGTCGTCTCTTTTATAATCGTAGTCGCCATTAAGTCTGCTATTGGCAACCTTTTGGTTCAAAGTGCTAACCGCCACTACTTACCTCCATTTTTGGCTTTCCCGGCCAGGGCCAGCTGGGGAGCGTCGGTGTCTGCCGCGATAGGTGTAACCACATCATCAATCTCGGCAGGGACGGGTATTTTCTCGCCCCGCGTGCCAACCACCAAAAGCGTGGCTACCACGATTAGCAAAACGCTGGGCCACACAATCCAATCGAGCCGGATACCACCGTTATCAGCAGGATTAGCCTGGACGCGCTGCTGGAAAGTAAGGGTCTGGTTGCCCAAACTTTGGCCCGTCAGCTGAAAATACCAGTGACCGACGTTGTGGAACAAACCCATTGCAGCGTACTCGCCCGCTTTGTCCGTAACCTTCAATTCGTATGGCCCTACGTTGGGGTCGCGCGGGCCGTTATGCTCTTTGTCCACCTGCCCGCTATAATCGCGCACACCTAAAAAAGTCAAATGCAAACCATTAACGGGTTGCCCGTTTTTATCGGCTACTCGGAAAAGCACCTGGGTGTTCTGGTCGGCTATCGGGCCGTTTTCGTCCGGTGAAACCAAAGTTACCACCAGGCCATTAGCGGCGGTTTGGGTACGCGGCGCGTCCACCACCCTATCGCTGTCGGCCAGTGCCAGAGGTGCAAACCCGACTATCGCCAGCAGCATCGCCAGCAGTATCGCCGATATTTTTTTATTTTTTGCCAAAAAGTTCATTGTTAGATATACCTGTTTGTATCGCTCATTTGTCATTCTGAGCGGAGGCTTTGCCACCCAGGGGGTACCCGGAAGAATCTGTTGCTGAAAACTCATGAGCCACTGAAGGACAAATCCTTAGCTACAGACCCTTCACTCCGCAGAGCCTGCGTTCAGGGTGACAAACTATATCGCTCGCCGTTATTTGATTGGCTTGCCCGGCTCAATCACCGTGAAATAGGCGTAGAACTGCCCACCAAACATATTGGCCGCGTCCGGGAAATTTAGTTCATAGCGACCCGGTTTCCAGATGCCCGAAGTCGGGAAAATAGTCATCAATTGGAAGTTTTCACCTTTGGGAACGCTCACCTTGCGGTCTAAGTCGCCTACGAGCAGGGGCGTATTGTTCAACCCCTGTCCCAACAAGGTTACGTGGTAGTCGTCAGGCAGCGTTAAACGTTTGCCAGTCACCATAATCTGAAAAGGGCGATCAATCGGGATTTGGGTTACTTCGGCGGGGTCAAGTTGGGCCGTCTCCGTAATGCGGGCCAATTCGTGATAAATGTTCTCATCATCGTACTTGATATAAACTGTATCCTGGTGCAAAACAGTATCCACCACGCTAGGGGCAAGGTGCGGCTCGTTCCAGGCCACCCAGGTCATAATCGCCGTGAAAAAAATCATTACGACAAACATCGTCCCCGTCGCCACAAAACCAAACTTTTGGAAAAAGACTCCAATCAAAACCAATTTGGTGGGCTTACGGGTGTGGGTATGGCGGGTTAAGATGGGTTTGGGCTGCACCACGAAACGGTTATCGCCGCTCAGAGCTTCCGGCTCAACCGCCTTGCTTGCGGGTTTTTGGCCTGCCTGTATAGAAGGCCGATTTTTTACTTCCATAGATTTACCTTAGTTGTCAGTCATCAGTTAGCAGTTGTCAGTAAAAGCCAATAAATTATGAAGCTTAATAATTAAAGTATCGCCGATGCAGAACGCCGCTGGGTAATGAATTTTTACAAACTAATCCGTTATCGCCAACGGTTGAAACCGTCGTCTATTCACCCAAACCTGATAAATCAGGTTGCCGAACCGTACTAATAACACGTTTTAACGTGTTTGGTGTGGATAGACGACGGTTTCAACCGTTGGCGTTACCATACCGATTTTATTTGTAGAAGTTCATTACCCAGCGGTGCGCCAATAACTGACCACTGACAACTTCTAACTTTTACCCTATAACTTCATACACATTGACTGTAACCGGGGCAGTCCCCTTTAACAGCGTTTCGATTTCTTTGATAGTGGTCTGGTTGGCATAAACCTGTAACTCTGCAAGCGAAGACCACTCGGTAAACATGGTGAAAAGAATGTCGCCACCCGTGCCGACCCCACGCCACATTCCGGTTTGAATCAGACCGGGCGCGAACTGGGCGATATATT
The DNA here is from genome assembly GCA_038207455.1 of Chloroflexia bacterium. Taxonomy (GTDB): domain Bacteria; phylum Chloroflexota; class Chloroflexia; order Chloroheliales; family Chloroheliaceae; genus JBBQZT01. The sequence goes on from JBBQZT010000095.1 coordinate 11,603, forward strand.
TGGAGCCGCCCACCAAACTGTTATAAACCGGGCCACCGGGCCGGATTTCGTTAGCATCCTCGCGGGGCAGGGTAAACGTAACCGTGCGTACAAAAGCCATCTTAGTAGCTCCTTATCTCATAAAATGGTTGCCCAACGTGTTCGTGACCGTCGCTTCACCGACACCCAAAAAGATGATAAACATCATTATACCCGCCGCCAGAGCCACCCCAATAATCAAAAGTAGCATCAAAGGCAGCCCTTCGGCACTGGTGTCCGTCGCGTCCAACGCTTCTAATTCGGCATCGCGGCTCAATTCACCGATGAGCTTGAGGTTATTATTCTTAATTTCTTCTACTGCCGGAATCTCAGGTATGCGTTCCATTTTGGCTTGACCTCTCTTAATACCATTTCTTTTTGTGGCAGGCGCGTCCCCGCGCCCGCCCAGATGTGAAGTGCGGAAGGCGCGGGCGCGGGGACGCGCCGCCTGCCGATATATAATGGTATGATTTTAATACTGCACTCCGCTCATAATCGAGACGATGATATAGCCCACCACCGCGATAATTACAGCAGCATAAATCAGGATTAAAAAGTTGGGAATCTGCCCGTAAGCTGCCTGTATCGTCCCAGCAAAATCTTCGGCGGTACGTTCAAACGGCACTTTCTTCTCCCGCTTGCTCCGCCCGCTCCACGACCACAGCCAGATACCAGCAATCAAAAAGATAAACGTCCCCACGCTGATGGCATCAATAAAGTAATTCTCTTGCCAGGGCGGGATATTAACCGTTTGGGTTTCCCACCCGATTGCTAAATGGCTCATCTTAGACTCCTACTTTTTCTGGTTCGGGTTTGGGTTCGCGCTCCGGTTCAGGGGCGTAATCTTGGGTGAGGTTCGGCAGCGCGTAATCCTCAAAATACTGTTCCTCGATGTTGGTGTACATTTCGACATCGTTACCGTCCTCGTCAATGGTTGCCAGTTCCAACATTCGGCGTTTGGTGTCTTCGGGGTGCTTGAACTCTCCGTTGTTAATAGCCCAAATGATGCCGAACGCGCCCGCCACAAAGAAAAGCAGAGCAGCCACCAACATAATATCGGCGGCGGCGTATTCGTCCCCACCCACGCCATCGTGCGCCAGGGCTGTCGGGGCGAAAAGCACGCCCAGCAGCAGCACACTCACGATTACACCTAAAATTTTGCGCTTCGATTTCATTGTATTTCCTCGAAATAGCTATCACTGGTTAGCCATCAGTGGTCAGCCGTCAGTTATCAGTTAAAACCGGAAACATCGGCTGAAGGAGCCGCTGCGCGTCCTACAAATTACCCTCTGATAGCTAATAGCTGACTGCTCCTCTACGTTCCCGCTTGATACGAACCCTTCGGCCCATCTACCGGAGTCGGGATAGGCTGGCACTGCGGCACTCCGTTGGGTGGAACTGCCAACGTTGGTTGTGGCGGCGGCAACGGCGTATCGGTGGGCGGTTGGACGGTTGCCTGACTCAAACCAGACGACGTGGGTTTAGCCGTTCCCGTCGGGTTGGTTTGCGAGTAGTTATAGCCTTTCGGCGGGCCGTAAATGGTGTAACCCTCGGCGTTCTGGTCAAAGCAGCTTGGTTGCGGGCCGATACCCGGATACTTGCCGTCCGAGCCGATTTGCAGATTATACAACAGCTTATCGTTAACAACTTTGAGGCCGTTGTTTGGAATGGTACGCACGAAATTGATTACGTCCCAAATATCGTTGACGGTCAGATAATCGCCAAAAGCAGGCATCGCGCTACCGGGCAGACCGAACAGCAGAAACTCGTACATCTGGCCCTCGCTGGCTTTGGCCTGGGCCGCGCCGTCCGTAAAGTTAAACGGTTTAGGATTCAGGTACTGCGCCGATGGCCCTTTGCCGTTGCCATCTAAGCCGTGACAACCAATACAGTTTTGCAGATAGATTTGCCGTCCGTGCGTCAGACTGCGGTTGGTAGGAGGCATCGCGCTACGTAAATCTACCCAACTTGGCGGGACTTGCTGCTTTAGATAGGCCAGATGCTTATCGTCATAGCCCACGTTGGGTTCGCCACTTTTGCCGTTCAAACTCGCAAGGATATTTTTCTTTTCGTCGGCCTGTACTCCTGAGCGGACATCGGCGGCTTTCTGACCCAGGCTTTGGACATAAGTAATCAGGTTTGCCAGGTCAGAGTTTGGAATGAGTTTGCCAGCCGCATCTACGCCAGTAATATAGGAAAATTGCGGCATAATCGAGTTCGGGTTGACATAGCGCGGGTTCTGAAAATGGGCCACGTGCCAGTCGTCGGGATGCACACCGCCTTCCTGTGACAAGTCCGGGCCGGTGCGTTCCGTCCCTAGCAGCATAGTTTTCTGAAAGACGTAATCCCCCGCTTGAGCTGGGCGAGCCGCTTTGCCGCCACCAGCCGCGTTCCAGTCTTGGGGGCGCACATATTGGGTGTGGCAATAGACGCAGCCGTTGCCCATATAAATCTCGCGGCCCTTGATTTCAGCATCACTCATCGGGCGGGCTATATCTGACGGCGGGGGCTGGAAAGTGAGCGTGGAGATACCGACGGTCATAAAGACCACCGTTATCACAATCAACACCACTCCGGCTACCACTGTGCCAAAGGACATCCTCATCTGGCTTCTCCTTAGCCCTGCGTTTTACTTGGCGGTTGGGGCTACGACGGGCATCGCGCTGGTCGCCGTGTTGACTGAAATAACCGCGTCATATATTAGCAAGCCAAACACCGCCACCGCGAACAACAGAATCAGTACGACCAAAATGCGTTCGACATTCAAAGCCTGCCGCCGTTTGGGGATACCCGCTTCGGCCTGTCTGCGATATTCCTGCGCCCCACCTGCCGTAATCGGCACGCCTTTTTCCTCAAAAGGTCTGACTTCTCGCGGTTCTTGCGACATAACTGTTATCTCCTATTCGGGCCTAGAGCAGCTTCAGGCTTCTTAATTGTCACCCTGAACGCAGTGAAGGGTCTGTTGCTTCGGTTTTGGTTCTTGGTAAGCACGAACTCTTAGCAATAGATTCTTCACTGCGTTCAGAATGACAAAACCCCTACAGGTTTAGCTAAGTGAAAGGATTACTCGACAACCTAAAACCTTGTGGCTCTGCTCCCCTGGCTGCTAACTGATAACTGACGGCTGATAGCTCTTTAGCTTCCAACTTCCGCCGGGGCCGATTGCATAAACGACTCGATGCGTTGCCCGCTTCGCACGGTTTTGTAAATGTTGTACGCCTGGATGTACGCCCCAACTACCACCATCGAGCCGCCCACCGCCCGCACTACAAAGAAAGGCTTGAGGTCTGGCAGCGTCTTATAGACGGTTTCCCCGGTCAGCCAGGCCGCCCCTTGAATCAGCCCCGCCACCTGCAAGCTAATCATAATCAGCAAGAAGCCGCTCACCACCAGCCAGAACTGCGCCTCGCCCAACGCTGGGCTGTAGATGCGCCGCTTGAGCGTGACCGGAATAATATAGTAGATACCAGCCATCGCCCACAAGGTCATAGTGCCGAGCAGGGCTAGATGGGCGTGGCCGACAATCCAGTTGGTAAAGTGGATGAGGCGGTTGAAACTTTGGACAGCCTGAAACGGCCCCTGGATACAGGTCACGAAATAAAAGACTGTCCCTGTAATGGCAAATTTTAAAGGCAAACTCGCATAAAGACGACCCCAATTGCCACGCATCGTCATCCAGACGTTGGTCAGGAAGGTTAGCACCGGGATGAACAGGGCGATTGAGCCAACCGTCGCAATAGTTTTGAGATAGCCAGGCGTAGGCGTGGAAAGTAAGTGGTGCTGCCCCACCATCGTATAAAACATACTCAAGCTCCAGAAACCCACCAGTGACAGCACGTGGCTATAAATTGGGGTGCGGGTGATGACCGGCACAAGATAATAGACGATAGCTACCCCGCCGGGCGTAAACCACAAGCCCAAGATATTGTGACCGTAAAACCAGTTCCAGGTCGCGTCGTTGATGCCCTGCAACGAACCGCTAAAGGGGTTGAGACCACCCGCGACGGGCGACCAGATGACGTTGCCAATCGCATACACAATCGGCAGCCACACAATCGCACCGATGATATACCACAAGCTGACGTAGAGTTTGCGTTCGCGGCGGCGGTAAATCGTCATCAGCAAATTGAAGGCGTTGAGGATCAGCAGCACCACAATCATAATATCTAGCGGCCAGATCAGTTCGGCGTACTCGCGGGCCTGGCTCAACCCGGCCATAATAGTCAGGATACCGATTACACCCACGATGTTCCATAGCCACATCGCCACCCGACCCAACGTTTCGCTCCACACCGGACGGTCACACAGTTTCGGCACAATATAATAGAAGCAGCCGATGTTTGCCATCGAAAGCCAGAAAAACGTAACCGTGTTGACGTGAATCGGGCGCAAGCGACCAAACTCCAGGAAGGGAATGCCGCCCAGGAAGTCGGGTTGTACCATTTCCGTCGCGGCCAGCAGAGCAAAGCTGGTAGCCACCGCCAGCCACACTACCGCGCTATAAATCCAGCCACGCGCTGCGCTATATTCCTCACTAATTGCAGGCATCGTTCCTTAGCCTCCCTCAATTCCGTTCCATTGGGTCAGTTCGGGCCGGGTCAGCAATAGCAAACCGACCAGGGCGAACAAGTATTGATCCGATATATTAAAACTATAACCACCCAGCCACAGCAGCAGCAGCCCCAACGCACCCGCCCGCATTACGAGGTCGCGGCGCGATTGGCCCAGGCAGTAAAAAAGGGTGTAAAGCAGCAAAAACAGTCCAATTACGTACAACGCCAAAGGCCAATGCATCCCATAGCCCAACACGTACAGAGCCAGTATCGGGACGATAAACGACTCAGCGACAGTCAGGAAGGTCAGGCCCACGAATACGCCTGTCAACACAACCGCCCCGACCAATGCCTGCCAGTGTCGCCGCAGGTCTTTGAGTAAGCTGCCGCCCGCATTGCCTCGTCGGGTATAGATTACAAACAGCAGGACGGCGTTTAGCAGGACAGCCAGTTCGCCCGCCTCCATCAGTGGTTCATAGACATACTGCGAACCGTTGATACCCAAAGTCGAAAAAACGCTATCGTGCAAAATCTTGGCCGTGTTGGGTAGCAGATAACCGACAAACAGCAAAGCGATAAAAAGCCGCTGCACCCAATCTTGATTGCGCTGCCAGTAATACACGGCTAAACTACCAAAAGCTACCAGCATTGCCAGCCGCAGCACCAATGACCCAAAGCTGCTTTCCACTAACCCCAACAGCGCGGCGGTAAGCCCAAACACCAGCAATGTCGCGACCAAACCAATTGTCAAAGCGCGGCTGGTACTGGCCCTCTGGCTAAACCCCAAAACTCCGCTTTGCCGCAATTTTATTACCAGCAAAGCCAGTGCGCCGTAAGCCAACACAACCGCGAAGTTCCGCAGCACCTCGCCAACCTTGACGCTACCTTCGTAAAAAGCCTTGAAACCCGCCAGTCTCGGCTCGTCCTTCGGGATAAAGACCCCGATGCGCGAGAAGGCCCGCCAGATTAGCACTTCCGCCAGAGCCGACACCACCAGGGCTATCAGCGTCCACTTGAGCAAACCGTCCAGGCTGCTGGTAGTTGAGACGGCTACAACGGGCTGGAGGTCATTCTTTTTGTAAATCTTGCGGGTCGCTGCCACTTCCTACAAATTCCTCGCCTTGCATTTTGTGGGACATTGCTCCGCCAATGGATTGCCTTCTTGTGGGACATTGCTCCGCCAATGGACTGTTCTCATGTCTCTACTTAGTCGGCACGGGCGGGTTGCAGTCGGCTGTCGGCGTGATAGTCAGGCTGCAATACGGATTGTCCAGCTTCTGGTCTGGCCCGCTGGGTTGCGGCCCTTGATAACCGCCCGCCGCCGCTCCGTATTTTTTGTCGTACTGTAACATCAAGCCCGGCTGCAACGCTTCGTCTGGAACTTTGAGACCACCCTTCGGAATAGTCCGCAAAAAGTTGATCACGTCCCAAATATCGTTGACGGTCAAATAATCCCCCCAGGCAGGCATCGCCGTACCGGGCAAGCCAAACAATAAATACTGGTAATACTGGCCGTCGCTGCCCGCCAGTTGCAATTCGGGCCGGGTAAAGTCGGCAGGGTCGGGCTTCATATTAAATTGCGAAGCCGGGCCGCGCCCGTTTCCGTCTGGGCCGTGACAACCGATACAATTTTGCAGGAAAATGGTCTTGCCGTGTATCAAGCTGCGCGTGGTAGGCGGCATCGCGCTTTTGGTATCCTGCCAGCTTGGAGGAACCATACTTTTGATTTGAACTAGATGCGCGTCGTAGCTTTTGTTCCAGGCCGCCAACACCTGGTTTTGGGTGTCCTGCATCTGATTATAGCGCACACTGGCCGCCTTGCCGCCCAAACCCTGGACATAGGCAATCAGATTATCCAAATCTTCGCCCTGAATATACGAGAATTGGGGCATAATAGAGTTGGGGCTGACGTAGCGTGGGTTGGCAAAGTGGGCGCGATGCCAGGAGTCAGGGTGTACGCCGCCTTCCTGAGACAAATCCGGCCCGGTGCGTTCGGTGCCGAGCAGCATAGTTTTTTGGAAAACGTAATCTCCAGCCTGGGCAGGTCGGGCCGCTTTACCGCCGCCAGCCGCGTTCCAGTCTTGGGGGCGCACGTATTGAGTGTGACAATAGACGCAGCCGTTGCCCATATAAATTTCGCGGCCCTTGATTTCAGCGTCGGTTAAAGGGCGGGCAATATCGGACGGGGCTGGCTGGAAAGTGAGCGTCGAAATACCTACCGTCATAAAGACGACTGTAATCACTATCAGCACTACGCCAGCTACTACCGTGCCGAACGACATTCTCATGTCGGTTTCCTCCTGAATAGCACCTTTGCAATCGGAACAGGTCGAGCGATTTATTTGCTAACTCTTTGAAGCTGAGGATTTCAGACTAGCTTTATTATAGGCATTCGGAGTTAAGAAGCCAGCTACTTAGGGTTAAGTCTGGGTTAAGCCAGGTTAAGAAAGGTTAAGGATAATTATTCAGCCTGACATTCCGAGCGAGGCGAGGCATCTGTTGCTAGAGATTTTGTTTTGGTAGGTGTGGGCTTATTAAAGGGTTAGAAACATTATGACTATAGCGAAAATTTAAGCTTGATGTCAGAATGTGCTTCCTCAAGCTGAGAAAATAACTTATCAATTTTCTGTTGACCAGTTTCTTCGTTTTGTCACCAGGTTTTATTTCAGTATCAAACCAAACTTTAAGGTTTTCATTTGTGACGTGGTAGGTCAAATAATCTTCGAGACGTTCTTTCGCTTTTTTATCTTTGTGGCTGTAGCTAACGAAAACCTGATTTCGTTCAGGCATAGTTCTAACTCTTTTCTGCTTATTTGAGCAAACGCTGGTTAAATGCGGTTTTTTACGCTTGTATCAAATCAGTGGGATTAGGCTACCAATTCGGCGATGAATTCTGCAACTTTAACCCATACTTCGTCTTGCTGATATTTATCGAGCCTGGATAAATAATCTGAAGGTTTATTTACCGATTGAAAGTTCGCTAATGGTGTACCTTGCAGGGAGCAAGGCTCGACGTACACTAGCAGCATAACTACCTCTTTCTTTTCGGCAGCTTTTAACAAGGGGGGTAATTCGTTTGGGTTAATAAAATCCGAGGCCAGGAAATCGGCACTGATAAGCAATACCACTACTTTGGAAGCAGCCAAAGCTTGCACCATTTGCTCTCGCCAATTATCACCGGGTTTTATTACAGTATCGTCCCAAATAACTAATGTTCCCTCCTTTATTGAAGGTCTCAATTTCAAGATGGTTTGCAATCGCTCAAAAGCTTTTTTATCCCTATGATTATAGCTGATAAAGACCTGGTTACGCTGCAAAGGGTTAGTGGTCGCCTGACTTTGAGCAGCTTCTACTTCTGACGATACAAAAGCTGGCATTGGAATTGGTTGTTCTCTAAAATCGAAGGAAGCTGGGGGCGGTTGCAGGAGTTGGGCAATCTCAGCATCAGGGCGATAATCAACTGCTGTACTTATCAAACCAGTTATTTGCTCCCTACTTTCGATATAAGCAATCAACTCACGAGCAAAATCAGCACGGTTGTTATGCGGCAAGAGATTAGCATCAATTCCCAGGTCCATAGCTAGATTTTTGAGTTCAGCCAGGCTAAAGCGGCTAGTCAGATACATATATAATTTGGAGCGGTCTTGTAGTACCAACATATTGCTAGACATAAGCTTTTCCAGTTTCCCCTTTTTAATAAAGTCCGGTTTCAACACTAACGGATGGAAGAAAATGATAGCACATTTTAGACCAAAATAAAACCACGTTCTACATATAGAGCAGAGCCGTACAAATATTCGAGGCCGCGCACACCGCATTGCGCCACGACGGATAGTTATGCCGGCTGTTATGTTCAAAATACCGTCGTTGGTATGACGCGGGTTGTGGGGTCTAACAGACGCTGCCCAGCTTGCAAGAAACTATATTCGATATGTGCGTCAAGGGGTAGCTCAAGCTCACAAACCCAACTGTCCGCCCTCAACTGGGTCATTGACAGGGGTGTGCTATTCGAGGCCCAATTATTCAAATCTCCCACTAGCTGCGGCGCAACCTGGCTTCGCCACTCTCAGCTGACTCTGTTACCGTTTATCAAGGGCGAGGTTTGGGCTTCTATTTGATTAACTATTTTGTCCGCCATTTTCGCTCCTTTTGGTCATCAGCTATGCTAAATCTGCGATAACTATTCAGCCAAGTGCATTTGTCACGGCTTGTAGGGTTGCGGAAGCGATGTAGAGTGAATATCTGTTGCTAAAGTGCTGGTGTTTTGCGACTTTTAGGCTTTTAGCAATAGGTTTTTCGCTCATACCGACATTTATTCTTGACTTTTCCTAACTCAGTTACATCTACTGGTAGAGATTTGTAAAGCTAAATTTGTGAAATATTGCGCGGGTACTCCCTGGGTGTGGTTGCTGTCAATGGATGGCTCTGGTAAAATTTATTTCAGGGGTAAGAAGATTTCACGGTTTTCCCGCGCCGATTGATATATCGCCAAAATTATTTCGAGGGGCTTGCGGGCCTCCACGCCGTTGAGAATTGGTTCGCGCTGCTGGCGGATCGCTTCCAAAATATCGCTCACCTGGAAAACGTGACCTCCGCCCGAAATAGCCGCAGGGTCTGCCGCACCTGTGACTGCGCTGCTATTTTCGGCATTTGGTGGTTTGGCTACGCCGCCATAATTTCCAGCCTCGCCTTTTTCGTCCCGAAATTCCCAGGTTTTAATGCGGCCCGCCTCCAGGATAACCGTTCCGTCGCGCCCACTAATTTCCAACCGTTCGGGTAGCCCTGGATAAACCGAGGTCGAACCTTCGATGATGCCGATAGCTCCGTTTTCAAATTGTACAATCGCCAGGGCTACATCTTCGACTTCAATCTGATGGGTGCGCGTGTGAGTGACGGCCCGAATACTTTTGACTGCTCCCATTGTCCACTGCAACAAATCTATGTAATGCACGCCCTGGTTCATCAAAGCCCCACCGCCATCAAATCGGTAGGTACCGCGCCAACCCGCACTATCATAATATTGCTGAGTGCGATACCACTTGATGATTGCGTCGCCCAAAACCAAATCACCAAAACGCCCGGCTTCAAGGGCGGTTCGCAACTGACGCATGGCTGGATTGAAACGATGTTGCGAAATCACCGCCAGCTTAACCCTTTGCTCCCGGCAGGTCTGGATAAGTTGGTCAGCCGCTTCTAATGTTATGTCAAGCGGCTTCTCCATCATCAAATGTTTGCCAGCCCGCGCCGCCGCTATACCCACCTGGGAATGCAGTCCGCTCGGCACACAGACGTTTACCACGTCCAGGCCAGGATGGGCCAGAAACGCGGTCAGGTCGCTATAGGCAGCCACATTATAACGAGCAGCCAGCTTTTGGGCTGCCTCCAACACCACATCATAAACCGCCACCAACTCCGCCCCGTTTGGTTCGTTGGCCCGGATTGCATCGGCGTGAGTGGGAGCGATTACGCCGCAGCCGATGATACCAAAACCGATTGTCTGAACTTCGTTCATCAAGCCGCACTCACTTCGATTTGAGCCAGGAGTTTTTTCAAAGCCTGGGCCGCTTGATGAAAAAGCTCTGGGCCGCTAAACCCGCTAAATTTGCCAGCCGCCGCCAGATGCGGTTCGAGCGAAAGATAACCCTGGTAGCCGCGCTGCCATAAAGCCTGCAACACGTCCGCCACCTCGCCCTCGCCTTCACCCGCCACTACCACGCGGCCATCGCTAAAGAAAGCGTCTTTGATATGTACATAAGTAATTTGGTCGGCCAGAAGCGGATACGCCTCGCTAAACGGTTTGACCCCGCATTGCACAAAATTGGCCGGGTCGAAAGTAGCCCGCAGATTAGTCGAACCTACTGTGTGCAAAATATCGGCGCAGCGTTCGGGCGTATCCCCAAAGATGCCCTTTTCGTTTTCGTGCAGCAAAATCATCCCATAGGGCATCACAATATCGGCGAACTGGTTCATACGCCGCATTACTTCGGGCCGATACTTTGGGTAAAGGCTGGCAGGGTCTTCGCCCGGCGCGGCAGGTGGCATAAAAAACGAAAAGACACGAACGTAGGAACTACCAAGCCAATCGGCCACTTCCAGGGCGCGTTCAAAGCGTTCGATATGTGGCTCGAACGGCTCGGTAATGGAAATTTTGCCGATGGGCGAACCAATAGCCGACACCGTAAAACCGTGCTGCTTCAAGGTCTGGTCAATCTGTTTGAGTTCGGCGTTAGACAAATCTAGCACATTCTTGCCGTT
>JBBQZT010000096.1:0-21772 GCA_038207455.1 Chloroflexia bacterium
CTTCGTGCAACAAGGGGATGAGAAACGGGTATTGTTCCAGGTACGCTTCTATCTTAACTGGCTCGTCGTCCCGCTCCTCAAAGCTATAAAGTTGTTTCAGAGCTTCGGTTTGGGTCAAAAAGTCCTGGGCGATAGTCATAATTGTCTCCTGCCTTCGGGTACTTGTCACTCAATTGAATTTAGATTATAGCATTTTTAGCCCAAAAGGTAACGATTTGACTAGCGGCTTCGGCTTTGGGGCAGGAAGGCTTTGAGGTCGGCGGCGGTTCGGAAGGGGTCGCCTGTGATGACGCTGGCGGCGAAAAACTCGAAGGCGGCTACGTCTGAACTGCGGTTAAGAGGGTCGCCCCGGTCAACCAGACGGACTATCACGGGGAAATCGCTCCAGTCTTCTTTGGGGGCGTTGGGCAGAGGTGGGGACAGCGGGGGCATCAACACGGCCAAGTTGAACGCAGTTACACCCACGCTTTGGTAAAAGGCCAGGGTTGCATAGACTGCCTCGGCCAGTTCGGGCGAAAAGTCATCGGTGAGCAGCCAGATTTCGCGCTCTTTGAGTGGGGTAAGCGACACGATAGCCTTAACCCTGTCTGCGGGGTCGGCGGTCAGGTTCAGGCTACGATGCAAGTTTACCAAATCGGTAAAATAGCTGCGGTTGTGGTGGCTGCGATAACCCACCGCGTCCCGGCGCAGACGTTCGATTTTGCCATAATGCTTATCGTGGGTCAGGCTCATTTGCAGGTGGCCGTGTATAATCGAAGCTCCGGCTTTCCACAAACAGTTCCAGGCCAGCAAGAAGTAACGAGCGCGGGGGTCATTGGCAAGCGCGGCTTCGGCCCAGGTACGGGCGGTCATAAAATAATCCACTACCTGTTCGCGGTCAAAATCAAGCGGATTGTACTCGTTAAAAATAGTGACACCGTGCCAGGCATCTATCTTGGCGATATTGCTGGCCGTCAGGCAAAACTCACCTTCGACGCGCCCAAATACATCCTCGGCGGTATCTTCCAATATGTTGTTAAACGGGTCGGACGCGCCCCGGCCCGCGGCAATAGTTTTGTCCAGGTCGGCATCCAGGGTGGCGGTCATAGGCCGGAAGGCGCGGAGCGGGTTAAACAGGCTGGTTTCGAGGGTGACGCGGTTGATAATTTTAACAGTAGTTTGGTGTTCGACGGCTTCTATCGAACCAAAATGCTTTTTGACAAACGGGTACATTGTCGGTGGGGCATAAAGTTCGGCTTCGTTAATATCTAGCTGATAAATGCGCTCGAACAAAGTGCGCTCGGCGGGCGGCAGTTTGGTAATGGTCTGAGCCAATTTGGTGATTGAAAGCGTTGGGGCTGCCAAAATTAGCTTACCTCCTGAAGTGTGTCAGCCGTGTGAAATACCTGGGCCTTGCGGTAAAGCTCAACATAGCGGGCCGCGCTGACACGCCAGCTATGGTCAGTTTTCATCGCCCGCCGCATCAGTTCGTGCCAGGTAGGGGCATACTTATAAATTTCGATGGCCCGCTTTAAGGCCGTAAATAAAGCGTCCGGCTCGTATTCTTCAAAGGTAAAACCGTTGCCTCGCCCCGTGTACGGGTCAAGATTTTCAACCGTATCGGCCAGCCCACCTGTCGAACGCACAATAGGGATGGTGCCGTAACGCATCGCAATCATCTGGTTGAGACCACACGGTTCAAAACGCGAAGGCATCATTAACATATCACTTCCGGCGTAAATTCTCTGGGCCAAAGCCGAATTGAAGGTAAAAGTAACGGTGGCTTTGTCGGGATATTTTTTGGCAATTTGTTCAAAAAGCTCGTGATAATACTGGTCGCCCGTACCCATTAGGGCAAATTGCACATCTAAATGTAACAGTGGCTCAATAATTTGAGCCAGAATGTCCAAGCCTTTTTGATTAGCCAGCCGTGTGACCATTCCAATGAGTGGTACTTTTGGCTTCACAGGCAACATAAACGAGCTTTGTAAATCGGTTTTGTCTTGGGCTTTCGCTGCCAGATTATTTATATCATAGTTAGTATGGATAAAGCGGTCTGTGGCGGGGTTAAAATAATCGGTATTAATACCGTTGAGGATACCAAACAATCGTTCCTGACGTTGGTTGAGGATACCGTCCATATTTTCGCCATACTGTGGGGTCAAAATTTCTTTGGCGTAGGTGGGGCTAACGGTGCTAATTGCGTCGGCACTTTGGATACCCAGGCTCATTAAACTAATCGCGGTGCTATCATCTTGTTGGGGATAGACGAAACCATAATCGCCAATACCCGCGATTTCCAACACCCGATGACCAAAAATACCTTGATAAGCCAGATTATGGATAGTATAAACCGAGGCAATCTTTTGGTAGAAAGGGTCATGAGCATAAAGGGTTTTCAAAAGATTGGGAATAATGGCGGTGTGCCAGTCGTGACAGTGGATAATATCGGGTTGCCATTGGAGATGAAGTAACATCTGCAAAACACTACGGCAGAAAAGCACAAACCGTTCGTCGTCATCAGGATAACTATAAATGCCTTCGCGGTCAAAGTATTTCTCGTTGTTGACGAAATAAAAAGGCACTTCGTGGTGAGGCTGATTGGTCGGCACGGTAGTTTCGGTGAGATAAACATTTTCCAGCTGGGAATTGACGGGAACTTTGAAAGTGTCGCCAACTGGCTTTAAGTCAAATTTGATTGGGTCAATTCGGCCATAACGGGGAATAACTACCCGCACATCGTGGCCCAAATTTTTGAGGGCTAAAGGCAAAGAGCCAATCACCTCGGCGACGTGACCCACTTTTGCAAACGGCACGGCTTCGGCGGCTACTACCAAAATTTTAAGCGGCGCAAGCTCCGGTTCTTTCTGCCCCAACCTGTTTGCACTCAAGCTTATTTTCCTTTAACTTCCTAGCAAACTAATAGTGCGCTATGTAGGGCCAGCACTAATTTTAAGCCGATTATCGGCTTGATATAGTTCAGCTTTTCCTTACATCACCTATTTCAAGCTTTAGAGCATCTAAAATATAGCAGAAAATGGGTTGATACTGATAATTTGCTCTAAGCTGAGTCCTAATTTGTATCCAATAAGGTATTGTATCATAAAAGCTTCGCATACGCAAAAAAGCTTTGAGCAATATAGCCAAAGCTTTGGAAGGGCTTCCATACATTTGTTCATATTGCACAATTAGCTTTAGGCTAATAATCTGCGAATGTCGTCATAGATTTGTCGCCAGGGCAATCCGGTCTGGCGAGCCAGTGCCGCCACACTTTCATATTCGGGGACTACTTCCTGTATGTGGCCGTCAATAATTTTTAGTTTGACCTGGACTGGGCCATAGGGTGTCTCTATCGTGCGGATTTCACGGCCAGCCATGTAGCGTTGATGTTTGCTAACGCGCACACCAAAACTGCTGCTTTCCCGAATAATGAGAGCAGCCAGTTGTGCGGTGGTCGGGGGCTGGGCCATTACACTTAACATGATGGCGGGCCGATTTTTCTTCATCTGGATTGGGGTAAAAAATACGTCCAACGCCCCGGCTGCCAGCAGCTTTTCCATCAAGTAGCCCAGTGCTTCGGGCAGCATATCGTCCAGGTTGGTTTCTATTAAATCAATCTCGCCCATTTCGAGGCCATTTGTCGTCAGAATACTTGCGGTAAATTGAGGGGAATTTTCTGAAATAAGTTGGTCTGACAAGCTGTAATTGTGGCTGTGTGAATGAGGGAGTGCTTTTTGCGTTTGAAGCTGAAAATGTTCGGTAGGCTGGGCTGGTTGAGCACTCTCGCCGAGCCAGATACGTAGGGCGTTGGGCCAGGGCAACTTTTTGGAGCCGTAACCGTAGCCGCTTCCGGTTAGTTTTATTGAGGGGCGTTGGAACTGGCACAAAGCTGCTACTATGGCTGCCCCTGTAGGTGTGACCAGTTCGCCGTTTCCCGGATATTCAACGCCGCCTTTAAGTGTGGTGGCTGGCAAGATGTTAGCTCCGGCCTGGGTCAGCATTTCCAACGTGGCGGGGGCGGGGACGGGTAGCAAACCGTGTTGAGTCTGGATAAAGCCACGTCCGAGGGGCAACGGCCCGCAATAAAATTCTTCAAAACCGAAATAAGCAAAGCCAATACACGCCCCCACAATGTCTATAATCGAGTCCACCGCGCCTACTTCGTGGAATTCTACGTCTGCGCTTTCAACGCCGTGAATTTTAGCTTCGGCCTGGGCCAGTATTCCAAAGATTTTTAGAGCTTGCGTTTTGACCTGGAGTTCTAAGCTGCTGGCATTAATAAGCTGGACGATTTCGTGGTAAGGGCGATGGTCGTGGCCGGGTTGCTCGATTACTACTTCGATTTTGATGCCGCCGATACCATTTTGAGCGGTGGGGTGAGCCTCCACTCGGAAGCCGGAAATTGGCAGAAGGGCTAGCTGCTTTTGCAGAAATCCTAACGGCAAACCAGCGTGAACGAGTGCGCCCAAAGTCATATCGCCACTGATACCGCTAAAAGGGTCAAAATAAAGCACTTTTGCCATAAGGTCAGGCTTCCCCAATTTCCGACAGAGCCTGGACACGAGCGCGGTCTGTTTCGTCGGGGGCTTGTTTGTTGCGCTGGCTTTGGGTCAATAGCTTACTTTGTTTGGCCTCTTGCTCGACTTTTAGCTGACCACAAGCCGCCTGGATGTCGCGTCCTTTTTCGATACGCACGCTGTTAGGAATACCAAATCTGTTAAGTTCGGCCTGGAACGCAACCACATGGGCATTTGTAGAAGGACGCTGTTTGCTACCCGGCACCGGGTTCATAGGTATCAAGTTGACGTGACACAACATTCCCTGGAGCAAGCGGCCCAATTCGCGTGCGCTGGCCGGGGTGTCGTTCTGGCCTTGCACTAAGGTATATTCAAAGCTCAGGCGACGATTGGTGGCCGCGATATATTCCCGGCACGCCTCAATCAGAGTGACAATTGGGAAGCGGTCATTAATCGGCATCATCTCGCTTCGCAAGCTGTCATTAGGTGCGTGTAGCGAAACTGCCAGATTAACCGGCAACTCCTCCTGTCCGAAGCGTTTTATCATTGGAGCGAGACCCACCGTCGAAACCGTCAATTTGCGTGCGCTCAGGTTCAAGCCGTTGGGGTCGTGGATACGTCGGATAGCTTTCCATAAATTGACGTAATTAGCCAGTGGCTCACCCATCCCCATAAAAACCAGATTGGTGACACGCTTGTGGCCGAGCGTAAATTTAGGGTCGTTCGTGCGGCTCAAAAAGCGTTCAAAGTGAACCACCTGCTGGACGATTTCGCCCACGTGCAGATTACGGGTAAGCCCGGCCTGCCCCGTCGCGCAAAAAGTACAGGCCATCGCGCAACCCGCCTGGGTGCTAACACACACAGTTGCCCGGTCTGCATACAACATCAACACGCTTTCGATTTCCGCCCCGTCCGCTAACCGAAAAAGAGCTTTGCGGGTCTGGCCGTCATACGCCACTTTTTCCACAATCACTTCGAGGGGAGCAAGCGGCGCACATTCGGTCAGTTTCTGGGTCAGGACGCGAGGCAAATTGTTCATCTCGTCATAACTTTGGACGAATTTTTGGTACAGCCAGGTCCAGATTTGTTTAGCCCG
Organism: Chloroflexia bacterium; assembly: GCA_038207455.1. Lineage (GTDB taxonomy): Bacteria > Chloroflexota > Chloroflexia > Chloroheliales > Chloroheliaceae > JBBQZT01. The sequence goes on from JBBQZT010000096.1 coordinate 5,593, forward strand.
AAACGCTGGTTGCCCAAGCTCCTGTACCAAAGCTGTCAGTTCGGTTTCGTCCAGGTCTAGCAGCGTCGTCACAGGTTTGCGACTTGTATTCGCTAAAACTTTTTTATCGGTATGATTTATTATAGGCAGGTTATAGGTGGCAACCTCGGCCAAGTCCCGCTCTAACCCGCCCTTTTTATTTTGTAAATCTAAAGATTCTAATTGCATTGCCTATTTACGTATCCGGCTCTTATAAGTTTCCGGCCCATTTTTGATGTTTATGTCCACTAAATTATACCACTTCCAAACCAGGGCCGTACCCACGTGTATCCCCGGGTGTGAGCAAGTCCCACGAATACACTAATAACGAACCTGATATAATTCGCACGGTATTAGAGTCGTAGTGAGGTTGCTATGTACCACACCCGGCTATTCGGTGTCTCTTGCGTTGGTAGCCACTTTGGGTTAAATTGTGTTGGAAACGGCGATAATGGGCTATTACATGATCAGGATTGGTGATAAATAATGTTCAATTTGTTCAAGCGCAATAAAGACAAGCAGCAACCCGAAAATGAAATTGTTCCGTGGGGTACGCCCACCAAACACAAGATGAGCAAGGAAGAAGCGGCGCGGGATGAGGCCGAGCAGCGAGTGGTCGAGAAAGCTAATCAAGAGCGGCGCGATATGTACCGACTGGCTGGCACCGAACAGCTTTTCGAGGACAATGAAGGGCGGCGTTTGGCTCTGCGGCTGGAAGACAACACTGGCTCCAACCCAAACTCTGAACACCCACCCGTGTGCATCACAGTTTTTTGGGGTGTGCGCGAATTAGGGCATATCAATTCCGAGCTTATGCGTGGCGACCAGCTGCATATCGTGGATTACGGTATCGAGCGGGGTTATGAGGGCCGAGGGATTGCCGCCGCGCTTTTGGCCTCACTCGTAAATTTTGGGCGTGCCAAAGGTCTAAAAGAACTGATATGCACTCCTCCTACCTCTGACGATGCCGAATGGCGGGCGGTCTTTGTCACCCAAAACAATTTTATCCAGCAGGGTAACGAACTGGTCAAAGCCCTTTGATTTTCACTTCCCTCTTGACAGCCCTCCAAACTTTTGCTATATTGATATAGTAAAACCAAGTAAGCAATTATTCTATCTTCCACGTCTTTCTCACAGAGGCGGCTTGCCTTTTACCCGCAAGGAACCTGGCAAATAGTTATAGCTGGCAGCATTTGGCTGGGCAGCTGGCTTTTTGCGCCTAATTTTTGGGTCTTTGTAAAAATGTTAGAGTCCGTATGTATGAAGTGAGGCACAAGTGAGGAATTTTAGATTAAAGAAGGGGGTTTCAAGATGTCGGTAGTTGTCGAGACCCATAAGCTGACGCGGGTTTTCCGCACTTATAAGAAAAAAGAAGGTTTTTCAGGTTCGCTGGCTGGCCTATTCAAACGTCATTATATCGAAAAGAAGGCCGCTTATGATTTGAATATTTCAATTCAAGAAGGTGAAGTGGTGGCGTTTCTGGGGCCGAACGGCGCAGGCAAAACCACCACACTTAAAATGTTGAGTGGTTTGCTGCACCCTAGTAGCGGCGATGCTCATATTTTGGGTTATCAACCCTGGAAACGCGAACACGCCTTTTTGAAGCAAATCGCTTTAGTAATGGGCCAGCGTAATCAGTTGTGGTGGGATTTACCAGCGATAGAAAGTTTCAACCTACAACGCGAAATCTACGAAGTGCCTCCCCAAATCTATCGTCAACGGCTGGCCGAGCTAGTCGAAATCCTGGATTTGAGCAAAATAATCAACACTGCGGTACGTAAATTAAGCCTGGGCGAACGAATGAAGTGTGAGATGGTGGCGGCTTTGCTACATCGGCCCAAAGTATTGTTGCTAGACGAGCCAACTATTGGCCTCGACGTGATTATGCAGAAGAAAATCCGCAGTTTTATCAAGGATTACAACCATGAACATGGCGCGACGATTATGCTGACCAGTCATTATATGGACGATGTGGCGGCGTTAGCCCAACGCACGCTGATTATCAATCACGGACGAATGGTTTATGAAGGCAACCTGGAAACTTTGACCGAGCGTTACGCTCCCAATAAAGTTTTGCGAGTGACTTTTGCCAAACCGATAGCCAGCGTGGACTTAGCGACGTTGGGGACAGTGATTGAAAATGAAAGTGGGCTGGCGCGTATCCAGGTTCCGAGAGATAACGTGGCCGAACGTTCGGCGGCTTTGTTCCAAAAATTTCCTGTCGCTGATTTATCTATAGAAGAACCCCAGTTGGACGACATTATTCACGATTTGTTTTTGGAGACCAACCAGCAAGAAGAAAAAGCAATCCAGCCTGAGTTGTCGGCGGTGATTGCACCATGCGAGGAAACCGAGCGGGAAGTCGTGGCATTAAGGTAAAGGATATAAAAGTGATAGCTCAACCAAATGCGAGTAAATACAATTGGGGGCGTACTTTCCGCCGCTATTGGACACTGTGTAAAATCAGTTTTCAAGAACGGATGGAGTATCGCTGGAACACGCTAATGTATATGGTGGTGGTACTGCTGCCGATGCTGGTGACGATGTATTTGTGGACGACGGTGTTCAATAGCCAGTCCAACCCGGCAGCCACCCGCAATATTATTACTTACTATGTGGCGGCGGGTTTTGTGAACTGGCGCATTGCCGAATTTCACTGGATTTTTATGTTCAACATCAAAGAAGGCCGCATGGCGAACTTTTTGCTGCGCCCGATGTCCTATCCAGCTACCCAGTTTTGGTACGAAGTGGGTGGCCGCACCTGGAGTACCATCTTGACGGTGCCAGTGTTTGCGGTGCTAATTCTGGCGTTAGGCGACAACTTTCAAATGCCTGATAGTCCGGCTAACTGGTTGCTGGCGACGCTGGCTTTTTTGCTCAGTTTCGTGCTGAACTTCTTTCTGACCGCCAGCCTGGGTTTGATTACGGTCTGGCAAAACCAACCCGAACCATTTTTTTGGCTATACAACATCGCGGTACGCTGGCTGGGCGGGGCGATGCTACCCCTGGCTCTGCTACCCTGGGGTTTGGGCGACTGGCTGCAATGGCTGCCATTTGCTTATATCTATAGTCTGCCGGTGCGTATCTTTCAAGGTTTGTCCGCTTCCCAAATGGTGCAGGGGTTTGGGGTACAGCTTTGCTGGCTGGGAATGGCTGGTTTGATTTTTCGTTTGGTCTGGCGCAAAGCTGTCCAGCGTTATGAAGTTTTTGAAGGTTAGGAGATTTTTTATGCGACGTATGTGGCGTTATATCCGGCTGTATAGCTCGTTTTTGCGGATTTGTGCCATTCGGGAGATGGAAGCACGAGGTAGCTTTGTGGTTGGCAGCTTGATGATACTGCTGACAGCTTTTTTCCCGTTGCTATTTGTGGGCGCAATTTATAGCCAGGTCAAATCATTGGGCGGCTGGACGTTTTACGAGTATCTGTTGTTGGTGGGTACTTTTCAGATAATGACCGGAATTATTCTTGGTTTGTTTGCCCAAAATATGTTTGGAATGCCGGATTATGTGCGTAAAGGCGAACTGGATTTCTTCCTGCTCAAGCCAGTCAACAGCCAGTTTATATTGACCACACGCTATGTCCGCTTCAACGAAATGTCGGCTATATTTCCCGGAGTGCTGCTAATTGCTATCGGGGTTGCCAACTTGCAGTTGGAAATTGAATGGTGGAGATGGCTGCTTTATCCATTTTTTGTAGCCTGTGGTGCGCTGATTTGCTATTCCATCTGGTTTATTATGGTGACACCGACGGTTTGGGTTATCCGGCTGGAGACCCAAGAGCTTTTCGCGGGGCTGTTTGATCTGGGCCGCTATCACCCCAATATGTTCAACGGGCTGATTAAGACGATTTTGGTTTACGTAGTGCCAATTGGTATCGTGGTATCTACTCCCGCCGACTTGCTACTGAACCGCCTGGGCTGGCAAGAAGCAGGCTGGGCATTAGTAGTGGCGGCCTTTTTGCTGTTTGTTTCATCGCGTTTCTGGCGGTTCGCCCAAACCCGCTATTATGGCGCGAGTTCGTAGCACGTTTCACTACAGACATGGAGAACACGGAGGGGAGTCAAAAAGAGATTGCAGAAGGTTCGGTGAACAATTCTGCGTCAAATCGTCAATGATTATAAACTTCAACAAAATAATTGGGTATTGGGAACTCCTATGGATAAATCCACAGGCTAAACGACCAAACCTGATAAATCAGGTTCTAGCAACCCACTTGAGTGGGTTTGGGCTGGATAGACGACGGTTTCAACCGTTGGCTAATCGGATGTATCCGAATTATCTATTGAAATAAAAAGGATAAAGCAATGACAATGACCGAGACAGCGGTTTTAAAAGATTTCGTGGTACGCCCGGCGACGATGGACGATTTACAGGCGGCGTATGAGTTGGCGGTTAAGTGTGAGAATTTTGATATGGGCGAGTCGGAAACTACTTTCAATGAAGCGCAGCTGGCCTGGCAAAACCCTGACTTCAATTTGCAAACCGATTTGTGGCTGGTCTTTACACCGGAAGGTAAGCTAGTGGCGCGGGGAGTGTTGATAGATAGCCCAGCCGTTATGATGTATGCCGGTTCAAATATTGACCCGGATTTTCGAGGGCGCGGTATTGGCACCTATTTACAAAAGTTGCAAGAGGAAAGAGCGCGAAAATCTATCGCCAAAGCTCCCGAAGGGGCGCGAGTGGTTTTGACCAAAGGTACAGTTAGTACCAACCTGGACGCAAAACGCCTCTACGAACAAAGCGGTTACAGCCTGGTACGCCATTTTTACGATATGGTAGTTGAGATGACCGAGCTACCGCCCGCCCCGCAGTTGCCACCGCACATTCAAATTCGCACTTTTGAAAAAGGTATGGAGCGGGCCGTTTATAACGCGGACGAGGAAGCTTTTCGCGACCATTGGGGTTTTGTAGAGGGCAAATTCGAGGACTGGGAACACCAGTTTTTCAACAATAAAAGCTTTGATCCGACCCTCTGGTTTCTGGCGATGGACGGGGACGAAATCGCGGCCATCACTCTTGGCAACAACGATGGGCCGCAGAAGGGCTGGATTGATACGGTGGGTACCCGACGACCCTGGCGCAAACAAGGTCTTGCGCTGGCCCTGCTACATCACGCTTTTGGTGAGTTTTATAAACGAGGGCGTTCCAGAGTGGGTTTAGGCGTAGATGCCTCTAGCTTGACGGGCGCAACCCGGCTCTACGAAAAAGCTGGTATGCACGTGGCTCGCCAGTTTGACCGTTACCAAAAGGAACTGCGGTCCGGCCAGGATTTGTCAACCCAAACGCTCGAAAATTGAAAGTTATTAGAGAAGGAGATATATGTGACAACCGAAGCAGCTTTACAAAATTTAGTGGTGCGCCCCCCAACAGAGGCGGACTTGCCCGCTATCTTTGAAGTAATCCTGGCTTTTGATAGGGCTTTGTACGGCAAGCCTGATACGACTTGGGGAGATTTCTGGCACGACTGGCATGAGCCTAAATTTGATATGGCTACCGATGCCTGGCTGGTTTTCGCGCCGGACGGACGTTTGATAGCCCACGCTTCTACCTGGTATCACCAGCCCGTCCAGACTAACCTTGCTATTTATTGCCTGCCCGAATTTTATGACCCGGTCATCGAAAAATATTTGCTGGCACTGGCCGAAAACCGCGCCCGCCAGAATATTCCGCTTTGTCCACCTCACGCTCGTGTCAGTGCCGAAAATTGGCTTGACCATAATAGTGAGGCTTCAGCGCGCATAGTGGTGGAAGCTGGCTATAAATTGGAACGCACCTTCTGGCGGATGTTGATTGAGATGCAGGAGCCACCGCCCTTGCCGCATTGGGCCGCCGGTTTGAAGGTGCGGACTCTCAAGCCGGGTCAGGAAATTCGGGCGGTGTTTGAGGCAAAGGAAGAAGCTTTTGGCGACCATTGGGGTCATTTGCCTAACGATTTTAGAGAGTGGGAGCAGGAACACGTCGAGCGCGACAATTTTGACCCGACCCTCTGGTTTATAGTGTGGGACGGGGATGAGATTGCGGCGGGAGCGTTTTGCAAGATTTTCCTGGATATGGGTTGGGTCAATACTTTGTTTGTACGGCGTAAATGGCGCAAACAAAGCGTGGGTCTGGCTTTACTTTACCACGTTTTCGCAGAATTTCGGGAGCGTGGCTTTTCGACGGTTGGCCTGGGAGTAGATGCGTCCAGTCTGACAGGCGCAACCCGCCTCTACGAGAAAGCTGGGATGCACGTAGCCCGCCGTTACGATTTTTACCAAAAGATTTTGCGGGATGGAGAAGAACTTAGCACCCAAACCCTGCCCGACTAGCAAAGTGGGTTGCCAGAAAGCTGGTTTGGCAATATAATCTAGCCATTCTAGTTTCTGGCAAATTTTTGAGCCATTTATCAGCATAAAAGAATTATTTTTAGAATGATTGCTTTGACACGCGAAAAATCCAGGCTACGCGCCGATGGCTGAGTTGGTAAAGGGCAGTTTGCAGCTTGGCTTTGAATACGACGCGAAATTAGGCCACACCGTCCTCAAAACTTGCCAACAACAGCCGCCCCTGCGAGTAGTACGTAGTTTCGAGACGGCGGCTGGCGGGGCATTGGTGCATTTACATAACCTTTCAGGCGGCGTATTGGGTGGTGATAAGCTGGCGTTGGACGTGCAGGTGGGGCCGGGAGCTTATGCCCAGCTAACTTCGACTGGAGCAACCAGACTTTATCGTAGCCGTCCGCACGAAGGGGTGGCCGTGCAGACCAACCGAGTGGTGGTGGCCGAAAATGGGTTGTTAGAATATCTGCCCGACCCGTTGATACCGTTCGCGGGTTCACGGTATCGGCAGGGAACTAAAATCGAACTGGCGGCGGACGCGGGTTTGTTTTGGTGGGAGACGGTGACACCAGGCCGTGAAGCCAAAGGTGAGCTTTTCGAGTATGCCAGTTTGCAATTGAGCCTGGACATCGTGGGTGTTGGTAAGCCATTGGTAAGTGAACGGGTGCGGCTTGAGCCAGCCGTGCGCGGGTTGGATTCATCAATCCGGCTTGGTGGCTATCGTTATTTTGCCACCTTCTATGTTTGCAAAGTAGGCTGGCAGAGCGGACAATGGCGCACTTTGGAAAACCAACTGGGCGAACTAGGCCAGCAATTGTCCAAAGCGGGCGAGATTGTGTGGGGTGTAAGCACGCTGACTGCACACGGTCTGGTAATCCGGGCCGTCAGCCAGACTGGACGCGCCATTAGTGCTGGGCTAATCGAGTTTTGGAAGACTGCCAAATATGGATTATATGGTCAGGCAGCCGTAATACCCCGCAAGGTTTATTGATGCCCATTGTTCAGAACTGTTAAGGAGAGATAAATTGCATTTAACGCCCCGCGAACAAGAAAAACTCTTGATATTTACAGCTTCGGAACTGGCCCGCAAACGGCAGGCGCGTGGACTCAAACTTAACTATCCCGAAGCGGTGGCGATTATTACCGCCGAAATAATGGAAGCGGCCCGTGATGGCAAAAGCGTGTCCGAAATTATGAGTTTCGGCACCACCATTCTCAAAAGTGCCGATGTGATGGACGGGATAGCCGAAATGATCCACGAAGTCCAGGTGGAAGCGACTTTCCCGGATGGCACCAAGCTTGTCACCGTCCACGACCCGATTAAATAAGGAGTTTCGGTAATGCCTATAACTGAACAAGAGTTAAGCCAGATTTTAGCCGGGCAGGAATTTATCCAGTATTACGGTGTCGAGCTTTATTCGCTGGGTGATGGCGAAGCGACTATCAAAATACCCTTCCAAAAAAAGTTCGAGCGGCCCGGCGGTGTAATCAACGGCCCGGTGTTTATGGCTGCTGCCGATTTAGTGGTGTGGCTGGCCCTTTTCACCAAAATTGAGCGGGCCGAGGCGATGATGTCGGTGACAACCGAACTGAACACGGCTTTCCTGAATGGGGCGCGGGGCGACTTTCTCTGTACCGGAAAGATTCTAAAGCTGGGCCAGCGTTTGATTTATGGTACTGCCGAGTCGCGCAGTCTGGAAGGCAAAATCTTGAGCCATCATACCGTCACTTATATTAGACCTTACAAGTAAACATTCACGTCCGAGGACGCAGAGAGGTTAAAAAAGATAAGTAACTATGCAATTGTCATTCTGAGCGGAGGCTTTGGCGTAGCGCGAAACGAAGAATCTGTTGCTAAATGGCCGAGAAAAAACAGACCCTTCACTGCGTTCAGGGTGACAGGTTATGAATGGAGAGACAATAGATGAAGCTGGGCGAGTATTTTCTGGACGAAGCGGCGGGCGACATCGTGGCTAACGTCGGGCGCAGAACCGCCAAGATTTTGGTCAGACACACGGGCGACAGGCCCGTTCAGGTGGGTTCGCATTACCATTTTTTTGAAGTAAATAAAGCTCTGGATTTTGAGCGCAAGGCTGCCTATGGTATGCGCCTTAATATTGCCGCCGGAACTGCAGTGCGTTTTGAGCCGGGCGAGGAAAAAGAGGTATCGTTGGTGGAGTTTGCCGGAGCGCGAATTGTGCAAGGTCATAACGGTTTAGTTGACGGTGCGTTGGACGACCCGGCAGTTAAGACCAAAGCCATCAAATAGCGTTAGGGGAAACACGTGGCTTTGTTAAAGGTGGCTTTGTTGCAAATGACGGCTTGCGGGAACGACCAAACCGCGAACCTGGCTAAAGGCGAGGCGTTTTGTCGGCAAGCCAGCCGCATGGGAGCGGATATTGCGCTTTTCCCTGAAATGTGGAACATCGGCTACACCCCTTTTGGGCCGGACGAGGACGGGTGCGGGTTTAATTTGTGGAAAGCCCCCGAACTTTGGAACGCCACCACCGCTATTTCCCGGACGGATTGGCAGCCCACCCGCGCTCAATGGCGGTCCCAGGCCATTGGTCAGGACGACGCTTTTATCAGCATTTCCAAAAACTTGCCCGCGAATTAAATATGGCGATTGCCCTGACTTACCTGGAACGGTGGCAACCCGCGCCCCGCAATTCGGTATCCTTGATTGACCGACACGGCGATGTTGGGCTGACTTATGCCAAAGTCCACACCTGCGATTTTGGTTTGATGGAAGCGGCCCTGACTCCGGGCGACGATTTTTATGTGTGTGACCTGGACACGGCCAAAGGCAGCGTTAAAGTCGGGGCGATGATTTGTTTTGACCGCGAGTTTCCCGAAAGTGCCAGAATATTGATGCTCAAGGGAGCGGAGCTTATCCTGACACCCAACGCTTGCGAACTGGAAGCCAACCGTCTCGGCCAGTTTCGGGCGCGGGCCTACGAGAATATGGTGGGGCTGGCGATGACCAATTACGCCGCGCCCCAACAAAACGGTCATTCGATAGCTTTTGACGCGGTAACGTTTGATGCGAACGGGCGACCTCTGGATACGCTTATCATTGAAGCGGGTCAAAACGAAGGAGTTTTTATCGCCAGTTTCGATCTGGCCCGCCTCCGCGAATATCGTCAGCGCGAAACCTGGGGCAACGCTTTCCGCAAGCCGCATCGCTATAGCCTTTTGACTTCGCACGATGTAGCCAAACCTTTTGGACGGGTTGACCGCGATGGCGAGCCTTACGAGCAGACAAGGCGGTAGCAGGGTGTGGTGCATAATTTTGCATTGCTGTGTCCGTAGTAGTAGCCAACGGTTAAAACCGTCGTCTAAGCAAACCAAACCTGATAAATCAGGTTGCCGAACGGTACTAATAACACGTTTTAACGTGTTTGGGGTGGCTAGACGACCGTGAGGCCGTTGGCGATACCGAATCATTTTATTAAAAATCATCAACCATCGGTGCTGCAAAATTATGAACCCGCCCAGGTAGGGGATTCGCGTGGACAGCCGGGCCTTTTTGAGTTAAACTTGTTTTGCCCCTTTGTTGATATGAAAGCAGTGACAACCTTTTTTACAGTGATGTGGAAAGGAACAAGGTTATGGCCTCGATTTGGGATGCTGATAACACCAGCGCGGGGTTGCGCGGCACACAAACGGCAGACACGGCCCGGATCGAAACGATGGCGGACGATATCCATTTGCTGCCGGGTTTTGGTAACGTCGGGGTGGCGATTACGGGCGACGGGGTGGTGATGGTAGATACGGGCGCGATTGCCGCTTCTCAGGCTTTGTTTGACCGTTTGCGCCAACTGACCAACGAGCCAGTTAAGTACATTATTTACACTCACGGACAGGCCGACCACGCTGCCAACGCCGGAGCGATATTGGCTCATGCTGCCCAACGTGGCGACCCGCGCCCTACCATTATTGCTCACTCCAAAGTGCTAGACCGCATGAACCGCTACGCCGAACTGCACGCCCATAACGCCGGAATAAACCGCCTGCAATTTCGGATACCGCCCCAACTACCGAGCTTTCCACCCAACGATAGGTTTATACGGCCCGATCTGACCTATGAAACCAGCCTCAAGTTCCGTTTGGGCCAGCTTTCGTTCGAGCTTTATCACGAAATGGGCGAAACCGACGACATCACCTGGGTTTATATCCCCGAACGCCAGGCCATTTTTAGCGGCGATTTGTACATCTGTAGCTGCCCCAATATTGGCAACCCACTCAAAATTCAGCGTTACGAAGTTGAATGGGCTAACGCCCTCGAACATATGGCGAGTTTTAAGGCGAATGTGCTTGGCCCTGGTCACGGTGACGTTTTGCGAGGCGAGGCAGTTGAGGACTGTTTGCTAATGACCGCCCGCGCCCTGCGTTATCTGCACGACGAGGTAGTACGTCGCCTGAATTTAGGCCAGTGGCAAGAGCAGATTGTCCATGAAGTCCAGCTACCGCCCGAACTGGCAAATCACCCGGCCCTTGCGCCAGTTTATGGTTGCCCTATGTATGTAGTGCAGGGGATTTACCGTCGTTATACAGGTTGGTGGGACGGCAACCCCAGCCATCTTGCGCCTAGCCACACCGCCGACATCGCCGCCGAAGTAACCGCTTTGGCCGGAAGCGCAGCCTTATTAACACGAGCCGAAAATTTGGTAAGCGACGGTCAAGCTCAACTAGCTTTGCATCTGCTGGATTTTGTGATTGCTGGCTCAAATGACCTGACTTTGAAAAAAAAGGCGATGCAGCTTAAAAGCACGGCCTTGCAACAATTGGCGGCTGTCGAAACCAGCTTTATTTCGCATAGTATTCTGGCAATTGGGGCGGAACGGCTGGCCCAGGAAGCGGCCACTCTTTAGCTAGGGAGTGGTGTTAGTTATAGGAGGATTGTCGTTCCGAGGAACGAGGAATCTGTTGCTACGGTTTTGGCTTTGACGATGGTTTCACAAGTTTTTAGCAACAGATTCTTCACTCCGCAGAGCCTTCGTTCAGAATGACAGAATTTTTCGGGCCGTAATAGGTGATAAGATTTAGCTAACTGACTAATAAATTAGGAGAAACAAATAATGCCCGCTCAAAGTATTTTTCGGCCCGACCTTTTTGCGGGTCAGGTGATGTTGGTTAGTGGCGGTGGCACCGGAATTGGTCGGGCCATTGCCCTTGAACTTTCGGGGCTGGGCGCAACTGTAGCCTTGTGTTCGCGCTCGTCGGAACATTTGCAACCGACGTTGGCCCAAATAGAGGCGCGGGGCGGACGGGGGTTGGCCCTCGCTTGCAATATTCGGGACGAGGAACAGGTTAAAGCTACTATAGCATCTGTGTTGGAAAAATATGGGCGGCTGGACGGTCTGGTAAATAATGCAGGCGGGCAGTTTTCGTCGCCAGCCGCCAAAATCAGCGCGAAGGGCTGGCACGCCGTTATCGAAACCAATTTGACCGGGACTTTTTATATGGCGCGGGCCGCTATGGACAGCTATATGAAAGCGCACGGCGGCACTATCGTCAGTATTGTGGCCGAGATGTGGCGCGGCTTCCCCAATATGGCCCATACAGGCGCGGCGCGGGCTGGGGTAGTCAATTTGACCCAAACGCTGGCCCTTGAGTGGGCGCAGTATAATATCCGGGTCAACGCGGTTGCACCCGGTTTGATAAATTCTAGTGGTCTCAAGACTTATCCGGCTGAAATTCAGGCTGGTTTACAAAGCATTGCCCAAGATATTCCGGCCCGTCGTATGGGAACTGAAAGCGAAGTGGCGGCGGCAACCACCTTTTTGCTTTCCCCAGCGGCGGCTTTTATTTCCGGCGAAACGCTAAAAATAGACGGGGCGGGTTCGCTTTACCGGCTGCAAGGTTATGTTATTCCTGAACACCCCGCGTGGCCCGCTTTTGATTTAGATGGAATTTAACAAAGGAGAAAATATCAATGAACGATACTATGTTCACTGCCGAACACGACGAGATGCGGAAGGTTATCCGCAAGTTCGTGGCTACCGAACTCGCCCCCCACTCTGCCGATTGGGAAGAAGCTGGAGGTTATCCTAGCGAGATTTTCCGACGGATGGGCGAACTGGACTTTTTGGGGCTGGCTTACCCCGAAGAATATGGCGGGAGTGGCGGCGATTATCTGTATAGCGTGCTGTTGGCCGAGGAAATGGTCAATAGTGGCAGCGGTGGCCTCAATATGGGTGTGGGTGTGCATACCGATATGGTGCTGCCGACTATCTTGAAATTTGGCACCGAAGAACAAAAACAACAGTATGTGCGTCAGGGTCTGACCGGACAGATTATTGGTTGTTTGGGCATCACCGAACCGAATACGGGCAGCGACGTACAAAATATCCGCACCTGGGCCAAACGCGATGGTGACGACTATATCATTAACGGCTCTAAACTTTACATAACTAATGGGGTACGGGCCGATTTTTGTTTGCTGGTGACAAAAACCGAAACGGGCCGCAGTTCCAAAGGTGTGACCTTATTCTTGGTGGACAAAAAGCTGCCTGGCTTCACGGTTAGCCGTAAGTTAAAGAAATTGGGAATGCACGCCAGCGATACGGCAGAACTGGCTTTTGACAATGTGCGAGTCCCTGCCTCGGCTGTTTTGGGCGAAGTAGGCAAAGGCTTTTATCATCTGATGTGGGAGTTGCAAGTCGAGCGATTGTTTGCGGCAGTGGGCGGAGTAGCCGGAGCGCAACGGGCCTATGACCTGGCGTATGCTTATGCCAAAGAGCGGCAGGCTTTCGGCCATACCATTAACCAATTCCAGGTTATTCGTCACAAGTTCGCAGATATGGCGACCCAAATCGAGGCGGGCCGTCAGTTAGCTTATTCTGCTGTACGTAAATATATGGCGGGTGGCTATCCTATCAAGGAAATCACTATGGCAAAGCTGTACGTGGCGCAGATGGCGAACCGGGTGGTGGACGAAGCCTTGCAGATACACGGCGGGGCGGGTTATATGGACGAATACGAAGTCAGCCGAATGTGGCGAGATACGCGCCTGAGTCGGGTTGGGGCTGGCACAGACGAGATTATGAAGGAAATCATCGCCAAAGAACTTGGTCTGGTCTAGTTTTATGCCAAAAACCATAAAAATCGGGGGCGGTCAGGCTTTTTACGGCGATACTATCGTTCCGGCGATTGAGATGGCGCAGCGCACGCCCGACCTCAATTATATCGCTTTTGATTGTCTGTCCGAACTGACCCTGGCGATTTTGCAAAAAGATAAGCGGCGCGACTCCTCACGCGGTTTTGCCCTGGATATGCTGGCTTTGATGCCGCGTATTCTGCCCATAGCAATGCAAAAAGGTATTAAGCTGGTCACGAACGGGGGCGGTATGAACCCGCTGGCGGCTGCCCAGGCCATCACCGCCATCGCCCGCAAAGTCGGGTTGCACGGTCTCAAAATAGCGGTTGTAACCGGAGATGATATTGCGTCTCGGTTGGACGAACTGCTGGCAAAGGGTCACACCTTTACCAATCTGGATACGGGCCAGACCTTGACGGAGCAGACCGAGGTACGCAGCCGAGTAGTTAATGTCAACGCTTATTTGGGGGCTGATACGATTTGCAAGGCGTTGGAAACCGGGGCGGACGTAGTGATTACCGGGCGTGTGACCGATAGTGCGCTTTTCTTAGGCCCGTTGCTCTACGAATTTAGTTGGCAATCCGATGATTGGAACACATTAGCGCAGGGAATTGTGTGCGGTCATTTGCTGGAATGTGCCGGGCAGGTGGTAGGTGGCAATTTTGCGGGCGGCTGGCGAGACGTGCCAGATTTGGACAATTTAGGCTACCCCATTGCCGAGGTTTCCCCCGATGGTAGCTTTGTGCTGACCAAAACCCCGGATAGTGGCGGTCTGGTTTCGTTCGGTACGGTGCGCGAACAACTGCTTTATGAAGTGCTTGACCCACATCACTACCTGACCCCGGATGTGGATGCTAATTTCACGACGGTGCGACTTGAAGATTTAGGTCTTAATCGGGTGCGGGTGACGGGCGCAATGGGGCTGCCCCGGCCCGCCAATTTCAAAGTTTGTCTTGGTTACGAGGACGGCTGGTTGGGTGAGGCCCAAATAATGTATAGCTGGCCGGACGCACTCGAAAAGGCCGAACTTGCTAACCAGTTGTTGCGCCAACGGCTGGCCCGTGTCAACTTCCAGGCTTTGGAATTACGCACTGATTATATCGGGTACAACGCTTTGCACGGTTCGCTTGTGCCGCGTCCTGTCGAACCCAGCGAAATAATCTTGCGGGTGGCCGCCCACGTGCGCGACCAGAGCGAGGCCGAAAAGCTGTTTCGGGAGCTTGTGCCGCTCGGTCTGAACGGCCCGCCCACCGCTTCCGGGGTAGGTTCACGCCCGCGTCCTCGCGAACTTTTGACGTTGTGGCCGACGCTTGTAGCCCGTGCCGAAGTCGAACCTGGGGTGAAAATTGAGGTGATTGAGGTTTAATTTATGAGATTGGTTGAATTTGCAGTGGCTCGTAGCGGTGACAAGGGCGACAAATGTAACGTAGCCCTTTTCCTCAATAGCCAGGCCGATTACGATTTGGTGAAAGAGGTCGTGACCGCCGCCAGGGTCAAACAGCATTTTGCGAGCATCGTCAAGGGAGAAGTTTATCGCTACGAAATGCCAAATATTCTGGCTTTCAATTTTGTGCTGGAACACGCTCTGGGCGGCGGGGCCACTCGTTCGTTAGGTTTGGACGGCTTGGGCAAAACTTTGGGGGCGGCCTTACTGCGTCTGGAAATATAGGAACATACCGATGGCTGAATTTGAAAATTTGCTACTAGATTTGTTTGACGTTACGCCTGATGTTGACCCTAAACCTAAGATTGCCCGCATTACGCTCAACCGCCCCCACGTTCTCAACGCCGTCAGTACCGCGACAGTGCAGGAAATGATAACCGTTATGCGAAGGCTTCAGGACGACGAGCGAGTACGGGTAGTCATTTTGACCGGAGCAGGGCGGGCTTTTTGTGTGGGGGCTGACCTCAAAGAGCGTTTGCACAAAACCGATGCCGACTGGCTGGAGCAACGGCGGGTTTTTAAGGAGTCGTTTGACCTGACCTACAATTTCACTAAACCTTTGTTTGCGGCGGTCAACGGTCTGGCTTTCGGTGGCGGAACAGAAATGGCCCTCGGTTGCGATTTTATCGTTGCCTCGGCGGATGCCAGTTTCGCTTTGCCGGAAGTCAGTAGGGGGATTATGCCCGGTGCGGGCGGCTCTCAATTTTTGTTAAGGCTGGCAGGTCAAAATTTTGCCCGTTGGCTGATGTTTAGTGGCGCAAAGCTGGACGTGCAAGAAGCTTACCGCGTAGGCATTGTGCAGCATTTGATTGAGGGAGACCGGGCCGCTTTCGACGAAGCGGTACTGGAATTGGCCCGCCAGATTGCCCGCAACAACCCCCAGGCGGTGCGTCAGCTTAAAGCGATTGGGCGTGAGAGCCTCGAACTGAAATAGTTTTAAGCTTTCGCTTGTCACGGCCCGTAGGGTTGTGAACGGAGGCTCTGCGGAGTGAAGCATCTGTTCTATCTGAGAGAGTTTTGAACAGACCCTTCACTGCGTTCACGGCC
Organism: Chloroflexia bacterium; assembly: GCA_038207455.1. Classification (GTDB taxonomy): domain Bacteria; phylum Chloroflexota; class Chloroflexia; order Chloroheliales; family Chloroheliaceae; genus JBBQZT01. Next base: position 21,521 of record JBBQZT010000096.1, read on the forward strand.
CGCAGGATTAGACAAGCTCTGCTATAAGCGAAAATCTCAAGTTTTAAGCAAAGACGATGAATTTCAAAAACTCGTGGCAAAAAGGGCGAAAAGCCCTTGACATCATCAGCAAGTTCTGGTAATATACCAAAGCACCCAAAAAGACGGTCTCACCCAAGCGGATAGCTCAAGTCGAAACCGACTGATAAAGGGGACAAATAACAAGCAAGTAAGCAACACAAGTACCTTAACAATCGAAGAGTGATAGAGAAA
>JBBQZT010000097.1:0-20580 GCA_038207455.1 Chloroflexia bacterium
TCTGCGCCAGCGGCGGCTTGCACAAAACTAAGTCGGGCGCGGTCTGTAGAGTCGAGCCAGGCGGCGGTGCGGGCCGCAATTTGCAAGGCACTGTGGCTGTAATCCAAACCCACTACTGTCGCGCCCATATTAGCCGCGTGAGCAGCCAGTTCGCCCCGCCCGCAACCGAAATCTAGCACTCGCTGACCCGCTTTGAGTGCGGCCAACTCCAACGGCCTCGCCAACCGCCAGGGTAACTCTTTTCCACCACTGGCGACAAAATCCTGGTAGCCGCCACAGTTAGTCAAAAAATAAGTTTCATCGTATTCGTCCGGGTTTACTGCTGGTGTCGTGTTCGAGTCAAATCTCATTTTATCCAATTCCATCAAAATACCAGAAGACACTAATTTTAAGGCACGCTATATAATTTGTCCTGATGTTACCGCAATAATCGCCAACGGTTAAAACCGTCGTCTAATCAATCCAAACCTGATAAAGCAGGTTGCCGAATGGTTTGGTAACACGTTAAAACGTGTTTGGTTCGCTTAGACGACGGTTTTAACCGTTGGCTACTTTTAGCATATACGGAGTTAAATATTGAGGTTCATCATCCATCGGTTTTGCTCCGCCCTAGCCAGCTTTTGATTTGTGGCACAAGCTCGTCCCTATCCAGCCAATAAACCAGAGCCAAAAATACTATTCCCGCCGCTACCAGCGTTAGCAGAGTTAGCCAGAAATTGGTCAGGAAGGGCATAGCCAGCAGACACAAAATAGCGACGGGCGTAATGCTCAACACCGGAACGCGCAAAGCCCGCCATACGCTAAATTCTACCAATCGGCGCACTTCCAAAATAGCCGCCATCGCTGCGAAAAGCGTTACCGTTGAAGTCGCTATCGCCGCCCCCACGTAGCCAAAAATGCTTACCAGCAACAGCGTCAAAAGCCAGATACTGACCGTCCACACCAGCATCAAACGCATCCCACGCCCTGGTTTACCCAATGCAGTCAAAAGTGGCACTAAAGGATTGGTAAAATAGTTGCCCAGGAAATTCCCCGCCAGCAAAATATACACCAAAACTGCTGGTTCCCACTTGTCGCCAAAAATCTGGATAATCAAACGCGGCGCAAGGATACTGGTCAAAAGGGTGTACGCCCCGCAAGTCAGAAAACTAAGTTTGAGGGTTAATTCCAGGCTGCGTTGCAAAAGCTGGCGGTCATCTTGCATACGGGCGAAGGCCGGGAAAGTGATGCGGGCCACCATTTGAGACAACATAAAAGGCAAACGGGCCTGGTCGAAACCAAAACTTAAATAAGCCAGCTTTTCCAAACCGAGCCAGGGGCCAATCAGCAAAGCCAGCATATTATCCTTGAAAAAAGCCGCCAGAATCCCCAACTGGTACGGTACGCCAAAAGCGAAAATCTCACCAGTGGCGCGGCGTTCCAGGCGCAAATGAGGTCGCCAGCTTTGTAACAAATAAAAAATAAAACCTGTAATTACACTGCGGGCCAGCACTGCCGCCACGAAACTCCACGCTCCCGCCTTGAGCCAGATAGCGGCGGGTAGGGCAATCCCGCTAAAAATGAAAATTTCGATTACGTCCACCAGAGCCAGCTTGCCAAACTGCAAGTCGCGTTCCAGCAACGCCCCTGGCACACTCCCAAACGAACTAAAAAATAAGCTCAGAGCCAACCACTCAAAAATCGCTGTTCCGTCTGGCCCAAGCTTGAACAAATCTCCCAACGGCGCGGCCAGCAATACTAGCAATACCACCAGCCCACTTACCACTATCAGTTGCAGCGTGAAAGTCGTATCCAGTTCGGCGGGGGTGGGATAACTCTTTTTGCGGATGAGCATCGCCCCGAAGCCGATTTCCGTGATAAAAATAAAAAAGGTAGAAAAAAGCTGGATAATGGTGTAAACGCCGTATTGGGCCGGGCTGAGGAAGGCCGCCAGCACCAACATCGTGCCAAAAGTAACCAGGCCCACCACCCCGTTGCGGACTGCCAACGCCACGAAACTGCGGGCAATCCGACCCTTGACCTGCCCTACGTCCAGCGTATCTTCTAGCCCTGAAGTTGCCACTGGGCTAGTTGCGGCCACGCCGAATAAAATCTAATTTATGCACAATCCGGCGGGCATCTTCGCGGGCTAAATCGACGATAGCCACATCGCGCTGTATTTCGTCGCACTTAGCACACAACGGCAACTTATCCAGACGGCGGCTCAAATGCGCCTCGCGTATCTCCTGAAACGCCGCTCCGTGCCAGATGTCGGCCAGCGACTGTTCCATCACGTTGCCCAGCTTCATTTCGCCATGCACATCAAAACAACACGCCACCACGTCACCGTTATAATGAATAGCCAGCGCAAAATAGGTCAGACCGCACGCACTCGGCAGGTTCACGGTCATATTTTTCCACTCTGACCACTGCTGCTGCACGCTGCGGTCTGCCACCTGCCCGCCGAAATCGGTAAACTTCTTGATATACATTACGTCGGTGGGACGCAGGAGCGGCTGCCATTGTTGCCTGAACTGTTCAATCTCGGCCTCGGTCTCTTTCATACGAATGATTTGCATCCGTACACGTGGAAACTCCGCCCCGCGCTCGTCCCGCATTCGCAAAAAGCGACGGGCGTTCTCGGTCACTTCTTCAAAATCGCCACGTACCCGAATTTTCTCGTAAGTTTCTTTGTTCGCTCCGTCAATCGAAAGTACCAGCCGCGTCAGACCCGAATCCAACACCAGGTTACAATGTTTCTCGTCCAAATAAGTGCAGTTGGTACTCATCCCAATATACGGCAGGTTCGGCACGGTTTCGCGCATATAGCGGGTTAGCTCGATAAAATCGGGGTGCAAGATACTTTCGCCATAAAGATGCAGCCAGACCCCTTCCATTGGAGTATTGACCGAATGCACCGCCATCTCATCTACAATCCGTTTGAAAACTTCGGGCGGCATAAAACCCAACTTGCGGGTCATGTCGTTGCGCGGACACATCACGCAGCGCAGGTTGCATACGTTGGTTAGCTCAATATCCAGATGTTGCGGGAAGGGGGTCAGCTGCCCCGTTTGGATCGGCAGACGCGCGTGGCTCTTTTGCACCGCCGTATGAATTTTGCCTTTTAGCAGATTATTGGCCTGTTGCAGAGGATTTTTGAGGCCGGGTGCTACACTTTGGTCATTAAGGGGCGGACTTACAGCCATTAATACTTGTTACTCCTTTTTGCATACTAAAATTTACCTTGCTATTATAGACGTGGCAGCGTGGCTGGTCAAATAAAAAACTTGGGTATAAAATAAAAATCAAGTACCCGACCTGTAGGCTGATACTTGATTTTGAAATTTCGTCAGTTCTCAGTGGTAATAGAACCGACACCTTTGGTGTTAAAAACAGGGGTTGAACCCTTTGTGTGGAAAAATTGGGGAAAGAATAATTTCATTAAATAGTCCAGGAAGGGCTTTCCCGTTCGCCCTTCGCTTATCAAAGCCTCTTAATTTAGCGAGGCTTTTCAGCTTCGGCTTTGCCCTGGTCAACTTTGGACTTAACGGTATCAACGGCACTGGCTGCCGCGTCTTTGACTTTACCAAACAAACCCTCGGCTTTACCTTTGGTTTCGTTGGCTGCGCCTTCTGCTTTCAAATCGGCATCACCAGTCAAATCGCCCGCCGCTTGCTGTACTTTACCGCCCACTTCAGTCGCCTTACCGCGTACTTCATTTTCGTTAGCCATTACAAATAATCTCCTTTTTGTTTAGCCCATCTTAGATTTGCTTGAAAATAGGCTCTACGAAGTGCTTTTGGGCCTTATTAGCTACTACCGTTTCAACCCCATTGTCAAGCCGGGTAACTACCCGCCAGCACTATCTTTTCGTTCATATATATAGCAAGTCGCGTGCCATTGCTCAGAGCGTTGCCACAAATATTAAAAGCGAGATGTAATAAGGCACTAAATTAGTTCAGGAAGCAGGTTTTTCAACCCGATTTATCAGGTTTGAGATGAGTAGCCGATGGATTTATCCATTGGCTACCTTAAATTATGTCTTTCCTAACTGCTCGGCTCAGTATAGGTGTAGAAAAAGGCTTGAGACTGGGCGTTGGTGGTGACAATCAAATCGTTGCCAGACGACGTTTCGGTAACAATAGCCGTACCGTAGAAAGGAGTAGGGCTGGTTGGCCCTGGTAAGCCTTGCGTTGGGTCGCCCTGATAAGCAACCTGGCTCGCAAAAGGCGCGATACTAAATGCTTTGGCGTTGCCCTGGCTGGTGCCATCAATGTTATAATATTGAATGCTGCCGTTTACCGTGGCGTTACTGGTATTGAGAATGGTCGCTCCGGTGACATAACCAAAACCGCCATTCGCCAAAACGGGTAAGCCCACGCTGTTACTACCTCTTGCGGCTGCCGAGTAAACCCCGCTCTTGGCTGACCCTGTCGCGGTCAGGCCACCGCCCTCATTGACTACCATCACTACGCCTCCACCTGTGGCGGTGACGGTGGCCGCGCCATAGAAGCTGGATGGCAATCCACCGGGCGGTAAACCGTCACCGCCCACGTTTGAGCCGTGGAAAATTGGTTGGATGGCAAAGGCGGGCAGCACGAAGGTAGCAGTAGGAGTGATGATACCCGTATGGTCATCATAGGTTACGGTCACATTCACGGGCGTTGGATTGGGATTGACAATGTTTGCCCCCGTCACAAAACCGCCAAAAGCACCGTTAAAAATAGCCGGAGCGTACAGGGTGGTGTGGGCCGTAGTTTGAGCGTTGGCAATGGCGACAAAATGCGTAGCGGGATTTTGCTCCAAAACTTGAGCTACTAACTGGCTATTGGCTGGCCCATTGATTTGCGCCCAACCATAGAAATCCGCAGGCAAGCCACTATCCGCGGCGGCCTGGTTCAAGCTCTGGCTGGTATTGGCGGCGATTTGCAGAGTTTTGGTGCTGGTAGCAGGTGCGGCCTGACCGTTTTTATCGTAGAAAGTAACCGTAACACTGGCCGGACTTCCGCCCCCGTTAAAGACGGTCAACTGGGTCTGGAAACCACCGTTATTGTTGATAGCCAGAGGTGCAATTAGCTGGCTGCCCGCTCCTGCTCCCACCACGTAAGCCGAACCGCCAAAAGGAGTAGCCTGGGCCACCACGACGTTGAGCGGCTGGGTCGAAACCAACACACCTGAACCCCTGGCGTTGTTGGCAAACGGATTAGGCGCGATACACTCCCCATTTTGCTGTACCAGACGACAGGTAGCCGCCGGAGTATTGATACTTGCCCCGTTGTTGTCAAAGTATTGCAGACTGATAGCTGCCGTTCCCGTACCGACATTTTGGAAAACCAGATAAGTGGTAAAGCTTCCGGTCTGGCCGGACGGGGCATAGTTGGCAGCCAGGAAAGGTAAGTAATAGGTATAAGTTGGGGCAGCCGGGCCAGTTGGCAGGTTCGCGCCGTATTCAAAAGCCCCGATGTCACAAACATTCACTCGCACCGCACCACGTTGGTCGGTAGGCGGACAAAGCGCACTGTTACCCGCGTCAATAGCCGGACTACCCCCACCGAGAGCTAAGGTCGGAGTCAGGCCACCATTGTTAAGCGGCAAGCCAAGCCGGGGGTCGGCTACCATAATGTTAGGGGCGCAATCAATATCATCAGGATTATTGGGATTTTTGGGCGGAAACTGCAAATTGTTACCACCATTGGTATAAGTGTTGGTGCAGTTGTTTTTGACGTTGTAGCCCAAACCGTTATTATTGCCTATGTTATTGGCAATAATTGTGTTTCTGAAAATTATATTAGTATCTCCGGCTACACCTCCCCCTTGAAATCCGGCGTAATTCGAGGCGATGGTAACATTAGTGTTGGTAATAACGCTGCGGGTGCTAAAAATACCCCCACCCAAACCTCTCATCCCGTCCGCTCCGACGGCCTGGTTGTTGGCAAAAGTTACGTTGGTAAAGTTGGCGGGTGCGTCGCTGTGCCAGATACCGCCACCTTGATTGCTGGCATTATTGCCTACCAATGCACTATTACTTAAAAGCAACGGGCCTGCCCCGTTGTAGATGCCGCCCCCAAAACCTTGAGTAGCCGCGCCGCCTGTAACGCTGTTGTTAGCCAAAGTGGTACTAACGACGGTGGTTAAATTGGCATTAGGCCCAGCCTGGAAACTCATAATCCCACCGCCCTGGAAGATGGCACTATTTTTGGAAATTACGCTGCTACTGACCAGCAAGTTGCCCGAATTATTGTAGAGCGCACCGCCGCCCCCGTTGCTGGAAGCACCAATGCCTGATGCGGTAGATTTGTTGCCTACAAAAGTGCTACCGTTCACGGTCAGGCTACCATTATTTTTGATAGCCCCGCCGTTGCCAGCCGTGTTATTAATAAAGCTGCTTCCCACCACCGAACCCGTTGCACCTACGTCCAGAAAAATCGCGCCGCCGCCATCAAAGCCAGTGGTAGCAGCGGTAGTCACATTATTGATAAAAATAGAGTTGGTAACGGTGAGGGTAGTGCCGAACTCGCTTTTGATGGCCGCTCCCTGGTCTGGTGAAAGAGCATTAGCAAGGGTCAGGTTTTGGATGCCGAATTTAACACTATTGGTGATAGTAACATCGAAAAGGCCAGTGCTGTTACCGCCACTAATGGTTGCCAGCCCACCCCCATCAATAACAGTGTTGGTAACAACGTTGGCCCGCTGCGTGAGCGTAAGGGTGAACGGCTGGCTGCCGCAGTTGAAAGTCAGGCTGCCACCCAGGGCCAGAGTGGTAGTAAAAGCTGACTCGGTACAACTGGCGGGCGTGCCAGTTCCGACCACACCCGCCGACCGCAGCTGCGCCGAAGCTGTTTGTCCAAACCATAAACCAGCGGCCACTCCAGCCAGCACCAAAAGCAGCCCAACCTTAACTGTGAAGCCCATCTTTAGCACTTTTTGCATAGCTTCTCTCCATCTTTTCAATTTTTGCCAATCTAAAAACTGCCCAGTAGTAGCCATAAAGCGAGCAAAGCCTTTACAGCAATTGCCGTGCCAACCTGATATTTGTAAGACTTTCGCTTATAGCAGAGTTTGTCAGCCTAAATAGTCTATGCAATAGAATTCGTCACCCTGAACGGAGGCTAGGCTGCGTGAAGGGTCTGTTCACAACCCTGCGGGCCGTGACAAGCGAAAGTCCTAAAACTGTCTTAATAGTTGCTCCGAAGTAGCAACCCAGCCAAAAATACCCCCTTGAGCCGCTATCATTTTGAGACTAACGGTTTGAAATTCAGGGAAGTACGAACCGACGCAATCGGACAGCACCAGACATTCAAAGCCTCGGTCATTGGCCTCGCGCACCGTCGTATGTACGCAAACTTCAGTGGTCACACCCGTTACTACTAGATGGGTGATGCTCCGGTTGGTCAAAATAGTTTGTAAATCCGTAGCGTAAAAGCTGCCCTTGCCTGGCTTGTCTATAATCGGTTCGCCCGCGATGGGTTTGAGTTCGTCCACAATATCATGACCCCACTCTCCGCGTACTAGCACCCGACCCATTGGCCCGACATCGCCAATACCCGTTTCTAGCTTGCCCCGATTGAGTTTGGCGGGTGGCGCGTCGCTCAAATCGGCACGGTGGCCTTCTCGCGTATGGATAACGGTTAATCCCTGGGCGCGAAAAGCTTCCAACACGCGCCGGGTGGGAGCAATCGCCGGGCGTAACTGGGACACATCGTTGCCGAGCATTTCCCCGAAGCCACCCACCTCCAAAAAATCGCGCTGCATATCAATTATTAGCAGCGCGACGTGAGCCATTTCAAACTCGAAAGGATAAGGTTCGGCGGCAATTTGTAACATATTTTTCTCCTTAATAAATGATAAGCTGACAATAAGTGATGAGCAAGAAACAGGAAAAGCAGCTGCAAGACCAGTTCACATTATACCTGAGACTGTTAGTTTGCAACCTGTAACCATCTTTAAAATCGGGCTGGACAAAACGAGCCGAATAAGTTACAATACAGCCAGGCAAAGGGACGTTGTACCCGTGCCGTAGTAACAACAACAAAAGGCCCAGATAGAGAGAGTAAGTTCGTCCAAACCATCAGGGAAAGAAGGCCAGCGATTGAAAGCCTTCTTTGGAGCAGGCGCACCCAAGTTCACTCTTGAGCCGGAAGGTGAAAGCAATTTTACAAAATTTGCCGCGTAGCCTCTCTCGCCCGCTTCCCGTTAAAGAAGCAGCTTTTACTTAGTGAAAGCATAACGAAGCGGCTTTGCGCCCGACACATGGGGTGGAGAGCAAGCAGGGTGGTACCGCGTGGTAAGTAAGACAGGCTTTTGAGGCCGTCAAGCAACCGCGTCCCTGGGTGGGGGCGTTTTAGAGGTTGATTGAGCGGCTTTTTTGATTCCTGGGCCGAGGAGGAAGCAGGGTAATGACCGAGTTAGCGGTGAACAGTACAGATGAAATTAGCAGTTTGCAAGGCCGAGCTTTGGACGAATTGCACACGGCCACCGATTTAACCAGACTGGACGAGTGGCGTATTCGCTATTTGGGCAAAAGTGGCGAATTGACGGGCTTATTACGCGGGTTGGGCAAGCTGCCAGCCGAAGAGCGGCCCGCTTTTGGGCAACGGGTCAATGTGGTCAAAAAGGCTCTGGAAAGTGCTTACGACGAGCGCGAGGGAGTCTTGAGCCAGGCGGCTTTGAGCAACAGCCTGACCGCAGATAGGGTTGATGTGACCTTGCCAGGCCGCCCGATTGCAGTGGGGCATATCCACGTCATTAACAAAACTTTGCGCGAGATTCTGGCGATTTTCGGGGCGATGGGCTTTCAGGTAATGGAAGGGCCGGAAGTCGAACTGGACTATTATAATTTTCAGCAGTTGAACATCCCGCCCGGCCACCCGGCCCGCAGTATGCACGATACTTTTTATTTTAACGAAAATACCTTGTTGCGTACCCACACTTCGCCCAATCAGATTCGGGTGATGGAAAAAAGCCAGCCGCCCGTGCGGATTGTGGTGCCAGGCAAATGTTACCGCAACGAAGCGACGGATGCGACCCACGAATTTATGCTGACCCAATTAGAGGGTTTGGCGGTTGACCGCGACGTAACCCTCTCCGATTTGCGCGGGACGCTGGCTAACTTCGCCCGCAGCTTCTTTGGAGCAGAGCGCAAGGTACGGTTTCGCTGCGACTATTTCCCTTATGTCGAGCCGGGCGTAGATATGGCGATTGACTGTATGATTTGCGGCGGCAAAGGTTGTCGAGCCTGCAAATACACAGGCTGGCTAGAAATTTTGGGGGCGGGAATGGTTCACCCGATTGTCTTGAAAAACGTGGATATTGACCCGGATAAATATAGTGGCTTTGCTTTTGGGATGGGTTTCGAGCGGATAACTATGCTCAAGTACAATTTAGACGAAATTCGGCAGTTCTACCGCAACGACTTGCGTTTCTTGAAACAGTTTGCGTAATAGCTATCAGCAGTCAGCTATCGGCTATCAGCCAAAACCAAAATGCAACCACAAAGCCACTAAGACACAAAGAGAGGGCTAGTGGAGAAAGCTAATAAGATTTTTGGCGATAAAAGTTTTGTGCTGGCTGATACCTGACTGCTGATAGCTTTTTGGAGATTATCATGATAAAAGTACCTTTAAGCTGGCTTAAAGATTTTATAGACATTGACGACAAAAAATGGTCGCCGGAAGCACTGGCCGCTGGGCTGACTTTGCGCGGCCTGGAAGTCGAAGGTATCATTCGCACCGGGGCGGAGTGGGACAAGATTGTGGTAGGTCAGGTTTTGAGTACCGCCAAACACCCCAACGCTGACCGCCTGGGCGTGGTGCAAACGACAGACGGCCAAAAAACATATCAGGTGATTACCGGGGCGATGAACTTGAAACCGGACGACAAAATAGCCCTGGCTCTGCCTGGCGCGAAACTGATTGATGGTCACGCTCTGGAACGCGAAGGCAAAGTCGAAGGTGCGCTCAAACATAAGACCGACCTGCCGCGCTTCGTGGTCAAAACGGGCAAAATGCGCGGCGTGGAAAGCGACGCGGTGGCCTGTGCCGAATTTGAACTGGGCCTTAGCGAATATTTCGTAGATATTATGGTGCTTGACCCCGACGCGCCCGTTGGTGCGCCACTGGCCGAAGTGCTGGGCGATACTATTCTTGACCTGGATTTAAGCCCAAATTTGGGCCGCGCCCTTTCGATTTTGGGGATTGCCCGCGAGGTGGCGGCAATGACCGGAGGGCAGATTAAAATGCCTTTTGTCGAAAGTGAGGTTGAGGAAAGTGGTGAACCCATAGAGGGCCGCTTGAGCGTAACTATTGAAGCCAGCGACCTTTGCCCGCGCTTTGATGCGATGCTTATAGAAAATATAAAAATCGGGCCGTCACCCAAGTGGATGCAAAAACGTTTGCAACTAACCGACCAGCCCGTGATTAACAACGTAGTGGACGTGACCAACTATGTGATGCTAGAGTTGGGCCAGCCGCTCCACGCCTACGACTACGGCTATCTGCACGGTCACGAACTAATCGTGCGGCGGGCGCGTCCAGACGAACCGTTGGAATTTATTGACCACAAAGAACGCGAATTAAATTCCGAAATGGTGGTGGTGGCAGACCGTGACCGGGGTTTGGGGCTGGCCGGGGTGATGGGCGGTCTGGATAGCGAAATTAGGGACGATACCACCCAGGTGGCTCTGGAAGGGGCGCGATGGGATGCCTTCAATATACGCCAGACGGCGCGTGGTTTGGGTGTGGTAAGCGAAGCCGCCAAACGCTACGAACGCACCGTAGATATAAATTTGCCGCCTATCGCGGTTCGCCGCGCCGCCCAACTGATGCAGCAAATCGCCGGGGCGACGGTAGCCCAGGGCTTGATTGATGTGTATCCAGAGCCGCAGGGGGAGCGCGTGCTGGAACTACCGATGAGCGAGATTTCGCGTTTGTTGGGTATCGAAGTGCCAAAAGAGCAGGTAATCACCATGCTAGAAGGGTTGGACTTTCAGGTTGCTCAGGCGGGCGGGCAGGGCGATTATCATTTTGGCGAAGCCGAGGATTTAGACGAAACCATTGTATTGACCACCCAAAATACCAATCAGGATACGCTGCTGGTGAAAATACCCACTTACCGCAACGACGTTACTATCAAAGCGGATTTGGTGGAGGAAATCGCTCGGATGTATGGCTATGATAAGATACCCGAAACTCAGCTGCGCGGTGAGTTGCCCAGCCAAACCCTTGACCGCCCCTTGCTCCTGGACGACAAAGTTAGAGAAGTCTTGACGGGCAGTGGTCTCAACGAAGTGATAACCTATACGCTGCTCAGTCTGGAAGACCTCAAGCGGTTATACGTGGCGGCTGACCCTAACACCCAAGCCGAGGCGTTCCGTTGGCAAGACCCTCAACAATTGCTGCACGTGATAAATCCGTCTAGCAACGAACACGAATATATGCGTCCAACCTTGCTATCTTCGCTTCTCAATGCGGTAGGGGAAAATCGGCGTTTCAACGAGGATGTATTTCTGTTCGAGTTGGGCCGGGTTTATCTGCCCCAGCCAGACCAGCCTCTACCCGACGAACGCCGCACCGTGACGATGGCGATGGTAGGGCCGCGCCACGAACTTAGCCGCTTCCTGGCTAATCCTAAGTCACCGGACGGCGTGGATTTCTTTGACCTCAAAGGTATAATCGAAACGCTATTGGAGCGGTTGGATGTAACCGGGGTGACGTTTGAGCCAGCCGAACCCAACGCCGTTCCCTGGTTTCACCCTGGCCGGGTGGCGGCGATTTACGTGGGGAACGGTTCGCAACGTCAGCGAATCGGTATTATCGGTGAGGCTCATCCCCAGGTGGTAGAAGCTTTCAAAATTCCGGCAGCGCGAGTGGCAATGGCCGAGCTTGATCTGGCAACTATCTTGAGCTACGTCCAGCCTGAAATTTATCGTCGTGTGACCCGTGTGCCTGCCACTGTCCAGGATTTGGCGGTAATTGTAGATGACGATATTCCGGCAGCCCGCATCGAAAACTTAATTCGGGAAACGGGCGGCAAACTGCTGGTCAGCACCACGCTTTTCGATTTGTACAGGGGCAAGCCCATACCCGAAGGCAAAAAGAGCCTGGCCTATAGTCTGGCTTTCCAGGCGGAAGCCACCACTATGACCGAGGACGAGGCCACCAAACTGCGCCAGAAAATCGAGAAGCGGTTGCAACGCGAGATTGGGGCGGAGTTTAGGGCGTAAGTAGTTGTCAGTTGTCAGTCAGCAGCCGATGTCCATTGGCAGAGCAATGTCCCACAAAGGCAGTTACAGACCGCCAATGGATAAATCCATCGTCTATTCAGCCCAAACACGTTAAAACGTGTTGTCGAACCGTTCGGCAACCTGATTTATCAGGTTTGGGTTGGATAGCGGGTACCACTGGGTGGGTTTCAACCGTTGGCAATCTTTGTGCTGACGACTGATGACTGATTGCTTCAAAAGGAGCGAAACTATGAAAGGGTTTGCCGACGTACAAAACGGACAGCTTTATTACGAAATTGCGGGCGAAGGCCACCCACTGGTTTTGATACACGCCGGGATTGCCGACAGTCGGATGTGGGACGACCAGTGGCTGGAATTTAGCAAACATTTTCGAGTCGTGCGCTTCGATATACGTGGCTACGGCCAGTCCGAAATGCAAGCCAACACCAGCTTTGCGGCCCACGATGATGTGCGCGACCTGCTGAATTTCCTGGGTATTCAGCAAGCTTACCTTTTGGGGATTTCGATGGGTGGCAGCGTCGCCCTCAACTTCGTGCTGGCCTACCCCCAAATGGTGGACGCTCTGATAGTAGTGGCGACAGGGCTGGGCGGGCGTAGCTATAAACTGCCTAAAGAAGACCAGATTGACGCGGCTTTCGGGCGGGGCGATATTGCCGCAGCCGTGGAGCTTGAACTCCAAACCTGGGTAGATGGCCCTGAACGCCAGCCCAATCAAGTTGACCCACAGGTGCGCGAACGGGTGCGGGCACTCAACTTTTTCAATAGCTCTAAAGCCGAGCCGCCCAACGTCAGGGTCATCCGGCTAGACCCACCCGCCGCCGAACGCCTGGGCGAAATCAGCGTGCCTACCTTAGTGATTGCTGGCGAATACGATGTACCAGAAGTTAATACCACCTGCGATATAGTAGCCGCAGGTATCGCGGGAGCCAAAAAGGTGATGATGCCCGGCGTGGCCCATATGCTGCCCCTGGAGCAGCCAGTCGGGTTCAACGCCCTGGTTTTGGATTTTTTACACGCTTTGCCAAAGTTGTCTTAACCCGTGTTATCGGGTATAATGCCTTACGTATTACTATCTGTCGGTGGTGCGGCTGGCCTGCTTTTAAAGGCACTGGCGGGTAGAGGCAGGTTTAGATGCAATAGCGTTCAAATAAACTGTAGGCGGCGCGTCCACATCGTCTGTACGTCTGGTGTAATAGCGGACGCGAGAACGCGCCGCCTACAATACACATCCTTACTTGGACATTATTAGGTTTAGATGGCGCGGTGTAAAGCCAATTCGAGTAGCGGCGAACTAACAGGATTATGTTGAATCACCCAAGTGGCTATTATCTGAATGACTCCAAAGCGGATTTTGCAACTACGTCCAGAGAGCAGCGTCAGTTGCGGATTGCGCTTTACCACCCCTGGGTCTATCTCAAGAGCGGTTTGGAGCGTTCCCTTTTGGAAATTATCCAACGCAGCCGCCATCAATATACCCTGTTCACCAGCCACTATGACCGCGTCGGTACGTATCCTGAACTGGCCGAGTGCGATGTGCGCGAATTAGAGCCACGCATTTCAGTCGAGCGCAGCTATGGCAAAGTAGCAGACGGGGCTTATAACATCTTGCGTCTCAAACTGCCGATGGAAGACTACGATGGTCTGGTGGTCAGCAGCGAAGGCATCGGCGACTTTGTAAATTTTCGCAATCACCGCAAGCCTATCATCTCCTTTTGCCACACGCCCCTGAAAATAATTCACGACCCCTATGCCCGCGATGTCTATCTCAACAGTCACCCCGAAGCGCGTTGGAAATATATGGTAGGCAGCACTATCTTCAAATTTGTGGATAACCTGGCCTGGCATTATTACGCCGGGGCAATCTGCAATAGCGAGGAAACCCGCCAACGAGTGCTACGGGCGCGGCTCGCTTCTCCAGATAAGCTGCACGTGTTGCATCCCGGCGTGGATTTATCGCGTCTGACCCCTTCCTGGGAATACCGCCCCTACTTTTTGCTACCGGGCCGGATTATGTGGCAAAAAAATATCGAGCTGGGCATCCGGGCTTTCCAGCAATTTGAAAAGCTGTTGGTTTCTGGTAATGCGACCAACCCGGCTTTTCGCTTGATTATTGCCGGAATGGTGGATGAAAAAAGCAAACCCTATTATGCCGAGTTGCGCCAACTGGTGAACAACAATCCCAGCATTCAGTTTTGCCTTAATCCGGGCGATACCGAAATGCACGATTTGTACCGCGAGTCTTACGGTGTGCTGTTCACGGCCCGCAACGAAGATTGGGGAATTGTGCCGCTCGAAGGAATGGCTTTTGGCAAGCCGGTTATTTCGGTCAACCGGGGCGGCCCTACCGAAAGTATTATCCACCGCGAGACGGGCTTTCTGCTCGAACCTACCCCCGAAGTTTTTGCTGCTACGATGTTTGAACTGGCTCAAGACCCCCAACTACCCCTTATAATCGGACGGGCCGGACGCGAACGGGCGCGGCTGTTTGATTGGGAAGGTTTTGTCAACCGCTTCGACGATTTGGTGGAAGGCTACGTCCAAAAACCAGTTGCCGCCCGCTCCAAAAGCCGCATCGGGGTAGGTCACGTTTAAGGATATTTTAGATGCTATCAACTATAAACCTGGAGGCTCTACCAGATATAGCAGGGCTTATTCGATTAACAGAAGATTTAGCTAAGATAGGCTATTCTTATTAGAAGCGTTGCCATTTTTACAAGCCACAAAGTTCAGCTTTGGGATTTCCCTTGCTTGTACCTTCCAGCCAGCCCTTCCAGTAACTTTACCACGTAATCGGTGCAAAGGTCGTCCACTCGTTGCTGTAAGAGGGGTTGGGCTGCCGTTTCCAGGAAGCCCCGCGAGAAATAATTGAGCAGTTCAACCTGCCGCGCATCGAAAGCCAGAGCAATGCGGGCTGCCGTGCGAGTACCACCCTTGTCGTTGGGAGTGACCCGCAACACTGAGGTGAAAGTTCCAGTCATATAACCGGGCGGTATCGGGCCAAGCGGCTCGGCGGGCGAACCCATCCGGATGGTGCGGTCTTGCTGGTTAATGGTCGGTTCGACATCTATCAAAGCGCGGGCTTCCACCCCCAGCACATTCACGGTGCAGAACAGTCGCGCCCGCCCGCTATTCTTCCGCAACTGGATTTTAGTGGCATAGGGTACATTGCTATATAGTACCTTCAAATCGCTAATATAGGCGAACACATCGTCGGGCTGGTAGTTCAAATTATAAGCCCGGCTGATTTCACCCTTCAAAATTACCCTGCTCGTATCAGATTGGGACATGGTTTTCCGCTTTCGTCGGCTACATTTCGATAATCCGGTGGCAGCTACTTTAACAGACCTGGCAAAATTACGCAATCAAAGTTGACTATTTCCTTTTGTAACTGTTCGATCCTATGTTATCTTTTGTAAGAGGCTGCTCCGCCAGCCGATAATTTACCATTGAAGCGACGGCAAAATCGGCTGGCGGAGCAGCCTCTTACAACTGACCTGAGTATTTACCTCCTTTTCCCCTTTGACGCGCCTGTGGGCATAACCTGTTATAATAAACCCAGCAAATTTGGCTGCCTTTTTCAAAACCATCTAAAACGATAGCACTTTTTATAATGCTTTATAATTAAGGAGGAGACTTCTGTGTCAACCTATATCGAGCAGGTGATTGGGCGCGAAATTCTGGACTCGCGGGGCAATCCGACGGTGGAAGTGGAAGTGATTTTGACCGACGGAGCGCGAGGGCGGGCCGGAGTGCCGAGCGGAGCCAGTACCGGAGCCTACGAAGCGGTGGAACTGCGCGATGGCGATGCCAGCCGCTACCTGGGCAAAGGAGTACGCAACGCAGTCAACAACGTTAATAGCACCATCGCCGGCGAGTTGATTGGTAAAAACGCGCTCAACCAGACCGAACTTGATATGTTGCTTTTGGAACTGGACGGCACACCCAACAAAGCCAACCTGGGCGCGAACGCAATTTTGGGCGTGTCTTTGGCGATAGCGCGGGCGGCGGCGGCGGCATTGGACATTCCGCTCTATAGTTACGTGGGCGGCATCGGCGCACGCACGCTACCCGTCCCGATGATGAACATTTTGAACGGCGGCAAACACGCCCCCGACTCGACGGATTTTCAGGAATTTATGGTGATGCCCGTCGGCGCGGAAAGTTTTGCCGAGGGGTTGCGCTGGGGTGCGGAAATTTACCACACATTAGGCAAGGTACTACACGCTAAAGGCTATAGTGTCAGCGTGGGGGACGAAGGCGGTTACGCTCCATCGCTCAAATCCAACGCCGAAGCCGTCGAGGTAATTTTGACCGCCATCGAAAAAGCGGGCTACAGGGCAGGCGAACAAATCTTTATCGCGCTTGACCCGGCCAGCAGCGAACTTTATGAAGATGGGCAGTATGTCTTGAAAAAAGAAAACCGTCGCCTGTCCACGCCCGAAATGATAGATTTTTGGGCAGATTGGGCCAACAAATACCCGATTATCTCGCTCGAAGACGGGCTGGCCGAGGACGATTGGGATGGTTGGAAACAGTTACGCCTTAGAATTGGCGCAACCGTGCAACTGGTGGGCGACGATTTGCTAGTCACAAACGTGGAACGCCTGAGCCGGGCCATCTCCGAAGGGTCGGTCAACTCGCTATTAACCAAAGTCAACCAGATTGGGTCGCTGACCGAAGCGATTTCCGCCGTGCAAATGGCTCAACGTGCTAACTTCACCGCCGTAATGAGTCACCGCAGCGGCGAAACCGAGGACACAACTATCGCAGACCTGGCGGTGGCCCTCAACTGCGGGCAGATTAAAACTGGCGCACCAGCCCGCTCAGACCGGGTTGCCAAGTACAACCAATTGCTGCGGATCGAAGAACAACTAGGGGCGGCGGCAATTTATCCGGGCCAGGCAGCTTTCTACAACATTCCGGCCCGCTTCAAATAGTTTTAATAAGGTTTAGCAAAGGATTTTTTGATTTATGCAGGCAGGCAAAGCATACCGCGAAGACGACTCACTCAAAAAGGGCGAGGCCCAAATTTATCAACTACAACAACAGGTGGACGAGTTGCGCCGTTTGTTGCGCGAACAAGTCTCACGCCAACACTTAGTCGAGGAAAACTGGAAACAGGCCGAGTCCCGCATTGGGCAACTGACCGAGCAACAATCCAAACAATCCGCCGAACACGTCCAACAGGTGCAGGTGCGTTCGTTGGAAGAACACCGCATCAAACAAGACGTGGCCGAGTTGCAGGTGCGTATAAACGAGCCGATTAAACCTATTCGGGACTTGCGGGCGCAGTTGCAAGAGATTTTGGAGTCACGGCGGCGCGATGTGGAACAGTTTTCTTTTGACAAAAACGCTTTGGAAAAACTTTCTAATGGTATTCGGGATTTGCAAGCCCAATTCACCCGCTACGACGCGATTTCCAAAGATTTGCGCGAGTCGGTCAAAATCACCGCTAACGCTCAAGAGTTTTACCAGCGCGAATTAGACCGGATGCTCGATGTTCAGCGCACACTTGAGCAGGTGGTGCGTCGTCAGGCTGAGGAGTTCCGCCAGGAAATCAAAAGCGTGCGGGCCGAAGTCCAACTTTTCACCAACCGCATCAGTCGTCTGGAAGATTTGCAACGCCAGGATGTTGCTAGAATTGAGGAAATCCCGCCGCAGTTCGAAGCTTTGCGCGTAGAAGATGACCGCGTAGCCGCTAATATCGTGCGGGTGGAAAAAATCTTGAACGAACGCTTCGTGGTATCCCAGATGCGGCTTGAGGAAATCCGTCAGCAAATCGAAACCCAGTTCTTCAATGTCAACCAGCTACTTACTGGGCAGGTGGAGAGCGATGCAGCGCGTTTTGTCAGTGTAGATGAACGTCTGCGTTTACTGGACGCGGTACTTTTGGAAATTCAGATGCGGGTCGAGCAGGTTAAACAGGTGGAAGATGCCGAAATTTTCGATTTATACCAGATACAAGAAGCCTCCGCCGCCCGTTTCCTGGAATATGTCCAAAGCGAGTACGATTTCACCCGCCAGCAGCGCACCAAGTCGGCGGTAGGGGCGTTGGTGGGCAAACGCGGTTCGCGCCGCCCCAAACCCAAATCCGAGCAGTCTCAAGATGGCAGCACGCCGGGCGAAGATGTTGCGCCGCCAGATGATGACGCTTCGATTTAACACCAATAACTAGGCCGCTCCACCGATAAAAACGTCGGGGTTTTTGTCAATCACCAGGAAAGCGTGCGCTCCGCCGCTGGACGGGACATTCTGACCGCCCTTGCCACAAGTCCCCATCGCGTCCAGATAAAGCGGCCCCAGCCCGGCCAGAATCGAATGTAGAGCCGACAAAACTTTGCCGCTAAAAATGGCGGGTTGGTAAAGGGTGGGGCTGACCGTGCTTAAATCGTAAATGGCGGCGCAGTTAAAGACGAAGTCGCCATCTTTCGGGTTGACCTGGCCGCCCCGATAACCCGACAGATACAAAGCCTGTTCGCCTTCCCCAATCAAGCCGCTTTCTAAAAGTTTGGCCCGTAGTTCTTCGGGCGTTACTTCCTCAAAGCGGGTGGTAAACGGAATTGGCTCTTTGACCCGCACCCGAATATTGCTCATACGTGGTATCGGCAGACTGCGGTAACTTTCAATGCGCTCCGCTCCACTAATCGGCACGCCCGCCTCTTTCGCCGAAAACAAATCGGCCAGCCCCGCCATCAAAACTCCATCTTTGAGAATATCAACCGTCTGACGCGGCATCCCGTTTGCGCTGACAGGTTGGTAAGCATAATCACCCAACACGGGGCCGTCGGTGATGGTCACAAAAGACGCAGCCATCGTCTCGCCAATCTTCATCTTACCGTGACTGCCCAGGATAGAAGTTTCCATCCCATCGGTTTCGCTGGCGTGACCAAAAGCTTCGTGGGCCAAACCTTTCGCCAGAGCGTAATCAATCACCAGCTTATAGTTGCCACCCTTGATTTGCGGCGCATTACCCAACTGTTGCACCAGGTTAGCAGCCTTACGGGTACGTAGTTCCAATTTTTCCTGAAACTTGGGGTCAAACAAAACCGAAGCGTCCGGCCCGCTCACACTTGCCCCGACTGTGCTGGCCTTAATCGCGCCCGTTCCCGTGACGGTCAACCCAGATGAGGCCGAAGCATGGGGTGTATCGAAGCTGATGTCCGTGCCGTCACTACGCACTATCCGCCAATGCGAGTCACTAACGCTATGCGAACTGCGTACCGCCATATTAGCAGCCAAACCCCGTGTCATAGCATTGATTTCTAACACGCGGCTAACCTGCTCCTCGTAAGCGGTTTCATCCAGACGCATAAAGTCGGTAGCTATGGTTTGCACACCGTTGGACGCGACCTCAAACACGGCCTGGTTGGTTTCTGTACCAAACTCCGCCGCACTACGGGCCAATCGTGCTGCTGTTTCAACCAGATTGCGGGCGGTAGCGGGGGTAATTTTATCACTGGAAACAAAACCAGTGTTGCCTTCTTTGGTAAAAACTTGCACGCCCATACCCACACCGCTGCCCGTGCTAACTCCTTCCAGTCTGCCGTTATTGACGCTAAAACCGCGCCCCTTACTATCCTGGATACGCCCGATTACATACACGTCCAACTCGGCAGCCCGTTGTACTAGAGCCTGTACCGCATCGTCGTAGCTGGCTACCCGCAATTCTTTTGCCATCGTTATATGTCTTCCTGACTAACAACCTTTGAATTTGTACCAATCATGTGGGCGCTGGGACGCGCCGCCTACAGTTTAACCGAAAAATCGTCTAATTATAAAAATAGGGCAATATTCCTGCCACAAGAAAATACTTGTCACAAGAATATAGCCTATTAACACTGGTTTTGTCCAGCCACACGCAATGTACGGGTGTGCCACAAAATTTTGCAGAGAAACCGCCAACGGTTGAAACCGTCGTCTAGTCACCCCAAACACGTTAAAACGTGTTATTAGAACCTGATTTATCAGGTTTGGTTTGCTTAGACGACGGTTTACCTGTACCCGGCACGGGTGAACCGTTGGCTACGAAAACAGCCCGCAAAAAAGACGCGCACACGCAATGTACCCAAGCAAGGACTTAGAAAACTGAGGCGGGCGGGATGGTCTCGTCCATACTGTCACTGGCCCACACCCGGTCTCGGTCAAGCGAACCGCGCAAGCCTTCGTCAATCCCGTTAGTGATTTCGTCCACCAACGTCTTAAAGCTCAAGAAACCCTCGCGCACGGCGTTTTTGGCGTGGTAGCGCGAACGGCTGGGCAGCAGATTGAGCGGCAGGGTCAACAAGCCAAACTGCAAACGTACTACCTGTTTGGTCAAATTGCCCACCGTACCGATAACGTTGTTGGCGGTGCGGCCCATA
>JBBQZT010000098.1:0-20458 GCA_038207455.1 Chloroflexia bacterium
TGGGCTCGGATCTCACGTAAAAGCTACATCTGACCTTATTTTTCAAACAAGTGGCGGTAGAGGCCATGTCTGAAAACCTGGTTTACCCTAGCTATCGTGAGCGTGTAGCGGCTCTCAAAAATGGGTAAAGTCGAGCTTAGAGTGTGTCTAATAATGTCATTCTGAGCGGAGGCTCGGCTTCGCGAAGCAGCTGTTTTGAGTTCAAAGCAACCGACCCTTCACTCCGTTCACGGCCCGCCGGGTTGGACAACACCCATTTATTAGACCCGCTCTTAGCTAATTTTCCAGCCAGGTACGGATACGTTCTTCCGGGTCGGCCACTTCGGAGCAAAGCTGCTTGATGCGCTCATAACGGCCTGCCGCTTCTTTGCTCAAAATTTCACGGCCTTCGTCCCGTTCGGCTGCTAATCCACGTTGAGTGGCAAAAGGCACAAAATATTTTTCTTTCGGGTCGCGTTCCGCCCGTATATCTTTCCAGGCCCATTCTTTCGGTAAATCCTGACCAGCTAAAACCCAAACTTCAAGCTCCTGCTCGGCCTGTACCGCCAGAAATAGCTGTTTTCTGGAATTTTTGGCTAAATCCAGGGCGGCTAACCTTTCGAGATTACGCAAATCTCTTTCTCGTTCAAGGTCATTATCTCTATCTACACATAACAAGAACAGGTCAGTTCGATACTTATACTGGTTAATAATTTCGAGTTGGTTAGACCATTTAAGAGCTTTGCGGATACCGCCCAGCAGTGGTTGCCTGCAAATTTCAACTTTGGCATTGGGTTTGCCCACCGCTTTCATCACCGCCGTTATAATTGGCTCCAACACATACTGGTCATAACGAAAGTCTTCTGGTATCACAAGTATTTTCACCTGGCAACGGCTTCCTTTTCATCTGTTATATTGGTAGTTACGCCTTCGTCTTCGCTATCTTCATCAAAGGCAACCATATTTTCAAACCAAGCCGCCTCAAATAATCGCCCCAAAGTTTGGTTTTCAAGCACATCCTGGATATGGTCAAAGTCTTTAATTTGTTTGATATGTCCATCAGGAGTACCTTTTGAGCGGTATAGATAGGAGGCATTTTCCAAAGTCTGACCTTCTACAAAATTTAATAGCTGTCCTGAATGAGTAGTAGCTACCACTTGAAGATTTTGTTGTGTGGCTCGACGTTGGATCAAATCAAGCAATAGATATTGCCGGGTTGGGTGAATTCCGTTTTCTAGCTCCTCTAAAAAGTAGAGTTGACCTGGATTTGAGCTAAATAAAGCTGCAATCAAGCCTAGAAACCGCAACGTCCCATCCGAAGCACTATAAGCGAGGGTTTTTCGTCCATCTTCTTCAACCAGACTAACAATAATTTTCCCCTGCGGGTCGCTAACAAATTCTAAGTCTGTTACATCTAAAGGTGTCAACTCTTTAAGCCAGAAAACGATGCCTTCTTTACGTTCTTTGTTCTGGCAAATATCTTGCAATACCGATGACAAATTTTCTCCTCTATCACCCAACACAACTTGTCCTGGAAATGAAGGCAGGCGGAGTGCATCAGGATTCAAATCCAAAAAGCGTATAGATTTGAGACTAAGAATTGCAGCCTGAACGTGCTTTTTAAGCTCCTTAGCATTATCGTCAAATCTGTTTATAAGTTTGGGTGCATTTAGAATTTGAGTTAGAATAGGACGCTCTCGATTAATATCTTCGCTATGACCCTTTCTATAATCTCCACCCCCAGGTAACTGTACTTTAATAGTTGGGCTTTGATAGTATGAAGATTCTGATTTAAAGTCAAAAGAATAATCACTATATCCAAGAAACTCGTTTGCTATTCTAGGTACACCATCTTCATAATCGGTTTTTACCTCGATGGTGTAATTTATTGGCTGGTAAGTACCTATGTCCAGCTTTACAGCCAACTTAAAAGTAGAATTTGCTTGATAGGTTATTCCTTTTGCGCCACCCCGAATACCGTCCCATACTCGCGCCCCAGCTTCGTATCTCTCGCCAAAAATTTCGGCCAGGGAGTAGCCGCGCCCGATGCCGCGCAGAAAGCGGAAGGCATCCCGAATATTGCTTTTGCCCGTAGCGTTCTTGCCTACCAAAACCGTAAACGGGCCAAGCTGCAAGTCGGCGTTTTTGAAATTCTTAAAATTTTTGAGGTGCAAGCTGGTAATCATAGATTTCTCTTTTATGTCAAGTAAGCGATAAAAATTCCCAAAAGTAAAGAGGTGGTTTCTTTTCAAGCTCTATTATAGCGCATCCGTCCGGCTCTGGAAAGCTAGAAAAGCAGCAATTCGTGTTTTTGCACGCCTATACAAAACCGATGGTTAATGAACGTCAACAGAAGAATAAGGTGTATTGAAAATGGGGACGCTAACGGTTACACCCGGCACGGCTGTAACCGTTGGCAATTTCTGCGTAAGGTAATTTGTAGGAGACTAAATAGTTACTCTTTTTCCAGGAGTTTTGGGCCTGGCTCGTTGCCCGTAGCTCACGGCTCGTAGCTGTTTTAGCGTTTCAGGATAGGCTTTTTACTGCCCGGTTCGGGTTCACTCTCGATAATCTCGACTTCCTGCAACATCCGACGCAGTTCCACTACCTGGTCGCGCAACATTGCCGCCTTCTCGAACTCAAGCATTTTGGCCGAAGCCCGCATCTGGCCTTCCAAATCCTTGACTAGCCGCACCATCTCCTCTTTTGGTAACGCCCCCGGCAAAGCAGTTCCGGCTTCGCTCCCGGTCACATACTCGACCCGCGACTCGGCCACCGCTCTCACCCGGTCTGTAATATCCTTGATTTCTTTCATAATACCGGCTGGCTGAATATTATGGGCTTCGTTGTAATCTTGCTGAATCTTACGCCGCCGATAAGTCTCATCAATCGCACGCTGCATCGAATTGGTCACGTTATCGGCATACATAATCACCTTGCCTTCCAGGTTACGCGCCGCCCGGCCTATCGTCTGTATCAGCGCACCTTCCGAACGCAGAAAGCCTTCCTTATCCGCGTCCAAAATCGCCACCAGCGACACTTCCGGTAAGTCCAACCCTTCCCGCAACAGATTAATGCCCACAATCACGTCATACACACCCAGGCGCAAATCGCGCAAAATCTCCACCCGTTCCAACGTCACAATCTCGCTGTGCAGATAGTTGGTCTTAACGCCCATCTCGATCAAGTAGTCAGATAGTTCTTCAGCCATCCGTTTGGTCAAAGTTGTCACCAGCACGCGCTGACGTTTACGCACTCGCTCTTGAATTTCGCCCAACAAATCATCAATCTGGCCCTTCGTGCCGCGTACACTGATTTCAGGGTCAATTAAACCTGTGGGACGAATAATTTGCTCAACCAGATGCGTATCGTCGGTATGTTCAAGCTCATACGGGCCAGGAGTAGCCGAAACATAAATCACCTGGTTGATGTGGTCTTGAAACTCATCAAAAGTAAGCGGCCTATTATCGGCGGCACTCGGCAGCCGGAAGCCGTAATCAATCAAAGTCATTTTGCGCGAACGGTCTCCGCCATACATCCCACGTACCTGGGGCAGCGAAATATGCGACTCGTCCACCATCAGCATATAATCGTCCGGGAAATAGTCCAAAAGCGTCCAGGGTTGGTCGCCCGCCTCCCGCCGAGCCAGATGGCGACTATAATTCTCCACGCCGTTGCAATAGCCGTTTTCTTCCAACATCTCCAAATCAAAGGCGGTGCGCTGTTTGAGCCGGGCCGCCTCCAAAATCTTGCCATCGTCTTCAAGTTCGCGCACCCGTTCCTCAAGCTCGGCCCGAATATCTTTTATCGCCAGTTGCAACTTCTCGGTAGTGGTAATAAAGTGCTTGGCCGGATAAATATCCACTTTCGTGCGTTCCAGCAAAATCTCGCCCGTAAGCGGGTCAATCTCGGTGATGCGGTCAATTTCGTCGCCAAACAGTTCAACCCGCAAAGCCAGTTCTTCATAAGCCGGGAAGATTTCCAGCGTATCGCCCCGCACCCGAAACGAACCTCGCGCCAGATTGTTGTCATTCCGCACATACTGAATATCAATCAGGTGGCGCAGCACCCGGTCACGCCGGATACTTTCGCCCTTTTTGAGCGACACCACTACCTTGCCATAATCTTCGGGCGAACCCAAACCATAAATGCACGACACCGAGGCCACAATGACCACATCGCGCCGTTCCAACAAGGCCCGTGTCGCCGCCAATCGCAACTTGTTGATTTCTTCGTTCACGTCCGCCGTTTTTTCCACATAAACATCGCTGCGCGGAATATAAGCCTCGGGCTGGTAATAATCGTAATAGCTAACGAAATATTCGACGGCGTTGTTGGGGAAAAACTCTTTGAATTCTTGATAAAGTTGGGCGGCCAACGTCTTGTTGTGGGCCAAGATGAGGGTCGGCTTCTGCACCCGCTCAATCACGTTCGCCATCGTAAAAGTTTTACCGCTGCCCGTCACGCCTTTCAAAACCTGATGTTTTTCCAGGTCATTAACGCCCAGCACCAGTTTTTCAATCGCGGCAGGCTGGTCTCCTGTCGGCCTAAAATCAGACACTATCTTAAATTCGGGCATATTTCTGCGCCCCCTTATATTTTTAAAGCTACTCAGCCCCGTGAGGTGTTTTGTAGGAGGCTGCTCTGTCAGCCGATTGTTTTTGATCTTTAGATGCTAGGATACATCGGCTGACGGAGCAGCCTCCTACAACTGGCCTGAGTATTTACATTTTTTATAGCTATAAGCTTTTAGCCACCCAAAACGAACAGAGTCTCAATCCCCATTATACCGTAAAAAGAGCCACTTCCGCTAATTTTTATGATAGAATATATCCAATTTATTAGGATGGGATTCTTGCCTTAGAGCTACCTGTTTTTACCGGGTCCGTTTCATTAGTGCAACTATCAAACGTTATTATCCACATAGGCAGGTGATAATTATGCTAGACCTTCTATACCATGTTTTTAATTACACCATCGCGGGATGTTATTTTACTATTTTCTTCCTTATTTTTGCGGGACTTTGGAAGGAAAAAGCCATCGGGCGCAACGTTTTAGGCACGGCTACCAGTGGCATTTTTCTGACTTGTGGTTTGGGCCATCTAACCCATAGTCTCACTTCCCACGTTTATGAATCGGTGTGGGGGGCGGGTTTGCAAGTTACCGTGGACGGCTGGACAACCGTTCCGGCCATTACTTATTTGATATTACGACGCAAATACGGGCTGATCATACGCGGCCCGGATATGCTTAACGAGTTTCGCTTGCAAGTGGCGGCTCAGGCTACCGAGATTAACGTGATGCGCGAGTTTGAAAAGCTCAAGGACGAATTTTTGGCGATGGCAAGCCACGAACTGCGAACACCTTTGACCGCCATCAAAGGTTACGCTCAAGTTCTTACTCGAAGTCTGGCCGACACAGGCAATGCTAAAGCGATACGGGCTGTCCAAACTATCAATCGCCAGACCGACGTAATGACTAACTTGATTGGGATGCTATTAGATGTCAGCCGCATCCAAAGTGGCAAGTTGGAAATACATCGGCAACCTTTGAACCTGGCCGAATTCGTGAGCAGCTTAATCAGCCAGCATCAGTTGACCAGCCCACAACATGAGTTAAAGCTAAAGGTGGGCGAAGCAGCCGCCTGGGTAGAAGCTGACCCTGAACGGTTGGAACAGGTCTTCAACAATCTGGTTAGCAATGCCATTAAGTACAGCCCCAATGCTCGCCAGATAGACCTGACAATTGAAGCAGCGGGGCCGGACGCAGTGGTACTAAGCGTAAGAGATTATGGGCCGGGCATCGCCCCCCATGAACTATCAAAAATCTTTGAGCGTTTCTACCGTTCGCCAGAGGTAACCAACTCTACAAAGCAAGGGCTGGGTTTGGGCTTATTCATCTGCAAAGAACTGGTGCGGGCCAACGAGGGGGAGATTTCGGTGACAAGCGTAGTCGGTCAGGGCAGCACTTTTGTAGTACGCTTTCCCCGCTTACCGACCATCGTTGGGGCTGAAAACGCTCCAGTCAAGCTTAAATTGAGTCCAATCCCGTTTAAGCAATGAAAAGCTGGAGCAGACTTTATTTGGTGGGCGCGGCGGGGGCAGCCATCGTATTTTACCTGGGCATGGCCGCGCTCCAGACCGCCCCTGGCTTTCCGCTGGACGATGCCTGGATACATCAGGTGTTTGCCCGCAATTTAGGTTTGCACGGCCAGTTTGCCTACAATCCAGGGCAGGTGGTGGCAGGCTCAACTTCACCCCTGTGGAGTTTGTTGCTGGCTCCGGCTTACTGGGTGGGCGGTGATTTTTACAAGGTTTGGGCCTATCTGGTGGGGGGATTGTGCCTGGCTTTGACCGCCCGCGAAGTCTTCCGCCTCAGCCTTTTATTGTTCAAACCCGCAGCGGGTGGTTTACGGACAACCGAAGCGTGGGCGGCGGCTCTTTTTACCCTGTTCGAGTGGCATCTGGTTTGGGCGGCGGCTAGTGGTATGGAAACGCTGCTGTTTACTCTTTTGTCATTGTGGCTAGTACGGCTGTGGCTGGAAACCGAACGGACAGAGGTAGCACTGATCGCTTCCAAAACCTTGCCAAGATATTTCGCGCTCGGTTTGGTAGGGGGTCTGCTAACCCTGGTGCGTCCCGAAGGGCTGGTACTGCTGGCTCTGATAGGACTGGAAAGCGGGCGCAAGTGGGTTTTTAACTCCCAAAACCCGCGTAATCCGGCGGTTTTGGGAGCTAAATGGGGCGGACTGAGCGGTGGCGGGCTGTTGCTGATAGTACCGTATCTACTTTTCAATTATGCCAGTAGTGGCTCGCCCCTGCCCACCACTTTTTACGCCAAATCCAACGGTTACGCCTCCAATACGAGCGTGGAAAGTACCTTTAACTATTTGGTGGCGGCCTGTGGGGAAATCGTAGGACACAGCCCCATGCTATTTTTGCTAATGCTAGGTGCGGTTTACGCTTTAATCTTGCTGACCCAACCCTCAGTGCGAGCCACGCTAGGCCAGGTGGATTGGCGACTGTTGGCGTGGCCCTTAGTGGTGCTGATGCTTTACGCTTTGCGTCTGCCCGTAACTTATCAACACAGCCGCTATTTGATACCTCTTTACCCTTTTTTAATTTTGTACGGAGTGTGGGCGGCGGGCCGTTTGCACGAATATTTGCTAACTCTACATCTGGCTAAAGTGGCAATGGCGATACGGCTTTTGCTGGGATTGGCCGTGACCGCCACCTTTTATTATGGCGCAATTACTTATCAATCAGATGTGGAGATTATCAACGATGAACAGGTGCAGGTCGGCCAGTGGTTGCACGACAACACGCCCCCCGATGCCTTGATAGCCAGCCACGATATTGGGGCTATCGAATATTTTAGTGGGCGGCGCATTGTGGATACCGCCGGGTTGGTCAGCCCTGAATTTGCTTCGATTGTACGCGACGAACCTGCCATCTTGACAAAATTACAAACCGCCGGAATAACTTTTTTTGCCTTGATGCCAAACTGGTATCCTAATTTGTACCAACAGCTGACCGCACAGCAGCGACAAGTTTTTCAACCGGGCCAAACTTACCTGGCTCAATTTGGCCCTGGCAACCTGATGCGGGTATTCAAGTTGCGGTAAGAACTGCTTTCCAGGTAACACGCGGGCTAGTGCGCCATCATTGCCAACAATCTTGATTAGTATCAATCACCAGTTTTATTATCACCTTTGGTTTTAGACGTAGCACTTTATTTTCAACCACCTTTCGGCTTCTAGCGTTTGAACTTACGCTGCCAGGTGCGCTGTTTGCCATAAGACGTGTAGCCACCTCGTACCATAAACCAGGGTATTAATAGCACAATCGCGCCGATAATACAGGGAATAATTGGTACGTCTTCCAGATACGGCCCGGCAAACTTTAACAAGTCGCCAAACAAATACACCCCAATCAACGCTCCCGCAAAACCAATTAAGATTGCCAAAAGCAAGGGCAGCCGGAGCTTGCGATTTGCCAACTGCTCCGAACCAAAACCCGTCACCACTCCGGTAACGGCAAATATTATCAAATCAAGTGCGTCTTTTATCTCATTCACAAACAAACCTCGATTAAAAGTTATCAGCTATCAGCCATCAGCTATCAGTCAAAACAGCCGTTAAAACTCTGTTTCACTGACAACTATCCTATTTTACCATGCTTGCATTGTGAAGGCAGGACGATATTCGCCGATAGGCAGCCCGCGCACGTTACGCAATGGCTGAATTTGTTTGGCGGCAAAAATAGCAATTTCGGCCTCGGTCAGCAATTTGGTCTGACGCAGAGCGTGGGCCACGATAGTGGCGTGAGCGCGGGCCGCTCCGTCTTCCACCTTGACCGCCAGACCTACGCGACTCTGAGGGAAGCTCATACACCAGACCGCCTCTGCTCCGGCTTTGCTCAACACTCGGCCCGGTGCGGCCTCCATCAAATCCAGGTCGGTACGGCCCGTCCCCGATACCATAAACGGATACTTTATCATGGCACTGGTGATGCGGCGGACGGCGGTGGCGCGTGCAGATTGCTGATTGCGCTCGAACCAGGCCGGGTCTGCCAGGCGTGCAAATATAGTTGCCATTTGAAGGGTGGTCATCCCGAAGCAAACGACGGAGCAGCCATCCATTCCCGTCGCAATTTGGTCGGCTGGGATGGTAGCTACCTGTGAAACGGTACGCAGCAAAAGTTGTTGCAAGGGATGGTCGGGTTCATTATAGCGTGCGGTGGGGAAGCCCAAATGCTTGCAGATCAGCAACATTCCGGTATGTTTGCCGGAGCAATTGCTGTGCAACACGCTAAAATTCTGATTTTGACGCAAAATTCGCTCGGCGGTAGGAGCATGGTAGGGCGGGTGGGTGCCACATAGCAACTGGTCGGCTAAAAGCCCACCCTTGTCCAACATCGCCTGCACGCCCCTGACGTGAGCATCTTCACCATTGTGCGACGAACAGGCCAGGGCGATTTCAGCATCGCTTAGACCGAAGCGGTCAGCCGCACCGCTCTCAAGCAAAGGTAATGCCTGGATGGGTTTGGCCGACGAACGCAAAAACGATACCGCATCGGTCTGAAGCGGCCCACTGGTGAAAACTGGCTGGCCCGCACTATCCGCGATGGCTACAAAACCCCGGTGGCGGCTTTCGCTTGTTTCGCCGCGCATTACATCTATCAAATTTTCCATCTGCCCTCAAAGTCCATTCTTCGCTAAATTTTCGTGTCTTTCTAAGCATTGGGGTTTAGATAAACGGGCCGATTGACCTTACGGCTTATGCGGACGTAGTTAAAACCAGAGCCTTACGAACTATTCCCTCCGCCTCCTCCAGCCTGGTGCGGGCCACATTGGGTTCGACAGCAGCCAGGGCCGCAACGATAGCGGTTTTGGTTTCATCATCGCAAAGTTGAAGCAAGTCGGCGGCGGCGTTCGTATCTAGCCCCGTCGCTTCTTGCACAATCTGAATAGCCCGACGGCGTAACTTGGCGTTGATCGGGCGCATATCTACCATCAAATTGCCAAAGGTGCGGCCCAATTTTATCATCGTGCCGGTACTCAACATATTCAGCACCATCTTTTGAGCAGTCCCGGCTTTCATACGGGTCGAACCACTAATAACTTCCGGGCCAACCAGGGGCGCAATCATCAAATCCACCGCCCTCGATAGAGGCGTATGTGGGTTGCAAGCCAGTCCAATGGTGTACGCACCAACTGTGACAGCATAGGCGATGGCCCCTAATACATAGGGTGTGCTGCCACTGGCCGCAATCCCGACTAACACATCGTTTGCGCTCAAACCTAGCTTGCTTGCGTCCCCTTTACCCACTTCGGCGTTATCTTCCACTTCTTCGACAGATTGGGTCATAGCAATTTCGCCGCCCGCGATTTGAGCCATAACCAGCGAGGGCGGCGTATTGAATGTGGGTGGACATTCGCTGGCATCTAGCACGCCCAACCTTCCGCTCGTTCCTGCGCCAATATAAATCAAACGCCCGCCCGCTCGTAGCCGCGCCACAATTTGGTCAATTGCAGCGGCAATCTGTGGCAGTTCGGCCCGCACCGCCCCAGCCACCTTCGCATCTTCGGCGTTAATAATTTGCACCATTTGGAAAGTGTCCAACTGGTCAATCTGGCTGGCTGCTGGGTTCACTTGCTCAGTATCAGTTTGGGTGTGGGTTGCCATTTTTCTTTTTTGTCCCCTTTGTCCCTGTTTGTTTCATTTTGCATGAAAGCCCCAAATTTTTGTAGCAGTCCAGCGTAATTGTGACCCGGCGTAAGCTGGCCCAACACCCGTGACTCTCTAGCCCCAGTACAAGCTGGCAAGATGGCGGTTCGGCCTCGCAATAGTTCGTAGCCCAACAGCGCAAAAGTTACCGCCTCCTTGCATTCGGCGGCTACGCCGAATTCGTCGTGCGAACGCACTTGTACACCCACTAGCATTTCGTCCAATCCAGCCATCAAAACCGGGTTATATACGCCACCACCGCTCACAATCAGTTCCTGGATACCACCGCGAGGGCCGAAATTACGGTGCGCTTTGGCAATACTTTGGACGGTAAAAGCTGTCAGAGTCGCCATCACATCTTCCGGCAACATTCCGCGTTGTTCGCAGGCCCAAATTAGTTCACGGCCAAACCCATCGCCAAAATCTTCACGTCCGGTAGATTTGGGAGGTTTGATTTGCAAAAAATGTGTGGTCATCAGTTCAATCAGCAACTCCGCATTGATCTGGCCTGACCTTGCCATAGCCCCATCTTTATCGTAAGCTAATTCACCTTTGCTATAATAGTTGGCCGCGTAGTCAATCAGCATATTGCCCGGCCCGGTATCGAAAGCATAAGCTACACCCCCTTGTTGGGCCGAGGGTAGATAGGTAATGTTGGCAATTCCACCCAGGTTCAAAACCGCCCGCGCCTGTTGCTCATCGCGGAAAAACAGATAATCGAAATAGCTGACCAGGGGCGCACCTTGCCCACCTACCACCACATCTGCCACCCGAAAGTTAGAGGCCACACTTACGCCGCTTATATCCGCAATCACCGCCGCCTCGCCCAACTGTAGAGTTGAATGTCGCTTCCCTGCCGCCATTTGGTGGTAAATGGTTTGGCCGTGCGAAGCCACCAAATCTATCGCGTTCGTTTCCACCCCCGCTTTAGCCAACAAACTTTGGGCGGCGCGACCAAAAACTTCGCCCAACCAAAAATTTAGCTCACAAACTTCGGCGACGCTACAGCGGCTGGCGCAGGCATCAAAAACCTGCTGGCGTAGCTGCGCCTCAAAGGGATATTCCTGATAGGCTAAAATCTTGAGTGAAGTTACATCGGGGCTGGATTCGCAAAACTCTGCCAACACCACGTCAATGCTATCCACGCTCGTACCGCTATTAAGGCCCACTACACGGGCCTTGGGGCAAATCTTTTGAGGTATTTTTTCATTCATAGTTTTATATTTGTTTTAACTGATAACTACCCTTTGACCGCTCCCATACGCACTCCTTCCAAAAAGAAGCGTTGAAACAACAGGAAGAATACAATCATGGGTAGAGCTGCCAGGGCCGCTCCCGAAAAAATCAGACCAAAATCGGTGCTAAATTCCGACTGCAAACTGGCTACCCCAACTGGCAAGGTGTAGGACGAACTTTTGATTAGCACCATCGAAGGCCACAAAAAATCGTTCCAGTAGCGCACAAAGGTAAAAATTGCCAACGCTCCAATTGCGGGTTGAGCCAGCGGTAGTATAATGCGCCAGAAAACGCCCGGTTCGCTACAACCGTCAATACGGGCGGCTTCCTCCAGTTCGGTTGGCAAGGTCTGGATATATTGGCGCATCAAAAAGATACCGAAAACGTTGGCCCAACCCGGCAGAATAACCGCCCACAAGCTGTTGCTCAAATTCAAATTTTGCACCACAATATATAATGGGACAAGCGTAACTTGGGGTGGTATCATCAGGGTACTGAGAATTAGCCAGAAGAAGATAGTGCGGCCCGGAAATCTTTTTTTGGCGAAGGCGTAACCCGAAAGCGTATCAAAGAAAATGTGAAACAAGGTTATCGCCAAAGTTATTAGCAAACTATTGGCGGCCCAACCCCAATAATCCCTGGCTTGCTGGAACAAACGGCTAAAATTATCCAGGCTGGCGTTGACTGGCAATAAGTCGGGTGTAGCTTTGATGGTGTCCTGGGTAGGAGTGAAGGCGGTCAGGTAGAGCCAGTACATTGGAAACAGCGAAATGATAGTGGTGATTATCAGGGCTGTCCAGGCCAGCACCAGTCCGCTCTTAGGCCAACTTAGCCCCACCCGCCCCGCTCTGCTGATTGTTCTTACGGCCATCTTTAATACTCCACGTCGCTTTTCAAAAAGCGGAATTGCAAAACTGATACCGATGCCACCAGCAAGAATAGCACAATTGCCTGGGCCGAGGCTACACCATAGCGGAATTGTTGGAAAACAGTTTGGTAAATTTGCGTCACAATCGTCTGGGTACTGTCCCCCACCCCACTTGGCACCATCACATAAACTTTTTCAAATATCTCGAAGCTGGCTATAGTATAAAAAATTACTACATACAACGTAGTAGATTTAATCAGAGGCAGGGTGATACTCCACCATTTACGTACTGCGCCCGCCCCTTCTAAGGCGGCAGCCTCGTAATAGTCGGTGGGAACGCTATCCATAGCGGCAGTGAACAACACGATACCAGTCGCGGGAACGGTCAAGATAGTAGAAAGAATGATACTATTGAGCGCAATATCGGGGTCAGAAAGCCAGCGAACCGGCCCTGCGCCCACCAGACCTAACAAATAGTTGAAAAAGCCCCATTGAGTGTTAAACATCCACCGCCATGTCACAGCGATAATGACCGCGCTGACTACGGCAGGTAAATAAAAGGCGGCCCGAAAAAAAGTCTTAACGTATTTACTCAAAGGCTGAATCAAGCTTGAGATTGTCAAAGCGATAAAAATGTTGGCAGTTACCGTCACGAGGGTGTAAAAAACCGTGTTTTTGATAGCTTGCACAAATACGCCATCCTGAGTAGTGAAAGCGTCGGTGTAATTTTTGAAACCCACCCAACCGCCTCCGCCGCGTGGCCGAAAATCCTGGAAGCTAATGACAAAGGCCCACAGTACCGGAAAAAGCGTAAAGATAGCAAAGACCAGCAAACTAGGCAGTACAAAGACATAGCTCCAACCGTATTTCTTAAAAAACCCGCTTAGTCTTTGAGTAGGGCTTTGGCGGCTTACCTTGACTTTTTTCAGAGCTACATCTGCCATAAATTCCTCAATTTGGTTACTAATATGGCAGGTAGGGCAAATTCTCCCTACCCGCTTGTCAGGTGCTTGAAAACTAACTACTTCTGAGCCAGCAGCGAGTTGATTTCGCTGGCTGGTTTGTTTAGTGCATCTTCGGGCGTAATTTTGCCAAAGATGGCGTTCTGCAAGTTCGGGTGGATCAGCGTGCGGATTTGCGTCCAGGCAGGCAGACTGGGTGTAATCCAGGCCGTCGCTGCAATCGGAGTAAACTTGTTGTAGGGGTCAACTACCGACACTGATTTCCGCGCCCCAGGTGCCAGATAATAACCCGGCACGTCTTTCTCCACCTGCGGGCTGGTCAGATAGCGGGCCAGGTCCATCGCCGCTTTTTGCTTGGCCGCATCCTTATTGGGCGTTACAGAAACCAGACCTACTCCACCCGCAGAAATTGGCTTTCCACTCTTGCCAATTGGTATGGGGCGTATCTCGAAATTTAGTCCCGCCGCTTTGAGCGTTCCCGCATCACCACTGGGTCTGCTCCACATCGCCTGGAGCTTTTGCTTCATGGCTGTCAGGATGTCATCTTGTTTTTGGGTGCCGAAGTCGGGCGGTGTGACTTTATGTACCAGAGCCAAATCTACCAATTTTTTGAGGCCACTAACTCCTTCGGGCGTGTTAAAGGTATATTTGGTGTTGGTTGCGTCCAATGGCAAGGCCCCGTCCGACATGATAATCGGCCAGGTATCCACCAAACCAGGGTCAACCAAAGCACTATAGCCATAAACTTTTTGACCGCCGCGAGTAAAAGTCAGTTTTTTGGCAATCTCTACGAACTGGTCGTAAGTCCAATCCATACCGGGCAAATCCACGCCCTTTTCCTTGAAAATATCCGTGTTGAGGTACATCGCCACAGGTGGCACCCATAACGGCCAGGCATACAGCTTGCCATCTACTTTAACCAGATCGAACAGGTTGGGCAAAATATCGGTTTTGTCTTCGGCGGTGAGAAAGTCATCAATGGGTGCAATTGCCCCTTGCTTAATCATGGGTGGCAAGCTATCGTTGGGGATACGGAATACGTCCACACCTGAACCTGCTTGCACCGCATTCACAATCTTGGCAAATCCGGCATTGTCCGCCGCGTAGCCAGTAATTTCCACCTTAATGTCTGGGTTGGCCTTAGAAAAAGCTGCTACCGCTGAGTCCGACGATTTGTTGAAAGCACTGCCAGTCCCGCCCGGTGTATAGCCCAACACCCAATAGTTGAGAGTGCCTTTGAAACCGCTCTTGCTAGTGATAAAATCGCCGCTAGTGGTTGCCGCCGCAGTAGTGGTCACTGCCGCGCTGGTGGTTGCCGCCGCAGTAGTGGTCACTGCCGCGCTGGTAGTAGCCGCCGTTGTAGTCACTGCTGCCGCGCTGGTAGTGGCTGCTGGTGCGGCAGTGGTCGCTGCTGCGCTGGTAGTGGCTGCCGCACTCGTGGCTGCGTTGGTAGTAGTAGCGGGAGTAGCCGTCTCACCGCAAGCTGCCAAGATACCGCCTGTCACCAACGCGCCGCCCGTCAAAGCTACAAACTTACGGCGGCTCAACTTATTTTTTTCAGTCATTTTCTCTCCTCCTCAAAACACATACGAAACATCATTACTCATAAACTTTTTCACTACGCCACTTTTATAAATATGAGCGTTAAGACCTAGACTTGTGGGATACTGCTCCCACCCAGTAAGTACCTGTAGATATGGTTAGTCTTTTAGCAAGCGGACGTAAAACTTATATTTGTCGCCGCGATAAACTGATTGGGCATACTCGATTACTTGACCGCGTTCAGTGTAGGTGGTGCGCCGAATGTGCAGGACGGGGCCACCGGGCGCAATCTCCAACAAATCGGCATCCTGGTCGGTTGCCAGACCCGCTTCCAACTCCTGTTCAGCTTCGGTCATCGGCAGGCCGTATCTCTGCTCCAACAAGGCATACAGCGATTGGCCTTCCAAATCTTCGTCCAGCAGCTTTTCGCAACCGATAAAGCTAATACAACTGGTTTCCAGACCGAGTGGTTCGCCATTCGCCAGCCGTAAGCGGTTCAGCCTGAAAATCGGCTGCCCTACTCTAATCCGCAAGATTTTAGCAATCATCTCGTCGGCCAACCACATCTCCGCCCCCAACACTTTTGCGCCCGGCTGCCATTCCCGCGCCCGCATATCCTGAGTAAAGCCAGTCAACTTCATTAGCTGTTGGGTAATTTTGGGCCGCGCTACGAACGTACCTTTGCCTTGCTCCCGGTACAAAAAGCCTTCCTTAACCAGTTCGGTAATAGATTGGCGGGCGGTCATACGACTGATACCATATTGTTCACATAGCTCGCGTTCGCTCGGTATTAAATGACCTTCGGGCCAGTCACCACCCCGAATCTTTTCCCCAATAATTTCTTTAAGCTGGTAGTAGCGAGGAAGCGGCCCCGTCTTTAACATAAATCTGCCTTCTGTTATCACATAAGTCAGGTAAACCAAAAGTGTTGACCCAGGCCCGGCCTGAGTAAAATATTAAGCTGTGCCTATCATCTAGTTGTATATACCACTTGTACTGATAAAATGATTATAGCAAAGCCTGTCAAGAGGGTAGAGCAGCAGTTGTCCATATGTGTGGTGGGTAATTCTGCACGGTTACGCAGTACCGCTGGATTAATCCAGCGGTGTCGCCAAATCACAGCCAGGTCATTAGCGATGCAAAAATGTAAACCCCATCCTTGTCGGCAGTTGGGGTTTGATGAATCAAACCCACAGAACCCTCATTCGGACGCGCACAATTGCACCCCTACCACAACCTTACAATGACCCTGTTCCTTACACCGCTTGCCCTTGTCTTAGAGGTTTTCTTGCGGTATATTATGCTTCAGAAGCAATACTGAACAATTTAGGAGAAACAAATGCAAAAGATACATTCCGAAGCCTCGAATATAATCAATGCAAAGCCAGAGCAAGTTTATACTGTCCTGGCTGATTATCATAACGGACATCCCCATATTTTGCCCAAACAATATTTTCCAGAGCTTCAAGTCAAGCATGGTGGCATCGGTGCAGGTACAATTGTTGAGGTTCAAACCCGCGTTTTGGGTGTCAAAAAGATTTATCACCTGGTTGTTAGCGAACCAAAGCCAGGCCAGGTGCTGCAAGAAGACGACCCGGAGGCGGGTCTTGTCACCACTTTCACGGTCACGCCTGTCAATAATGGTCAGCAAACCCGGCTTAAAATTGCGACAGATTGGGAACGCAAACCTGGGCTGACAGGGTTTATGGAAAGCATCATGAACCCGCTCATTACTCGACGTATTTACAAGAAGGAACTGCTCCAAATTGCCGAATACTTACGAAACGAGCCTAAATAGAAACTGCCTTGTGTTATAATAGTCAGGTTAAAATTTCGTAATTTGAAAATTTGGAGGAATAAGAAAAGATGAGCGATAAGCCTGCGTCCGAGCCTGCTGTTGCAGCTAATGATAAAGAAGAAACTAAAGAGCCGCGCCTTTTGATCGAACCGTCTGCCCTGGCCGCGATGATTGACCACACCTCACTCAAGCCCGAAAAAACCGAGGCCGAAATTGTGCGCTTATGTGAAGAGGCCCGTTTTCATAGCTTTGCCACCGTTTGCGTCAATCCGGTTCACGTCAAGCTGTGTGTACGGGAACTGGCTGGCAGTACCGTGCGGGTCTGTACGGTAGCTGGTTTTCCGTTGGGCGCGAATATGACCTCGGTTAAGGTCAACGAAACCCAAACGGCGGTCAATCACGGGGCCAAAGAAGTAGATATGGTTATCAATATCGGTGCGCTCAAAGCGGGCGAGTTTTTCCTGGTGCAGCGCGAGATAGCCGATGTCGCCAACCATTGCCACACCGGGCGGGCCATCTGCAAAGTGATTATCGAAGCCTGTCTTTTGACCGAAGCCGAAAAACGGCGGGCTTGCGAACTGGCACGGGACGCGGGCGCAGATTTTGTCAAAACCAGCACCGGCTTTTCGACGGGTGGCGCAACCGTCAAGGATGTAGCCCTGATGCGGAGTATCGTTGGTACAAAGCTAGGCATCAAGGCGGCAGGAGGTATCCGTAGTCTGGCCGAAGCCCTATCAATGATTCAGGCCGGAGCAACCCGTATCGGCAGTAGTCGTAGCGTGGAGATTATGACCGAGTTCAACGTGTCCGAGCAGTCCGAAGTCAAAGCCAGTTAATTTTCGTTTCAGACGGTCTGTAGGTGGCGCGTCCCCGCGCCAGCACAGTCGTTAGTTGGCAGCATAGCAGATGCGGGGACGCGCCGCCTGCATAAAAATCTTTGGGAGTTATTATGTCAACCAGGGCCGCTTTGAGCATTGCGTTGGAAAACGATACCCGCCGTATCTTGGTTGAGGTGGGGGCGCGGATGTACCTGCGCGGCTTGATTACCGCTTATGATGGCAATTTGTCGGCCCGGCTAGACGCAGAGCATTTACTGGTGACACCCAGCGGCGTATGCAAAGGCGAGTTAGACCCTTTAACATTGGTCTTAACTGATAGTTTGGGCCAGCCTCTCGACTCGATGGCTGCCAAACCCAGTAGCGAACTGGCTTTGCACCTGGAAATCTACCGCCAACGGCCCGATGTGAGAGCGATTGTCCACGCCCACCCTCAAAACGCAGTGGCCCTGACCTTAGCCCATATTTCCCTCGCGGACGGTATCCTACCCGAAGTGGTTGCCACCCTCGGTCACATCCCTACTACCGATTATGGCACGCCCAGCAGCCACGCCAGTGCCGAAGTAAGCCAGCGTCTCATACGCAGCCACGATGCGCTGCTGCTGGCCCGACACGGAGTAGTGGCGGTAGGGAAAGATTTGTGGGACGCTTATTTTAAGCTGGAAACCGTCGAACATCTGGCAAAAATCGTGGCTACCACCTACCAACTGATTGGCAAAGTCCCTACTCTGCCACCCGCCGAGGTGCGTCATTTCATAGATAACTATTGGGTCAAAAAGCAGCAAGCCGAAGGTCGGGCCGAAATTTGCTATGGGCCGAACTGTTGCGAGTGTTCATGATATAATACTAAAATTGTCTATGCACTAATTTATATAGTCTGCAAGCGGGAAGCGTTGCAAAAATGAGTGGTAGCGAAGTGACAAATCACCTGGTAGCTCAATTGCTGGCCGAGGCCACAGTCAAAATTGGCAGTTTCCACCTGATTATTGATGAATCCGAACAAGCGAAGCAATTAGCTCTAAAGATGAAAAGCGTGATTATCAACGAACTCAAAAACCGAGGAATGGGTAGCAAGTGTGAAAAGGTCACGCCCCGTGACTCTAAAAAAGATTTGTGTTTACAGTTAGCAGATATGATTGCGAGAATGGTTATGGATAGCAATGAAACAGGCAGTAAAAGCCTCATCAAGATTATCGAAAAAAAGCTTGTTATAACAACTTTATAAATACAAAAACCTCAAGGCTCGCAGGGATAACGTCTGCATAACATTACTGTCACCGACTTAACACCTAACCCGCACCCTACCATTAAGGGCCGCCACGCCAAGAGGAAACTGGTAAACACGTTTTTTGCTAGGTTTGTTATATAGTATGATGTAACCTTGCTAAAACTAACGATACTATAGCACGCCGCCTTGCTGTTGTCAACGGGTGTAACACACTTTTTTGCACAGAACGGTTCTGGGGCTACTCTTTGCAAAATTATGCACCACACCCGAAATTTGCTACGAGCCGGGCCGCTGCGAGTGTTCGTGATATAATATTAGGATTATAGGATATGAGTTGTCGTGTAACTATTAGTCAGGCGAGAAGGGAACGGTCACAAATGATACTCCAAACTCTAGAGATTGCCCCTGACCAACTTAAAAGTCGGATGGGTTGGGAAATTAAGCCAGAAGGGGCGTGTAAAGCCGAGATTTGTATTCCCCTTGCTTCCCCGGTATTAACTGCTACAGGTTCCATTGACGTTTCTAAATTGGCTGAAAGGCTGCGTATGCCATTGATACACGACCCGGCCGCCGGATTGTGGGCTTTGGGGCCAGAAGGTGGGGCTACAGCTTTGACAACGGCTGTTGCGCCGGACTTCGAGTTACCGGATTGGCAAGGCCAGACTTTCCGCCTAAATTCGCTTAGGGGCAAAAAGGTATTGTTGGTGGCCTGGGCTTCCTGGTGAGGTTGTCGCTTTGACCTCCCAGTATGGCAGGCATTACGCGAGGAACTTTACCCACAAGGTTTAGAAATTGTAACGGTAGCCCTGGATACGCTAGGAGCAGAAGTCGCCCGTCCTTTCATTGAAGCCGCTAAAACTACTCATCCAGCCCTGATTGATGAGGCGCATTTACTGGATGAGCTTTTTGGTATTGTGAATGTACCAAGTGGCGTTTGGATTGATGAAGAAGGCATCATTGTCCGTCCCGCTGAATATGCCGTGGTACCACGTGGAGAGCGTCGCGCCCGCCCAATCCCCGAAGGTGCGTCCCCTTATACAATCCAGGCAATTACTGAACTAAATAAGCTGATTGAAGTTGGTAACGAACGCAAAGATGGTGACAAATATATTCCAGCAGTACGAGATTGGGTGGCTAACGGAGCAAACAGCCGTTATGTTTTATCCCCGGACGAAGTATTACAACACAGTCGCCCCCGCCGACCCGAAGAAGCCGCAGCTGCCGCTCACTTTGAGCTTGGACAACATCTGTATCGCGCCGGGCAAATTGACCTGGCAATCACACATTTTAAGGAGGCACATTACCTGCAACCGGATAACTGGACTTATAAGCGGCAAGCCTGGAGCATGGCAGACCCAACGCAAGGCCCGTCCGATGTTTATGAAGGTAGTTGGGCTAGTGAGGTGCAGAAAATGGGCGCGGAAAATTATTATCAACCGTTGGATATGAATTAAGTCTTTTAATTTGGACACGGCCCGGAAAGAATAGTTAGCTATTCCTGGCTAAATCCGGTTGTGATAAATGAAAACGGGCTTATTATCCTGAATAACTGTTATTCTGGCAAACAGGTTTTCTAAACGGTTTTTTTCAGCGTTGACGTTTTTATTTTTCATTTGTAACTACTCAGACCCCCGCAGCAGGTAGGGGGACTTGTCCGTTAAAAACCGATGTTAGTACCTTAAAAATTGACTGCCCTTGTTTACGCATTGTTGAAATATAACCGCGTATTCGGCAGAAATAGCTCGCTCCAGCCTCGCTCCGAAATCCCCCACTAATCTTCT
>JBBQZT010000099.1:0-20447 GCA_038207455.1 Chloroflexia bacterium
CCGTTCGTTGGCCTGGATGTGTACTTTTATGGATTTGTCCAAGCCCCAATTCGGGATGCCCCCCGCCGAGCATTACAAAGCCTTCCGGGATTATCCAATCTTGTACCGCTTCCTGACCAAAGGCACTAATCCAGTTCCGTCTCGGCGTTACCATAGTGCCGACGAGATGCAAGACCAGCTAAAGGGCGTGTTACGGGTGATTGCGGGCGGTTCGTTGGCCGAACCCGTGACCAGCAGATTATTTGCGACGGGTTCGTTGGCGACAACGGGCAAGCTGGGCGTTAAGGGTATGACTGCCCTGGACGAAAAAGATAAGGCGATTGACCTGCTGCGTCAAGGTGATGCCGCTCTCAAACAAGGTAGCCGCACCTCGGCGTTGACTTTTTTTAATCAAGCTATTGGCCTCAACCCGGCCAGTGCCGACGCACACTTACGGCTGGCCGAACTGTATATTGACCAGGATAAATTTAGTGAGGCATTGTCCGAGATTACCAAAGTGCAAAGGCTCGAACCCAACAACTGGAAAATCGCCTGGTACACCGGACGGCTGCTAGAAGCCCAGGGCAATTTGCCGTCGGCTCGTGACCAATATAGCGAGCTTGTCCAGGAGTTGCCCGGCGAATTGCCACCGTTGTTATCGTTAGCGCGGGTGCAAGCCAAATTGGGAGATACCAGACAAGCGGTCAACACTTACAATCTGGTGATAAAGGCTGACCCTGCCAGCACTGAAGCTTTGTTTGGAGTGAGCGATGCGCTGGTTTTACAGCAAGATTACAGTGGGGCCGCCCGCGCTATGACGATGGTCTCGGATACCTCTTCTAAATTCAACGAGGCGCAGTTGCGGATTTGCCAGATATATTTGAACGATAAAGCCCAAACCGCGCCCCAGGATTTGAACGAGGTTTCTAATGCGTTGCGCCAGCTTAATAATCGGGGGTTGGATACGCCCGACTTCTTGTTGACCAAAGCCGATTTCTACCGCGAAGCCTGGGTTTTGTCGCACTCCGGTCAGTTGCCTAATGATTTTCGACTACCGAACCAAAGCCTGGACGGAACAACCATCGTCGCCAATTCGCGGACATTAGGTAAACTGGCCGAGCAAAACTATCAGGCGTATTTGATGCGTAACCCGAGCGACCCGAATCGGGAACAAATTGTGCGTATCAAGTTCAAGGTTGCGCCCTGGCGAGTGATTTAATGCCAGGTGACGAAGAAAAGTCTAAACCCGCTCCGCCACCCGAACTTGCTCAAGACCGGGCCGACCCTGTTTTCAAGGAGTTGATGCTGGAAGAAGCTCTACTCCACGAGCTTGAGGTTCTGGCGGTTGAATTTGCCCAAATTACTCGCGCCGATATGGTTTTGGGTGTGCCAGACCTGACCAAAATAATTGGCACGTTGTTTGACTTTTTTCGGCGTTACAACATAATAGAGTTCAAGTCTGAAAACGACCAGCTTGATTTTGAAGCCTTTATTAAAAATGTCGTTCGCACCCATTTATTTTGGCTAGAAAGTCAAGGTAAAAAAGAAAAGGTCAGCTACCGAGATATTCTGCACGTGATAATTTCGGCCCGTTTGCCGGAAGGTTTCTTTGCAGAGATAGCTCAAGAAAACATTATTTTCACAACTACGACAGAACGGCCCTGGCTATTCGAGGCGCAGGTTGGTTTGCAAAAGGTAGTGATAGTGGTTTGCCGAAATTTGCCTATCGAGGAAAAGTTTTTGCGCTGGCTGGTGTTCGCTCCGAGCAATACCAAAAAGTGGAAAGACCTGATAGTGGCTTTGTTACGACAGGGCGGTATGACCTGGCTAAAGCGAATGGAAAGACTAAAACCGAGGGAGTTTGGAGAATATATGGCAAGTAGAGATATTCTGGAATTGATGGCGGCAGGGGTATATGCGCCGGAAGTAGTTAAGGAATATAACGAAGATATGGTAGCCGGGGCAGGCTTTTTGATCCAGGCTATCCGGGAACGCTACCCTCAAGGTATGCGAGATGTACTCTCACAGTTCACACCCGAAGAACGGCTGGTTGGTCTGAATCTCGAAGAACGGCTGATTGGTCTCAAGCCGCAGGAGTTGGTTAGCGGCTTGACTGACGAGCAACGTCAGGAGATGTTG
The DNA here is from genome assembly GCA_038207455.1 of Chloroflexia bacterium. Classification (GTDB taxonomy): domain Bacteria; phylum Chloroflexota; class Chloroflexia; order Chloroheliales; family Chloroheliaceae; genus JBBQZT01. The sequence continues at coordinate 2,119 of JBBQZT010000099.1, forward strand.
AGGCTGCTGTCGCCACAAACCGAACCCGTTAAAGAGAAACCTGCCAAATCAACCAAAAAGCGCAAGAGCTAAAGCCGTCGCTACAAAAAACTTCCACGACCTGCTTTAAGTTTGTTATCAAAGGCGGTGCGCCATTGCTAGAATTGATTGAGGGTATAGCCAGTCTTTTGCAGCTAGTTTTAGAGCCAATTATTATCATTGGCGAAGCGAAAGCAAAAGCACAACAGCAAGATGCTGAAGATCGTCTTGAATCAGAACGGCAGCAACTCCTGGAAACCTGAATCAATGGATTTACGATTGTATTTTAGCGAATTATTCCCAAAAGAGCCGCTACGATATTGATAAGCATTTGATTGATGAAGACAACGATCCAACCGAAATCGAAGCCGCCTGGCAATATTTTTACAAAGTATTCGGGAGCAAACCCGCGTTTATAAAGTAAGTGGTGAAACATTATGATAACTGCTATAAATGATGAGTTTGAGCTTCAAACTGAACTGGACGAGGATGAAGAAGATAGGGCAAGCCTGGAACACGGCGCGATTGGTTCTACCTTGATTATGTATCTTAATCAATATGTGCGTGCCAACAAACTAGGCCGGGTTTTTGACGCGCAAACTACCTTTACGTTTATGGGCAAAAAACCCAACCGACAATCAGACGTTGCCTTTGTAAGTGCTGACCGTTTGCCTACCAGGTGGGACGAGGAAGCCGATTTTTCACCGGATTTTGCCGCCGAAATTGACTCTAAAAATGATAAAATTTTCCAAATTCATCTCAAAGTAAAACAGTATCAAAAATCGGGGGTGCGGCTAGTTTGGATAATTCATCCGGTAATCCAAACTGTAGATGTCTTTCGTCTTAACACGGGAGTTAAATCCGAAACCTTTGCGGGAGATGATGAGTTGAGCGGCGAAGAGGTGATACAAGGATTTAAGGTCAAGGTAGATGACCTTTTTGAAGGTATTCCTCTACACGATGATGACGAATACTAATGCAAGACCGCAAACTTTTCGGTGGGCAATAGCGTAAATAATTAGATAGATAATCAAGGTGAAACTAAATTGATTAAAATGTGTCTAAAGGTTTGACCCAAACGATGGAAACGACGCGCCGGGTATATAGTAATCGAAGGGCGCGATAAAAGGAGCTTTTTATGTTTGATGTGGCGGCATATCAAAATCCCTATTTACGGACTGGCACGACTACAATGCAAGCCGTAGTCTCGATAAATTTGACGGCAGACCTGACCGCCTCCACGCCCGTGCCGTTGGCGTTGGGCATTGCCATTGACCGGAGCGGTTCGATGGAAGGCGCGAAAATCGAAGCGGCCAAAGATGCAGCTATCAGGGTGGTACAGGCGTGTGATGAAAGTACCGCTTTTATGGTGGTGACTTTCAATGAAACCAGCAATATTATTGTGCCGCCTACGTCGGGTACACCCGAAGCCAAAAGCCGCGCGGCCCAGGCAATCAGGGCGATTTATGCCAACGGCGGCACCTGTATGTCCACTGGTCTAAACGCTGTCACCGAGCAGATGGCAAACGCGGCGGGTCGAGCCTGCAAAATACTGTTTCTGACCGACGGCAAAAACGAAGGCGAAAAACGTGCCACCCTTGACCGGGCCGTAGCACGTTGTAAACAAGCCAATGTGCAGGTCAGCGCGTGGGGTATCGGAACGGATTGGGACGCAAACGAGCTTTTGCATATCGCCAACGAAACCCAGGGCGCGGCGGACATCATTCCTTCACCTACCCAGGTGGCAGCCAAGTTTACCGAAGCTTTTAGCCAGATGCAAAAAACCGCTGTCAATGATGTCAAGCTGAAAATCTGGACACCTGTAGGCGTAAGAATTAAAAACTTTCAACAGGTTTTCCCATCGCTAATCAATCTGTCGCCTACTCCAAACCCGGCCAACCAGCGCGAGTTTTTTGTTCAGTTCGGGGCGATGGCGAAAGGCGACCAACGCGATTATTTGATTGACCTGGAGATTCCATCGTATAATCCGGGACAGCAATTCTTGATGGCGCGGCCCAGCTTGCTATACACTTTACCCCGTCAGGGTGAGCAAGAGGAAAAAAGTGAGCGCAAAGGTTGGATTTTCGCCCAGTGGACGGACAATTTGCAGGAAGCGGCCCAGATTGACCCGCACGTGGCCCACTACACCAACCAGGAAGAATTGAGTCAAAGCGTGATGGAAGGGCAGCAGGCGTTGGCGGCGGGCGATAACGAACGGGCCACCCGGCTTTTGAGCAAGGCGTTGGCTATCAGCGAACAAACTGGCAACGAAAATATGACCCACCTGCTCAACAAGTTGGTCAAGAAAGACACCAGTGGCACGGTGCGGCTTAACGCGGGAGCCAGCGAGGTTGATAAAAAGAGCCTGGCTATCAATAGCGGTAAAACATCAAGGCTTAAATAGCAGTCAGTTATCAGTGGTCAGTCAAAACATTTTAGGCTTCACCTTTTATCCTGACAACTGACCACTGATAGCTGACGAGTCCAAAAGGAGATTTTCGATGGTCACGATAGAGTGTCCACAGTGTCATCATAAAAACCCGGACGATGCGGAATTTTGCGAACAATGTGGAGCGGAGCTTCCAGTTGCGGCCAGCGTTGCCACTGCGGGTGCTGCGACCCAGGTAGCCAGCTACGGCGGTCAAGTCCAGGCCCAGCCTGCGGCAGACGAATTGGTTTGCCCGAAATGTAAAGCCCCTTACGTACCGGGCGATGTTTTTTGTTTTAACTGTGGCAACGATTTACGAAATTTGCCGGGCAACCACCCTGCGGGTAGTACCGCTACACCCAGCCAGGCTAACGGAGCGGTTTCTCCAGCTAACAATGCCGCACCTGCTGTCGCTGCGACACCACCACCTGCTGATACTGGTATGAACGAAGACGATTGGGACAAAGCCTTTTCCAATCCCGCCACAGCCAGTGCGACACCTGCCGCTAGTGTAGGGACGACGGTGGCTAATCCGGCTGCCACACCTCCTGTTGTGGTTTCACAAACTAATGCCACGCAAGCCGCTAGTGGGGATGGCAACGCCTTTGCTGTACCGCCTACGCCCGCCCCTGCCATCGTTAATCCGGTGCAGACTGGCGCGGCTGCCGAGCCTGTCAGCCACTTGACCTTGACGGTAAACGGGCCTTATGGTGTGCAGACGGTGGAGTTTGTGGGCCGCGAACTGTTGCTTGGTCGCACCGATGCCAAAACTCGCGTCTTCCCAGACGTAAATCTGGACGACGCGGCGGCTTCACGACGACACGCGGCGGTCTGGCTGGAAGACCAGGAAGGGCAGTTTTACGTCCAGGACTTAGAAAGCTCGAACGGGACGAGTCTCAACGGACGCGACCTTGAACCGGGCAGCCAGGCCAAACTTACTAATAACGATATTTTGAAAATCGGCACGCGCTATAGCATACAGGTACATATTAGCTAATTAGATGAGTTCAAATTTTTCTAACAATATGGCGGACTGGCTGCAACCGGGCCGCAAAGAAGGTCGGGAACGAGCGCAAAATGTCCAAAAACGGCGTTTGCACGCGGCGGCTCTCGTTCCTGACCTCGAAACTTTGCTAAGTGATATCGCCTTCGGCCTGGAATTAGACAAAGATGATTATCAAGCCAGCGACATAAGCAAGTTGCAAGCTCCGCTTGACCGCGCCCGCCAGATTGTGAGTAGCATTTACAACGATTTAACCGAAATCAATGTTACCCAAATACCGGAAAAAATCACTGAAATGGAAGCTTTCCAGTTGATGCAGCCAGTTTTGCGGGTTGAGACGCGGGCTAGAGAAGTGCGCGACGCAGTTAAGCAAGCAGCCGACATCAAAAACAACCTGGACGTACCAAAGCAAAACGCGAAGGGCCAGATTGATATAGTGGAGCGTAAACGCCTACAAACATCAAGTGTCTTGCAGGACACGCGCAATATCGTGAGGCAGATGCAAGAAGGGCGGGCTGAAAATGCTCCCGAAGTAGCCGCCGCTTACCTGACCGCCGAACGCGAAATCACCGCCGCTAATCAACTAATTTCCGCCGCCCAACAAGCTCTGGCCCGCAAAGCCTGGCGCGAGGCTTTCGATTTGTCCCAACGAGCCGGATATTTGTTTGGCTCGGCCCAAGAAAAAATCGAAACGGTGCGCGAGGCCGGACAGGAGTTTGCTCACGTAGCCGCCGACGCCCAGGCGTTGCTAGACCGCACTTTGCAAAAGTTGAGCGCGGCGCGTACCGAACTGACCGACAAAGCCGCTCTTATTAGTAGCGAACCGGATTTTTATTTGCAACGCAGCGTGCAGCGTATCGGGGAAGCCCGGCGTGCGCTCAAGCAAACCCCACCCCAGGCGATGAGTGCCTATAGGCTGGCAACCGAAAGCAACTCTTTGATTGAGGAAGCGTTGGCCCAGGCTAAAGACGAGATGCAACGCCTCAAAAATGACCGCATCACAGCCCGTCAAGCCCTCAAAGAATTGCAAGAAACGGTACAAACCGCCCGTAGTCAACTTAGTAGACAAAAGGTAGTGCCAGTGGCTTCCAACGAGATGTATCGCCAGGCCCGCCACGAATATGAGCGATTGGCCGACACCAAAATAGACGACCTCAAACCCGATGTACTAGAAAAAGTTATCGGCGAAGTCAAAGCCGCCACTGCTTTGGCCGCCCAAGCCACCAAACTGCTCCCTAATCCCTAAAACTAGCTGTTGCTATTCCTCTAAAATTGCTCCTATGCGGCCTAAATGTTATGATATAGCATAAAGGAGAAAAGCACGATGGAGTATGAACTGGTAGAACTGAAATTTGAAGGCGATTTTGCCACCATTACCCTCAATAACCCCGAACGACGCAATGCCCTATCGCTTAAAATGATGAAACAGGTCACAGCGGCTTTTCAGGAAGCGGGGGAGAGCCAGGCACGCGGTATCTTTTTGGCGGCGAACGGGCCAGTTTTCTCGGCAGGTCACGATTTTGCGGATATGGCGGGCCGCGACCTGAACACCCTTCGCAAGCTACTCAAAGTTTGCACCAATATGATGGATACCATTCAGGCCGTACCACAACCCGTGCTGGCCCGTGTTCACGCGCTGGCGATGGCGGCGGGCTGCCAGCTAGTAGCTACCTGCGATTTAGCCGTTGCCGCCGATACTGTCGGGTTCGCCGTGCCGGGTGGCAAGGGCGGTTGGTTTTGTACCACGCCGGGCGTGGCGGTCAGTCGTAATATCGGACGCAAACGGGCTTTGGAAATGCTTTTTACTGGCGATACCATAAACGCACATACGGCGGCGGAATGGGGCTTGATAAATCGGGCTGTACCAGCCACCACGCTCCACGAAGAGGCCCAACGTTTGATGGTAGCAGCCACACGCGGCAGCCGATTGTCAAAGGCGTTAGGTAAACAAGCTTTCTACGGCCATATTGACCTTGACCAACCCAAAGCTTATGCGCTGGCGACGGAGGTAATGGCTGCTGCTTCCCAAACCGAGGACGCACAAGAGGGAATGCAAGCCTTTATGCAGAAACGCAAACCGCGCTTCACCCAATAAAACTTTTAGGGAGAAAATTAGGATTGAAGAAAGCAGAAGATTTACAATTGCCGCCAGTCGGCACAAGCGCACCGAATTTCAACTTGCCCACAACAGAGGGTAGCCACATCGAACTGGCAGACTATCCCAAACCTGTAGCTCTGATATTCATGCGGCATCTGCTTTGAGTCTTCTGAGCCGAACACGTGGTGCAGTTGCACCTTCCGCCGTTTTACGAGCAAATTGAAGCTTTAGACGCACAGCTAGTGGTGGTTTCGTTTGCCCCATTGGAACGTTTGCAAGTCTGGGTGCCTCATTTCGTACAGTGGATATTAACACCACAGTTTGAGGAGCGCGGTCTGTCTGTACCGGGCAATATTTTGGGCCGCACCCGCTTCGTAGCTAATCCCGCGCTGGACGTTTACCACACTTACGGTTTAGACCGGATGCCAATCGAACGGGCCTGGAGTTTGAAAATATTGCGTCAGTACGCTAAATGGAAATTGCAAGGCAAACGCATCCAGAAGCCATCCGAAGATACTCTACAACGCGGCGGCGATTTCGTAGTCAACGAACATGGGCTTTTAACCTTATCACATACAGGTGCAGACCAATCCGAACGACCCAGCCCTGCCGAAATTGTGGCTGCCCTCAAACAAAATTAGGAATTCAGGAGACCATAATGTTCAACGCTAAAATGGGCTTAGGGATTGCCGCCTTCGGAGTAGCGGGCGGCTACCTAGCCTATCGTACTCTAAAATCCCGCTTCGGTAGAACCAACGAAACAATGTTGGCTCTGCTTAATCAAGAGCAGGAAAACTCCCTGCTGGCTTCCCATACCAATAAAACTATTAACAACAGAGGTCAGCAAGACTACAAACCCGCTTCTGTTACAATTGTGGCAAAAATGGTGCGGGAGACCGTAGATGTGGCAGTCGCGGCGGTGAAGACGGTTGCCTTGAGTGGCGCAATCGCGCTGACTTTCACAGCCAAAGCCTGGGCCACTATCACCGCGCCCAAAACCTCCAGAGCCGACTCAACTATTCTTAACCCGCGCTGGTTGATTAGCCGCAACGACGATTTGGTTTATATGCTGGGCAGCGTAGGGGTGAGCCTAGCTCTGGCTTATGCCACCTTCGTTCTCAAGATAAAGCCAGCGACGTTATTCTGGCTGTGGGCGTTAGTGCTGGACGGGCCACATATTTGGGGGACTGCCACTCGAACCTATTTTGATAAACAGGAATGGAACAGCCGCCGCCGTTTGCTGGTAGGTAGTCTGGCCTGGTTTGGCATCGGAGCGGGTCTGGCGAGTGTCAATCTGTCGCTGTTCCGTTCGTTTGCTTACACCTGGGCCTATTATCATCTGGTCAAACAACATTACGGCTTTATGGTGCTGTATAAAAAGAAGAATAACGACCTGAACGAGTTAGACAATAAACTGGACAAAGCGATGGTGTGGGTGGGTTTTAGCTATCCTTTCATCACGGCGATGTTCAAAGCCGACGCGCCGGACATTTATAAAACGGCTCAAAAGCTAGTGCCTGCGGCTTTGCACCCGCTGATTCAAAGACTGGCTTTGGGCGCGTTTGTAGCCGCTTTGGGCGCATACGTCGCCCGCCAGTTTTACAAGCTGCGAAACAATCTGGTTTTTAATACACCCAAACATCTGCTGCTGACCGCTTCGATTGGTCTGCATATTATGGTGATGAGTTTGCCTTACGGCCAAATTGTGGATGGCTTTCTTTTGATAGTAGCGACGCTCACCGCTTACCACAATGTCCAATACCAACGTCTGATGTGGTTTCACAACCGCAACAAATACGGCAAAGAAAGTATTGCAGCCACCCTCAAAACACACGGGCTTGCCGCTTATTTCGGACGCAACTTCTGGTTTTATCTGGCAACGGGTTGGCTTTTCACCCTGGTATATCGTCCGGTTTTGTTCCGCAAAGCCCGGCGAGGCAGATACGCCGCGCCATTGGAAGGCTTCTTCTGGGGCTTTGCCTTCCTGCACTACTATCTGGACAGCAAAATCTGGCACGTGCGCCGTGATGCCAATCTCAATCAAGCGTTGAAAATGGGGGCGCAGGCAAAACCGTAGCCGCTTGAAATGAAACAATTATTTTCTTTGACAAAGCGACCTAAACCTCAAATTGATGAGGAGGGCCGCCGTCTGACCCTTACCCCGACAGGTCTGGCCCAATATTTGAGTCTGGATAGCTGTGACCGTTTTTTACGTTTGTACTTGTACAAAGGCCAAACAGCCGATTTGACAAAACAGTTGAAGGGTAGAGGTTTGCGGCTGGCTTTGCAACCGTTTGGCCCGCTTATGGCCGAGCTAGGAGACCGCATCGAAACCTCGGTGGTAGAGACGTTGCGAGTGCAGGGTCACACCGTAATAGACTTGGGCGGCGCAGACTTTGCTGGAACGCTGACCGCTTTGCAAAAAGTGGGTACGCAGCCGTTTTACCTGTATCAAGCCCAACTGGAAGGAAGTTTAGGCCAGTGGCGGTTTGAAGGTCGGGCCGATTTGGTGCGCGTCACCCGCAACCCGGACGGACAACTAGATATTTTGGTGGCGGACATCAAAGCTTCGCGCAAAGATAAAGTTAACCATCGTTTGCAAGTGGCGATTTATGTGCGGCTGGTACAAACAGCAGTCAAGCAGTTGGGCTTGACCGCTACGTTTTCTGGCGCAGTGATTCGGCGCGATGTTGATGGCATCTTGCAAAATCCTGATTCTGCCCTCCCTTTTGAACTACAGCCTTATTTTGTGGCTCTACAACAGTTGGCGGAGAAACCGGACTCGGCTCTGGCCCGTGTGGATGCCACTCCACTTGAAGATTTGCATTATTATCTTGACCAGAAGTGCGATGGCTGTTTGTTCAATCCCCTTTGTATGGTAGATAGTACCGCCCGCCAGGACGTGGCTCTTATTCCCTTCTTGGAAAGTGCCGATAAACGCGCCTTGACCGCGCATAATATTCGGACGGTGGGCCAATTAGCTGGACTGAAAAGCTTGCCCATCGCACCACCAAAAACCGAGGACGAAGCAGCCCCACCCCTAAATCGCAGCTTGCAAATTGTGCCGGGCCAGGAAGAGACAGTGGCAGCCTTGTCCCAGGAGTGGCCGCTTGGCCCAAAGCTGGATAGGCTAATCCAACGGGCAGCCCGCGTCTGGCATCGGCTCGAACCGGATAACCAGGCCATCCTTTCCAATTCGTATTTTCTGGAGTCGGCTCACAGTATTTTGCCCGACGACAAAACCTACCCGGATTTGGTCAAGGTATTCCTGGATGTGCAAACCGATTATCTGGAAGATAAGGTCTGGCTGGCGGGGGCGCGGGTGGTGGGGCCAAACGGCCACCGCAGTATCGTCAAAATTACGCCCGGCCCACCCGATACCGAGACCGAACGCGGGTTGCTGGTGGATTGGGTAACAGAGATTTTCGCGGCAGTGCTGGAAGTGTGTGCCGACTCCACAGCCGCGCCCCTACATCTCTATCTTTACAATCGGCATGACCAAAAAGCTTTGCTAGAAGCTCTGCGCCGCCATTTGGACGTTTTCGACCAGGTTCCGGCGTTATACGAAATATTGACCGAAACGCCCGCTCTAACCCAGGCCGCCGTCTCGTTTGTCTATGACGAGGTCAAAGAAAAGCTGAATTTGCCCAGTACCGGCCATACTTTGCAGGCCGTCGCCACCCAGCGCGGTTTTAAGTGGAACGATGGCGACGATTTGCGCTATTTCCGCTTGTTCGAGCGCGGTATGTTCGATTATTTGTGGCGACAGGAAGACGGACGCTGGATTGAGGCTGCTGTGCGCTGTTATTCGACCATCCCGCTTGAATATGCCTACGCCGCCTGGGGGAAATTTCGGGCCGAGGATTTCAAAGCCGAAAAACGTTACGAAGTTTGGCCTTATTTGCAGGTGAATATTGAACAGCTACAAAAATTCCAGGCTAAACGATTAGAAGCGTTGGCACATATTGAGTCCAGCTTTCGCTTCAAAAACGCTTATATCCAAAAAGAGCCGTTGAATTTGTTGGCTTTAGGAACCCAGCCGCCCCATTCGCCGCCGTTTCGACAAGTGCTGGAAGAATTTTTGTATATCGAGCATTATGCCAATTTGCAGGAACACCTACAGCTTTTCGGTCAATCTTCCGTGCGGCGAGTGCAGCAGGGGCGGGCTTTGCGGGTACGTTGCACAAATGTCGAAGACAAACTGGACGCAACCAACCGTCGAGCCACCTTTGCCAGCTTTGAGGCCGACTTTAGCCAGACAAATTTAGAGCCAGCCCTGGCAATGCAGTTAAACAAAATCAAAAGCGGTGACTTTGTGGTGCTGAACAAACTGGAAGCGGACGGGCGCGGCTGGGAGATTGTGCGTGGCCGCATCAGCATTATTCAGGATATGGAAGGTGGGATTCTTACCCTCAAACTAACCGATATGACTTTTGGCAAAAGCAAAAACGCTCCCGCTGGGACTGATAAAAAAATATCCTTTCGCTACAGCCACGATAACCGTTTGCGCCCGGTGGTCGGTGAATTTTACTTGATAGATGAGATGGTGGACGATTTGAACGGCGACAAGTTGTTGGAAGCTTGCCGCAATGCCGACTTTAATCCGTTTTATCATTTGCTGGCGAATTACACCAAACCTACAGAGCAAGTTAGAGTAGGGAAGGCCGCAAATCCCATTGTAGGTTGGGCAAAGGAATTCGGCGAAATGGTGGCGCGTTTGGAAGGCCAGAACGCTCCGACACTGCGCCAGCAAGAAGTGATTTGCGGGCATTTGACTGAACCAATTTTTCTGGTGCAAGGGCCGCCGGGGACAGGCAAAAGTCATACTTTGGGTTGGGCGGTACTGGCCCGGATGTTTGCGCGGTTGAAAGCGGGCGGTACGTTGCGAGTCGCCGTTTCTTGTCAGACCCACAACGCGGTCAACATCGTGCTCCAATCTATCGCGGCTAAATGGGAGCGATTGGGCAGTACGGAAGCAGGCAAACTGCTGGCCGGACTGCCGATTTTCAAAATTGGCGAGGACGAAAACGAGGGCAACACGGCGGTAGGGGTCGAGGCGTTGGATACGTGGCAGCGGCGTTTTCAGTTAAAACAGATTTTGGATAGCCAGGCCGTCGTAATTGGCGGCACTCCGGGCGGGTTGTTTCGTTTGATGAAGGAGCGTACCAAAAATATACCCGGCCCAACCGCAATGTGGGAGACCAAACCGTTTGATTTGGTGATTTTGGACGAGGCCAGCCAGATGAATTTGCCCCAGGCGTTGTTAGCATCGTCGTGGCTACGCGAAGACGGGCAGTTAATCGTGGTGGGAGACCACCGCCAGATGGCCCCTATTCTAGCGCACGGCTGGGCAGACGAAGACCGATTGAGTTCAGTCCAAAAACACCCTTATCGTTCGGTTTTTCAATATTTGGTGGACCAAAATTTCCCGCGTGTGGCGTTGGACGAATCTTTCCGGCTGCATCGGGTACAGGCGGAATTTCTGCACGCCACTATTTATCAGCAGGACGGTATCACGTTTCATTCGCAGCGCGAACAATTTTTGACTATTTTGAACCAGGAGGGTATTGAGCCATATCTGCGGGCAGTGTTGCACCCAGACTATCCGATTATTGTGGTGGAGCATGACGAGCAGGTTTCGCAGCAGGCCAACCCCACCGAAGCCGAGTTGATTACCCCAATTATAGAGTTTTGCCTGGAAAAATTGGGGCTAGGGGGTACAAAAGGGATTGGCATAGTCGTACCGCATCGCGCTCAAAAAGCTTTGTTGCGCCAACGTTTTCCGAGTCTGGCCCAGGTCGCAGCCATTGATACCGTTGAGCGTTTCCAGGGCGACGAGCGCGAGGTGATTATCGTGTCGGCCACCGCTTCCGACCCGGCTTATATTTTGGCCGAGGCGGAATTCTTGCTTTCACCAAATCGTCTAAACGTGGCTTTGTCCCGCTCACGCCAGAAGCTGATAGTGGTGGCATCATCAGCGGTTTTCAAATTCTTGTCGGCAAATCTGGAAATATTTGACCAGGCAACTTTGTGGAAACGCTTACTGAACGACTATACCAGCGAACACCTGTGGAGCGGTGAGGCTGCTAAAGCCCATGTGCAAGTGTGGGGTTGCAAAGCGTAAGTAGTTGGCAGCGGCCCTGTCAACTGTCATGTCCGGGCTGGGGGCGTGTTATAATTGCTAATATCACAGTTTGGTGCATTTTAATAGCGTAGGTCAAAAAGTAGTACACACGTTTGAAATGCGTGGGGCGAATTTCAAATGGTAGGCCCACTCCAAAGAGTGGTTCAAAGTATAAGGTTCTTTTGTATGCGGCGCACCTGGCTAACATTAGTGCTAATTATTTTAAGTCTCGTAATCTTAAACGTGGCAAATCTGACTCCGCCGCTTGCCCATGCCGCCACTGCGCCGGGCTATCGCTATTTCGATTATAGCCGGGCCGATTGGGGGGCGAACCCGGCCTACGATGCCCGCAATCCACTTGTTACCCCGCCTGGTGCAGCTTTTCGCGTTAGCTCAACCGACCTGGACAATTATAGAGAGTATAATCCCCTCATCCAGCCCGGTCAAATTATATATTCACCCAAACTGACTCAGACCCCAACGGGCATCGCTATCCATGATACCGCCACTTCCAATAATGTGGGTTGCGATAGGGCTACCTCGGCGGCCACTTTACGCAGTATCCAGGCATATCACGCTGTCGAGGCGTACAATCACGTGCCGTTCGGGGTAGGCTATCCAGACCCGCACCACGAAGTTGATAACCGGGGTGCAATAGATAGCACGTTTGGAGACATCGGCTACCACTTTTTGATAGATTGTGCCGGACATATTTTTGAGGGTCGCGCGGGAGGCATTTTTGGAGAAGGTTCGCATATACATCGGCACAATAGCGGCTTAGTCGGCATTGCCCTCATCGGGGATTTTGGTAGCCAGCAGCCCGCCCCCGCTCAACGCGCCGCCCTGATAAAACTGGTTACACGTCTTTGTCGGGATTTGCAGATTAGTCCTTTCGGGGTCTGGCAACAAGCTTTGCTAAATGGCGGCAGCGAAACTTTGACCAAGAACGGAAAGCCAGTGTTGAACATCGCCGGGCATATTGATTATCCAGACAACGACCATACTGACCCTGGCATTTTGGATTTGAACGCGGTACGCCAGGACGTAGCGGCAGGTCTGGCAAAGGGCGACGGTCAAACCTTTAAGGAAACCGGACAAATATTGGCCGAGCCGTTCCGCAGCTTTTGGGAAACAAGCGGCGGTCTGCCTATCTTTGGCTTCCCCATCACTGCCACACTCCTGGAAGTCAACCTGGCCGACCACAAAAGCTACCAGGTACAATACTTTGAACGCGCCCGCTTCGAGCTTCACCCAGAGCTTATCAATACACCATATTACATCCAGCTTGGACGTTTGGGCGTAAGCCAAGCAGAGCGAGCCAAAACCAAAATTCCTCAACCTTTTTACAATGTCCCCGCGCCGCTCCCTAATCCTGCTGACCCGGTGTATTATTTTCCCGAAAGCGGTCACACTCTGCGGCACGGTTTCCTGGGTTACTGGATAGACAACGGCGGTCTGGCTATCTTTGGGCTGCCCCTATGCGAAGAATTTATGGAAGCCGATGGGCAGGGCCACGCCTACAGCGTCCAGTATTTTGAACGCGCCCGGTTTGAGTACCACCCTGAACTCACCTCACCCTACCAAGTTTTATTAGGACTGCTCGGTGTGGACAGTAAGCCGAAATAGTAGGCAGTCGTCAGTTTTCAGATAGAACGGGGTCGGGTCGTGGAAACTATAGATAAAATCAGTTGATGGGGTAGTATTCTACAAAACCGCCTTCTGCCAATAGCTCCTGCTCGTAGCCCAATGCTCGTCACACATCGGCTTATTTAGAGACCGCGAATGCGTTTGCTCCGTCCTTTTTCCGATTCTGGCTGCAACAGTTGATGGTCTTCCAACAAAATCCGCAAAAGGGTTCGGTCATCGCCGCGTAGCACTGCGCTTTCGTGGGCTTCCATCAAGACAGGCGGATAGCCATCGCCCCGCACGGATTGGTCTAGCACCAGAGCCAGAGCCTGTTCCAAAAGGCGAGGCTGCTGCTTGAGCCAGGCCGGAAACTCCAACCGTATAACTTCATAGCCAGTTTTGAGATAAACAAAGTAAATTTCGTCAATATGGGCGGCTAACTGGCGCGGTTCTCGCAAAATAGCCTTGAAAATCGGACTGCGATGGCCCATGGGCAGCACCCGACCAAAAAGCTGGGCATCCAGTACGCCCCGCAAATCCTGGCAGGGGGTGGCATTATTCGGGTGGCAAATTTCGCCGCCTTTTTTAGCATTGCGTCCACAATGGGGAAATTCTTTGTCACATTTGAGAGTGCGTAAACCGTTAATGACTGACTCGCTGTGAGGGTTGCTGACATAGCCTACGACTGGCATATTGGCTTTTTGGTACTCATTTAGCAGTTCGTAATAACGTTTGTTAAGGCGTTCGCTTTCGCCGCCCGTGTTGGCTGCATTCCAAAGTGTGAGCGGGCCATCGTGCAGTACCAAATCGCTGCGGTGATGCAAACCAAAGGTCAAACCTTGCTCAAGCTCGGCGACGGCACTTTTGGCCGAAAGTAAATCTCCAGACAGGGCAATATTTTCTTCCTCATCGCTAAGGCCACCGCCGAATTCAAGTTTGGTAGCGATAGTGGCGGTGCTATCCGAACCGTAGCGTAACATCACCTGCCCTACGTTAATCACGTAGTACGCAGCCATCCCACCGTGTCGGTCAGGAGCGATTGGGGAGCTATCAGTAGCTACAATAGTGTAGTCTTCGGGGGGCGCGTCAATCGGCACAATCTCCTGAACATTACCATCAACAGGCTGCCCAATCGAACGATGAGTCTTGCTTTGTTCGATCTGAGCAGTCAGCCGCAAGTTGTCTGCCCGCCGATAAATAGCAGTAGTGCTGGTCAAATTGGATTGCAACGTCGAGAGGTTGGCCCGCAACGTCGGGGCTTTGGCCTCAATCTGACGCATTAGTTCACGTTGGTCAAGTGGCATTGGAAAGCCTTTAGTTATCAGTTCTCAGCAAGTAGTCGTCAGTTAAAACCAAAATCGCAGATTAGAACTTACGCCTTGTCACCCCGAACGGAGGCTCTGCGAAGTGAAGGGTCTGTGGCTAAAGTTTTGTATTGTGCAGCTCGTGGATTTTCAGCAATAGATTCTTCACTCCGCAAAGCCTCCGTTCAGAATGACAACTCGCTCTGCAAGTGCCTAAACCATAGGTCTATTTTAGAGCTTGTAAAATAAAAGGGAATTGTCACCACCTGCCCCCTGTCATCAGGGGGTGAGCCTGCGAAGGGTCTGTTAATTTGAACTCAAACAGCTTCTTCGTTCCGCAGAGCCGCCCCTCAGAATGACATTCTTTTACACCCTCTTAGACGTTACAGCTAGAATAAGCCTCTAGCTAGATTTTAGCTGAAGGCGCATTGCTGACTATTTATTGAAACCGCAGCACGAAACGAATCCGTTGTCACCCTTGTCCAGCAGCTTGCTCTCTTGCTTGCTGTTCAGGTCATAGACACGGATGCCTGTGGTCTGGCTCGTACCTTTGGGCAGGAACAGATAATATAACTTAGTACCATCGGTTGAGAAGGTTGGGTTGAGACGCAGACCCGACTCGAGTCCGTTGTCTTCGCTTATGATGATAGGCTGGCCGCTCCCATCCAGGTTCACGATTGCCAGACCGGGGTTATCTTTGCCCACTTCTAGCGTCGCCACTTGCTTGCCATCGGTTGAAAGGGCCGGGGCTGCTCGGAACGAGGGGCGATTAGTCAGCAAAGTAGTAGTTTCGCCAGCCGCCGCCACAAAGGTAGCAAAACCACTGCTGCCACCAGTATCCACCGTTTCCAGGTCGGCCAGCTTTTTAAGACTGCTTCCGTCGCCGTCGCTCAAGGCTACTGTGTAGAGACCGATAGCCGAGCGGATGTCCGGTGTGGGTGTGGCCGTCGGGCTAACTGCGGTGGCCGTCACCGTACCACTGGCAGCGGCAATAGTGGTACTGGCGATAGTCGGGGTAGGCGCAAGCGGGGTCGAGACCGTAGGCGAAATACCCGGTGTAAGCGGGTTCACGCCGTTATCCAACGCTCCAACCATCGCGGCGGTGTGAGTGCTACCGTAGAAAATCAAGCTTTTGCCATCTGGGGTAAAAGTGGGAAACCAGCCTCCGACGTTCTTGGCTGCCGCCCCGCGTATCTGGTTGTACGAGCCTGGAATATCTATATTGACTGTAAACATCACGGCGTTTCGCAAATCGAAGAAAGCAATAGTTTTGTTGTCCGGCGACCAGCTTGGGCCGAGGGCGTTAGAAGCCACGTCTTTTTCGTCGCCCGGTTTGCCATCAACGTTGCTAACATACAAATCGTTGCCAGTACCGGAGGTTGATTGTTTCAAAAAGGCGATGTGCTTGCCATCGGGCGACCAAACGGGGGCGAAGCCCTGAAAAGCCAGCGTGTGCAAATTTTTACCGTCAAAATTGACCATTTGGATACCGACATTGTTGGTGGCGAATATCACTTGCTTGCCTTCAGGCGACCAGCTGGGGGTACTCTTGATTTCTTTGGTATCGGTTAGTTTTTGTACATCGCTGCCATCTGGGTTAGCACTATACAAATTGTTGGGGTCTTTGGTGGTGTCCGAAGCCAGATAAAGCAAACGGTTACGCTGACCAGCAGGCACAGGGGGCGTTTGATAGACACCGGGCGTGACGGTGGGCGCAAGGGTGGGTATGGGCGTAGGGGCAGCCTCAAAATTGAAACCGTTAGTGGCTTTGCTCAAAAGGGCTAGTGCCACCAGAATAATCGGCAGACCGATAATCAAACTCCACCCAATATTATCCCGAATAACGCGCCAGATGCTCTTAGGGCGTTTGGGTGGTGGTGTCGGGCCAATCCCGCGCCGACCCGGAACGATAGGGGCAACTTTTGGGCCACGATTGGGGCTGGTGCTGGCGGGCCTGATGGTTTTATCTTTGTCTTTAGTGGCTACGTCGCCACTCGTTGTTTCGACGGGGCGTTCTTTGACCAGTGGGCCAGACCCGGTGCGGTAGGAACGTTCGGGCTTGGCGGTTCTTTTCTTTGGCATTGATTTACAAACTACTCCTGACAGCTTTGTTTAGTTTACGTGTAAAATTTTCACAGTCTATTTCAATTGTACCTAACCAGGAGTAGGATGTCAAAAACTTCTAAGCCCGCAAATCTTGCAACCAACTTAGAGTTTCGTTCCAGGCGAGGCGGGCGATTTTAGGGTTATAGTCCGGCGAGACTGGATTGACGAAATCGAAGCCTATGCCCGCGTATTCCATCGCTGTAACGAACGTAGTGTGCCGGGCAGGTCTGATTTTCTCGGCCCAACTTCTATCTATCTCAATGTCAACAGCAATATCAGCTGTGGCTTGGCTGCTCCATTGCAACAATAACGGCACGTTTGTGACAATTTCTCGCGCCGGGCCAACCGGATTATAGACTACGACTTTTGCCAGCGTGGATGGTGCATCTGCCAAAAGCTCCAAAGCCGCGTTTGCTTCGTGTCCGAACGCTACTAAACCGATTTTGTCCAGGTTTATATTTGGGCCAACTAAAGTATTTGTAACTAAATAATTCAAAATTTCTTTCAGGTAGGCAGGGTTGCCATTTTCACCACACCACAAAGCCGCAAAGCCTTTGCCGGCTAGTTTCTCGGCGTTTTCGCGTCCGGTGTTGCCCGCCCAGGCTACTACTACCAAAGGTCCAGATGTGTTCTGTTGAGGATAGGCCAACCAGAGGCGCAGTTTGCCACCCGGCAATTCCAGGCTTAATTCGCGTAGCTCGATTGTTACAACCGGGGGCGCGGCTACCGGAACAACCACCTTCTGCACTATGTTTGGGACGAGGGCCAGCAGCAGCGAACGATAGAAAATTTTGCCGCCTTTGCCAATATCGCTGACAAATTTAAAATTGGTGGTGCCGTTGACGACGCTACCCACGACAGGCAAAAAAGTAGCCCAACTGGTTTTAGCAAAATCGTTGGTCAAATAAGCGGCCACTTGTTTCAAGATACAAGCCTTTGCCAATTGCCCATAAGGTTCGGGATTTTTCAGTAAATAGTGGGCCAACGTAAAATTTTCCAGCTGTCGCTGTCCGATTTTGACCCTTTCTAGCTTACAAGCGTGGGCAAAAACTAATAGTTGAACGGCCTGACCCGTTGGGCTGGCGGTCTCGAAGCTGTACGCCTGGCTGATACCACTGAGGGTACGCAAGGCGAAATAAATCACGGCGGAAATATCGGCTGGTATCGCTGCAAAACCAGCTAATCCGCCCGGTAGCCCCGTTGCCAGCCCCGACCCGGTTGCACCGAGCCGATTTGCGCCTACGTAGCCACCCGCCATATCGTCCAGCACGTTTAACGGCACATTGCGTAAACTCTCAATTTTGCTGGCTCTATAACCGCGCGGAACTGCCTGGGCCAGTACATCGCCAGACTTTATTTGGGCGTGTTGCAGCGACCAGCCGATTGCGCCCATCATCGCCTCATTAATTTTGCCGCTTTTATCTGCCGCCGCCACCGTTTTTTTATTGTCCGCACCTTCGGTAGCCGCGCACACAGGGCAAAACATTATTTCTTCGGCGTGGTCCGTGCCGCATTTGCCGCATTCCCACAAAAAACTGATTTGTTCACTCATTTCTTTTCCAGCTATTAGTTACCAGTTGTCAGTCAAATGACCGATGGTTTCAACCATTGGCTACTTGGTT
>JBBQZT010000100.1:0-20072 GCA_038207455.1 Chloroflexia bacterium
ACCTGGTAAAAATATTACAACCGATAATTATGCACCCAAGCGGCGGAGTTGGCCCAGGAGTTCGCTGCTATTGGTGCCTTTTTCCAGGAAACAATCGCACCCGGCGGCAGCTGCACGTTGGCGGGTGGCAAGGTCGGCGTGGATAGTTAAGAGTATGACACCCTGGGCCAGACGTTGGTTTTTAATCTCGCGGCAGGCATCAATCCCGTCCATTTGGCTAGAGTCGGGCATCTCCAAATCCATCAACACTACGTCGGGCCGCAACTGCTGGCTGGCCTGCACCGCTTCGGAGGCGTTAGTAGCCTCGCCCACCACTTCCAAATCGTCTTCCAGACCCAAGACCGTCCGCAAACTTTCGCGTACTGTCGGCAAATCGTCAACTAGCAATACCCGCACTTTTTTGACTTCCACTTTCCCGGCTTCTAATGATTCTAACAAGCTTTCGTTTTCCCCAATTCTTAGCAAGAGATTCGTCTATGACAATTACAATTATAGGCAACTTTTGGTGACACCACAACCGACACAATACCGATAAGCAGACAGGCTTTGTACTGTCACAATACAAGGCTTGTGGCATAAAAGCTATTAGACCTTTGACCTATATGGGTTGCAAGCAAATTTCCAAAATCGAACACTAATCTCTTGACCTTACTAAAAAATGTGTTAGACTATAAACACTTGCGGTAAAACCGCTTATTTTTTGACGAGGAGAAGATTTTTTGATGAATGAAGCAAAAGGAACTCAGGCTATGCTGGTTAGCTTCCGTACAATGTTAAAGGGGAAAATTCACCGTGCCACGATAACTGGAGCCAGCCCGCATCACGTGGGCAGTATCACTATAGACAAAAGCTTGATGGAGGCCGCCAATATTTTAGAATACGAACAGGTACAGGTGGTAAATGTCGAGAACGGCACCCGTTTTGAAACTTACGCCGTAGCGGGTGAAGCAGGTAGCGGTGTAGTCCAACTAAATGGGTCAATGGCCCGCCTGGTACAGGTGGGTGCAAAGGTCATTATAATGAACTATGGAATGGTCGAAGAACCTGTACCATTGGTTTGGGAGCCACGCCTGGTACACGTGGACGATGGCAACCGCGAGATTTCTCACCAGGAAGCCCAATTAGTCGAGGCATAAAATGAGCAGTCAGCCACGTGCATCGAGCCAGAACTAAAAAGATACAAACAGGTGGGCCAGCTAAAAGAAAATAAAGAGGGAAAGGCGGCTGGTATAAGTCGCCTTTTTGTTTGCCAGACACCGGACAATTATTCACCACGGAGACTTTGTAACTACTGAGTAGCCAACGGTTAAAACCGTCGTCTAAGCAAACCAAACCTGATAAATCAGGTTCTAACAACAATACCATTCAAATAAGGATTTTTCTGCTTTGTGGGCAGCCATCAGCCTAAGAAATTTGAGCTTAATTTCAACTTAATTTGTATATTGCGGAACACTTGTTCAGGCTTATTTGAATGGTATTGGTTCTAACAACACACTTTAACGTGTTTGGGTTGAATAGACGATGGTTTTAACCATTGGCTTTCAGTATCAAATACCTAAATCATACATACAACAAAGGGCTGAACAGTTACTGCTTTTATCAGCTCCTTTTGGATTTCCTCTGCGTCCTCTACGTCCCCTGCGGTGAAAGGTTCTCTGCTCGTGGCTCATTCGGCAAAAAGCAACTGGTCGAGGCCACGTACTAGCCCCGTGATTTGCGTTACCCTACGGGCGGCCAACAGAGTTCCGCCTACATAAGGCTCGGCTCCAGCCCCTGCATCGTGCCGGATGGTCAGGCGTTCGTCGGTCAAGCCAAAAAGCGTCTCAAAGGCGATCACATAGCCTGG
The DNA here is from genome assembly GCA_038207455.1 of Chloroflexia bacterium. GTDB lineage: Bacteria > Chloroflexota > Chloroflexia > Chloroheliales > Chloroheliaceae > JBBQZT01. Next base: position 1,847 of record JBBQZT010000100.1, read on the forward strand.
CAGTCGCACCGAATGAACCTGTGTTCCATTTATAGCAGCCCCACGTGCTTCCTTGAGGCCATAAGTTTGTTCGATAGGCACACTTAGCTGGCTTTTGGCTACCTTGCTCAACGCTTCGGCCAGTTCCAAAGTCGTACCACTCGGAGCATCAATTTTGCTGGCTGAGGCATAATCTATTACTTCCCACGACGGCAAATACTTTGCGGCGGTAAGAGCAAAATGCTTGGCAAGGGCGGCGGTGAGCGAAAAGTTCCCAGCAGCAATCACTCCACATTGGTGAGCCTGAGCCATCTGCTCAATTTCAGCATAATCCGCCGCATTCAGGCCCGAAGTCCCGATTATTACCCGTACCCCAGCCGCCAAAGCTTGCAGGGTGCGGGCTTTAACCGAGTCGGGTTTGGTGTAATCAATCAAAACATCCATCGGAGTTTGCAAAACTTCTGAAAAAGATTGGGTAATTTTTACCCCCACCGCAGCCTTGCCCAACACTTCGCCTATATCTTGTCCGGCCTGTTGGCGGGCTACCGCACCTACCAATTGGAATTCATCGGATTCTAAAATCTTGCGAGTTATGGCCTCGCCCGTCCAGCCTGTCGCTCCAGCCACGCAAACCTTGATGGGCATCCTGTTTTATCCTTTTCCTTTCACCCTTAACGCTCTGCCTTGACCAGACGCTTATTCTGAAACTTGGTGGGCCGTTCGCTCATACAAACATCGCACTGACATAAATCGCGCAAATGTTCATAAGTGTAAAGTCCGGTTTCGTGACCGTCGCCCCAGGTCGGCTTGATGGCATACAGACCGATGGCCTCCAAAGCTTCGAGTTTGGTTTCTTGAGGAGACAAAGTTTTGATAAAATCCAGACGGCCCGGCTGCCCCATCTCGCCCCGACATCCGGCACACGGACAATTCCAACGCAGTATATCAAAAGTGTGCAGCCCGGCGTGTTCGTCGTTCCAGGTCACACGCATTTGATTATTTTCGCGTTCAAGCTGTATCTCCACTGGCTCTAAATACTCAAAAGTCTGGCTCATTTTAATGCTTTCTTTCTACAGTCCATTGGCGGAGCAATGTCCCACAAGGGTTTTTTGTTGGAGGCTGCTCTGTCAGCCGATTTGTCTGTCCATTGACAGAGCAATGTCCCACATTTTCCTTGTAAGACGCACAGCGGCTCTGTCAGTCGATATTTTAGCTTGTTTGGCTGTTGGCTGTCTAGCTGTCGGCTGATGGCTAGTAGCGTTTCACGTGTTACAGTCCGTTTCGTTTAACGGTGTTTGCGGAGGCGTTGTTTGAGTTTGGCAAGCTCGTTTTCGAGAGCTTCAACTGTTTCCAACGTAGCTTCGCGCTCGTCCTCGGCGGCTTTTTGCAATTTAGCGGCCATGTTATCTGTTACTTCTAGCAAACGGCTGCACTGTCGAATAAATTGGCGGATGGCTGGGCTAAAATCGGCGTAGCTGTCTTTTTCGCGGACACTTTCGGGTATAGGTTTCAAACTGTCTTTTTCGCGGACACCTTCGCCCTCGGCTTCCTTGTCCATTCGGGCCAGTATGTTGGCTTCGTGCAAACCGATTTTTTGGGCTTCTACCGCCGCCAACAGTTCGGGGTTCTTCAAAAGGTTGAGACGATTTTCGACATAGCTTTTGCTTTTGTTGACAAAGGCCGCGATGTCCCTAATGGAAAAGCCGTATTGTTGCTGCATCATCTTGAAATAATTGGCCTCGTCTCCAAAGCTTAAATCCTCGCGCTGGATATTTTCTACCAGCGATACGATTTGGGCCTCCTGGTCGGAAAGGTCTTTGACCAGCACAGGGATTTCGGTCAGACCCGCGAGTTGGGCGGCCCGAAAACGGCGTTCACCTACGATTAGCTGATACTTTTCCCCGGCACGGCGCACAATCGGTGGTTGCAAAATACCCCGTGCCTTGATGTCGGCAGCGAGTTCGGCCAACCGTTCCGGGTCAATATTTTTGCGCGGCTGGTTCGGGTTGGCTTCGATCAGGGCTAAGTTGACCATAAAGGCATCTTGCAGCGAAACCTGGATTAGCTCGTCAGTCCGGCCCGTCAACTGGCGAAAAGGGCTGTTTTGGATCAGCCTGCGCTTGGTAGGGTTACTTGAACTGGGTGTGGACACGTTGTTCAACCTCCTTTGCCAGATTGATGTAGTCTTCGGCGGCATCGGGCGCGTATTTTAAGATGCTTTTTTTACTGGCCGGGGCTTCGGCTATCTTGACACTTTGTCTGATAGTCGTTTTGAAAACCTGCTCCTGAAAATATTCTTTAACTACTTCCTCAACCTCTTTGGATAGCCGGGTGCGGTTGATAAAGGTAAGCAGCACTCCCAAAACAACCAGGCTGGGGTTCAAGTCTTCACGCACTACCTCTATCATTTCCATCAATTGCGGCACACCATACATCGCGTAAGTTTGGGTCTGGACGGGTATAATGATGGCGTGGGAAGCGGCCAGTGCGTTGGTTACAACCAGACCCAGGCTTGGCGGGCAGTCTATTAGCACGTAGTCATACTTGTCGTTGAGGGCTTCGAGCTTTTTTTTGAGCAGCCATTCACGCCCGGTGCGGTTGACCAAATCCATCTCCAGGGTTATCATCGAGATGTGGGCTGGGGCTATCTTCAAACCTTCTTCGGTGGTGTGGGCGACGCTCTCCAGGCTCACGTTTTTCTCGGTGAAGACCTGCGACATCGAGCGGGTCAGCTTGACTACATCTATAGCCAGGTTGCTACTCAGGTTGGCTTGGGGGTCGAGGTCTATCAAAAAGACTCGTTTGCCCAGAGCTTTGAGAGCCGCCCCTAGGTTCAGGGTGGTGGTGGTCTTGGCGGTGCCGCCTTTGTTTTGGGCGATTGATATTATTATGGGCGAAGGCATTTTCTTTTCACCTGACTCCTATTCTTCGGGATTTTATTCGTGTCTTCATTTTAACACATTTGGAGGGGGTGCGCGTCAGTTGGCAGTTGGCAGTTAGTAGTTGGCAGTTAAACGCAAGCAGCCTTTTAGAAGAGGCGGGGTAGGCACGAAATTGACCCGATAGCTGCTGTGCAAGATATGGCGCTGCCTATAGATATTACCAAATAGTCCAATGACGGAGCAATGTCCCACAAATACACACCCTGGCAATGGCGTTGTCAAGCGGCTTTTGAGGTCTTAACTGCAATACCGTTCAAAGAAGAAAATTTACTGTAGGCGGCGCGTCCCCGCGCCCGCCCGGTTGGTAGGTTTGGCAGCAGCACGGGCGTGGCGACGCGCCGCCTACAGCTTAGTTGAATGGTATTGGTCTTAACTGTTAACTGACGACTGATGACTGACAACTTCTTTGCAATTGACATTTGGGCGGCGAGAAAATAGAATGAACTACAGCTTTTAGTTATAGGCCAAAAGACCAAAAAGGGAAATTTAGTTATGCTCGAATTTAAGGGCCAGGACAATCTTGCCAACGCTACCCAGCACGGTGATGACGAACTGGAAACGATGATTGTGTCGTACCTGGAACAGTGGCAAAAGGAAGAACAATTTTTGAGCCAGCCCAGCGGGGCAGACCTGGACGACGATGAACGCCAGCACCAACTTGAAATGTTGCGGATGAAGATTGATAATTTCAGGGACTTTTTGGCGAAGTTGCGCGGTCAGGAAGTGCTTAGTCCCGAAGAAGAACGCCTGCGCCACGAGATTGAGGAAGATAATAAGCGCGGTATGATTGCAATGGACACGGTTTATGCGCTGTATCGCCCCGACATCCACCATTACGATAAGGGCGAAGGAGTGGTTCAGGAAGGCAAGCTAATGTTGCGCCGCAAGGGTGGCAAGCTTTCCATCCAGGTGCCACTGCCTGGCTTTGGTAATGCCGAGGATAATGGCGAAACGACAGACGAAAGCAAACGCGAAATGGCGATGGTGGCTGTGACCGAGGTGGCCCGCGCCGCATTGGGGGATTATGCCGCCCGTGTGATGCACCTGCTTTTTGAAATCGCTAACGATTACCCGCACTGGCGTAATCCGCATATTACTTTTTCGGTCAACGAATTTCTGGACAGGTTGGGTTATGCACGGGATAAACGTGGTATTCACTATAGCAAAAACCGCCGCTTCCTGATGCGTACTCTGGCCGCGCTTGCCTCCACTCCTATCGCCGCTGAACGCCCGGTATATGACAAGGGTAAAGAAATGCGGATGGTGATTATTCAAGCCTTGATAACCAGCATCCGCACCCTTTACGACAACGATGAGGAGGCCAACGCCAACCTCAGTACCTGGGAACTGTTTGAGCGGGGCGTGGCTGGGGACATTATGCAGGTCTCGATTGGTCAAGATTGGTACGAAGGGGTACGGCGGCGCGACGGTTCACGGGGAAATAATTATACTTTAGTGCCGCGCCTGGGTAATCCTAAGCTGCTGGCGAACCCCATCCATACCCGCACCGAAGACCGCCTGGAGAATTATCTTTATACTCGTTACAAAGAGCTAAAATATTCCAAGCTGAATATCAGCATCTTACGCAGCACCGCAATGGAAAAAGCCGGAATTACTACTAAAAACGTCACGAGGGCCACCCAAATTCTACAAAAAGCGTTGGAGAAGCTCAAAGATAAAGGTGTAATCTTGACTTATGGGCCGCTACCTCTACCCATTCGGGCCATAGATAGCTTTGCGGTGGAGCTTAACGAAAGCGAGTTTTACCAACGTCGGCGCAACGAAGAAAAGAAATGATTTACCGAGCGTGTGGTATGCAGTAAATCAAAGTTGCATTCTTGCTTCTTTTATGAACTTTATGTAATCAGCATCACTTCCAAAAGGCTGCTCAGTTCGATTTATATCATACTTTCTATGCGTCCAGCTATAAGTAATCCACAATTATTTACTGAACGTGTGGTATGCAGTAAACAGATTTGCCGAATTTTTACAGTTTTCAGGCGGCGTGTGGTATGCGGTAAACAGCTTTTGTGGATAAAGTCCGATTACGTGTGGTATGCAGTAAACGGTTTTGGGCGTAAGTCGCGGATTTGTGCTAAAAAGCAGTAAATTTGAGAGGGCCAGGTCTTTACTGCATACCACACGCTCGGTAAAATTGGGTTTACCTTACTAATCTTTCAGAACAATTCATTGGCGGAACAATGTCCAACAAAATACCAGAGCTGTCCATTGACGGAGCAATGTCCAACAAAAACAAAGGCATTTTTGTTGGAGGCTGCTCCGCCAGCCGATTTATCTATTGGCAGTCCACTGGCAGAGCAATGTCCCACAAACAAAGAACCTCTCTGGGCAGCTGCTCCGCCAGCCCCCAACAGCAAGTACAAAACCCTCCAGTAAATGAATGTGTGGTATCTGGTAAAGATGTGTGTACCATGCGGTTAACGATTCGTGCCTGGAATCCGAGTCTATAAAGTATTAATAAGAGTAATAATATGTATTTACCCCCCAGCCCTTGCCTTCTTTTTCTAATTGTTTTATTATCAGTTTGGGCTAAATTGCCTCAGTTTCACTACTGGCTATTTCCTTAAAAAAGACGTGCAAATAGTGGCACTGATGTTGACATTATCAGATACTCGTGCTATAAGTATGGTGGCTTTATTAGAACTTTTGTTCGTTTCTTACACAAAGGTTTTGATGAAGCAGAGTTGAACCAAAGCTCGGCTCATACAAAGTTTTTCGGTTCTTGCGGCCCTACAGTTTTATATTTAATGGCTGAATAATAGTACGCAGGAACAAAGCAGGACAGGCAAATGTAAGCCAAAGAGAGCAGTATAAAAAGAACTTACCCGGTTACAGCCGGGTAAGCTTGGTACAATTGTATAATTTCGGGAAAATCCAGGCAGTCTGGAAAACTCAGGATTTTCCGTTCAAACCGCCCTCAAAGGTAGAGGTGGCTTTAGTTTTGTCCAAAATTGTCTGTTGTGCAATAAAGGATAGCATAAGGCTACAGGGATGTCAATACCTTTGAGAGGGCAGATAGGATTTGTATGCCTTCAAATTTGTCCCAAAGGAGTGAGATGTTGGCTGGCCCGGCTGATAACGTTGATTACGCCCCGAACCGACCCCACAAAGCCGACCCAAATAGCGGGCTGTGGGTACGGGCGGCCAAAGCGGTAGTCTATGCGGGCAAGCAGATTAGTGACGCGGCCAAAGTTTTGTTTGTGATAGTCCGCGATTATCAAGGCGACAACCAGTATGCCTGGGTAAGCATCGAAACGCTGGCGCATGATACCGAGAAAACTACCCGCCGGGTACAACAACTGGTCAAGGAGCTAGAAGCCGCCGGAGCTATTCAAGTGGTGGAGCGGCCCGGTTTGGTCAATCATTACCGCACCTGCTTTTTGGAGCTTAAACCGGAACAGACCCAATCTTCGGCAGCCAATATAAATAAGCCGAAAGCTCAAGCCAGTCGCGCCCACTTATTATCAATCTCGTCCGGGCGGGTTAGTTATCCCGAAGGTCAAGCGTCTCAAGCAAATGCAGTTGCTTCTATTAAGATTAAGCAAGTGCCAGGGTCTAGCCAGATTGAGAAACCAGCCGCGCCCCAACCACTTCCGCAAACCCAATCTGTGCAAAAGGTAGGGGGGAGTTATCAGCAGTTAAGCTTTGGCTGGAACGCAGCTACTACCTCTGTACCAGCTAAGACCGAAACGACTAAAGGCAAGGCTAAAACTGCACCTCTGAAAAAAGTTTCACCCCTGCCCCTGAAAGAAATTTCACCCAAACTAGAACCAGCTAAACTAGAAATTTTAGTGTGTAAAAACGCGCCCGCGCCGGATAGCAAGTTGAGACAGTCACAGGGGAGCAGGGTGCGGTCAAGTCAGTCAAACCCGAAAGCGGAAAATCTTTTGCCCTGGAAGTCAGCTTCTCGGCACGGTATGACCGAAGTTGAAACTTTCCAAAGTCCGCCCGGCTTGACGACAGCCCAAACCGAGATTTGCGAGTTGCTTTGTGCCGAGGGGCTGGCTTTTCAGGAAGCTCAAAAGCTGGCTGCCTTATCCCATAACGTAGCTAGTCACGTCTTGCCCTGGATTGAGTACGCCCGTACCCGCCACAATCCGGCTGGCTACTTGCGTACCGTGTTGCTGATGGCGGACTCGCGCCCTCCCACCACCGAGGTTAAACCAACGTCGGGTTCTGGCAAAGCTAAAAATCAATCCAGCCTTAAAGCTCAAAGCCAAAACGGGCCAATTGATTTTAGCAAATATGAGCCTGGGGGCAAGTATGGTTATTTGACTGAGCCACCCCAATCGTTTGAAGCAGGGGAAACGGCGATTGCCAGTCCTGCTTCAAGGCCAGAGCTAGAGGCCGCACAGGATTACGTTTACACGCAGCCTGTTCCGGTTGTGCCACAGACAATTGACCCGCAGGTAAAAATGTTAATCCGGCAGCTAGACCGAACCGCCTATGATAACCTGCGGCGGGCGTATGTCGAAGACAAAACCCTTTGTGTAGGCTTGTACAACGTCGGTCACACGCCTAAAACCGATAAGTGGCTGCCGTTTTTTAGCCATCTCGGTATTACGGCCATTCGGGTGTTGTAACCAACTTAGCTTTCTATGAGCCACTTATGAGCGATACTGAGCCACTTATGAAACGTCAGGTTTTATGGTGAGCGATTGATTATCGAAGCTATGGGCTAATAGAGGTTATGTTTTGGATAGTAGCCTGCTAGAACGGCTTTTGCAACACGGCGAAAGCCAAACTGTCGAGTTTAAGATAGCCGCGCCCCGCCAGCCCGAACGCCAGGAACTGGCTTTGCAACATATCAAACGTTATGGCTACATCACCAACAAGCGTTATCGTGAATTGAGCGGCATCTCAAAGGCCACCGCCTATCGTGATTTGGATGGGTTGGTTAAACAGGGTATTGTCAAGGAGACTGGCGAGAAACGCGCTCGTCGCTATATGATTTTGTAGGTAACTATGCCGCCAGGAGACGGCCAGACACTGTACTACAGCAACCAGTTGATGACACGGAGTTCACTGAAAGGGAAAGCCCGAACAAAAAAATCTTTTGGCTTTCCTCCGTGTCATCAACTGGTTGCTGTGGTGAACAGGTGCCGTTCTTTTTTAATTTTGGGGGTTACTTTGTTCGGCTTCGCTTTGGAGCGTGATGGTCTCGTCTCCAGCGTGCAACGTAGCCGTCCAGGTGATGTCAATGGCCGCTTTTACGCTTTGATGGGCCGGACAACCCTGGGGATGAACTCTAAGAGCGCGTTCCGCCGCCGCCTGGTCTTGAGCAGCTATGGTTAAATCGTAGTGGACTGCAATTGACTGGATTTTAATAGTTTTATCCACCCCTGCAATTCGTCCTTCCACTGTGGCCGAGTAGGTTTGACGGTCAAACTGAACTTTGCGCCCTGACAGGGTGCCGGCAAGGGTGCCGTACATTCAGCCCGCCACCGCCGCCACGATATGGTCAAGCGTAGAAGCGATAGCTGGCCCTTCTTTGGCACCATAATATGAACGCAAAGCTCCCTGCACTCCATAGACCACTGGTTCTGCCACTTCCCCTAAGTAGGCGTTGCGGTAGCCATCCTTATAAACCAGCCGGGACTTAGAAAGATATTCAAAATCCTCTGCCATAATTAAACCTCCGTTTGTTTGTTGAAAATGAACCAACTAATGAGCGGTTTTCCACTCAAACGGTAGCTCCTTAATGATATTTTGGCCGTTGTTTGGCTCTGTTTGGGATAGTAAGTCAAGGGCGGCTTTGATGACCTGGTTTTGTAACTGGCTGTTACCGGGCGCACCTAAAGGACGACCCATTGGAAAATGAGTGATGGCGGCGCGGGGAGTAGCTTGCCATTCGGCAGTTGGGCGGAAAGCCTCTACATAGACGCTAACAGTCGGAATACCAACGGCTTCAATGGCCCGTGCGATGTGTCCTACAGACACGTGGCAGATTGGTCAGCCAGGGGTCAAAAAGACCGCCTCTACCCCAGCCGCTTTGATAGTTTGCGCCCATTCGTGCGAAGTTTCTTGTTCTAAGCGTTGCAAATTAGCCAGACCTTGCATCGAATAATTGATGTCGGCTAACCGTCCGATGTAGCCCTCTTTTTCCAACTCCCGAAACCGCTCCAGTGGGAAAATAACGTTGAGGTCGCGTTGCGCCGCCGAGATGTCAAAGGCGATATGGGAGATGGTAAGGTCACTTGAAGCCACCTCGCGTTCAATCAATCGCCAGCTTGGAAACCGTTCAAATGCACTACGCACGTTTTGAATTGCCTCCGCATAGGTTTGGTCGGGTGGATACCAGCCCGCTTGATCCTTTTTGTGAACAGCGGCGGTGGTAAAGAGGGCGATTGTACTTTGGTTAAGCGGCTTTGAGAGTTGCGCCAGGGTGACTGGTTTGGGTGCAGTTTGGACACGTTTGGCCTGTACTTCGGGGCTGGGTTGATAGCCCTCCACCTGGGTAATCTGCACCAGTTCTTCCAGACCCTGAATATCGCCAGTATCAATGGCGGTGCCGACTTGACGCAGTAGCTCTTGCAAGAAGCTGTCAAGCTTATTGTCTGGAAAATCTTTGAGGAACTTGAAATAATTATTAGCCCGCTTGCCGTGGTAAAGGCTAGTGGCAAATTCTTTAAGGGTAAGTGGTTCTACCGGAGGCACTGGAGTATCTGCTGGTGCTTGAGGTTCTGCCATCTTGGTACCGTCCTCTCTATTGCTTATTTCTTGTAATGTTCAGGCTTGTGTCGTTGTCATTCCGAACGGAGGCTTTGGAGAAGCGCGGAGTGAGGAAGCTTGCGAAGCAGCTATGGTTTTGGCTGCTACTATTGTACGAGTTTTTGGCAACAGATTCCTCGTTCCTCCGCAACCTACGGGCCGTGACAACAGCCTGGGCCTGAGCAGTTACCTATTTCTTATGTAATCAGGCATCTTCGCATTTTTCCGGGTACGGGTAGCGGTTGAGCCTGAATTATACACGGTTTTTTCGCAACTACCCGAAAATAAGCGTTGTGCCGATTAACTACTCAGGTTTTGTCACGGCCCGTAGGGTTGCGGTTGACAAGCCTGGGCCGATGTTCTAATATAAGCATAAATCTATCTTGACCACAAACAATATTATAACTTTCGCCATCAGAAATACCTGAATGTTTCTTCCATTACCTATTACCCATCGGTATCGCTCGTCGGTTCGTTACGCCTGCTGGTCGCTCAACCCGTTCTGCTAAAATAGCCATTGTTGTACTTAATCCAAAGTTTCTTGATTGGACGGTGGGCGCGGCTAATTTATGGCCCGACCTGAAAACGCGCCTGGTCAACAAAATGTTAAGGGATAGCTGATATTTTATTAAAAGGAGTACCTAACCTGATGAGCTTGAACATTCCGCGCCGCACTTATTCAGATTTATTTGGCCCAACCACAGGAGACCGGGTGCGGCTGGCCGATACCGAACTGATTATCGAAGTGGAAAAGGATTTTACAACCTACGGCGACGAAATTACCTTCGGCGGCGGCAAGGTTATTCGGGACGGGATGGGCCAGAGCAGTAGTGCCACTCGCGCAGGTTCGCCCGGTGCGCTCGACCTGGTGATTACTAACGCGCTGATTGTTGACCATTGGGGGATAGTCAAAGGCGATATTGGAGTGAAGGACGGGCGGATTGTCAAGGTGGGCAAGGCGGGCAACCCGGACACGATGGCGGGCGTTGACCCCGAACTGGTGGTGGGGGCTGGCACCGAAGTGATTGCAGGCGAGAATATGATAGTGACGGCGGGCGGGATAGACTCGCATATCCACTTTATCGCGCCGCAGCAGATTTACGAAGCGATTTCCAGTGGCATCACTACTATGCTTGGCGGCGGCACCGGGCCAGCTACCGGCACGAACGCCACTACCTGTACCCCCGGCGCGTGGAATATGGCTCGAATGTTGCAGGCCGCCGAAGCGTGGCCGCTAAATTTTGGCTTTTTGGGTAAGGGCAACGCTGCCGGACGCGCCCCTTTGGTGGAGCAAATCCTGGCCGGAGCGTGTGGCCTCAAGCTGCACGAAGATTGGGGAACTACGCCCGCCGCCATTGATGCCTGTCTGAAGGTTTGCGACGAATATGATGTGCAGGCTGCTATTCACACCGATACTATCAACGAAGCGGGTTTTGTGGAAGATACGATTGCCGCCATCGCCGGACGTACTATTCATACTTACCACACCGAGGGCGCGGGCGGCGGTCACGCTCCCGATATTATTCGCATCGCCTCGTTCCCCAACATTTTGCCGTCTTCCACCAACCCGACCCGGCCCTACACGGTCAACACTATCGCCGAACATTTGGATATGCTGATGGTTTGTCACCATCTCAACCCGCAAGTGCCGGAAGACGTGGCCTTTGCCGAAAGCCGCATCCGACCCGAAACTATTGCCGCCGAGGATATTCTGCACGATTTGGGAGTTTTTAGTATGATTTCGAGCGACTCACAGGCGATGGGCCGCGTCGGGGAAGTGGTGATACGCACCTGGCAGACCGCCCACAAGATGAAGGTGCAGCGCGGGGCGTTGGCTCAGGATACCGCCCGCAACGATAATTTTCGGGTCAAACGCTACATCGCTAAATATACCATCAACCCGGCCATCACGCACGGAGTAGCCCAGCAAATCGGTTCGATTGAGCCGGGCAAGCTGGCCGATTTGGTGATTTGGAAACCCGCTTTTTTTGGTACTAAACCGGAAATGGTCATCAAGGGCGGCTTTATCGCCTGGAGTGTGATGGGCGATGCTAACGCTTCGATACCCACGCCCCAACCCGTCCTGTACCGCCCGATGTTTGGCTCGTTTGGGGGGGCAACGGCAGCGACCAGCCTGACTTTTATTTCCAAAGCGGCTCTGGAGGATGGCTTACCTGACCGTTTGGGTTTGCGGAAAACGGCGGTGGCGGTGGAAAATTGCCGTCAGATTGGCAAGGCCGATATGATACACAATGCGGCCACGCCCCACATCGAGGTTGACCCTGAAACCTACGAGGTGCGGGCCGATGGCGAACTGCTAACCTGCGAACCAGCCCAGGAGTTGCCAATGGCCCAACGCTTCTTTTTGTTTTAGTAACTATCCAGCCAGGCAGGACAGAATTTTCACCGTAGAGGACGCAGAGAAGCGGAGTGAATTCAAAATTTGTAGGATGTTGCTCCGTCAATAAATATTTCCAGGGCAATCCATTGACATAGCGATGTCTCACCAATCGCCTTTTTCTGCCCCTCCTCTGCGTCCTCTGCGGTGAATATCTTTTTGTTTTAGGTTGAATATTTATTTGAAAGTTTTGTTGATATAGCGGTTAAGGGGTGTTGCCATCCCCCGCGCCACCACAATCGTGACGGCGTATTTTCTGTTTTCGAGCGGTATCATAAATTCAAGCATGGGGTCATCGTTGGTACGATGCTTACGTTGCATACTTTCCAACACCCTTTTGGCATAATTTACCGTGATTAGCAAATCCGGCCCGCCCACTTTGGCGTAAGCTCCATGCGGGCTGGTGGGGCTGTTTTTGCTGTCCAGACGCGCTTTGGCTGATAACGCTTTGAAGCCATCGTCCACCAAAGCGCGGTCAATAGTATTGCAAATAGTCACCAAAGCTTCATCGCTAACATAATATTTAAGAGCCAGATAGGTCATACCGGGGTTGTTGATAAACATGGAGTCTCTGGCACTGCGGCCAAGCTTTTCGAGTAAACTCTGGCTAAAGTGGATTTCTTCGACCCCTTCAAAAAGCGGCAAGACCACTGCATCTTTTTTGGCAGGTGGCTTAGTATTTTCGTCAGCCGGATTACCCATAAAAATATCTCCTTTATAATTAATCTTCATCAACCATCGGTGCAGCTAGGCGAGGTCAAAAATCAAAACTTCGGCCAAGTCTGCACTTTGGCCCACCAACGTAGCGTACTTCTCCGCGCTGAGGGCTGCGCCGTCACCTTGTTGCAACGTCTGACCGTTGAGCAGCACCGCACCTCGCGCCACCTGCACCCAGGCGTAACGGTTGGTGTTGAGCGGCAGGGTCACTTCCTGACCGTTTTTAAGGTTGGTAGCGTACAGGTTGGTGTCGGTGTGGATAACTACCGAACCGTCCCGGCCATCGGGTGACGCAACCAGGCGCAGATTGTTGAGCTTTTCAGCGGGCGCGTACATCTTCTGCTCGTAGCCCGGCTTCAAGTTGTTTTTGCCCGGCAGCAGCCAGATTTGCATAAAATGTACTTTGTCTTCCAGCGAATGGTTGTACTCGCTGTGGGTCACGCCCGTGCCTGCGGTCATCCGTTGAACTTCGCCCGGCGTAATAATCGAGCCGTTGCCCATACTATCTTTGTGTTCGAGGCCGCCTTCCAACACATAGCTCACGATTTCCATATCGCGGTGCGGGTGGGTGGGGAAGCCCTCGCCCTGGGCCACCCGGTCTTCGTTTATCACCCGCAAGGCCCGAAAGCCCATCATTTGCGGGTCGTAGTAGTTGGCGAAAGAAAAGGTATGGGTGGTGTTGAGCCAGCCAAAATCGAAATGGCCGCGCTCTTCCGATTTGCGTAAAGTAAGCATAAAACAGTTTCACTCCTGTACTGATAGTGGGGCTTGACCGAGCCAAAAAATCCAATCGAAGCTCCAGCTATTTCTTACTCTCTTACTTTAGCTTAGTAGGCTACTTTTGTCAAGTGGCTTTGGCTGACAAAAGCCAACGGTTCACCGTGCAGGGTACAGGTAAACCGTCGTCTAGGCAACCCAAACCTGCCTTACCGAATATAATCCATTGACGTGGCCTTTCAACACGTTTTAACGTGTTTGGGTTGCTTAGACGACGGTTTCAACCGTTGGCGTTACCGTTGGCGATTTGTAACTTGAATTTTCGCCCAAAAGTTCGTCAAGCGCAGCATCAGAAAAGGTTTCTACCTCGAAAGGATTGCCATTTTGCCAACCTGTCTTGCCAGTCTGTCGGAAATGTTCAAGACGACGAATAGCAATTTCGCAATAAACAGGGTCGCTATCCATAGTAAAGCAGCGGCGGTCTGCCATTTCAGCAGAAATTAGGGTCGAACCCGAATGACAAAAGAAATCAACTACAATGTCACCCTTTGCAGAACTGGCTTGAATAATTCTATCGCAGCTTTTAAGAGGTTTTTGAGCGTAACAACCATTCACGTTTTCTTGCATCCGGTAAAACACCTGCTGTATGTCTATCCACACATTGCCCGCTCTAATATTCTCCGACTTACTTCGCTCAAAATTCTCGGTCACTTTGCCCTTGACCGTTTTATAATAACCTTTGAGAATTTTGGGTATATCGGTATATTCAGCTTCCACGTTAAAAATCGGGTTCCCTTTGACATAATACAAAAGTTCCTGGCGTACAGCCATCCAGTTTCTTTGTGTACCGTATCCTCTTTGGTTACGCATAGTGATAAAGCTGCGCGTCTTGAAGTTGGTGGGGCGCATCATAATCATAAAATCAGGCAGTGGTTGAAAACCGAAATTCTGGTCAGCACCCAACCACACATACAAGGAACTATCGGAAGACAACGCCAGTTCCGTATTCGCAATCCACTTCTGACACCACCTGATAAACTCTGTCAATTCTTGCTGTTCAAAAGCCACCAAATTATACGGCGGGTCTTGGATAGCCAGCGCAGCCGTAGCTCCGTCCATCAGCTTTTGTACCTGAACTGGCTCAGTGGCATCAAGACAACCGATTTTATGCTGGCCTTGCGGGTCATACCAAATTTCGCCTTTGCCCAGCCTGCAATATTTCAGCAGAGCCGCGTGTAGCTCGAAGTTTTTATCCAGTCTAGGTACGGGTAAATTCTTCACTATCTAATCCTTTTGAGACGATACAGTTTTGGTTTGTAGCACGGTTGTTGAGCAAAGTATAGCATATTTTGTTCACCCCCAAAAACAGCCCCGCAGCGCAGCCTGTGTGAACTACCTCATAGACGGGAGCTACTGCGGACGTAGCCAGGGAGCGGAGCCGTACCGCCATAAATAATAGTGCTGGCCCACGTTGCCCATTTCTACCTGAAAACTGGCCGGATTAGCCGGAGTATAAGTCAGAATACGCCTCTGAAACAGTTGCACCATCACATCGCGTTCCACCCCTGCCACCGTCGCCTTTGTCCAGTAAGGTTCGGTGATGGGATAGCCCATTGTCGTGACCCAATTGAAAACCAGGTCGTTGCTAAATTGACCGTTTTGATAAACCGGGCCGTGCTGGTTCAAAAAGTCCCAAAAAGGCGCGGCAATATTGTGTTGAGTTTCTTGGACAAAATGGGTGTAATTAACCTGAAACGGCACGTTGCCAGTTGTCACCGCGCCCGCCTGGTTAATATTTTGGTTGATTTTTTGTCCAGTCTGGTCTTTAGCTACCGAGTCTTGCCCAATCTCCGGTATATAGACTAACGAATGGAACGCGGCATACGTCGGCGCAAGGGTGTTGCCTGGGTCGCCCGCTACCGGGATAGAAGCTGGTTGCCTGGTATCAGACAAAACAGCATTATCTAGCTGAATGCGTCCCGAAGCCATCTCCGTCACCAAAAGGCCGTTAGTAAAATAGGCCGGGTCAGTCAGGGCTAAATTGGGGTCGCCGACTTCAACCCGCGCTTTGTCGTAGTAAAAAACGCTGCGTTGGGCTTCGATAGTTTCGGTATAAGGCTCAAGCTGACTCTGCCAGTTACGCGGCCCCCACAACCACGAACGCGCCGCCTGCCCTTGCGAAACCGGAATGTCGGCCCGCCCCACGTAACTGGCTAAGGCTGACAGGTCTGGACTCAAAGGCGCGGGCCAATGCTGGCCGTTTTGTTGGCTACGTTCCAGCAAGACACCGCTCTCACCTCTACTGGTAGAGTTATCCCATAACACCACGCTTTCGCCTCCACTGACAATTCCCAAAGTTGGGCCACTAGCTGCACGCCCCGAATGTGAAATATCCAGGGCTGGCGACCAGCCATTCGCCTCGCGCCGACTCCACACGATTTCCAAATCGCCAACGTACAGCTTGTCTATAACTTTCTCGAATAGCTGGCTACCTACTAATTCTACCCGGCTGCCTTGCACAGCAATAGCCGACGCGATACCGAACCCGCTAACTTTTTCGGGGGCTTGCAAATTATCCAGCGTACCTTGCCGATACATCAAACCAGGGTTGCCCAAAAAGTTATCGTTGGGATTGTAGAGAGTATAAGCGATGTGTAAGGTGCCATCGGACGAAATAGCTAGTTGCGGCGCGGTGACGTACCATTGGGTAGCCTTCTGGTCAAGGCCAGACACGCTATAAGTCTTGCCCCAACTATTATTTTGCCAGACCCGACCCAAGATTTCGCTGGCTACCCCGCCAGCAGGCAAAGCCGGACGGTCTTGCTGCCACACAATAGTAAGATTGTTAGCTTTGTCGGTGGCAAGCTTTGGTTGATGGCCTTTGGTAGTTGGTTCGCTGGGGTCTGGCAAAAGCGACCAGCCTGCGCCTTCTTTGTAGCGGCTCACAAAAAATTTGTACTGGTCTTGAAAAGCCAGAAAAGTTTGACCATCGCCCGTAGTAGCTAATTGCAAATCCTCAATAATTCCGCTCGCGCCAGGGTAGGCAATATTTGAGCAGTTTGGCTGTGACCAGGAGATGGCAGTCAGGGAGCGACTGATGTAACAAACCCCGCCCTGTTCGATAAAAGCTAATTCCAGGGTAGTACCAGCTAATGTCAGGAAAGGCTTAGTAAATTGACCCCTATAATTCGCCACCTGAAAAGGCATGGTTGAAGTGACACTTGGTATGCCAGGATATTGAGTTTGGGTAAACTCAATCAGATGGTACTGATTACCCACCCATACCGCATGAACCACACCATTGCTGTCAACCACCATCTGGACGTTGCTGCCATCGCCTATTTTGCTAAAAGGGGCAGCCGGATTTAGTTCGCTTGCTTGCGCTGGTATCACGCTTAAAGCCAAAGCGCAGACCAGTATTGTCAGGGCCAGTTGCGGAAACCAACGCCGCCCACTTTTAACCACCAATTGTCTAAATTGCATTATTTTCACCATTTCTATTTGAGTTTTGTAAAGCAGTTTTTATATTATCACATTGTTAAAACGAATTGGGCAGGCGGTAGTTGCCTTTTATTTCGTCCATTGGCGGAGCAATGTCCCACAGAAGACAATCCATTGGCGGAGCAATGTCTTACAGAGAACAGGGGAGTTTGTGGGACATTGCTCCGCCAATGGACGGGTGTTCATCTCACAACAGAACAGGGGGAGTTTGTGGGACATTGCTCCGCCAATGGACGTTCGTGGTGCAAATCTTTCCTGGCTCATATTATGCGGCAAATTGTACAGAAAGGACAAAATTTTATGGATATTACGAATAACCTTGTCCGCTCTGATTGGGTCACTAAGGTTTACAGCGCGGTGCGGGTCGAAGGCAGACGCGCCCTGGCTTTGATTTTAGACGGCTTTTTGTTGTCATTGTTGGTTTTGTGGTTGAGCAGCCTTTTGGGTGTGGAGCAAGTCACCAGCGACACTCTACCCACCCCTGGTATGACGGGCGTTTTTTCTTTCAATAGCAGCCGCAATCTGGAATGGTATTGGTTGGTACTGGTGACTATCAGCTATTTTACGGCGCAGGAAGCTTTGTTTGGGGTGACATTGGGCAAACGGGTTTTGGGTCTGCGCGTGGTGATGAAGGACGGCAGTCGCATCACGTGGCAGGCCGCGCTCATCCGCAATTTGCTGCGCCCGATAGATGCCTTTCCTTATATATATCTGGTGGGCGCAATCGCTATGTTTAACTCACCACTGCGGCAGCGTATTGGCGATAGAGTGGCTTATACCCTGGTAGTGCCTGTGGAAGCGGTGGCTGCCCAGGTTAGCTTATCCCTCACCCAAAAGTGCACCCGGATGGGCGTATTTACTTTAGGCGTGGCGCTTTTATTTGTAGCTACTCTGGTGATGAGCTATTTTGTCCAGCCCACCCGTATAATCGAAGGGTTACACAACACCCGACAAGGCCCGTTTGCTAACGCCGGAAATGTTCCTGCTTACGGTGTGCGCGAACTATCCCGTTCTGGTGATACTACCACCTATGAAGTGACATATCACCAGGAACAGCCCGCCCGAAATTGCACCTTCGAGCAGCAGCTGGTCTGGCATAACTTTTCCGGCTGGCAACCGAGCGGCGGCGGCGGCGGCGTGTGTACGCCTTAAAACCAATGCCATTCAAATAAGCGGTAGGCGGCGCGTCCCCGCGCCCGCCCAGTTTGTAGGCATCGCGGGCGCGGGGACGCGCCGCCTA
>JBBQZT010000101.1:0-19779 GCA_038207455.1 Chloroflexia bacterium
TAGGCTTGGGTCTCACGTAAAGGCTACATCTGATCTTATTTTTCAAACAAGTGGCGGTGGGGGCCATGTCTGAAAACCTAATTTACCCTGGCTATCGTGAGGGTGTTGCCGCTCTCAAAAATGTGTAAAGTCGAGCTAAGATGGCTAAGGTTAATGTACCTAAAACAGCTTTCAAGTTTTGCATAATTGGCCTCCTTTATCTTTTCCAAAGCTCCACATACCAGAAAGGGTTGTTGCCGTCGTCACCAAAATCCCTATTATAGGGACAGGGATTGGCATAGCAGCTATTCTCGTTATAGCCGCTATAATCGTTAGGGTTAGCAACGTAAGGATAAGTGAGGCTACTGGTAGTGGCTTAGGGAAAGGCAAAACCACGACCTTGGTAGTCAGGGCTTTTGGTTCTCAACAGATGCCTATACAGCAGCTACTTTTTGGGAGCTACTGTGGGCGCAGTATCACCATAGTGCAGCTGTTTTGTGTAAGGTGGCGAAACGACAAATTGTGAAGCATTACCAGATTGTGGCAATGATGGGGACGTAAGTGATGATGAAGGTGTAACTTGAGATGCAATCAAAGCAGCAGCCCCCGAAGTATTACTTTGAGTATTGTCATTAGGTAATGATGGATCGTTAAGCACCTTGCGAAAGACTCCGCCTTTAGCTGAAGCTACTGTAGATGCAGACCTTGCTGACCACTCATCAAAGACATAGCTGATATAGCTAAATCTCCAACGGTCTCTATCAAGAGTCGAGGCCGTGGTAGTTCCAAGACCAAAATCTCCCTTTACGATAACTAGCATTAAAGGCGGTTCTTCTATGCTCGCAAGATTTACGGGATCAAGTCCTAGTCCTTCCAACTCGCCTGCCTTCACAGACCGTGTAAGAACTACCTGCGGTGAGCCACTCAAGACACGAAATTCCTGTTGAGTGTATTCCACTGCAAATTGAGCCACTTGTGGTTGTGAGGCACCAGTCAAAGAACTTACACTTCCATAATGAAAGCCCTTATCCTGGGCATTAGTGGAAATGGCGAATAATGCTATAGCTGTTACTGCAACTATAAACACTATCATCACTACCCCAATTTTAGTAGGCTGCCTCAATTTATTTCGCATAAGCTCACCACCTCTCTGTTAATAGTTTGCGTTCCAGCTGTTCGTATTAGAATAACAACCATCAATGCTTCCTCCCTTAGCAGCTACAGTATTTATACTGTAGTTACAATAAAAGGTTGTAAAAGAGCCATATCCAGTCCATTCTTGAGCATACGAAGATGTTACAGTCCCAAAATGGTCACCAGTTGCACTTTCACCACCCGCGAGTACACGGGGTAAGCTAGTCCTCGATAAATCAGCAGTTATAAGACCCCTACAGCCGTATGCATCACAAAATTGGGCTTGCCACTGAGTTCCAGTAAAGTTAACGCTTTTGTATTCATACAATCCGTTTGGTGTAAGAGTGACAGAAGTATCTTCCTGAGTATGTATATTATTTCCCACCGCATAAGTCCAGTAAGGATGAGTAGCGCAAACAGCATCGCAACGCTTCTCTGGACCGGACTCTATGAAATGATCTACAAGATCAGTTATTGCCACTGGAGCAGCTATAACTTTACGTGAGTAGTCGCCTATGTATGAGTTAGGTGTCGTAACATATACGTCCACACCTCTAAATGATCCAGCATCAAGCCCCCATATTTGAGCATAGTTAGAAGTATCAATCGGTACGCCTATACTAGCAGGACTTACTGAAGTGACCCAGGTTCCTCCTGGTTGAGTTGACGGTTTCGTTTTCCAATACCCAAAAGGCGGTTGAGAAACATAACCTTCTGTAGGATTACCAGAGTTGGTTTGTGAATAGCAACTGCTACCTACAAAATAACAGTTGTTAGTAAAAGACGCATCTCCAGAAGTCGCGCCGCTTTGTCCGCTCAATCGCATCCCAATTTGAATGTAGTTGGGACTCATACCGTACTGCACCGTGACTGCCATATTGTCGGTGTAATAATTAGGCGAATGATAGGAGATGTTGAAATGATAAGGGTCATACCTTTTGATAGCCAAATAAATAGTGCCAGTTTGCCCGGAAGGAAGATCGGTTAGCACTTGCACATTTGGGTAGCCTGCTGGATTAATCCAGGCAACATACTCGTAGTAGCTGTGACCGTTATAGGGCGCATAAGCATAACCGCCTTCAAACCAGCAAAACGGGTAAGTCGTGCAGCCGTAGCTCTGGGTGTCCTTGAGCCACATCTGGTTAGCTACCAACTCACTACCAGAATTGTAAAGCGGCACAATGTCTATCACCGTGCTGGCTCCGTCCATGTTACCAGGCCAGGTGGCCGCCGCATAACATTCGCTGGCCGGGTCACTGGAACTACCACACGCATAAGCCGCCGCTTTGGGCGCGGGTGGCAGAAATAAACCAAGCGAAAGTATCAGCAAGATAGTCATAAGCGCACTCATTCTACGCGCCGCTATCGCTAAATGTTTCATAGCCGTCTTCCTCCTTTCTAAGTAGCTAATTGCCCAACCCACCCATCAAGATGAGGTTGCCAGTTTGTGCGTCATATAATTGGTAAGCCCGTTGAAAAGTTGCTCCGGTCTTAGCAGTTTGCGATTGGCCTGGTAGCGGTGGCCCAGCAGCCATCACGAAGCTACCCCGTCCGGTCATCAAACAAAAGCTAGTGGTATCTGGCACGCCCATCATCGTGGCTACGTCCTGGTTTATGCGGGCTTTGACCTCATTAGCTTTCAAAAACTCGACTTTCTCAATAGCGAAAGGAGCGGTTGACTTAAACTGACCCCACTCCGGGTGGTCGTGCAAGAACTGGCGCACATCAGCCTCGCTAAACTTCGCACCGTTGCCGTTAGTAAGCGCGTTAGCATTTGTGACCTTGACGGCGGCTATACCTTTGACTGGCGAAAGTTTGGCGGCGTTGGCAGGTACTACGGGTGGAGGGGCGGTTGGGGCAAGCGGAGTAAGGTTACTCCCAACTTGAGCAGCCACAGGTGGCACGTTAGCACTACCTTTGTTAGCCGCTGCGACAGCAGAAGTAGCAGTATCGGCTTGTAATAGCAGAAATACGACCAGCGCGAAGGGCAGGACAAGTATGCCGCCGACATAAAGCAGGGTTTTGTGATGTTTCAAGACAAGATACCTTCCTTTCTTGACTAAAACAGAGTCAGCTAATAGACTTCCAGTTAATTTTCAAGTCTAACTGGAATCAGCCTCAAAATTATGAGAAATTAAAAAATCATTAAGGGTCAAATTGGACTTTTCAAAATTAACTTAGTTTATCAAGAGCAAAGGAGAGGACTTCTTATCAATATCAAGGCTTTTAAAAACTTACTATCTTCATTACAAATTTAGTATAATACCAATGCTAGATTTGCACAATAACGGGTTTCCGGTATTTTGATAGCGAAATATAACTCGGTCACTTTCCCTGGAGCCAACCATTCTCCCTCGCTTTAGTGGAGGCCCGCCTTCGGTTTTTAGTGCCTAATTTGCAATTGATCTGTTTGAGGTGAACCTCAACCGTGTTCTCGGCAATGCTCAAATTTTGGGCGATTTCCTTGTTGCTGTATCCTTGGTCAGCCAGGATTAATACCTGCGTTTCACGCTCTGTTAGCGGAGACTGGTTGCTCTTTTCTGCTATAGGTGTAGGGCTTTCTGAAACATCTGGATTTTGAACTGTTTCCTTATTACCTGCACCTTCACTAGCCGCACTTGAATTGGCCGCCTCATTATTTTCAGAGGGCTGCTGACTATTTTCATTCATCTAGCAGTTCCTTTCTAAATAGGCATTTTTAAGTATAGTAACTTCTATATGCTACAATGAAACCTAAAAAAGTGCAAATTAGCAAAAGAGCTCGATAGATTTACTAAGTTTTATATTAAACTTTTTTAATATGACAACTAATATGTAAAAAATCACATAAATATAGAGCTTGCTTTTTGATATGATATTAAACTCTGTCAGTATTGTGGCTTTGGGGACGCGCCGCCTACCAATTGTTATTGGCTTCGATTTATTTACTCCTAACCTGAATACCCAGCAGCCCAAAATTTGCCAAACGAGGCTAAAAGTATTATGCTTCATAGGCAACAAACGAACGGAAACCCGTCGCCCCCAATGGCTGCGGGTTGTTTTTTGAGCTTTTGAGAGAAAATAGAGCAACAATAAACGAAAAAGGAGATAGCAAAGCTTGGAACGCACTTTAATTATTGTGAAGCCGGATGGGGTGCAGCGCGGCCTGGTGGGTGAAATTATTACGCGGCTGGAACGGCGCGGCTTGCGGCTGGCGGGTATGAAGTTGATGCAAGTTAGTGACGAGTTGGCCCGCGACCATTACGGCGAACACGAGGGTAAACCATTTTACGCCGGCCTCGTCAAATATATTACCAGTGCGCCCGTAGTGGTGGGCGTAATCGAAGGCACGAACGCGATTGAAGTGGTGCGTACCACGATGGGCGTAACCAACCCGGCTAAGGCTGGCCCTGGCACAATTCGGGGCGATTTGTCCGTCGAAATTGGCCGCAACCTCATTCACGGCTCGGACAGCCTCGAAAGCGCGGCAAAGGAAATCGCCCGCTTTTTCCAGCCCAATGAGCTACTGGGTTACACCCGCGAAGTTGACAAATGGATTTATGAGCAATAGAAATGGGTAATAAGACGCGGGGGCTGTTGAGCGGCCCGAAATTTAACGGGAAGCACACGACGCTGATTGCGGCTGCCGAAAAGGTGGTTAAGGTGTTGCGCGACGACTCCCGCGTTTCCAAGATAGTAATTGGCATCATTAAGACTAAACGGGGCGGCAACTATACCCTCAAAGCTACCCCGATTTTGGCGGGGCTGCGTATCGCCGTTTCATCGCCCACCAACGTCCAGGAGCTTTTCGCCTACACCGACGACCCTACGGCTGTCCGCGCCGACCTGGAAGCCCTAACTTTTCCCTAGCTAAAAGAGGCTAAACTGCATCTGGCACGCCTGCTGATTCAACGTGGCTATAGTCGCGAAGGCGTGATAAAATCATATGGGTTGATAGATTGGATAATGCGTTTGCCCCAAAGCTTATAGAAAAGCTTCATATCAAAAATTAGAAATTGGAGCCACTCTGTCAAATACCGATTTCAAGCGACTTTGAGTTAATAGCCCTAAAAAAGGACGAGAGGAGTACTGATGACTATTCCGCAGGAAGTAAAGGCGCACGCAAAGCTGGTATTGGTGCGGCACGGCGAGTCGATATGGAACAAAGAAAATCGCTTTACTGGCTGGGTGGACGTAGATTTGACCGACTTCGGGCGTGAACAAGCGCGGCAAGCCGGGCTGGTAATTCAAAAGGCGGCCCTTCACTTTGACCAGGGTTTTACCTCGGTGCTGAAACGCGCCAATGAAACTTTACGCATTATTTTGGAAGTAATTGGACAGCCCGATTTGCCCACGATTTACAACCAGGCTTTGAACGAACGGCACTACGGCGATTTGCAAGGCTTAAATAAAGCCGAAACCGCCATTAAATTCGGGGCTGAACAAGTTTTTATCTGGCGACGCAGTTATGATGTTGCTCCGCCCAACGGCGAAAGTCTCAAAGATACCGCCGCCCGCACTCTGCCCTACTACGATGCCACGATTGTACCAGTTTTGCAAGCGGGCCAGAACGTCATTATCGCGGCTCACGGTAACAGTTTGCGCTCGATTGTAATGCAGTTGGACAAACTTTCACCCGAACAAATCACTAAGCTGGAAATCCCAACAGGCGGCGCGATTTTCTACGACTTCGATGCTAATCTGAACATTTTAGCTAAAACGATTGGCTACTCTGAACAGAAATAGTTGAGTCGGGGTGTGAGCCGTAATAATGAGAATTTGTGGTATAATTAGGGCTCGTGTCAAATACATTCGAGTTAGCCCGAACTTTTTTTTGTTGATAATTCCAGGCTATCGCAATGCGACAATGAGGATAGAGGATAATAAAACCTGGCTAGTGGTTAGGGTCATTCATCATTTATTTGACTATAAGGCCACAAGCAGCATAGAAAATTGATTTTTATTTAAATTGCAGGTTATACAAGGAGATTGAAAATGTCGAGTGAGAATAAAGGGCAAACGATGCAGGCAGTTCGCTTCCATGAGTATGGTGGGCCGGAGGTGTTGGTAGTGGAGCAGATAGCAGTGCCGCAACCGGAAGCTGGGCAGGTACTGGTGCGTGTTCATGCCACTGGCCTCAATGCGATGGATTGGAAGCTGCGGCAGGGCTATATGAAAGCCTTTATGCCCATTATTTTCCTTTTACACCTGGAGCCGATATAGCTGGGGTGGTGGAAGCGGTAGGGCAGGGTGTGACGACCTTTCAGCCCGGTGAGGCGGTTTTTGGCCTGGGTAGTGGCGGTTATGCTGAATACGCAATTGCGCCCGCCACTGGTCTAGTACGCAAGCCCGCTAATATTAGTTTTGAGGAAGCCGCTACTATCCCGGTAGCGGCACTGACAGCGTGGCAAGCTTTGTTCGACCAGGGCGGTCTTGAGGCCGGGCAGCGTGTGCTTGTCCAGGCGGCAGCTGGCGGAGTGGGCGGCTACGCAGTGCAATTTGCTCGTTGGAAAAATGCAGGCGAGGTGATTGGCACGGCTTCCAGCGAGAACGTCGAGTATGTGCGGTAACTAGGAGCGCACACGGTGATAGACTACAACAGCACCGCTTTTCAAGGTGTGGTGAAGGACGTAGATGTGGTGATAGACGGGGTTGGGGGCGAAGCACAAAAGCACTCCTTCGAGGTCTTGCGACCAGGTGGGTTACTGGTTTCGCTAGTAGGTCAGCCATCGGAGGAGTTGGCAAAGACTTACAAGGTGCGAACCGCCTTTTTCAGTATGAACTTTAAGCAGGAGCAACTACAAGAGATTACCGACTTGATAGCATCTGGTCAGATTAAAACTGAAGTGGGGCCGGTCTTTCCTTTGAATGAGGCACAACAGGCCCAAGTGGTCAGTCAAAAAGGACACGTGCGCGGCAAAATTATTTTAAGCATTGCTGATTAACCAGTTTTTGTAACAGGTATTAAGAAGTTGGACATTTCAAACCGCCCTGCGGCGGCTAGTAAAAAAAGTAAGCAAGATTTGAACCGGGTCATTGCGGTCAGACCGGGTTCGGTAGCGGCCCGCGCTGGAATCCAGGTGCAAGAGCGTCTGCTGGCAATTAACGGTCAGCCTGTGCGCGATATGATTGATTACCAGTTTGATACCGCCGATGCCGACTTGCGTCTGACTATCGAGCGTGATAAACAGTTGCCGGGTGGCGAAACCGTCCGGCAAGAACGGGTGGTACGCCTCAAAAATGGGGAAGGCGAACCGATTGGCCTGGAGTTTGCCGAGCCGACTTTCGATGGCATCCGCGTCTGCAACAACGACTGTCCGTTTTGCTTTGTTTATCGCACTCCCAAAGGCTTTCGGCCCACCGTTTATATCAAGGACGACGACTACCGCTATTCATTTATGTACGGTGGATTCGTCACCTTGACCAACCTTCATGAAGAAGATTGGCAACGCATTATTACTCAACGCCTGACTCCGCTTTATGTTTCGGTACACAGCACCGAACTAGATTTGCGCCGCCGCTTGCTGGGCAATCCCAACGCGCCGGAGATTTTAGGCCAGTTGCAGCGTTTGATTGATAATGGTATTCAGATACACACTCAAATTGTGCTAGTGCCTGGGGTCAACGATGGGGCGCATCTCGAACGCACCGTCCACGATTTAGCCAGCCTTTACCCTGGTCTGCAAACGATTGCGATTGTGCCAGTAGGTTTGGCGGGCGGCAACGGTTACGATGGAGACCGGAGACGGAGCGGGCGGGGCCATGGGCGCACCTATCAGAACGAAGCCCCGATGCCGATGCGCGTCTTTACAGCGGCTGAAGCCACTCATATTGTGGATACTACGCATAGCTGGCAACGTCGTTTCAAAAAGGAATATGGCACAGCGGTAGTTTATCTATCGGACGAATTTTACCTGCTAGGTGGACGCGATGTGCCGGGCCGCGCTCATTACGAAGATTTTGACCAGATTGAAAACGGAGTTGGGCTAGTACGCAACTTTTTGGAAGATTGGAAACAGACCGAACGGAAGTTGCCCCCGACGTTGGCCCGTCCACTCACGACCACGCTTGTCACGGCCGAACTGATTACGCCCACTTTCCAAAAGGTGATCGAACGGTTGAACGGGGTAGCGGGGTTGCACGTCAATCTGCTGACGGTCAAGAATTCCGTTTTGGGCCACACTATCACTGTAGCCGGATTACTGACCGGACGCGACGTTATTAACGCGCTCCAGGCTCTCGAAGGAAGCGGCACAGATTTAGGCGAGATGCTGTTCTTGCCCCAAATAATGCTCGACAAAAAAGGCTATGGTGGCCGTTTCCTGGACGACATGACCCCAGCCGAGGTAGAGCGCGAACTAAACCGCCCCGTCGTAATGGCTGGCTTGATGAGCGAAGTTTGGCAAAATCTTTGTGCCCTGTCAAACTCCGCCCCACAAAAAATAGCCGAAGCCGTTTTAGTATAGAAGGCAGATAGATTTTATCTGTAGCTGCGCTTGGGCAGTTTGTGAAGTTCGGTCTTGAAAGCAGCATCGTAATCGGGGTCAAGCTCCAGCTGGTCAACAAAGCACCAGCCCCATTCCTCGCCTGGCTCGAAGGAATAAATAATAGGGTGTTTGGAAGCGTGGAAATGTTTGGTGGCGTGTTTGTTTTTGGACGAATCGCAACAGCCTACGTGACCACATTCCAGGCACAAACGCAAATGTAACCAGTTATCACCAGTTTTAAGGCAATCCTCGCAACCATTGGCACTCGGTTGAACCGCCTGCATCTCACCCATATGGGTGCAACTATTAGCCATAATTTCCTCCTTAATTTTTACAGCATTCAGCCGTGAGTTAAAACCAACGCTTGTATAGCTCAACCCACCTCAGTAACTATAAATTGTGTCGTACCACTTATTTTAGCATTAAAAAAGTCGTATGTCTGGTTTTTGCCTTGTAACTACTCACCCCTGAGATGGGTTTTGTAGGATATAGCTCTGCCCATAGATGTTCCCGGATTGTCCATTGACGGCAACCAGTTGGCGGGAACAGTCCATTGGCGGAGCAATGTCCCACAGAAAACAGGGAACAGTCCATTGGCAGCAACCAGTTGAGGCAATGTCCCACAGAAAACAGGGAACAGTCCATTGGCGGAGCAATGTCCGACAAAGTTGGTGGCTTCGTAACCTCGCCCGTAATGTTGGATTGGTATAGTGAGTATATAATTTTTTAATAACTACTGATTTTTCAAAAATCAGGTCAGGAATGCCACTTAAAGTTGGAAGTTAAAACGGGGCAACTACCAAACACAATAACTACGATGGAAGAAATGACCGAGGCGAACCGATCGCAAGGCACGCTGGTTTTTATCGAGGCGGATTTGATGGTAATAGCCGTAAAATTTCTGAAACATCGAACTGAAGACATTTCAAGTATCAACATAGCTTTGCAACAGGCCGATTTTTTGACGGTTATGCGATTAGGCCACAACCTCAAAGGCGCAGGCGCAAGTTACGGCTTCTCCTACCTCAGCGTGCTAGGCAACCACCTCGAACAAGCGGCTCAAAACCAGCAACCAGAAGCAATCCAGCAAACTGTCCGCGCACTTCAAACCTACCTGGATTGTGTGGAATTAGCACCGATATAAATTATTCTAAATAAGCCCGTAGTTGTTTGCCGAAACGCGGGTGGCGCAACTTCCGCAACACTTTGGCCTCAATCTGGCGGATGCGTTCGCGGGTGATGCCAAAAACCTGCCCCACTTCTTCCAAAGTGCGATAACGGCCATCATCAAGACCAAACCGCAGCCGGATAATCTTACGTTCGCGCTCGTTCAAATGGCTCAAAACCGAGTCAATTTGTTCGCGTAACATTTGATAGCTGGCCGCATCCATCGGGGCAGTAGCCGAAGCGTCCTCGATAAAATCGCCCAACAAAGTATCACCCTCATCTCCGACGGGCGACTCCAGCGAGACCGGCTGTTTAGAAATCTCCTGCACCCGCTTAACCTTATCTACGGACAACTGCATAGCCGCCGCCAATTCTTCGGCAGTAGGTTCGCGGCCAAGCTCTTGCTGCAACCGCCGACTCTCACGGCTCAATCGGTTGATTGTTTCTCCGATATGCACAGGTAGCCGGATAGTACGGCTTTGGTCAGAGATAGCGCGGGTGATGGCCTGACGTATCCACCAGGTGGCATAAGTCGAAAACTTGAAACCTTTGGTATAATCGTACTTTTCGGTGGCCCGCATCAAACCGATGTTGCCTTCCTGGATCAAATCCAAAAAATTCAGACCCTTGCCAGTATGTTTCTTGGCAATACTGACTACCAGGCGCAAGTTAGATTGGATCAGACGGTTGCGGGCCATTTCGCCGCGCGTGACCTTACGTTCGGCCTCGCCCAAAGCTGGATTGCCACTGCTGTAATCACCAGCTTGCAACTGTTCGATTTGTTTCTTGGTGTAAGTCCCGCTTTCCAACAGTTCCGCGCTGCCTTTGTTGCCCTCCTCCATGTCCTTCGCCAGCTTTTTTTCTTCCTCGAAGGTCAAAAGGGGCATCCGGCCAATTTCGCGCAGGTACATCCAGACCGAATCTTTGGTATTGGCAAGTTCGCCAAAAGCAACCGCTTCTTCAAGCGGGTCTTCTTCCTCGATTTCCTCTAGCTCGGCCTCATCAGGTGCAATATCGGGAGTTTCCACCTCTTGCTCTGTTTCGTCTTCAGACGCACTCTCACCGCCCACCAGTGGTCTGATCGGTCTGGCGGCCAGCCCGTTCTTTTCAGTGCGAGTGCCGATGGCACTGCTGCGACGATTCTTCAGTTTATCCGAAACTGTTTGAGCCATATTGCCTTCTCCAATGACTGATCCAAATTTGCTCACGCCTGGTTACGCTGTGTGCGTCTGCTACATAACCAGGGCCAATTATAGCTTAATCTTCGATTTCTTCAACTTCGATTTTTGTCGCCGCGCCGCGTTCATAAGACGAAAGCGGTTCGCTGGTGTGGCGCAAATTATCGCGGGTATCGCGCTCGTCCATCCGCCGGATGGCATCATCTATCACTGTGCGCCAGCCCAACAAAAACTCGCGCTGACTATTTCGAAAATGTTTGCGACTTTCAAAGGGCAGCGGGTCGAAACCACTGCCCGTGCCGAACCCGGACTGGTTACGGAAACGTTCCACAAAGTTGAAGAAGCCCGCAGCGAACTCCGTAAAATTTGGCCCTGTGCCAAATTCGTTGTTGCCGCTACCCACCGCCTCATCAGCCGCAGCTACATTACTATTACTGGCTAAATCGGGGTTATCCACATCATCTATATCAATATGGGGGTCAGTCACTCAAACTCTCCTGCTGTTTTCGGTCTTGTCAAGCTTGCGAACACCTAAAATAAAGGGGATAGTGCCTTATCTTGGTTTTTAGATAAAAGTTGCAACCCAACGAATTTGGTTATAGCTAGTGGCATTTGTATAAGCCTACCAATCTTACATCATTTGCCAATTTTTGTCTAGCAAAAGGGAGGAATAAAATCGGTCAGATACTGTTGGCAATTTCTAGAGGATTTTCCAGGGCGGGAAATCACCAGGTAAACTACGCTACTGACAACCAGTCTGGGTGATATAATATATAGCATCAATAATATCGCGCCAGGCGTGTTGACGTGGGTGAACGATCTGAGCTTGTGTCGGTAAATGTTGATGACATACAGGACACCAAAAATTATATTGGCTACAGACAGAGTTATAAGACAGCAAAAGGAAAAATATGTCAGAAGAGGTAAAGACAAAGACCCAAACCGATGGCTCGAACCCATGTGGAGTAGATTTGAATTGGTTGGCCGGGCGCAAGGTGGTGCGGGTCACAAACGACCTGGCGATGATTACGATGGAGTTCGACGATGGGCTGGTTTTCAAAGTCCAGGCTCTTAATTACAAAGGCGAACCGTTCGTGGCTATCACCCCCTACAAAGACCCCAACGCCACCTAGAACCTGCTCTCCTTTACAAGCTGAACCAGCCGGGAACGGGCGGTTCAAACTCGGTGGCAAGGCACTCCATATAAATGTCGTCGTAACGCTGACCGCCCAGGAGGATTGAGCCGCTCCGTCGCCCACTGACTTTGAACCCTGCCTTCAGATAAGCTTTTTGCGCCCGTTCGTTATAGCTGGCCGTCGTCAGATCAATATTATGCAGATTTAGGAAGCGGAAGCCGTAGTCCAGTACCAGCCGGGTGGCTTCGCTGCCAAAGCCTTTGCCCCAATAATCTTTGTTGCCGATGCTGATACCAAAAGTAGCTACCCCGTGCCGATGGTCAATATGACGCAAGATACTTTCGCCAATCATAGTCAGGTTTTCAAGCTCGAAGATAGTAAAATTAACTCTATCCGGTTTAGCGTGCTTGAAATTGTCGGGATTGGAAATTGGCGCACGCACGTCCAAAGTCCCACTCCCTAGCACGGCGATTTCTGGGTCCTGGTTATAGGTCAAGTAATACTCGTCGTGTTCGGGCAGAAACGGGCCGAGGGCCACCTTTGTCCCCCGCACATTTATCACTGGCGGCTTTTTGTCAGATATTTCCACGAATTCTTTCCTTCCGCGCTTTCTACGCCAAATTGCGTTGCTATTGGGCTGCTGTTACCTCGACTGGTCAAGGAAGCAAGTCCTGTCAGGTCGGTGTGGGTCAGATATTGCCTTTTGACCGCCAATGGTTGAAACCATCGTCTATTTAAACCAAACACGTTAAAACGTGTTGCAACGCCACAGCCGACGTTTGTTGGGTAAAGTGGGCTGACAACCTGATTTATCAGGTTTGGGTGAATAGATGATGGTTTCAACCATTGGCTGGTACAAAAATTTACAGTCGCTCAAAAATAGTGGCAATGCCCTGGCCCACGCCGATACACATCGTCGCCAAGCCATACCGCCCGCCGCGTTTCTGCAATTCGTGGAGCAGGGTCACAGCTAATCGCGCCCCACTACAACCGAGCGGGTGGCCGAGGGCGATAGCTCCCCCATTGACATTGACTTTGGCTGGGTCTAGTTCCAGTTCCCGAATACAAGCCAGACTTTGGGCGGCAAAGGCTTCGTTTAGCTCCACCAAATCCAGGTCATGGGTGGTCAGTCCCGCGCGGGCTAAGGCTTTGCGCGTTGCTGGTATCGGCCCTAAACCCATTACGGACGGGTCAACCCCAGCCACCGCCGTCGCTACTACTCGCGCCAACGGCTTGAGACCCATTTCGTTGGCTTTGGCTGCCGAAGTCAAAACCAGAGCCGCCGCTCCATCGTTGATACCACTGCTGTTACCCGCCGTGACCGAACCACCCGCCCGGAACGCTGGCTTGAGTTTTCCCAATGCCGCCAGGGTGGTATCGGGGCGCGGGTGTTCGTCCTGGCTCACTTTAACGGGTTCGCCTTTGCGTTGTGGTATCGTCACAGGCACAATCTCGTCTTGGAAACGCCCGTTTGCCATCGCCACACCCGCCTTTTGCTGCGAACTGAAAGCGAAATTGTCCTGGTCTTCGCGGCTGATTTTGTGCTGTTCGGCCACATTCTCGGCGGTTTCGCCCATACTATAAGGGAAGTACATATCCGACAGACGCGGATTAATAAACCGCCAGCCCAGCGTCGTATCGAACATACTTATTTCGCCACGCGGGAAGGCTTCGGACGGTTTGGGCATTACGAACGGAGCGCGGCTCATACTCTCAACTCCGCTACCAATAAAAAAGTCGCCCTCGCCCACCATAATAGCGCGGGCCGCGTCGTTGAGAGCCTGCAAACCACTACCGCATAGCCGATTGACCGTCACTCCGGCCACGCTTATGGGCAGACCCGCCAGCAATAGCGACATCCGGGCCACGTCGCGGTTATCTTCGCCTGCCTGGTTCGCGCAGCCCATATATACGTCTTCAAACAGGGCCGGGTCAACTCCAGACCGCCGCACCGCCTCGCCAATTGCCAACGCCCCCAAATCGTCGGGCCGCACATTTGCCAATGCTCCGGCATAACGCCCAATCGGGGTGCGTACCGCCGCCACAATCACCGCGTCGTGAATTTGTTTTTCCATCTTTTGCTCCTATTTAATTACTATTTGGAATAATGTTAATGGCGCGTGCGGCGATTACCGCAATTGTGACCAGCGCAAGCACGGACTGCACCATCATTAACACTTTGGCCCGGCCCGACAAAACCATGGTGTCGGTAGGGCTGAAAGCCGTATTGGTATTAAACGCCAGGTACAGATAATCAATAAAACCCGGCGACCAGTCACGACTGAACGGCTCTCCAATCACAATTTGAGGAAACAAAAAATCGGTGGCAGTGTAACCGTGCAGATGGCGCCCTGCCGGGCCACCCCCGTCTAGCTCCCAATACCACAACCCGAAAATAATCACATTACTGACCCACAAGATAGAGGCATCGCGCAACAGGGCCGCTCCCTGAATTGTGTGACCAGGCAACGAGGCTACCAGTAAGATTACACCCACTGCCAAAGCTAATGTCACCAACCCGGTCATAAAACGGCCTACGAAGCGACTGATATGATGACGATAGCCTAGCCAGCCGATTATAGCTACAACCAGCAAAGCCGCTATAATTGCCAGCATCACCCAGGTGGGGCCAATCGTCAACTTCTCGGATAACAGGCTAAAAAGTACCCCGATAATAGCAAAGGCGATAAAGGCGGGCCAGACCGGGACGCGCCCTTTGCTTCTATCAAAGACTTCTTTATCCACATCTTTGACCACATTTTTCAGGTCAGTAGCCACTTTTTTAGCACTATTTGTTTCTGTCGCGCTCATATTTTTCTGTTTTCCCGACCAAAAGTTACCGCCTAACCAACCTGGTTATATTTTACGGTTTTGAGTCAGGAATGGCAAATATGAGGCCAACGATAGCAAGGGTGTACAAAGTTGGGTCGAGGCTGCTTTGTAAGATATTGCTCCGTCAATAGATGTTCCCTGTACAATCCATTGGCAGAGCAATGTCCCACAAAGCCAGGGATTATCCATTGGCAGAGCAATGTCCCACAATTTTAACTTTATACCCGCAAAGTTGTTGGGGGCCAGCTAATCGGCACATAATCGGGGGTATTATATTCGGGGTAGCTCCAGTAGCGAATGGGCATTTGGGACGCGCCATAATAAAGATAATTGAGGAGCGGCTCACCGATACTAGGCCGTTGGATTAGCTGCGGCACGGTGTCAAACGACACAAAGCGGACTTGCCTGACCGCCATATCCCCCTCACAACTGATTTGGGGAAGATCGTCGCTGTCAAGCGGCGTATTAGCTGGTAATTTAACTTCAAAAACGCAAGTCACGAAATGATAACGGTCAATCTCGGTTTTGGCATCAGCTACATATACCAAGCCCGCCACCGTCACTTCCAGCCCCGTTTCTTCTTTGAACTCGCGTACCACCGCCTCGGAGTGAGGTTCGCCTGGTTCGAGTCTGCCGCCCGGCAACGACCACAATATGCCCCGCGCCCCGTAATCATTGGCTACCAGCAAGACCTTATCGTTGATAACCAAAACCCCTTGCGACACGCTTTGTCGTTTCCATTCAACATTTTTTGGCTGCATTCGTTCTCCAATATCTTATTTTTTGGCTATTCGGGCTGCTTGTAGGACGCGTAGCGGCTCCATCAGCCGATAGTTTCTAGCCAGCGAAATCGGCTCAAACCAAACTACCTCTGTTATTTTATCATCTATGTCCACCAGTTTGGCGGAGTTATAAATTTAGTAGCCCCGCAGGTGTGGTCACTACCCGCACCATGACAGGCTGAATAGCTACTTACCTCCAATGTATCAAAAGGTTGGGTCTATTTTTGTAAAAAACAAGCTTAGACGCACCGTTAGTATTATAATGGTGGGAGCGGAGGTAACTTAACCTGAAACTCTCGATGTCCCTTGACGGGGCAATGTCCCACAAGTTTGGTAACTTCTGCTCACATTATCAAGTATAAATAACAAGGATAAAAATATGCGTAGAAAGTTTGGTAATATATCGATAGGGCTGGCTTTGGTACTGACGGTGGTACTGGTCTGGCCGCAGTCCGCCTGGGCGCACGAGAGATGGTTTGTGGATAAGCCCAATAGTTATCTGGTAGATTTCGGTTTGCTTTTTAGCTGGCAAGTGCTTTCGGCGGTGGCGATTGGTACGGTTGTCACGGGGTTGGCCCTAGTGTTAGACCGACGCTATCGCACCTGGAAACGCGCCCATAATCCTAACCTGGAAAACGTCTTAGTCGGTATCAGCGAAGCCCGCTTACGACGAGTTTATTCGTATCTACCCCTGCTGTTGGCGGTTCACACGGCAATACCGCTTTTGGTGAGCGGTTTTCAATTGCAACTTTTCGCGCCCAACCTCAAAATGGAGCCTAATTTGTTGAGCGGTTTGGTGGCGTTGGCCGAGGTGATGATAGCTCTGGCTCTGGTTTATGGCGTGTTTACCGAATACGCGGCGGCTGGCTTGATTGTGTTGTATTTTTTGGGTTTCGTGTTAAGTCCTTTTATACACATTCCGGCTTTGCTGTTGCCCGAACATTGTCAGTTCGTGGGCATCGCCTTATTTTTGATTATAATGGGGCGTGGCCCGTTTTCCGCCGATGCCTTGCTGGGCCGTCGCGCTCACCCTGACCCGCGTTTGGTGGCTTACGCAGTGCCGGTTTTGCGCTGGTCAGTCGGCCTCAGCATCATTCTCCTGGCGTTCAGCGAAAAGCTGCTTAACCCTGGGCTGGCTCAGGCTTTTTTGACCCAAAAAATTGATTTCAATTTGGGCAGCGGTTTTGGTATCAGCAACGATTTGTTTATTTTCTTTGCCGGGGTGGGCGAATTTGTCTTTGGGTGTTTGCTTATTTCGGGGGCTTTGCCGCGTCTGGTAATCATCGCTCTATGGATACCCTTTAATCTGACCCTGCCCTATTTGGGTTGGACAGAACTGGCCGGGCATTTACCGATTTATGCGGTGATGCTTATTTTGCTCTTAATTGGCCCAAGTAGTCGCCGGGTTGCCAAGCGCAATGCTCTGATTTTGGCTCAGGAGGCGGGTGTATTAGAGCGAGAAGCTGCCGCCGAACGTCTAAGCCCCGCCATCGCCGCCAGCCATCCTGCTGAAGCCCAAAGCATTAGCTCATAGTGAACAAAGCTAGTTGCCCCCGCCGACGGGTGGTACAAAAACCACCTCGTCGCCCGGTTGCAACGGCAAGTCGCGGTCACGATATTCGCGATTGACCATCACCAGACTGACTCGCGCTACACCCACCAAAGCCGGGTAGTCGGACAGTAGCGCAGCCAGGACACTGTTGGCCGTTTGGGTGGCGTGCCAGGGCCAGGACATTTCGCGCTGGCCCGTTATTTCCCGAAAAGCAGCGAAGAATTTTAGTTTTATCGGTTCGTTTTGCATTAAATTAAACCTTGCGGGCGACAGCCATTACCGAAAGACCAAAGGGCAGGTTCAGGTTAGTTTTGGCTAAAAGATTGGCTTCCAAACCCATCAGTCCGGTGAGAAATTTATTAACAGGTGCGGGCGGCGGGGTCAAATCGGAGTGAGCCTCGGCAGCGTTCGCGCCCTTACCCTGGGCATTTTTTATCAGGCGAATAACGGCGGCGGGCGGAAATAAAATCGTGTTGACATAACTTAGTCGCTCGATTTGCAAACCTACTTCGTTCAGACGGCTTGCCAGCAGCTTCTTATTATAACGTCGTTTGATACGGACGGCTACATCGTGTTCGCTATACAAAAACTGATAGGCGGGCAAGTTGGTAACAAAGATACCCCCTCGCCGCATGACCCGGCTGATTTCCGCGAAGGCCGGGCGGTCAGCAGGCATATGACAGGCTACGTCGAATGACGTTACGATGTCGAACTGTTCGCGGGCAAACGGTAATTCCACTAACGAAGCCTGAGCCACATAGCCAGCCAGCCCCCGCGCCCGACAAAACCGGATGGCCTGGTCGGAAATATCTACACCCACCGCCGCGCCAGTATTAAGCTGCCCGCCAAAATTGGTGGTAAGCTTTTGCAAGATACCGCCCGTACCGCAACCTGCGTCCAGCACTGTGGGGTTCGGCTGAGTGGCCCAATCCCAATGCTTTTGGAGCAGAGCCAGCAAATTGCGCCGCATACCCACGTACCACCAAAACGAATCCTCAACTTCGTACATAACCCGGTATTCGTCCTGCATCATTTCCGTACCCAAAACTGGGTCACTTACATCTGTAACTTGTTCGTCCGGGCCAATATTTTTATGTAGCACTTCTATAGTCAAAAATCTCTCCGTCTGACTTGCAAATAATTATGTGGATACGCCCAACTAAAGTATAACTATTTGGTCAAGCGAAGTCAAAAGAATGGTCATTTGCCCAGGGCTATTGCAAGGTCAATTGCTTGACAAGAGCGGCTGGGTTAATAACTTAATAGCCTGCGCTGGCGTATAGCTCATCTCGCGCCCTGTGGCTTGGATATTACTCACTCCAGCTAATCCCATTAAACCCACTACCGTGTGGTTGAGAATCGAATTGACCTGCTGACTCTGGCCGGGCCGCAGTTGCGACCAATCCTCCCTCAACCTTACATCACGCCGATAATGCAGTTGGTTCTCGATGCCCCATTCGGCCCGCGCTATTGCCATCACCAGGGCTGCATCAGCAATTTCGGCGGGTAAACTGGTCAAACCATAACGTACTTGGTGCTTGGTTTCACCCTCACCACCTTTGATCCAACTCTCCAACTTAAAGACCTGTGCCACCCCAGGCCACTTCAAATATTCTTCATCTAACATACTGCTGACGGTAATTACTCGCTCCTCTAACCGTCCGTGTGCTTTCTCGACGCGGCGAGCAGTCTTGAAGTCACACCCAGGGGGTACCCGTGAAGGGCTATGCCCGACCGCTAATGGCTCATTCTCAAATAACACCTTGATGTTATCCAACCCGTCGGGCTGATTACCCTTGACAAACCATATCCAATCTCCGCCCGCTCCCCGGATTTGCACACTCAGTTTGCGCTGACACTGCATGGCATCGCCTACTATTACTGACCCCGCTACATATTTCCCGATTTGCAGCAGTAGCTTGGGCGCGGCTACTATCTCGTTCTCCTTGATTTCACCGTTTGCCACTTCTACTTGTCCAATTACAATCCTCTACTCCGGCAAGAAGGCCACCATCATATAAATCCCACGTTTGCAGCCAGCCTCAATACTACCCCTTAGAGCCTTACCATCAATGGCTACCACCAGACTACTGCGTGGGGGGCTGGTTTGACCCAACTGCTTACGACAAAACTCGTCCAGCACTGCTTCTAACTGGAGTGGGTCTATTTTGTCGCCCAGAATGCGGCTCCAGGTCACGGCGTGCGGCCTTTGCACCCGTTTCAGACCAAATAGCTGACATAATTCGACGGTTCGTAACTGGGTACCTACTGGTGGGTGCCAATGTGCTAACTCGGTCACTTGATTTTGACCCACCAATTTTGCCAGGATTGCAATTGCCAGGAGTGGGCGTAGCGGATAAAGTCGCCCCCTGGCGTGACGTTTATCCAACACCTTATCGAGGACGGCGTAAAGTGAGGCGAGGCTAAAAACTACCGCTTGGTCAGGCAGCTTGACCTCAAAGGGAATGGTGGTATATTGCATACAAAGCCTTTCGGTTTATTTTGAGTGAGTAAGATACCTCAAGCATAAAACCGAAAGGCTTAGTTGTTCAA
>JBBQZT010000102.1:0-19628 GCA_038207455.1 Chloroflexia bacterium
GGACGCGCCGCCTACAAATTACTGGATTAAGGGCTGCTACTATAAAACACCAGCTGCAAAGCTGGCCCAAAAGTTGGTTGGTTCAAAATATAATGCACGTACCAGCTTTTACGGTTGCCTGTTCCGGTCTGGGAAGTTAGAAGCAGGCCACGCAGACCTGGCTTCAATAGTAAAGTCGTGGCCTCGCTAATTCCGTTGCGCCAGACGTAAGCCCCGTGCCAGTTATCGGGCAAACCTGCGTAATAAAGGGTGTCGCCCACTGCAATGGGCAAATTGATACTTTGCAATGAGCCAAAGGTAGTGTCCACCAGCTGGCCCGCCTGCCACCAGGATAGCAAAGCCAAACCCAAAGCCAGCCCATAAACCGCGCCCAAACCAGCCAGCACAACTTTATTATAAGCGGCCCGCAGACAAATTGCCAGTAAAAGGCAAAAACCCACCGAAGGCAGATACAAAAGACGAGATTGTTCCAGGTCTGGCAGTACAGGCGGCAAGTTCAGAACAGGCAAAATCGCTCCGTACATCAGCACCAGACCACCACCTAAAGCGGCTCGTTGAGTGGGGAAACGCCGACGTAATCGCCAAAGTAACCAACCATAAAACCCAAGCAAAGCAGCAACCAGACCAGTCCCTACCAGCCAGCCTGTGCTATCCAAATTAACCGGGAAAAGCAGGGGCAACCATAAGCCAAAGGTAGCGTTCCAAAGGCTGTTGAGCAAAATGTTACCATCACTGGTATAACCTCCAAAACCGCCCAAAACCGTCAGCCGCACCGCCAGATAAAGAGCTATTATTAACCCGTAGGGAATTAGCTTAAAGATTAGCTTTTTCGATTTTTCGCTTTGCCTACACCAGGCCCAGCCAAACAAAATTAAGGGCAGACCCACTACCGACTCTTTGCAAAAAAGGGCGGCGGCAAAGGCCAGCAGGGTTAGCAAATAGTAAGTGCGCCCGCCTTGCAACCAGCAAATCAGAGCTAACAGCCCAAAGAAGGTCGCGCTCAAGTCGGGGCGGCCCGCTATCCAGGTAATCGGTTCAATGTGGATAGGCTGGAGAGCGAACAAGCTGGCAGCTAGTGCAGCGGTGGAGGCCGAAGCGGTTAAGCGATAGGCCAACCAGCCCACCAAAGCTACGTTTGCCACGTGCAGCAACAGGTTAGTCAGATGGTAGCCCCAGGCGTGTAAACCAAACAGCCAATAATCCAGTTGCCATAGCAGGTTTGGGAAGGGGCGATAGAACAAATTTTGAGTTGGCTTATAAAAAGGTTGAGCAGAGGCGGCGAAGTGAATAAAAACAAAATCCTCGCCCGTGAAATAAACGGTTAGAGTAGGCAGCCAGGCACAAAGAGCCAAAACCGGCCCAAGCAGCCACCAACCCAAAACGAGCCGATGGCGCACGGAGCGAATAATACGCGGATTAAACCTGGAAGAAGCGATGTGCAAAACCTGGATACCTGTATGAAGCTCATTCCTGGAGAGCATGGTGGCGCAGGTGATTTGCTAATGCCTCCAAAGAATATTGTCCCGTGTTGATACAACGCAAAGCTTCTATAACCATGCCCGTGTTGACATTTTCGACCACACATAGTTTGTGGCCGGTACGCTGCCCGATAGCAGCTTGCAACATAGACAGGCGGGGCAAATCTACTAACAGCAACACGCCATCTTTATGGAGGGCAGCCTGGACTTTGACTAGAGCTTCGGCCCGATCCAATACCCAATTTGTATCGTCATCAGGCTCAATATTTAAGGCTTTAGCATTGCCACTATTCGGTTTGACCAAACGGCAAGCTACATCGGTCATACTGCTAGCGGTGCTATCACCATGAGCTACCACTACTAGGGCTAGATTATAGACTGTGGAAGGCAGGTTTGGCAAATCCGCTTCTTCGGGTAAATCGAGCCAGCGTACCGCCCGTTGTCTGGTTGGCGCATGGTTTAGAGTAGCAACAGCTGAAGCAGTTTGATAGAGGGGGCTGGCGGTGTATGTGTGAAGGGCGGTCAAACTATTGAAACGGTGGTAGGTAAGCGGCAAAGGTTCGCCCAGGCGTTCTTCCAAAAACGAACGGTCAAGATAAAGCACGGGCTTACCGATTAGTTTAATCACTCGCCCTTCCTCCACCAACTGATTGAGGTCTCGGCTGGTATTGGCCCGGTCAAGCAGCAGCAGGGTGGCTACTTCAAGCGTTGTGAAACCAACCCGCTCTTGATTAGCCAACTGTGCATCGCTAATCTGGTGGCGACAGAGTTCGTTTAAGGTATGCCAAACCCGCTCTTTGCGTAACAAGGCAGATGACTCCTTTGTCTCCTGCGTAGGCGTACTCCGCTTTCCGGTAATGTCTATTAGGGCTTTCGCTTTGTCCAACCCTGCGGGCCGTGACGAGCCTCGTATTTGATAAGATGTATTTGATAAGGTAAGAAGAAGACCTGGCGAAACTCCCTGATTTTATCTGGCGAGTATAGCATACCTCAAAATTAGTTGCAATACTATTGTAATGCTATAACTGAGCAAAAAATGGACACTTTTTGAACTGTCAATCAGCCTAAAATTATGGCAAACTAAGGCTGTCGGGCTGGATGGCTGCACACAGAATCACAATAGCTATAACACTTTTCCTTAAATAAAGAGGTTTTAAAAGGGTTCGTGGCACGGAAATTGCTTATTAGATTTGGTGTTAATTGATGTGTCGTAATAAACACTTGGAAGTTGACGGTAAGTGCTTGACCTCAATTTCCAACACTTCACACTTTAGGCTTCTCTTACACCTGTAAAGACTTGCTTTATACTTTACAAAATAGACAGCCTAAAAACAGCAACAAAACCGCTCGACAATTAAAAACACGAAGGGACTGAGTTGGCGAGGGCCAGACTGGGTTTACTTTCGTGTCAAAACAACGAAGATCTGACTATCCGAGTACCGCTTTGAGTACGTCGAAGATGTCATGTAGAGAAAGGACAGAACCACAATGAGTAAGCGAACCCTTGTCCGGGTGGCGTTTATCGGCATTCTGGCTTTCATGGTGTCCACCTTCGCGCCCGCATTTACTATCGCCCCAGCGGTAGAAGTGCAAGCATCCAGCCACCGCGAAGCCCCCTTGATTAGCCAAGACCAAGTCGCCGACGCAACAGACCTGTATGCGTTCGTCAGCCCTGACAAACCCAACACCGTGACTTTCAATACCGACTGGATTCCTTATCAGGGTCCCGGCGGGCCGAACTTCTTCCGGTTTGGTGATGACGTGTTGTACGAACTGCACATTGACAATGTGGGCGATGCCCAAGACCACATTTCCTTCCAGTTCCGTTTCAAAACTATCGTGGTCAACCCTAACACCTTCTTGTACAATACGGGCGTAGTTGGCAAGCCGGATGACGGCCAGAACAACATTCGCCAGTATATGACCGTTACCCGCCTGGATGCTCCTAGCGACGGTAGCTGCAAGAACACCGCGTTGGCGGTCTGTGCCACGGCCAAAAGTACCGCTTTGGGTACAAACATCGTGGTTGCTCCCAACAACGTCGGCCCAGCCTCTTTCCCGATTTACCCGATGACGGCTCAGATGGCTGTTTCTTCCCTCAGCAATGGGGCTACAGTTTTCGCTGGCCCACGCCAAGACCCTTTCTTTGCTGACATTGGTTCGTTGTTTGACTTGTTGACCATTCGCAAGCTGCCCGGCAACGCTGGTGGTGGTGTGAATGACTTCGAGGATTACAACATTTCCACGATTTCGATGCAAATCCCGATCAACCAACTCACCAAAGATGGTTCGACCCCGACAGACCCCAAGAGTGGTTCGGCAGTGATTGGTAGCTGGATTACCAGCAGCCGCCGCACTACTTCGGTTTTGAACGCTGGCAAAGCTCCCACAACGAGCGGTGACTGGGTTCAGATCGAACGTTTGGGTATGCCTCTGGTCAACGAAATTGTAGTACCGTTGGCCCTTAAAGACGCTTTCAACAACCTGAAGCCGTGGCAGGATGCCACCATCCCAGCAGTAGTGCAGGTGGTGACTGACCCTGAACCGGCCCGTTTGCTGACCGCGCTTTACGGTCTGAAGGTGCCGCCCGCGCCTCGTACTGACGTATTGCAGGTTTTCGCGCAAGGTGTGGCTGGTCTGAACCAACCCCCGAACGTGGTGCCTTCCGAGCAGTTGCGTCTGAACGTGGCTATCCCGCCAAGTGCCAGCCCGAAACGGTTGGGCGTATTGGCTGGAGACGTGGCTGGTTTCCCCAATGGTCGTCGCTTAGGTGACGATGTGGTGGACATCGAGTTGCAGGTGGTAGCTGGTGTATTGGTAGATGGCTTCAACACTTCGCCCGGCAATGTGTTGGGTGATGGTGTGGATGCTCCTGGCGGAACGCTTTTGACCAGCTTCCCCTACGAACCGCTGCCCAACTCCAGCTTCTATTATTATCCGAGCGGCTATCAGTTCGCTAATGGTACGCCCGCGATTACCCACCCGTAGTCTAGGGTAAACTTTTCCTTTCACTCAGGCAGCCGCTTGGGTGAAAGGAGATTTCGTGCTAAAGACGCTCTTTTTTGAACAGCAAGAGAAAGACAAGGTAATGCAACTTTTGAAACGTTACTGGCGGGTGGCAGTGATAGCAACAGGTATTGTGTTGGTATTGCTGGCTCTGGTAATTGTAACCAGTCCTAATAACAAACCAAATACTGTAGCGGTCACAAATCCGGCGGCAACCCAAAATGCGGCGGCTGGTCGTCTGGCAAAAGGCAGTACCGTGATGACTACCGATGAGCAAATAACGTATTACCAGGATAAGTTGCGTAAAGCTGAAACCGCTCCTGACCTTGCCAGCCTGGGTCTGTCCTATCTGCAAAAAGTGCGCGAAGTAAGTGACCCGGTTTATTATACGAAGGCCGAAGGGGTCTTGAAAAAAGCTCTGGAATTAGACCCAACCAATTTCGCGGCGATGGAAGCGATGGGTTCTCTAAGCCTATCTCGCCACCAATTCGCCCAGGGTCTGGACTGGGGTCTAAAAGCTCAAAAACTGAAACCTCGTGACTCTTATGCTTATGGCGTAATGAATGATGCTTTGATAGAGCTTGGCCGCTACGATGAAGCGGTACAGGTTTTACAAACGATGATAGACATCCATCCCGACCTGAGTTCTTATTCGCGCGTATCTTACCAGCGCGAACTACACGGCGAATATGATGGCGCAATCGAAGCCATGCAACAGGCGGTAACATCACGCGGCCCGGCCCCCGAAAATCAGGCTTATGTGATGTACCAGTTGGGCTTGCTTTATTTCAACCACAACAACCTCGCTCTGGCCGAAAATAATTTCCAACAATCTTTGACCGTCGTACCGGATTATGTTTATGGCTTGCAAGGGTTGGCCCGCGTCAAAATTGCACGTGGTGACTTGAACGGAGCCGCCGACCTTTATAGCAAAATTACCCAACGGATGCCGATTGAGCAATTTATCATTGAATATGGCGACCTGCTAAACACGCAGGGCAAAACCAGCGAAGCCAATCGTCAGTATGAGTTAGTACGCAGCATTGACAAAATTTACAAGGAAAATGGGGTCAATACCGACATCGAAATAGCCCTTTTCAACGACGACCACGACTACAACCTGTCAGACAATCTGAGCCGCGCCCAAACTGAATATAAAGCCCGGCCCAGCATCAAAGCTGCCGATGTGTTGGCCTGGACGCTTTACAAAACGGGCGATTTCAAGCAGGCTTTGGATTTAGAAACTCAAGCTCTGCGACTCGGCACCCAGGATAGCCTCTATTATTATCACGCTGGAATGATAAATATGAAGCTCGGTCAGAACGACGAGGCCCGTAGCTATTTGCAAAAGGCTCTGAACCTGAACCCTAATTTTTCCTTGCTGTATCAAGACCAGGCCCGCAAAACGTTGGCCCAACTTGGCGGAACAGCAGTTAAATAGACCTGATTAGATGGGATTATGGGCCATGATAGTAAAGACACCTAAAAACCGAAACGCAGTAAGCAAAAGTTGGAAAGTCGCTTTGGTACTGTCCCTGCTGGTAATATTGGCTGGTTGGCTGGCTTTGCCGATGTCGGCGGCGGCTCATCCTTTGGGCAACTTTACTGTCAACCGCTATAGCCAGATTGACGTAGGTGCGGCGGGCCTCAAACTTTATTACGTAATTGATATGGCCGAAATTCCCACCTTTCAGGAAAAAGATGGTATTGATACCAACCACGATAACCAAGTTAGCGACACCGAAAAACAAACATATTTGAGCAGCAAGCTCCAGGAGTTGCAAGCTAACTTCAAGCTAACCTTAGCTGGTACACCTGCCGCTTTGAGGGTGGCTCAATCAGACCTGGTTTTCCTGGCCGGACAGGGCGGACTGCAAACGATGCGTCTGACTGCTACTTTTGAAACCGCCCGACTTGCTGCCGATGCTAACAATTTGACTTTTCAGGACAGCAATTATAGTGACCGCCTCGGCTGGAAAGAAATCGTAATCCGCAATGCCACAGGTGTAGCTCTGACCAAATCCAGTGTCCCGGATGCTACCCAAAGCGATGAACTGCGTATTTATCCTCAAGATATGTTAGCCAGCCCGCTAAACGTGACCTCGGCCCAGGCCAGCTTTAAGCTCGACCCGACGGTAGTTGTCAATCGGGAAGCAAAGGGAGGGGCGGCAGGCGTGATTGACCGGGCGCAAGACCCTTTTGCCGACTTGATTAAAGGCGGCGAACTGACGCTAGGCGCAGTTCTGTTGTCACTGCTAATTGCCTTTGGTTTGGGAACGTTGCACGCACTTTCGCCCGGTCATGGCAAAACCGTGATGGGGGCGTATTTGGTGGGAACACGCGGTACAGCGCGGCACGCGGTTTTCCTGGGTGCGATTGTGACAATCACGCAC
The DNA here is from genome assembly GCA_038207455.1 of Chloroflexia bacterium. Taxonomy (GTDB): domain Bacteria; phylum Chloroflexota; class Chloroflexia; order Chloroheliales; family Chloroheliaceae; genus JBBQZT01. Next base: position 6,878 of record JBBQZT010000102.1, read on the forward strand.
ACGCTCGGAGTTTTTACTCTCGGCTTGATTACCTTGCTGGCATCGCAATTTATTCTGCCTGAAAAACTTTATCCCTGGTTGGGACTGATTTCAGGGCTGATTGTGTTGGGAATGGGTTTAACTTTGCTACGTTCACGGCTGCGCCGCGCTATTGTAGGCACACCGGATACTGCTCACGCGCCCGACCACGTCCATACTAACGACGAACTAGAGGGTTATTACGACTATGATTTTACCAACGAGCAAGACTTGACCAGAAATGACCCCGCCCGCTTTAAGAAAACAACCAGCGGCCAGACGCATTCACACGATGGTGGGGTTAGCCATACCCATTTGCCGCCGGGCAGTGATGGTGCGCCTGTAACCTGGAAACGTTTGCTACTATTTGGTATCTCCGCCGGATTGTTGCCTTGCCCCTCGGCTCTGGTGGTAATGCTCAGTTCGATTGCACTGGGCCGCACTGCCTTCGGTTTGATTTTGATAGTTTTCTTTAGCCTGGGATTGGCTTGCACTCTGACTGGCATCGGCATCGCCCTGGTTTATGCCCGTAAGCTAACGAGTCGGATAAAGTTGAACTCCAGTAGCCGAGTAGTGCGATTGTTGCCAGTCTTTAGTGCCGCTATCGTCGCCATCATTGGCATTGCCATCTCCTACGAAGCTTTTATTCAGACTGGCCTTTTGAGCAAATAATTTTTAGTTTTTAATTACCGTAGCGGAACTGGTTCTGCACGTCAATAGCCCGCATCGCTCCTTCCGGCGTAATTTCGATGCCCCAATAGCGGGTGACACGAGCCGTGCCACGTCTGCCAGTCTCCATATCAAAGTCGTCGGTATCCTCGTAGGCGCGAATATATTTGGCTTCCTTTAAGTGGGCCATACACATCAAAACGTCATTCTCCTCCATCGGGTAGCCGTTTTCACCCAAAGCCCGCGTAATCTCCACGCTATCTACGTCATAGCTCTCGCGTTTACGAATGCGTTTGTGTATCATCAACAGCACGGTTTCGTCTGGCCCCATCGCCTGGCCCTACCTTTCTTTTTGAAGCTAAAAGCCCCGGAATATTTTAAGTTGGTCGAGTTGATTATTATGCAGCGTTGGCTGGCTGTCAACTACGCGCCCGATTACTTCTTTTATATTACTCAACGAAGCAAACCATTTTCGTCCATTTCACGCAAAACTTCGAGTTCGTGTTGGGTGGGGACAGAGGTGTAAGCCCCCTTTGGTGGTATCACCAGTTCAAAGCCTGTAGCGGTTTGTAGTTGCTGTAAGGTTACACCAGGATGGACTGCAATCAGGCGCATCGTTTTGGTTTCGGGTTCAAAATCCATTACCCCTAAGTTGCTGATAACCAGGGCCGGGCCACTACCAGCGTAAAGACCGTCAGCTTTGGCTTTGAGCCAGCTTGTAGAGCCGTCCAGGAAGCCGGGGGCAGTGCGGAAATCTACTTTAGGTACAAAGATGTGGGGCGAATGGTTGGGGAAAAAATAGATGATACGTTTAGTTGCCGTCAGCATCGCTAACACCCCGCCGCCCGGCCCGCGCAAGCTGGATTTGGCCTGGTCTCCCAACAAGCTTAGATTAACATTGCCGTATTTATCTATTTGTAAACCAGTCGCGATATAGGTATCGAAACCGCCTCTGCTCAAGCTTCCCACCCAATCGCCCATTGGAACCACTGCTTCGCAAATCAGATTGGTGTAATCGCCACTGGAAGCCACCAAAGGGGCGAGTTCAGAATTGATCGCCCCGCTCCCACCCGCCACGTAACTAAGATTGGGGGCGTGGGTTAGTTGAGCCAATCGGCAGGCGGCACGAGCCAAAGCACTCCCCGCTCCTGTCCCTACCATTTCACCATCGTGCAAATAATGGGCTAAGGTCGTGGTCATTAACTCTTGGACGCTATAAGCATTGCCGCCGCTAATTTCTTCTAAAACAATCTGGCTCATTTCTACCCCTCGATTACGCTGGTGCGCCCGATATATTCGGTTTCGCCACCCTCGGCAAAGTATTTTTGGACGTAAGCCTCAAAACCCGCCTCGGTAGCCGCCGCCTGGATATATTCTTGCAAATGGGCCTCGTCGTAGTGATAAAAACGGTGACTGGAGGTAGGGTGTGCGCTAAAGGCCGCCTGTACAACGGCACTGACAGCGTAGCCAGGCACATTGACCGGAATAGGGTTTTTGGTAAGCTGGCGCGTCGGAATCACCTGCTCTACCTGCAAAATCACCTGCTCGGCGGCGAAAATCAGTTCACGGTCTGCAAAAACGCTGCCCTTGAAAATCGCGTTGCCATAAATATCGGCTTGCTGGCACAATATCAAAGCTACTTTGGGTCGGATAGCCGGAGTAGCCAGCCGGGTTGCCCCCGTGAAGGGGTCGTGGACGGGCTGATAAAAGTCGGGGTTGGCACGGCTAACGTCGCTCAATTCAATACCGGGTGGTAAAGCGGCAAAAGGCTGGCCCGCTCCGCCCGCGCGTAACCCCAAAAGCAGCGTAAGCTCATCTACTTCCAAAACCTTGAGCCGCCCTGCCTGAGCAAACCGCACGAAAGCTGGCGCAGACCCCAAATGTTCAAACCCAACATAAGAGGTGACAATCTCATCCACCAAACCCGCCCCAATCAACAAATCAGCGTTGATGCACCCGGCGGGGCTGGTTATCAGCCGCTTGATATGCTTGCGTTGCCGTATAAGTTCGCGCACCAAAGCCATCGGGTTGTTGTGCATAAACAGCCCGCCCACCGCCAGACTTTCCACTCCGTCCGGCACAAACTTTTCAATCGCCGCCGCCAGTTCCATTTGCTTCGACTGACGGATTGGCCCTTGTGCCTCGTTTGTTTTAGCATTTGGGGCGGAATTGCCCTGGGTTGGTGGCGTGCTTCCGTTCGCTTGCGACATTCTTGTGCTTTCTCTGAGTCCTTTGCGCTGGCTGAAAATTGTCGGCTACTCGTACAATTTACGTCGCGCCCGTTGCAGAATCGCCCGCGTATTGTCAAAATGCACCAGAACCAGTGCGCCCTCCAGGTCACACCAGGCCGCATCTTGAGTTTCGCCGGGTTGCGGGGTTGGCTCGATAGGCAAGGCTTCGGTTGGCGAACTGAGATCACGCATCAGAAAATACGTAACTGATTTTCGCAGCAATCCGCGCTTGACCCCGTTCATATAGCGGGCCTCGCCCAGTTCCGCCACAACTTCGGCTTTGAGACCCGCTTCCTCGCGTACCTCGCGCACCGCCGCCTGCTCCAAAGTCTCGGCAGCTTCGGGGTGGCCTTTGGGTAAATCCCAGCCCCAGTTGTTGGCCCGCCGTATCAGAGCTACCAGATAGCGGGTCTGGCCGTCGCGGGTATAAGCACGATAAACCACCCCGCCCGCCGAACGGTCTTCCGCTTCGCCTTCCCACCCGTTTAAGATTTTGTTTTCATTTAGCATATTTTAATCCACCTGATGCAACATATCGAGCAGCACGGTAGCGTGATTGCAAAAGGCTTCGGCCAGTGCTTTACCTTTGACCGCAATATGAATCTGGCGGACGTGGCGATGGAATTTACGCATATCGTCGTTATTAAGGCCGCTCACTTCGCCCCAGGGAACTGGATTGGCCCAACCCTGCGGGGGTCTTTCGCAAATCACGTCCAGCACCATCTCAAAACCCTTTGGCTCTGGAATATCCAGCAGCACTTCGTAGCCTCGTAATGGCTGTCCGGTCAGATCGGACAACGCTTTGCACCAGACTTCTTCCAGGCGTTTGCGGCGGGCCGGGTTATACTTGAGCGTCGCCAGACCCTTAAACACTGACTCCTCCTCCGACAGGGAGATAGCCCGCTTGAAAAAACGACGGTTACGCAAATCGGTAATCAGGTCGTGGGCAATCGAACCGGGCTGGGTGGTGTTCTGAATCAGGGCGATAACCGAAGCATCATCGCTTCGTTCAAGCTCGACAGACGAAAACGCCCCCGCTTCCAACGCCTCTTGCAACGAACGCAAAAACATCAAGGTGGCGATACGTCCGGTGTGATGCCAATAGACGTTATAAAACATCAGATAGCGGGCGAAAATGAGCGATTGTAACGCGCCCACCCCTTTTTCGTCAATCACCAGTTGTAGCGCGGTGTTACCATCGGTTTGGGCGCGGTCTTCCGGCCAGATACGCAACGAGTCAATCAAACGTTGGACATCTACCATTCCGTAAGGCACATTACAGTAACGCGAGTCCCGCATCAAATAGTCTAATTTATCGGTATCCAACGCCCCGCTAATCAAATTTCGCAACACCCGTTCGTTTTGGGTAAGCGGTACGTCATCGCTTTTGGTAATCATCGCCGCGACTTTTTCGGGCTGCACTCCCCACACCTTGCGTAAAAGCGGAGCTATCTCCGGCCCCATCACGATTTCCGTGCCGATTATTTCGTGGTTGCGTATCACATTTAAATCTAGTTCTTCGACAGCGTGTGAATAAGGATAATGGCCGATGTCGTGCAGCAGGGCCGCCGCCAGCACCGTATTGATTTCGGCCATCGTGAAACTGTAACCACCGCGACGGGCCAGATGCAACAAAGCCAGCCGTGTCAGGTGATAGACTCCAATGCAATGCTCGAAACGGCTATGGTGCGCCCCTGGAAAAGTCCAACTGGTGAAGCCAAGCTGTTGTACGCGACGCAAACGCTGGAACGGCACGCTATCTATGAGCAACATTTCCTTGCGGTTGAGCGGAATATCGCCCCACACCGCGTCCCGAATGATAGATTTTGGTTCGCCGACCAGCGACAAAATAATTTCGCTGTTGAGGTTGCTAGTAGAGGCCAATCCGTTAGGTTGACTATCAAGTATATCGGCTAAATCGGTAGCTATATTCACGGCCAATCCCGTCTGAGTGTCCATTTACTCCACCTGACATTTTTCAAGTCAATTGTATTTGCCAAAATATTCCCGTTGCGATTATACGCCACCCGTCCAGGGGTGACAACCCCACTCCGAACAGGTTTAGTTTAGCCAACGGTTGAAACCGTCGTCTATACACATCAAACACCACCCAGGGGGTACCCGAACGTGTTACCGAACCGTGCGGCAACCTGATTTATCAGGTTTGGGTTGACTAGACGACGGTTTCAACCGTTGGCAGTTTCTCTGCAAAATTGTGAACCACACCCCGAACAGGTAGTCCGGTTTTGGTATTTTGTGGGACATTGCGCGGGTACCCCTGGGTGGGGTTGCTGCCAATGGACAAATCGGCTGGCGGAGCCGCTGCGCGTCCTACAAAGCAGCCCCTTATTCTTGTGGAACATTGCTCTGCCAATGGACTGTGCTGCTCCTACCTCGATAACTCCGATAACTCTGGTAACTCTGTCACACTTCGGGGGTTCGGGCTGTCCGGCCTCCACTGCTCCTTTGTGATTATAATATATATATATTCTTTTTATAGGAGAACCAGACACAATGGTAGCAGACATTGGCTTTGAGCCACCCAACACACCTGTGCTGGCAAGAGTTATCAGAATTATCGGAGTTATCAGAGAACTTATACTTGCTGTAGTCACTCTTTTGCACCTCGCCCGTTTTTGCCAGCCTGGAATGCCCCAACTTTACTGAATTTTCTTCCGGCCCAATCCGAAAAATACCCGATCCTACTAATCGCCCGGCAAGCAAATGGTTTGTGGTCAGTTTGAGACCCAGCCTGATATAATGAGACGCGGTTGCTATTTTGCGCGGAAGGTTGGTTTGGTAAAACTATGCCCAGGTTAAATTTGCTGCTATTTTGGGGTGGCCCCACCTATCGGGACACGCCCACCCCTATCGAACTAGCAATGGACGAGTTGCTGCGGGTGGCTTTGCGTTCTACTCTTGGTCGCGCCCGCCAAACCCACCGTTTTGACCGCCTGTTAGTAGTTACTAACGACCCACAAATAATCGGTAGTAGCGCACTCGAAGCAGAAATTTTGGTAATGCCGCGTCCGGGTGAGGCTTTTCAGTTTGGCCGCGCTCTCCAGCAAGTTATAACCCAATCAGCAATTGGCCCAGACGAAGCGATTGTCTATTTTGGGGCGGGGGCGGGTGCGCTTTTGAGTGACGACGAGTGGCTGGCTCTGCTGGATACGGTACAAAATAACCCTCATAGTGTCACGGCCAACAACTATTTCAGTGCCGATTTGGTGGGCTGGCAACCAGCAGAGGCCATCTTTCGGGTGGAGCAAGCCAATCTGGACGGGGGCGACAACAATCTGGCCTGGGGTCTATGTCGGCAGGCGGGGTTGGCCTGGCGCACTGCCTGGCCTCCCAACACCCGCACCTTTGGCACTCAGTTCGATTTGGACACACCGTCAGATGCGGCTATATTGAAACTATGGCTCTCCAGGCAAACGGAGGCTAAATGGCCGCTGCTGCACCAATCTTTGCAACAAACAACAGCTTTTGATGCGATGCCAGTCAGTCAGGTATTGGCGGCTCTGAGCGATTTTGACAAAGAAGTGCTGGTTAGTGGGCGGGTGAGCGGGCAGACCCATCGCTTGTTAGAAAGTAAATCCTGGGGGCAGACCCGCATTATTAGCGAGGAACGCGGGATGCGGGCCAGTGGGCGTGAAGAAAGCGGGCGGGTGGTCTCGATTTCAGGCGCGTTGCTGCAAAGCCTGGGGGTGCAGCCTTTCCTGGCGGAGTTTCTGCCCCAGATTTGTCAGGCCGCTATCCTGGATAGCCGCGTGCTTTTCGCCCATCAAGGTCTCAAACCTTCGCGGCGTGACCGTTTCAATAGCGACGCACTCCAATCCGAATTTATATATAATCCGGCAGTGCGGGCCTTCACCGAAGCTGCCCGCGCCGTCTTAGTCAACCAGAGTATTCCCATTTTGCTAGGCGGGCATACAGTAGTAGCAGGTGGTTTGTTGCTGCTGCTGGATTTGATACCGCCCAAACCTTACGATTGATTGCGGCACATAGCATCCCGATGGTTTACCTGTACCCGGCACGGGTGAACCATCGGTGTTTCGTAAAAAAATGAACCGTACTCTGGTTGATTCTACGCTGTCGCCCACGTGATATAATACAACCGACACTAGATGAACGATAGAAAGAAGTAAGCGAAAAATGCAAGCAGATAGCGGGGATTTTAATACTTTTGAGGTAATAGTGGTAGGTGCTGGTCACGCGGGGTGCGAAGCGGCTTTGGCTGCCGCCCGAATGGGTTGTCGTACTCTGCTTTTGACCCTGAACCTGGATAGTGTGGCTCTGATGCCCTGCAACCCTTCGATTGGTGGCCCGGCCAAAGGTCATGTCGTCAGGGAGATTGACGCGCTCGGCGGCGAGATGGGCCGCAATACAGACCGTACTCTAATCCAGATTCGGATGTTGAACACGGGCAAAGGACCAGCCGTGCAAGCTTTACGCGCTCAGTCCGACAAAAAGCTATACCAGTTGGCGATGACAGAAACACTGGAAAACACCCCAAATCTAACGCTGCGCCAGGCCCAGGTTGAGGAATTGCTAATTAGCAAAGACCCTCAAAGCGGCAAGATGCGGGCGATAGGCGTAACAATTGCCAATGGCTTGAGCTATACGGCCACCTCCGTCGTGCTAACCACTGGCACTTTTTTGAAGGGCCGCACTATTATGGGCGACCATATCACCAGCGCGGGCCGGGCTGGGGAAGCCCCGGCTATCCAGATGTCCAACAGCTTGAGCGAACTAGGTTTTCGGCTGCACCGTCTCAAAACTGGCACCCCGCCCCGTATTGATGCGCGGACTATAGATTTCTCTCAAACGACAGTTCAACCCGGCAGCGATGTGTCACTGGCTTTTAGCTTTAGCTACCGGCCCGAAGATAAGGTCGAATATATGCGCCCGCCCGCTCTGCCCAAAGTTTTTCCGTATCAACAGTTGGACGGGTGGAGGCCGCAGTTGCCTTGCTATTTGGTGCATACTGTCGCCCGCACCCACGATATTATTCGCAACAATCTTGACCGCGCCCCGATGTTTACAGGTATCATCGAAGGAGTGGGGCCGCGTTATTGCCCTTCGATTGAAGATAAAATCGTGCGTTTTGCGGATAAAGAGTCCCATCATCTCTTTTTAGAGCCGGAGGGCTGGCTGACCAACGAAGTGTATGTACAAGGCGCAAACACCAGCTTGCCCGCCGATGTGCAGCAGGCGATGATTCATTCGATACCGGGGTTGGAAAAAGCCGAGATTATGCGTTTCGGTTACGCCGTCGAATATGATGCCGTACCGAGTACCCAGCTTCGCGCCAATATGGAAACCAAACTGATTGACAATCTGTTTCTGGCCGGGCAAATCAATGGTACAAGCGGCTATGAAGAAGCGGGTGGGCAGGGTTTGATGGCTGGTATCAACGCGGCTTTGCGGGTGCAGGGCAAGCCGGGCTTTATGCTCAAACGCGAACAAGCTTATACCGCCGTGATGATTGACGATTTGACCACAAAGGAAATCAAAGAACCATACCGCTTGATGACCAGCCGCGCCGAGTACCGTTTGCTGCTACGCAATGATAACGCCGATTTGCGTCTGACCCATTTAGCCTACGAATTGGGCCTGGTGAGCCGCGAACGCTACGAAGCTGTCGAGAAAAAGCGCGACGACATTGCTTTTCTGTTGAGCAAATTGGAACGCACCAGGGTTACGCCTTCGGTTGAGCAGAACACTGTGTTAGAAGGGGCGGGTCTGCCCACCATCGAGCGCGAGATGAAAGCGGGCGATTATTTCCGTCGCCCCGATGTGCCACGCGCCGCTCTGAATATTATCTTACCCACCCTGGCTGATTTTGAGATTAAGGACGAGGTAGCCGAGCAGGTAGAAATCGAAGCTAAATATTCGATTTATATTAACAAACAGGAGCAGCAAGTCAACCGGATGCACAATCTGGAAGACAAGCTGTTGCCCGAAGATTTGGACTACACGACAGTAAGCGGGTTGCGTAACGAAGCGAGGCAGAAGCTAATCCAGTTCAAACCCGCCACCGTCGGTCAGGCTTCGCGTTTGAGTGGGGTCAATCCGGCGGACATCGCGGTGCTGATGGTATATTTGCAGCGGCAGCAACGGGCGCACGCTTACACGTCACTTGTTCCAATCCCAAAAGCAGCAGTGCTGGCTCACTAATTACCTTGTGGGACATTGCCCTGCCAATGGACTGTCCTCTATGGGACATTGCTCTGCCAATGGATAATGATGACTAAAGTCACTCGAAATATTCTGAATAGCTTGTTATAATGCTTTGAAGGGAACGGTTGCGCGGCAATCGTAAGGAAGAATATAACAGCGAAAGGAGATTATTAGAATGGAACAGCGCATTTACCAGGGTAATATTTCGCCGGACGGATTGGCCGAGTCTTTGGTGCAGTTTTACAGCCAGGAACACAATTTGACTGGGCAAAAGTTGGGTCAGGGCGACTCGGTGGCGGTGCAAATCGGCAGGCCAGATGGGAACCGTTTACGGAACGCGGTAATGATTGGGATTGCGCGTTCGCCAGAAAACCCGCAACATTTGATGGTGACATTGGGCGAACAAGAATGGATTCATTCCGGCTCTAGTATCTACTCGGTGGCCGGAAGTCTGGTTGGGGCGTTGTTCACACCCTGGGCCTTGTTCGGTTTGCTGTGGCCCGCTCAACACGCGCTCGGCAAGTATTTGATGCCGAATGAAATCTGGAATAAGGTAGAATTCTACGTTATCAGCCAGGGTGGGACGATGGTGCAAGCGCAGGAATTGGCTCATCCACATTTAAGCTGATTTTTTAGTTTGCAAAATTTTGGATAGCGTGCTATAATCGGGCTATCCAGAATTATTAGTGGGCGATTAGCTCAGTTGGTTAGAGCGCACGGTTCACATCCGTGAGGTCACAAGTTCGAGCCTTGTATCGCCCACCATTACCTGTACCTGTTACCTGCTTTTTCCAAAACCTATGCAACTACAAATCTTTCGGGGGCAATCACAACTATGACCTGCTACGCCCGTTATAACTCCAGGCAACCAATAAATTTTATTCTTTTATGCTTCAAAAGGGATTAGTGTGAAGAAACTTCGACTGAATTATGGGTTGATAGTTATTTTAAGTTTGAGTCTGTGGCTGGTGGCCTGTAGTGAGCAGGATAATTCGGTAGGCGGGACTTTGAATACCGTTAGCGCGATTGCCAATGGGCGAGATAATGCCACCCCGACTCCCACTGTTGTCGCTGCTGCCAACCAAATTCCACCAACGGATACTCCGATACCAGCTACAATTGCACCCGTTGCCACCGTCACTCAAATCGTACCTACTACTGCTGCCACCCAAATCTCGCCTACCCATGTTTCAGCTTCACCCGTTAGTGGCGCAAACCTGACTGGTACTCCCGCTTCCGCTCATGCTACAATGGTAGCTACTGGCTCGTTGACCGAAGTTTTGCGTGGGCCAGTGGGCAAAAAGCAAATCGCCATCACTCTGGACGCGGGTTCGACAGCCGTAGCTTTTAGCAAAGAAATCGCTGCTCTCGACAAATATAATGTTAAAGTTACTTTTTTCTTGACCGGGGCGTGGGTGCGCGAAAATCCTCAATACTCCCAACAAATCGCCCGCGACGGCATGGAAATCGCCAACCACACCTATGACCATCCCTGGCTGACTAAGATGAGCAGCGATAAAGTGGCTGATGAGATAAATTTGGGCGCAAAAACTATTCAAGAAGTGACGGGTATCAATCCCAGGCCGCTTTTCCGTTTTCCTTATGGCGATTACGATGCCCGCACGATGAAGATTCTTAACAACTTGGGCTATCGTTCGATTTATTGGACGTATGACAGCCTGGACTCGGTGGGCGCACATAAAACCGCCGACCAGCTTTTCCATATCGTCACTAGCATTAGTGATACCAAGCTGGACGGGGCGATAATCTTAATGCACCTGGGTAACGATACCAGTGGCGACGCACTCGGCCCGATTATCCAAAATTTGCAGGGTCGGGGCTTCAAAATCGTCACAATTTCGGAACTGATTGGCAAATAGCCTAAGTTAGGTAAAGCTATGCTATTGCCAGTGTCAGAAAGGAAGGTTGTACCATGTCTTATGACTCACGCGACAGCTATGACCAGGATATAGAACCGCCTCGCCGGAATATCGGCCAGGATTTTTTTGTCAGCCTTTTCGACTTTTTAACTTTCTTTCTGGGCATTGCTCTGGTTTCGTTGGGTGAATATATTATCCTGGGTGGAAGCGGGGCTAACCCTAACCTTAACCTGGGTCTGGCCTTTTTCTGTGTGCTGATAATCATAATCGGTATCGGTATCTCGCTGTTGCGCCAATTGACGACGGAAAACGAAAAGGTTGAGAATAACATTCGGTGGATTTACGGTAGCATTTGCTTTATTAGCGGTTTGGCCTACATCGTTATTCCGGTAATTCGGGCCTTGTTGCTGCTGACTGCGCCCGCCGGAGTAGATTTTGGAACAGCTATCTTGCTCAGTTTCACCGTTATTGTGGGGATTGTGTTTTTGTTTATTGGTTACAGTTGGGTGGGCGCGTTCAGCCCGCCAAGTGGCGAGTAATTATGGCCGAAGACCAAAAGTTTGTAGAAGATATTAGCGATAAAGATGACGATTTTTCTAAATGGTATAACGAGGTAGTTCTCAAGGCAGAACTGGCCGACCACGCCGCGCAGCAGTTGGGCGGCTTTATGATTATCCGGCCTTATGGCTACGCCATTTGGGAAAATATTCAAGCTGGCCTCGATAGACGCTTTAAGGAAACTGGAGTAGTCAACGCTTACTTCCCCCTGCTCATCCCCGAAAGCTTTTTTGCCAAAGAAGCCGAACATATCGAAGGCTTTGCGCCCGAAGTAGCCTGGGTAACGGAAGGCGGTGGCGAAGTTCTCAAGGAACGGCTGGCGATTCGGCCCACCAGCGAAACTATTATTGGGCATAGCTACGCGCGGTGGGTGCAGAGCTACCGGGATTTACCTTTGCTGATTAATCAGTGGTGTAACGTGTTGCGTTGGGAGAAGCGCACGCGGCTATTTCTGCGTACTTCGGAATTTTTATGGCAAGAAGGCCACACCGCCCACGCCACCCTCCAAGAAGCCGAAGAGCGCACCCGTTTGATGCTGGACGTTTACCAGCAGACGGTTGAAGAAGATTTGGCGATGCCTGTTATGCCGGGGCAAAAAACCGAGAACGAAAAGTTTGCCGGGGCGTTGCGTACTTACTCCATTGAGGCGATGATGGGCAACGGTATGGCCCTACAAGCAGCCACCAGCCACAACCTGGGCCAGAACTTTGCCCGTAGCTTTGACATACAATTTCTGGACACCGACGGGCAGCGCAAACTCTGCTCAACTACCAGTTGGGGCGCAAGTACCCGCCTGGTGGGTGGTGTAGTAATGGTACACGGCGACAACGCGGGTCTGATATTGCCGCCCAAAATTGCGCCCTGGCAAGTGGTGATTGTCCCGATCTGGCGTAAGGAAACCGAAAAGAGCCAGGTGTTTGAAGCGATTGGCCGGGCCGAAAAGTTATTAAAAGCGGCTGGTGTGCGTGTCAAAACCGACTTGAGCGAGCATAACTCGCCGGGCTGGAAATACAACGAATATGAAATGCGTGGCGTACCGTTGCGCCTGGAAATTGGGCCGCGCGATGTGCAGAACAACGCAGCTATGCTGGTGCGGCGCGACAATCGAACCAAAGAAAGCGTCAGTATGGACGGGTTAGCCGGTCGGGTGCAAGAAATTTTGACCGATTTGCAACAAAGTTTATATGCCCGCGCCCTCAAATTCCGCCAGGA
>JBBQZT010000103.1:0-19596 GCA_038207455.1 Chloroflexia bacterium
AACCAGTTTCGACTGCAAGCGTGTAGTATTGCGGCGGAATAGGTAGCTGGAAAGCAGACGTAGAGGCCGAAAGGGGTAATATAAAAATCTTAGCTGATTAGGAAGCTGCAAGATTTCCCAATCTACTGTCTCAGGCCGCAAGAAGCGATTGAACCAGTATTGGCCCTTATCTTTTATAGACTCGGTAGTATTGAGAAAAACAGCATCTTTGTTTAGCCATAATCCTAAACGGTGTCCGTAATCGAATATTAATCGGTTCTTCAAACCAGTAGTATTCTTTAGAACGTTGGCTGCCAACACTGCTTTATTGTCTTCAAACATATTGGCCTGTATCTGTTTTAGCAGTTTGGGAAGATAGGGCGCGGTTTCAAACTGACGCAAGATGTGGTCTGGTAAAGGGCAATCCAATAGCTGTTGGGCCAGATATAAACCCAGCAGCAGCATTCGGCGGTTGCCCAACTCGTATTGATGAGCTATTAACGACTGCCAATCTATATTTGGCTTATTACGTATCAATTGGGCTATATCGGCTACCTGTCCCAATTGTTGCCAGTTATGTTTAGCGGCGTGAACACACAAAAATAACAACAGGTTTTCGTCGGATAACGTGGGGATTTTAGTATTACCGATAGTAACCTGGGTAGTATCAGTCCAGGCTAAGGCTTCATCAGGAGCAAATGAATAATACGGTAGCAAAAGCTCCCAATGCAAATCAATCATCACGGGTTTTTTGGCTCTATCTTTGAACCAGAAAGGCTCCTCGCTATGGGCTTTGGGAAAGGCTTTAAGTTGCTCTGCGGTCAGTTTAAATCCTGCTTCGTAACCCAGGTCTTGCAACAACTGTCTGGCTCGATCAATTTCGGCACGCGGCACTAAAATATCCAGGTCTGTGTACTGACGCATGGTAACATTGCCATAAGCTTGCTGGCTTAAAGTCGGCCCCTTAAAGACTAAAACTGGCAACTGACGCGCCTGGAGAAACTTAATTATCCGAATTAATTCCGAAGTCAGCACCAAATTGTGGCGTGTAAGCCCATTCCAAAAGGTCTGTAGCTCCTCACATATAGCGGGCGGAACTATCCCGGTATCTACTGCTTTTAGGTGGCGGTGAAGTAAGGCAGTGAGATTATGTTGGTGGGCAGTTTTTAGCAGATAGAGCCAATCGAACGCGGGTTGGGTTGCCAGTTCGCAAATACGTTCGCTCTGCTCCAAAGTAAGCTGACCACGAGCGCATATATGTAAGAATTCGACTTCTGGAGTTACAATCATAATTAGTGAATACCGCGAAAATCGGCCATAATAGTTTCACAAAGCTGTCCCAACCGCGAAATATCATCAGGAGGAGTAATTTTGCGAATCGGGACTGTTTTTGACAGACGACCCATTATTTGAAACTCACGCGCCCGTGAATGTTTATCGGTTGGTTCGCGCGGATAAGCATTTTCGATCAGGTAAAGAAGCGCAGTTTGAGGGGACAAGCTTTCGATTAGCGGCGTTTCAAGTTGCTCACGCCCATTTAGTTGGTAGATAGCCGCTACGGGTAAAGGTTGCTGCCCGAACTCGTAACCCTTTTCCGCCAGATTCACATAACGTTTATCCATAGCCTCAAATTCAGGTATGACGTGCGGCTGCGGCTCGGCAAAATTGTAAAGAGCCGCGATGGACTTGGGCCAGAGATTGACACGCGGATGAGCTGGTTGAGCCATAAAACGCGCTCCCTCGTCAATAAGGGGAATAGTGTTATCTGACAGAATAGAGCAGTGCATCAGCTTGGAAAAGGCTGCTACCGTAGTAGATTTACCTGCTCCGGGTCGGCCCATAAACACTACGGCCTGCCCATCTATCTCGACGGCACTACCGTGTAAGCAATTTATACCACGCAAGCGCAAGACAAAGCCCAGTGTTGCACCTACTATATAGGCCGTCACTCTTTCCAGAGTAGTATTTGCTAACCAGTTGACCCAAACCTGGCTACCATCTGCCGCAATCACATATTCAGACGCATCGCTATACTTAAACCAAAAATAGCGAGAGTTAGCTACCTTGAAAACTTGTAGGTGTATTTTACCGTTTTCGTCCTGGTAATGGCTGGTGTACCAGGCTGGGTGTTGGCACTCTTGCTCTAACAATTGTGTCAGCCAGCGCGGTCTGTCCTGCAAGCAGATGTGTACGTCGGCTTCCTGATTAAAGTCTCCAATAGTATTATCGCTTAGTCCGGGCAACGCAAGGTTGGTAACTATATTAAGGCCAAACATAAAATACGAAGCCATAACGTCTATTAGTTCCTCAATAGAGAAAATATAACCAGCCCTTCCAACTTACGACTTTTGTCAGGGCTGGTTAATCTCGCAAAAGAATGATGTAATTAAGATATTCCAGATAAATTTCAGCTGTCACGTTATCTTGCCGCTGATTATTGATGAATAAAAGCCCTCAAACGGTATTAGAACGCGCCAGCTTTATTATATTTGGATTTTACCTACTGCAAACCTTGTCAAAATAAAACCTCGGTAGCTATATACTTATATAGCCTGAACCCAGGCCAATAATTTTATAAACTATCGAAATACCGTTTTAAGTGCCGAGGGTAAATGGTGGTGGGCTGGCATTATCAGACGTACCATTTTTCGCAGTAGCTAAAGTTAAAGCCTTAACATCGCCAAAAAGCGAAAGCTTTGGTTGATGGTAAGCAAGCTTCTCTTTTTCAACCTGAATAGTGTTTTTGTCCATTGTAGTTCCTCCTTTCTGAAAAAGATTGTAATAAATTAAATAAATGGTGGTACCAAGAAACGTTGAAATTGGTCCCAAAGCAGCTAAACTACTATTGGCGACATTTCCAATAGTTGTAGCCAATAACCGAGACAAATCGGCAAAAGCTTTATTGAAGTATTCCAGTCGCCTAGTTTGCTCAGGCTAATCTCCTGGATATAACGGTCAATGTCTATGTATTCCTCTATCTGCGCTGGTGCGTGTGTTAGATCATCAGACAGATTATGGCCTTGTGCTATTAAAGCATAGACTGGATCAGCCACCACTGGAGTTTTGGGCCGTTGGCGTACTTCCTCCGGTATTCTACCTTTTAGGGTCTGACGGAGTAAACTTTTTTGGTAACACCAGGGTAAAGCGGGTAGAGCTAGAGTATAATTAATTACCCGCAAATCCAGATATGGATAGCGTGCTTCCAAATTTGTTCTCGAAAGTGCTATATCACAACCTTCAAACACCATTGACCATAAGGGTGAATCAACTTTCTCATAAGATGGTAAGCGCCCTGACGTTGAGTGGGTATCTTCACCATAAATTTGTTCCCATCGGCCTGTTAAGTCTAGCCGTTTTTCAAATCCTTGATTGAGAAAAACTGGATAAGTTGGCATACCTATAGTGGCGGTATTTTTTTCTCCGAATAAGGTTTGAAGCCGCTGCCGTAAATTCAACCCTATGGGAAGCCGGAAACGCTGTAGCTGATACAGCCAAATAGCGTACTGAACTACTCTCCAGAGAGGCAGCCATTTTAACATATCCACGAGGGTAATATTACCCCGAAAAAGCTCATCCCCACCGTGTCCATAAAGTACCACTCGACTATGTGCTGATATTTTGCGTTGTAAGTCTGAGGCTAAATTACCAGCACCAGAACCGTTAGCTGGTTCTGGCATTTGCCATTCAAGTTGCTCCATTCCTTCAAATAAGCCGTAGCCGTCCAAAACCTGATAGTGCAAAGGGAAACCTAATGCCTCGGCAGACAAGCCAGAAAAATAGCGTTCACGGTCAGGAATAAGCTGGTCATAAACTACCGTAAATCCTTGTAGGTCAAGTGGTTTGCCTGTTCGTTTAGCCACATCTAATACAGTGGCGGCTACCACAGCTGAGTCAAGCCCACCGCTAAACGAAATTGCTACCTTTTCGGTACGCAAGCGGTCAGCTACCGCCTCATCCATCACCTCTTTGAAGTGGTCAACATAGTCGCTCACGTGATTATAACTAATCAAATCCGGTTTGAGCATTGTCCAATAGCGGCGGATTGATAAACTTGTGTCGTGCTGCACACTCAAAATATGGGCGGGCGGCAAGCGTTTAATATCAGCAAAAAAAGTCGTGGTTTCGTTATAATTGGCGCGAGCTATCAGGAAATCACCAATGGCTTGTTCGTTGAGACGGCTGGATACATCTGGATGTAAGCGCAAACAATTGACTGTATTGCTCCAAACCAGCGTGTTGCCCACCTGAGCATAATAAAAAGGCTTAACTCCCATCTGGTCTCTGGCACAAAACAATAACTGTTTGCGCTCGTCCCAAATAGCAAAAGCAAAATCGCCCAGCAAATGCTCGACGCAGCTTTGACCCCAACTTAGATAAGCCTGTAAAATTAATTCTACATCGGTAATTTGTTGGCGGCGCAATCTGTCATCAAGGCCCAACTTCTTTGCCAGAGTGATTCGGTCATCTACGCGGGCATCGGCTGTAATCCAGACCTGACCATTTAAGCTAAAGGGCTGTTGTTCGCGGGGTGTATCAGCAGTAGTTTGTAACAAAGTGTGACCAAAACCAAGCGGGCCACTTATCCAGGTATCGGAAGCGTCTGGCCCCCGAAATTCTAAATAAGAAGTTAACCGTTGTAACAACAAAGGCTCAATGGGCCTGCCATCCAGGTTAAGTATGCCTACAATACCGCTCATCTTGACCACGACCCTTGAATAAAACTATAGAAAGCGACAAACCGCGCATTGTTACTATTTTGGGCATCTAAAACCAGGCGTTGATATACCAGCCAGGCTCAAATTTTTTTGTACTTACTACTTTGGTGTTTCTGCTAACCGTGTACTGCGAGAAAACAGGCTAACTGCGCGTATCTTATCATATTAATAAAAAAAAAGCAATAGCTGGAAAATACTATTTGCAATCGTCCCAAATCGGTTGCAACACCACCCACTGGTCAGGCTTATCCTTAATCATTTTTTCGACTTCGCGTAATAAGCGGGCGTTGCCCTGAGCTACATCGGTAGCACGGTTTTTGGTAGCTTCGAGGACGAAGCCAGGTTTGAACAGCAGGACGTTACGGCGGTCTGGTGTGCGGTAGCACAATACAGGCATTACAGTTGCTCCGGTGCGTAAGGCAATTTCTGCTGCGCCAGTGGGCAATAAAGCGGGTGTACCAAAAAAGTCTTGTGGTACACCGTTGCCGATTACATCACGGTCAATCGCCAGACAGACCATTTCATTACGTTTAAGAGCGCGAAAGACGTTGCGTAGCTCGCTTCCAACCACCGAAACCAATTTGGTTTGTGGGTCAACTTCGCGTAGGCGGCGTACCAATTCAAAGAGTTTGGGAGGGTTGAATGGCTCGACGGTCAGGTTAAAATGTATCTGGACGCGAGTGGCAACCTGAGAAACAAAGGAAAAACTGCCCACGTGACCGGAAAAAACGATGATGCCTTTGCCCCGTTTCTCGGCCTCGCGCACGTTTTCAAGACCTATGACCGTTACTTGGGCATCAAATTGGGCGGGGGTCATTTTATGAGCGCGGAATAAATCAAAATAGTTTTTGAGGTTACTTTGAATCATTCCTTGGGCTATCTTGTTTCGCTGAGTGGAAGTGGCATCAGGCAGAGCGTGCGTCAAGTTGCACAAAACGACCCGACGTTTGCCAGGCCACAGCCAAAAAACCAGCCGCCCGGCTATATCGCAAACTCCGAAACCCAACCAGAGTGGCATAAACGGTGCAACCAACTCCCCTAACCGAAAAAGATAATAAATTAACACGTTATACCGAAGCCACACTTTCTGCCGGAATGTGAGTCATTCCATCTTTGCTATGCTTAATCAATGTTTTTTTGTGGACGCTGCCATTTTTAAGTAAAGTTTGCTGTTCATAATATTCGGCGGCTTCCGGTTCGTTTAGCCAAAGTTGCCGAAACATATACCACTGGTCAGGGTGACGGCGCACGAATTTTTCGACCTCGTGGGCAATAAGTTGGGTCAAACATTGAATATCGCGGTTGCGTTCTCCCGTTGGTTCGCATTCGAGCGGTTTGCTCCACAACGCATAGTAAGTATTGTTGCCGGGTTGTCGGGCTACAAAGCCTACCAGCACCGCCACTCCCTTTTTGAGCGCAATCGCTGCCGGGCCTTTGGGGAAGCGAGCCGGTGCGCCAAAAAAATCTACAATCACGCCCTCGCTGCTATGTAGGGGTGAATCGAGTACCAAAGCCACAATCTCGTGTCGCTCCAGGGCCGTATAAAGTTTGCGAACCGTCTCTTTTTCCGAGGCTGAATAAATACTGATACCACGATGGCGGCGTGTCCCCTGGATTAATTCATTTAAATCGGGTGGGTTAAAGTCATTGGCAACCGAAGTAGTGCGATAGCCTCTCACACCTACCAAACCACCCGCAATGTCCCAATTGCCAAAATGCACGGTCACGGTCATCAAGCCTTTGGTGGCTACGGCGTTTTCCAGGTTATACCAGCTACCTGTCACCACTGCCTGTTCGATTTCAGCCACTGTCATATATGGATTGCGGAGCAGTTCGGTCATATACTTGATGTAGTTACGGAACGAACGCCGGGCAATGTGACGCACCCGCCGATTGACAGTTGGTTCGCCCAACACTCGACGAATATTTTCATCGGCCTTGCGGCTATGTTCGCGGGCCAGCCAATAGTAGCTCTCACCTACCACTGCCGCAAAGCTGTTCCGTAGCCAGTGCGGTGTTTTGTAGGCAGCACTACTAAAAAGCTTGAAAGCATGGTACTGGACAGAGTGATTTCTAAATTTCAACATCGAAATTTTCTCCCAACTAAGTCGCCATGAGATTGGCCGCAGCCGCCTTTGGCCCGGCCCGCCCCAAACTATGCCGGGCGTGCATATACAAGAACTCTTGGGCATATCCGGCCTGCTCACCCCAACGCGCCGCCGCCAGTCGGTGAATATCACGCAAGGCGGTTTTTTGGCCGCCGAAATACCAGGTCTCCATTGCTCGCTGAATCCATACGTCCACCGGGAAAGCTTCGCGTTTATCCAGCGAAAACAACAAAACACAATCGGCTACTTTTGGCCCTACGCCTGGAAAGCCCGTCAATGCCCCATGTGCGAAATTGTAGGGCAACTGGCGATAATCCTCCAGGTTCAAGTTTTGGTCTAAAATGCGGGCTGTCGTATCCAAAATAAATCTGCCCCGATAAGCCGCCCCCAGGTCGCGGTTGAGTTCTTCCTCGCGGGCCTGGATTAGCACGGCGGGTGGCGGAAAAGTATAGCTACGGTAGCGGCCCAACACCAACGGTTCGCCATACTTTTTGCTGATAGCCTGCACCGCCCGGCCAATTGAAGGAATATTATTATGGGCCGAAAGAATAAACGAAATCAAAGTCTCCCAGGGTTCTTGCCGTAGTAAGCGCAAGCCGTAATAGCGTTGGGTGGCACGGGCCAGCACCGGGTCGGTTGCCAGTTTTGCTACCAGAGCCGGGTAGTCTTCGCTATCGTCCAGGCCAAAATAGCGGGCGATAACTGGGTAATCGTCGGGGCGAGGCGTGGTTTCGTAGGTAAAAAGCTGCCCGTCCTGTCGGATACGCACAAAAGTATCGCCAATTACGCCATAGTAAAAATCGTCGTCCAGCTTTTTCCAACGAAAAGCCTGACCACATTCCAACGTATATTCTAAATTCAGGTGTGCATTTACAAAAGTCGCTGTCATTTTACTTAAAAGAGGTGATTGGCCGCTGCCCGGCAGCCTACTATCGAAACCATCTAAAAATCCAGTTTAGCTTTAGTTTGATTATACCACAGTTGATAACAGCAGTTCGATTATATTATGCGCTATGCCCAGCAAGCGGTTGTCAGTTGTCGGCAACAAGCCACTGTCTTTGGTGGGGTAGCCAATGTAACCCAAACCCGGTAGCAGTGATTGGTAGCTATCGCTTACTGCTAACTGCTGGCTACGGTCTTGCGAAATTAGCTGGCTAAAAGCGTAATCCATTAACAAATCGCTTTCGGTAGCCAGACGCGGATTATCCAGCATTACCACGATGACATTATGGCCGAAGCGGTTAGCCGAAGCCACCAGACAAAGCCCAGCCTCGTCGGTCTGGCCCGGTTTGATACCAGTCGCACCGGGATAGCGTCGGATAAAGTTTGAGATGTTGGCGAACCAAAAACCGTCCAATGTACCCGCGTTTTGCCGTACTATAGTAGAGATAACCGGGTTTTGCAAAGCATACCAGCCCGCCACCGCCAAATCCTGCACGGTAGTGTAATGGCCCGGTTCGTCCAGGCCGTGCGGGTTCTTGAACTGACTGTGCCACATACCCATTCGCGCCGCCTGTCGGTTCATCTGGATTACAAATTTATTGATTGGGTCGCCATATCCGGGCAGATGGGTACCACCGTAGCGGGCCAACGTCATAGCCGCGTCGTTGGCACTATCCAGCAGCATTCCATACAGCAAATCTACCACTTTAATGCGTGTTCCCGTGTGCAAGTCCATATTCGCCTCGCCCACCAAATCGGCTTTTTCCACTACGGTGTAATCGTTGATATTCACATCGGGAATAGCCAATAAGGTCAGGGCTGTCACGATTTTAGTGGTGCTGGCTTCGGGCAACTGACGGTATGGGTCACGCAAATACAAAATCTTGCCTGTATCTGCATCTACCGCAATGGCTGCGATGGCGGACACCGAAGGCGCGTCTTTGAACACTGGCAAAGTTGGTGTCGGCGTAGGGTTTGGTGTCGGCGTAGGCGTTTTAGCTGCTTTGACCGAAGGATTGGGCGTTGGGGTCGGAGTGGGTGGCGGCGTTTTGAGGGTCGGCACTGGCCCAGCGTTGCCTGTTGACTGAGGTGTGCTGGTTGGGTTTTGGGCCGCAACCGAAGGGACAAAAAAATATAAAGCTGGTAACAATACTAAAATTACCATTGCTGTCAACATTAGGCACAAAAAATTGATCTTACCCAAGTTTTGAAAATCCTTTTGTAATCAGTATAGTAATATTATACACCAAGCCGGGTTTACTCGGTATCGCCAATTGAATGCACCGATGGTTTCAACCATCGGCAAACAGATTCTAAACCCACTAAGGTGGGTTGAAGACCTCATCCATACAGTCGTAGCCGCAAAATAACCTGATTTAGCCTACGGCACGGCTTCGCACGTCAGGTTTGGAATCTGCTTGCCGATGGATTTATCCATCGGTGTGTCGTGCCGATTTTAATAATCAAGATTCATCAACCGTCGGTGTTCCTGACAAAATAATCTGTGTACGGAATCTCGGAACGAACGTATTACCTATTCCGTCTTAACACTAGAGGAAAAGCCTAACCGAAAGGGCAAGTTAATGAAATCTAAAACTTTACGAAACCTAAAGAGTTTGGTGTTATGGGGTGGGGGAACATATATAGGTTTTTGTTTGTTCATTGTATTTGTCGAACTGGTTTTTAATAACCCAACTCAAAAGTTACTTGACCCTTTTCCAGCCTACCCCAACAGTACGCCATACGCTCTTAGTCCAGTTTCGACTTTTCCCTCTCAGGGGTGCGAGATAAGCGGTCAATTACAGACCGAAGAAGTTTTTATTACTACAAACAACGCAGAACAAATACGTGACTTCTATTCAGAAATAGGACGTAAAAACGGCTGGAAGCAAAGCAAAGGTTACGATTTCCAAACTGGCACGCTTGGAATAAATAGGTTATGCTTTGAAGGTAAAGGTGGCAATCGCTGGTATCCAATTAATGCCATAGTTTTGTTAGACCACCTCGATAGCAAGGATGCCCAGATTATCGCCTCGAATTTCCCTAATGCACCGCCAAACACAAATTTAATTCTATCATCACAAGGTTATTGGTTAGGGGATTAGAGTTTGCCCAACACCAGTTTGCATAAGCATCGTCCTGTTGTCACCCTGAACGCAGTGAAGGGTCTGTTATTCATAGGTTTTCAGCAACAGATTCTTCGCTCCGCAAAGCCTCCGCTCAGAATGACAATGCTATTAGCTCACTGCCCCTTGCGTAATTTGCATAAAAATATCTTCCAGATTGCCTTTGGTTTCGGTCAAGGCGTAGAGGGGCAGCTTCTGAACTACTATATACCGCAAAAGCTCCACCTGAGCTTGTTCGTCGCCGTTGAGTTCTAGTTCAAAACCTAAAAGATTAGAGCTTGCCTCGGTCTCGAATGGGTGTACAACAGTGACGTTGGGAGCGCGTTCCAGGCTTTGGGCGATAAAAGTTGCATAGGCCGCGACTGCTCGAAATTTGACTTGCACCCGCCGGGTACTGCCGCCTAACTGCTGCAAAATATCGTTGATGCGCCCCGTCGCCAACATCTGGCCGCGCTCGATGATGCCCGCGTGGGTACACATCTCGGATAGTTCGGTCAAAATATGCGACGAGATAATCACGGTTTTACCCATGCGGCTAAGTTCTTTGAGCAGTTCGCGTAGCTCGACGCGGGCGCGTGGGTCAAGCCCGTTGGCTGGTTCGTCCAGCAGCAAAAGTTGGGGGTCGTGTACCAGACACCGCGCCAGGCCCAAACGTTGTTTCATGCCGTGCGAAAGGGCAGTGGCATAAGCGTCACGTTTGGAAGTCAAGTCAACCAGACTCAGCAAATCGTCTATCAAAGCGGTGCGGCGGGGTTGGGGAATACGAAAAGCGGCAGCGTAAAAATCCAAATATTCCCATACCCGCATCCGCTCGTAAATCCCGAAGCCGTCCGGCAAATAACCCACCGCCCGCCGGATTTCGTAATGGTTTTTGCTCTGACTAAGCGGCAAACCGCAAATATACGCTTCGCCACTGGTGGGTTGGAGCAGGGTTGCCAGGATGCCGAGAGTAGTGGTTTTGCCAGCCCCGTTTGGCCCGATAAAACCATAGATTGCGCCCGCCTCGATTTGAAAATTAACCTGGGCCAAAGCTTTCTGCTTGCCATAGGTCTTGGTCAAGTCGCGCACCTCGACAATGTTGGTAGTCGGCTTTATAAGTGCGTCTGAACCTGATTCAAGCTTAGATTTTGGTAGAGTTTCAATCATTTTGTGTTTTGTAACTACTTGGGACGCTTGTAGGAGGCTGCTCCGTCAGCCGATTTCGCTATCGTGGCAACCCTGGAAACTATCGGCTGACGGAGCCGCTGCGCGTCCTACAAAAAACCACCCAGGACTGAACAATTACTACTTTTTACGCTGACCTAACGATTAGCTGGCAGTTAGCGGCTCGAACAACAGGGTCAGGTTATTGTTGGTTTCGGTACGGTTTTCGGGCTGGAACGTGGGTTTAATATTGTTGGCCCAGGCGGTTACATAGAAGGTGTTGCCAATTGTTTTCAAGCCTTCGCCATTCGTGCCGAACAACGACTCCAGGACTGTGGCTTTTTGCTGGCTCAGGTCAAATTCGTGCGGGCCGGAACTAGGCTGGTAATAACGGTTGCGGTATCCATTGCTGTTACTGCTAGTTTTGTAATCTGTTAATTGGTTGACTAACGAAGTACCACCGCTAATCGGCACACCAAGTTGCACTTTCTGACCGGGTTTGAGGTCGCCAACTTTGACCACCTTGCGGCCCGCAAAGACGCTAACATCGCTCCATTCCAGCCCCGTCCGGTTTGCAATTGTGCCGCTCAAAGTGCCGCCGTTGAACGTGACCTGGGCCGCCAGACCTTTGCCTACTATTTTGTCAGCGTTATCGCTTTCAAAAGCATAGTTGCGGCTGCCACGTGTGTTAAGGTTCAAGTCGGGATAGCCGCCCCCTGGCCCTTGTTGGATAACATCAGGCTGGTTGCTGCTGCTGCCGTAATTGCGATTGCCAAAATTGTAGCCATAGGCCGACTCTTGCTCGAAAACATGGCTGGAAAGCGCGTCTGGTTCGACTTGAAGCTTGAAGTGGTTGCGCCCATTGGAATACACGCTGGCAAGTTCGGTGCTGGAGCCGCTAAAGTTGCCGTCGTTGCCTTGTCCGACAGTTAGAATATTTACCCGGCTGATTACTAAATCGCTGACACCGTTGTTGCTACCCACCACGAAAGCCCCGATGCTAAAAACGATAGTCAGAATCGGAATGGTGAACCAGGCGAGTTCGCGTCTGTCAAAATGGCGCAAAATAAGATAATTAACCGGGCCAACCGCCAGCACATATATAACCAAAAATACCAGCAAAGCAATGGGGTCGGGCAAGTCGTTGCGTTGGGCAATCGGTAACAAATCTTCCAGATTGTAATAGGCTTGGGTGGCTTGACGAGCTTCACTTGCGTAAGAAAAATGTAACTGGTAATCGGTTAGCAACCAGTTCCACAGGAGAGGCGCGTCTTTCCAACCAGCTAACGGCTTGAGTTCGGGTGCGACAAACCAGACCTGACCCATACCGAAAGGCCGCGTCACTACGAGTGGCACGCCCTGAGCATTCTTGGATAAAACTACTGTTCCCGGTATATTAGTAAGCGGCTTAACTTTCGCCGCCGTAAAATTCGCGTTGCCGTTAGCCAGGGCGGGAGCGGACGGAGCGTGGCTGGCACTCTGCAAAGCCGTCAGGTCGGGAAGGGTAATTGGGCCACCCTCGTCCTGTACTGGCAACAAGTTACTGAACAGATCGCTTTGACGCAAACCGCTATCGCCTGCCACAATCAAAGCTTTGCCCTGCCCAACCCAACTAGCCAGGGCGTTAGCTATGGCGGGACGGTCAAAAGTGTTACCTGCGAAACTGCTGACACTCAAATCGCTGAAAACCAGACCGTCTAACGCGCTCAAACCTGCACCAGTGGGCGGCAAATCGGCGGGGCTAAGATTGGCGACAGTCACCGTCGGCGTGTTGCCGCGCGAAGCTCCCGGTTTATTGCCTCCGCTGTAGCCGCCATAACCGTCGTACAAAAAGGCCGAATAATTCCCCACAGGCTGGGCCAGTTTGGTATCTTTGAGATAATTCAGGGCGCGGGTATCTTCGCTGACTACACCCATCAAAAACACACCTGCGGGCAGAGCCGTAAGCTGGCTGCTGGTCTGGCTGATAAGCGTACCGTCGTCGCGCACTAAGCGGATTTGCAGATTATAGCCAAATTCGCGTCCCATTATGTAAAGCCAGAAAGTTTTGCGGGCGGGTGGAGTAAGCTGGACGGCCCGTGTGTAGATTGGAGAACTACGGTCAAAATTGGTGGTAGAGGCCTCGATGCGCCCCACGATGCTGTCGCCGCCCGCTTTATCAAAAGCTACCGAGACCTGGATTGGCACCCATTCGTGCAATTTGTAATTACCGTCGAACCCGGCTTTTACCTCAAGTTTAGCCCCACTGGAGTTGGAGGCAAGCGGGGTAGGAGTTTGGGCGTAACTAGCAGCGGGCCATAACAAGGCCACCGCTATCCACCCACAAAGAGCAGCCGTGACGAGTTTGTGCCGAAATTTATTTTGCTTACAAGCTTGCATCAAATTTATTCCAACCATCCAAACCGCAGGTGTCAATCTTCTTCCAGTAAGTGATGTAAATTGTGGCGATGGCGTACCAAAAAATCCACTATGCGCTGGTCTTCGATAGACTCGGCTATTTCCACCCGCGCATCCTTCCAGCGTCCGATTTGCATTTGCACTGCGTCCGGGTTGGGAATATTGCGAAAGGTCAAAGGTTTGCTGCCGCCAATGCGATTGATCTGCACCGAACCATAGTTAAAAATATTGGGAAAGAACCCCGGTTTATTCAATTGGATTTCCTGCACGCTGGCAAGTTTGATCCGGTCTTTGAACTCGTTAAAACCAAACGGCAGCTTTTCGCTGTCAATGACTTCTTCAATATTGAGGATGTAAACATCGTTTTCCCAGTCGTCGTACCGATACCATAGCACGGCCAACAAGATGACGAGCAATACAAGGGCGATAGGGATAGTCACAATTGCGAACAGCCCGCCCAACCCTAGCAGAAGTGGCACGCTTATGACTAATGCAATCAAGTAAAGCAGAGCGAGAACTAAAGGTATAAACTCGGATTTTATTAGCAAAAAAGGGTGTTTGCGCCAGACTATCTGTTTACGCTTCATCTCATCAATGCTAACAATGGGTTTGCCGGAAAGTGTCCGCGCTATAAAACCGGCTTTTTCCTCAAGATGAGGGATGTCAACCGCATAATCGGGTGCAGGGGTGGCATTATGGCGGGCTTTCGCCATAAAGTAGCCGTCCATATATTCATCGCGTTCTTTACGACGAGACTTGCGCCGCTCTTTGTAATCGTTATCAATTTCTTGATAAATTTTATCTGGTTTCGCCACCCGATTAAAAGTGATAGTGCCGCCCTTGCCCTGAATCACAATAGTGCCAATTTGGAAGGCGAATTCGAGCGAACCGCGTTTGGCCTCCAGCTTGACCTCGGTAAAATCCACGCTGCGAATTTCGTCCCGCGTCGACTCAAACAAAAAAACCTTTTCGATATGCACAAAGCGTTTGGTAGTGAGGATTAGATAGTCGTTTCCCCAATCTATTATCGTCCAGCCCCACCATAGGAGAGTTACAATAAGCAAAGGTATTGCCACTATACTCAGTAGGGGTAGCAGGGCCGAAAAGAAAAGGGCCACAATTGTAATCGGGGTTAAAATAGCTGGGATGGCACTCAGATAAAGAATTTGCCACTTGCTACGCCGATAATATTTGAGGACGATTTCATCTGGCAGACGGTCTTTAAGAATTTTCCGACGTGGGTCGGCATCGCGTTGGTTTTCGGTAATTTCGGGGGTGCGTTTAGGGCGGCGCAAGCGGGGAAATCTAAGGGCGCGAACGCGCGAAGTTCCCTGCTGCACGACTGGCTCTCCCAATTTGGCGGCAGAAGCGGGCCTACTATTAAGACGGTAGGGCGAACGACTGGTCTGGTAAGATTTGCGTTGCGGCCTATTCTTGCCGTTACCATTAAGATTTTGGCTCATAATGTTGCTCTTGTATTACCATAGATTATGGGACGACGCGCTGGCTACGGTTGTCTGGTGGCGGTTCGGGACTGGTGGGACGTTTGGCGGTAGGTTTGCCCCGAAAAAGATAAGCCGCGTTTTTCATATACAAGTAACCGCTCCAAACCGTCATAAAAACTACCCAATAAACGAGCGGCCAGGCTAACTCCAAAAACAAGTGAAAGGGTTGAAAATCACCCACTGTCCATTTGTCGGCCTGAAACAGAATTCCGTTTTGGTTCAATACTCCATCGGCCCATACCACCAGCCAGGTCAGGGCGATGGCAGTAAAGACGGTTTTAAGTTTGCCGAGCTTGCCTGCCGGAATAACTACGCCTTCCGCCGCCGCGTAAGTCCGCATCCCAGTAATCAAAAACTCGCGGCCCAAAATAATTGCCACCAGCCAGGCTGAAATCATATGTTTTTCAATCATCATCACCAGCACTCCGGCGGTGAACAGCTTATCGGCGGTCAGGTCGAGAAAGATGCCTAGATTGGAAACGCTTTTCTGACGACGAGCTATATAGCCGTCCAGCACGTCGGTAAATTCAGCCAACGCCAACAATATCGCTGCCAGAATGTAGGCGGGCGGCCAGCCATCGGCGAACAGTAGCAGCATCACGACAGGCGTAGCAAAGATACGCGACCAGCTTAAAAAATCGGCGAGGTTCAAAGCAGGTTTCCCCACAAATCATACTCGGTTGCGTCCGTAATCCGCACACGAGCAGTTACCGGGCGGGGCGCGGCAGCGTCGAAATTGTGACCCTGACCCGGTTCGATAAAGACCATACCATCTACTTCGGGTGCGCTGCGATAACTGCGGCCCACCAAAATTGGACGGCTATCTCGCGGCCCGTAATCTACTGTACCGCTTCCATCTATTATAACATCCAGTTCGCGCCCAATCTGCGCTGTATTCTTTTTGAGCGAAATCCGTTGCTGCAACTCCATTACTGCTTCATAGCGGTGTTGTTTGGTTTCCTCATCTACCGCGTCGGGGAGTTTGGCGGCTGGGCTGTTGGCCTGGGGCGAAAACTTGAACGCGCCCACGTTGTCGAACTCCGTTTCCTCAATGAATTTCAACAAATAGTCGAACTCGGCTTCGGTTTCGCCCGGATACCCAACTATAAAGGTGGTGCGGATGGCGATGTCGGGCATTGCATTTCGCAGACGCTCGATAGTGCCATACGTTTCGCTTTGGTCGCTGGGACGGCGCATCCGGCGCAGGGTGGCTTTATGGGCGTGTTGCAAAGGCATATCAATGTAGTGAGCCATTTGGGGCAAACTTGCCATTGTGTCCACCAGTTTTTGTGAAACGAAGCGTGGGTAAGCGTACATCATCCGCAGCCACATCAAATCAGGTGCAGCCTGGGCCATTTGCTCTAGTAAATGAGCCGTGCCATCTTTGTCTCCGTTATCCCGGCCATAAAAAGTGGTATCCTGACCCACCAGCACTACTTCACGCACCCCCGATTGAGTTAATTGGCGCAACTCAGCCAGTAAATGCTCGGTGGGACGACTCTGGTGTTTGCCTTTCATCACGGGAATAATACAAAAAGCGCAACCGGCATCGCAACCGTCCGAAATCTTGAGGTAGGCGGTTGGGCCTTGCTTTTTCTTGCGGCGCAACAAACCGTAGCTAACCGTATTTGCTCCCTGGTCAATATCTACCCCCGCATTTTGCAGCATCGGCCCAAATTCGTCCCACCGCAATGCGCCTACTACGCCATCTACCGCCGGAACAGCCTCTTTTATCATACCCGAAGCCCGCGCCGCCAAACAACCTGCCGCCACCAACACCTGTCCAGGTTGTTTACTCGCGCCCAACTCTTGCAAAGCTCCCAAAGATTGCTGCGTCGCCGCGTCAATAAAGCCGCAGGTATTGACAATCAAAACCTGGGCGCGTTCGGGTTTCATAGTCTCGCGCAAGCCATACGCCCCTAAAAGCTGGCCTATCGCCTCGCTATCTACGGTATTTTTGTCACAACCGAGCGTCAAAATATAAAAGGAGCGGTTTTCGATGTTGGCACGCCGCACCGGAACACTTAACTTCAAATTACTGTAGCTACTTTTTTTCATTAATCCTTCTGTTCATCTAAAAGCTTACGCAAAGCTTTAAGGTCTTCCTGGCTCAGACCAGCGACCCGTTCTTCAGGCTTGAGGCCAGCGACCCGTTCTTCGGGTTTCAAGACCGAAACTATTCCAGCTATCATTTCGGGCCAGCCCTGTTTTCGCATTCGTTGTATAAATAGCTTGCTGGCTTCCATCTGGTCCGCTTCCAACTTCGCTCTCTGTTTGGGACCCATCTGCTCAATAAGTTCTTCCCACCGCTCATTTGAAATCTCAACCATTTGAAACTCCTTTGGTCTCATTCTTTGCATCGCCAGCAACAGCTTGAATTGGCCTTCTGCCAGTAATCGCTCCACTAACTTTTGCCACTTGGCATTATTAGTTGGCATGAAGATTAGCCAGGGATAGTATATTTTTTCGAGCGGCATTTTGTGGCAAATTACCACTACTACATCTACCAGACCGACTTTGCATTGCAAAAGCCAGGGCTGGCCTTCGATTGCCACAACCTCATAACCACGTTGACGAATATAATTGAGCAGTTTCTTTGGTTCGCGTGAGCAAACTATTATATTCAGGGTGTTTTCGTAGGTTGCACCAATTTTTGCATTAAGCAGCAGTCTCGCTCGTATTTCGGCCAGGTTAAAACGCTCTTTGTCAGACTTGTCGTTTTCGGACTTGAATTCCAAGCTGTTAAAAGTACGAAAGAACCTAAAAAATGTTCCCTTCAACTTGTCTGGTTTTAGGGATTTTAGTACCAAATCGCTCCTGAAACTATGCTGGTATTCGGTTTGGATGGCTTGTAACCCGACCAGTCCACCTTCTAGCTGGGTTATCTCTTTGAAAATCGGGTCAGGCAATTCCTGGTCTAACGTTTCAGCTTGAACAGTATCATTTACCCCTTTGATTTCGGCTGTCTCCTATTGGTTTTGTACGTCATCGGTAATTTGCGTTTGCCTTTCTTCGTATAACTATTCAGCTAGGCAGAAATAAGTAAGCGGTAATTCGGAGTTGCAAGATCTCTTTGCTAAATTCTCTGCGCCCTCTGCGGTGAATAGTACGTTATTTCAGCGATAGTTGTTAAATTGGAGCGGCACGGGATAATCCTTGCCTTTGAGCAAGGCGATGACACTTTGCAAATCATCCTTGCTTTTGCTAGTCACACGTAAACTGTCACCTTGAATTTGAGCGGTAGCTTTGGTGTTATCCCTGATAGTTTTGCTAATTTCTTTGGCAAGCTCTTGGGCGATGCCTTTTTTCAGCTTAATTTCGCTCCGCACGCGGCCACCCGAAGCTTCCTCGATTTTATCAAAGTCCAAAATTTTGAGCGACAAACCACGTCGCAACACCTTTGAGGTCAAAATATCCTTAACCGCCTCGAAAGTAAACTCGCTGGCGGTGTTTATTTTGATACTTTCTTCTTCCAGCAAGATTTCGGTCTTGGTATCTTTGAGGTCATAGCGGGTGCCAACCTCGCGCACGGTCTGGTCAACCGCGTTTACCAATTCCTGGCGGTCAAAATCCGAAACTACATCAAATGAAAAGCTCGAAGCCATTTAATTCTAATCTCCTAATCCTATTTAACAATAGAGTCGGTGCCGTCCGCTTTGAAAATATGCGTGACGATGCCACTGTTGGGTGTAGTGTAAGGCTTGGAAACACCGTTGACCTTTATTAGTACCACACCCGGCGCACCAGCCCGCACCTCGATTTGCTTACCCGTGAAAATCAGAGGCGCATCCCCCAAAGTAAAAAACTTGGCATATTTAGATTCGCCATCAACTGTCACCCCGATCCAGCTTGATTGTTGGTTTACGCTCACTTCCACCGTCACCGTCGCGTTAGGGTCAAGGGTAGGCGTTGGAGTAGGGCCGACTGGAGTGGGCGAGGGTGGAACGGCTGTCGGCGGGGCGGTAGCAGTGGCTGGAACGGCGGTAGCAGTGTTTATGTTGTTAGCACTACCAGGTGCATTTACGGCTACGGGTTGGACAGGGTTGACTACCACTGCTGGCGTGGTGTTGAGAGCTGTAGGTGTGGTTAGCGGTGTAAAGAAAGGCGGAGGCGACATCACCGAACCCGCCCTGGTAACGGTGGCCGTGATTGAATTGGTGGCGTTACCATCGAAAATGTTACTATTAACTAAAGGTGTCACAGTGGCGGCTGAAAGTATATTGACGGTTGGAGTGGCTGGGTTGGAAGTATCGTCGGTTTTTGGCATTACCAGTCCGCGATACAGTAGCAGCAAAGCCGCTCCCGCAATTACCAACACCAAAATAAACGGCACAAAGTTTGGAATATACAAGGATGGTTTACTGATCGGCTGAATGGCGGGCCGTAGCACATACTTTTCGTAAGGGCGCAGACCGGCGGGCGCATGAGGCGGTATTTTGCCTTCAGCTTTGGCGGGTGCGTCCTCAATAATGGTGTTTGGTTCATTCGTAGTGTGATCTTCGGTGGACTGGTCGGTCACTGATGTGGCGTTGATTTCGTCATCTTCAAGCGGTTTGGCAACAGGTAAGGGCTGGGCGTTGAGGCTTTCGGGGCCGCGTTCCATCAAGCGTGCTTCGCCCTGGCTAAGACCGCTCAAAAGTTGCGAACGTTCGGCAGGATGCACGCCCTTACCACCAGAGTC
>JBBQZT010000104.1:0-19320 GCA_038207455.1 Chloroflexia bacterium
AAGGCGCGTTTTTCGCTGGTGGCAGGGATGGGCAGCAAAAAATAGTACGAAATCATAATCTCGACGATGGGCATAATACCACGAATTTTCTCAATCATGAAGGGAGTTTCGGAAACGCCAGCCAGGTCGTGCCAGTAGATAGTTTGCACGCCTCTCACCCGGCTGCGGCTGCTAATCTGGACGGGCGTAACGGTCACAAACTGGCGGCTGTTATAAGACTCCACGAAGAACCAGAACAAAGCCAGCATCACGCAGACCGCCACCACGCCTGGCAGCACAAAAAGCGGGCTGCCATCGCTAGAAAAGGCTTGGGTAAACGCCCCTACCGCTATCACCCCCGCCGCGAAGCTGAACAAAAGGCTGACCGTGCTGCGGATTAAAATGGTCTCTTTGAAATCGAAGGGCTGCATTCGGCCTGCCAATTACTGCTCCTGACCGTTGAGCCGCACCACTTCGAGCACCATCTCGGCACTGCGGTACAAATCACGCACGTCTAGCCATTCGTTGACAGTGTGAATAGCCCGCATCCCAGAACCCAGGTTGGCGCACATCAAACCTTTGCGGTTCAGGGCGTTGGCATCACAACCTCCCATCATTTCCAGGCTTTGGACGTTGTAGTTCAGGTTATGAGCGGCCCGCATCACCAGTTGCACAACGGGGTGGTCTTCCGGCACGTCCATTATGTCGTAGCTGCGCTCGATATGGCTTTCGACGCGAGCTGTCGTGGTCACGCCGTCAACCGTCACGCTATATTTGGAGGCAGCTTCGTGCAAACATTCGTCCATGTGGCGGGTTTGCGCGTCTAGTTTAGCTTCTTGGAGGCTTCGGGCCTCGCCCCGCAACACAGTTTTGTTGGGTACTACGTTAGTCGGCCCACCGCCCTGGATATAGCCGATATTGGCAACGGTTTCGTGGTCAATCTTGCCCAATTTCATTTTTGCCAGAGCTTCGCCCGCAATTTTTATCGCGCTGATACCCTGGTCGGGAGCTACGCCAGCGTGTGCTTCCAAACCGTAAATCGTCCATTCCATGTGGTCGGCTGCTGGGGCTTTAGTAAACAAAAAGCCAGGGTCGTCGCTATCCAACACTATGCCATATTTCGATTTGAGAGCCGTCACGTCCAGGAACTTTGCGCCCAGCAAACCTACTTCTTCACAAATAGTAAAAACCGCTTCGATGTCGCCGTGTGGTATATTATTTTCTTTGATAGCCCGCACCGCTTCGACAATCACGGCGCAGCCGCTTTTATCGTCGCCACCCAAAACCGTCGTGCCATCGGTGCGAATAATATTGCCTTC
The DNA here is from genome assembly GCA_038207455.1 of Chloroflexia bacterium. GTDB lineage: Bacteria > Chloroflexota > Chloroflexia > Chloroheliales > Chloroheliaceae > JBBQZT01. Next base: position 1,299 of record JBBQZT010000104.1, read on the forward strand.
AATAATGGGCTTGACCCCCTCGCCCGGCACCACCGTATCCATATGGGCCGCCAGAAAAAGCGGGGGCGCACTCGGATTGTTGCCAGCTATCCGGCAGATTACGTTGCCCGTATTGCCACCTACCGCTTCGCCCGCGCCATCAATGGTCACCTCAGCCCCAATATCCTGCATTATCTTTTGCAACTTGAGAGCTACTTCGCGCTCCTTGCGGCTGATGCTATCGGTGGTTACTAAATCTAAAAGCAGGTTTTTTATCCGTTCCTGATTTATCATTCTCTAGCACTTTCTATAGCTACTTAGATGTTGTCACAGTCCGTAGAGTTGCAGAGCGAAGCACGAGCGAGGAATCTGTGACTGGGGTTTGTCATTCCGAGGTACGAGGAATCTCTAACCCTGCCCTTGTCATTGCGAAGCTGAAAACGGGGTTAGAGATTCCTCACTACGCAGAGCCTCCATTCGGAATGACAGCAGCCTTCACGCCCTAACCTTGTTAAACTGGCACGGCCCAAATTTTCCCGGCGGTTTTCTTGCCCAACATTATCTCTTGGTCGGCCTGGCTGGTCAAAACTACCGTTTCGTTGTACGGCGATGCTCCTTTGACCTCGAACTGTACACCGGGCATCAGACTATGGCTCTGCAAAAATTTCAGTAAGCCCGGCTCATGTTCCGCGTCTTCGCCAATCCGGTCAATCATTACTTTGCTGCCCGACTGATAAGTGTCAAGCGGCTGGCTGTTTGGGTTCAAGACACCCCCGCTACCCGGTATGGGATTCCCATGTGGGCAGGTGGTAGGGTTATGCAGATAACGAGTCAAGGCGCGTTCGACGGGGGATGAAATATGATGTTCCAGGCGGCAAGCCTCGTCGTGAGCTTCGTCCCAACTCATTTGCAATACGTCCACCAATAGTCGTTCCACCAACCGATGCCGACGAGCCAGCGAGACCGCGATTTTCTCACCTTCCGGTGTCAGGTGCAACTCTTTGGAATGGTCGTTTTGGACAACGTAATTCTTATCCTTGAGTTCCTTGACCATACCTACAACACTGGCAGCCTTGACGTTCAGGCGTTCGGCCAGTCTCGCCCCAATCGCTGGTTTGCCTTCCGAGTTCAAATTATGAATAGTCTCCAGGTACTCCTCAATCGCGGGCGTAACCTGAAAATCCTCATCGTGGGCAACTTCCGGGCCTGGGTCGGTCAATTCTAATAACACATTGGCGAGGTCGCTCATCTTGCACCCCCTTCTAACTTGGTTTTGCTACAGGTCTATTCTACCAGAAAATATGCCAACTACAAAGCCCAGCGCGAACAAATTTTCACTTTGCACCACAAAATTCTTGTAGGCGGCGTGTCCCCCCGTTCGCTATGCTGGCTAACTTGTGTACCGTGCAGGCGCGGGAACACGCCGCCTACATTTAATTCGTTTACCCCACCTCTGAACACTTACTAAAAAGGTGGGATTAGACAGAAGCGGCGTAGATTGCTATAATCCTGGTAAACACAGCAAAAGCCACTTGCTACTTTGTACAGGGGTGGGTTTTGTGTGGTGACAATTGGTGGAAAAACGAGCATATAACAATGGCAACGAATGACTTAGGCTACCTGGCGGCAAATCTGGCCGAGGTACGCCAACGCATAGCAGCAGCGGCGAGTACAGCTGGGCGTAAGCCTGCCGAAATAAAATTGGTAGGTGTCAGTAAGACAGTAGGGCGTGAGGAAGTGGCCGAGATGGGGCGGCTAGGGCTGCGCGATTTTGGCGAAAACCGTATTTCCGATGCCGAGGCCAGGTTTGTGCCATCTCCCTTTGAAGATCTGGAAGCTGAAGCAGATAAAATTTCACCGACTTTACATTTGATTGGGCATTTGCAAAGCAACAAGGCAAAGCGAGCGGTAGCTTTGTTTGATATAGTACATTCGCTGGACAGTCTGCATCTGGCCCAAACCCTTGACCACCAGGCGGAGCTACACGGGAAGCGGCTACCAGTTTTGCTACAAGTCAACGTTTCAGGCGAGGAAAGCAAAGAAGGTATGCACCCGACGGAGTTGCCTGCGGTAGTAGAGGCGGTTTTGAAGCTGGCGCATCTGGAACTTCGCGGCTTGATGACGATTGCGCCCAATTTTGCAGACCCGCAACAGACGCGCCCAGTTTTCCAGGGTTTACAACAGTTATTCGAGCAGTACCAACCGCTTGGGCCACAATGGTGCGAACTTTCAATGGGAATGACCAACGATTTCGAGGTGGCAATCGAAGAAGGGGCAACCTTGATACGAGTGGGCAGGGCGTTGTTCCAGGCTAATTAGTAATATGTAGGCAAGTGATGGGATATGGACTTAGATAGAGCGTACTTGTTGGATTTTCTGGGCGAAATAGCCACGCTTCAAGCTGATACTGCTTTTTTGGAAAAGAGTTTAAGCGCGGGTTTGCAAATAACGCGGGCGCAAAGCGGTATGATTGCTTTGTTCGATTTCGAGGAAGGTCAGGAAGCGGGTCAAGAAGCCCAGCTATTACGGCGTTATCTGGTTTTACAACTGGCTCAGACCCGCAATACTTATACCAAATTAGGGCTACCCTTACCCAATATTAACCCGTTGGGATTATGGTTGCCCAGGACTAATACAATTTATGAGTTACCATCGCAAATCCATTCAGATAGGCACGTTTTAACTATCCCTTTGTGTGCCTATAATAGTACGTCGCCGCTAGGTTTTCTGCTTTTGATGCTGGAAAATGGCCCCAAACAAACCTTTGTTTTGAAAGAACCTGACCAAACTGCGCTGAATGCTTTTAGCCGGGCAGTGGCAAATAACTGGCTTAATTTACGTTCGGCTGTTGCGGTTAAACGGCGGGTAGATGATTTGCTAGAACTGACCGATATTGTGGCCTCGCTCACCTCAAACCACGATCTGCCCGAATTATTGCAGCAAATAATGCACACTACCGCCGAATTATTACAGGCCGAAAATTGTACCTTGATGCTGCTTGACCAAAATACCAACGAACTAATTTTTCAAGTGCCGGACTTGCTGAATAGCAACCAGCCCAAAGAGTTTCGACAGCCGATTGAGCGGGGCATTTGTGGTTACGTAGCGCGGGTGGGCAAACCTCTAATTGTAAATGATGTAGCACAGGATGAGCGTTTTAACCAACAGGTTGACCAGGCGACGGGCTTTCGGACACGCACAGTAATTTGCGCTCCAATGCGTGCAAAAGATAAGACGATTGGTGTGATTGAAGGTATCAACAAATTAGACGGAGAGTTTACCAGTAATGATTTGTCTTTGTTGCTGACGTTGGCGGCACAGGCGGCTATTGCCATTGAGAACGCCGAGTTATACGCCAGTGTGACCAGCGAAAGAGATAAATTGATTGCGAAAGAGGAGGAAGTACGACGGGAGCTTGGACGGGACTTGCACGACGGCCCAGCCCAGGTGATTAGCGGGATTGCGATGCGGATTGGTATAATCAAAAGATTGCTGGCAAACGAACCAAAAAAAGTATTGCCAGAATTGGACGAATTGGAAAAAGTGGTACTGAACACGGCCAAAGACATCCGCACTATGATGTTTGGTTTGCGTCCTTTGATGTTGGAAACAAAGGGGCTAATTCCAACTTTAGAAGCTTACGTCGAAAAACTACAAAGCGAACGCTGGCAGACACATTTGGAAGTCGAAGGCTTTATGCAACCTGATGGAAGTTATTATCGCCTGTCGCATAATGCCGAAAACACCTTTTTCATTATCATACAAGAAGCGATTAATAACATTCGGAAACACGCCCAGCCAAAAAATGTGTGGCTAAAACTAACTTATAGCCCCAAAGAAATTCTGGTGACTGTGCAAGATGATGGTAAAGGTTTCGAGGTGGAGGCAGTGATGGCGCAATATGATGAACGGGGCAGTTTTGGATTATTGAATATGAGAGAACGCGCCCGTTTGGTCAATGCTAGTTATGCCATCACTTCTAAGCCAGGGCAAGGTACAAATATTACCCTGAGCCTCCGGCCCGATGAACGCTCGTGGCTGATGACCGGGTCGCTTTCAAGTAGTCTTTTCACCTCAAAACCTTTTTGAACTTTAACAATTTACGCGGCGACATACAAACCTAGATGTTGGTCTATCAAACGCTCAATATCCTCGTAAGTATTGACAGTTTTGCAAGCTTCACGCAAAGCTGCGGCTCCAGGGAAGCCGTTAAAATACCATGTCAGATGCTTGCGAAGCTCAACAATACCATGTGGCCCTTTAAGTTCAAGCACCAGACGGGCGTGTTCAAGCACGGTTTGAACTACTTCCTCAAGAGTAACTGGCTCAGTACGAGTGCGGTCAAAAATCCAGGGATTGCCCATCGCTCCTCGCGCTACCCAAATACCAATTACGCCCGTCTCACGCTGAAGCCGCGCAATGGCGGCTCGGTCTGTCACGTCCCCGCTACCACCCACTGGAATTTGGACTGCCTCTACAATTTGTTTGGTAATACTCCAATCCGCCGCACCTTTATAGCCTTGTTCTTTGCTACGCGGGTGGATAGCCAGAGCTTGCGCCCCGGCGGCTTGCATCCTAAGAGCGAATTCGGGCTGAACACTGGTGCCTTCCTGGAAACCACTACGCATTTTGACCGAGATTGGTAGGTTAGTAGCATTTGCCATTGCATCCACGATGCGGGCGGCGGTATCAGGGTGTTTTAGCAACGACGAACCACAAGCGTTACCCACAATTTTCTTTTCCGGGCAACCCATGTTGACATCTATGCCGTCAAAGCCTAAACTCTCTACTAGTCGGGCTGCTTTGACCATAGTTTCTGGGTCTCCGCCCATAAGCTGACAGATTATAGGACGCTCCCACTCCTCGTAATGCAGATAAGCTTCGTTGCGATGAGGTGCGGCCAGCAACATATTTGCGCTTGCCATTTCGGTAAAAACTACGTCTGCGCCGTGTTTCTTGCTGATTTGGCGATAAGCACTATCGGTTACGCCGCACATGGGGGAAAGACAAAGATAACCTGGCGAAAGATTCTGCCAGGAAAATTTGGCTGTAGTAACGCCTGGTTTGGGTTGCTGCTCAAAAACTTTTGTCATTAAAATTCCTTTTGTCCTTATAGCTAACATTAGGACTAATAGCATCCTTTAACTGTGACTTATTTCCTCTTACCAATATTATACTACGTGCTACAATGTTGGTAGGTTACAAAAATACTAAAACGGTTAAACTTAATTGCTATAGAGACACCAATAAGCTTGTGGTAAAGCCTGGGACACATACAGTTGAAACGGGACAGTAACTGAAAAGGAGTCAAGATTGAAGATAATCAGCGTACATTCAAACATTAAAAATCCAGGTAGTAGCAAAGTTCGAGGCTTACGCAAAGTCCTTTTAGCACTGATGGTTCTTTATTCTCTGAGCTTGACTATGCCGGGGTTGGCAGCGGCGAATAACACGACTGACGCTTTCCAACGGGTCTGGCAGACTACTGATCAAGTAGTAGCAAGTGGGCAAGTAGCCCGCACCTGGCTGTGGGGGCCAAACGGTATCACTACTCAAATTGAAGATTATGGCGAAGCTCCTGGCGGTCATCGTTTGGTCGAATATTTCGATAAGAGCCGCATGGAAATCACCAATCAAGGGGCGGACAGCGGCAGCCAATGGTATGTAAGCAACGGCTTGTTGACTAAGGAGTTGGTGAGCGGCCAGATGCAGGTTGGTGATGGTCAATTTGTTAATCGAGGGGCGGCTCAGGTGCCAGTGGCGGGCGACCCGGATAATATCGGCCCAACCTATGGCTCGTTCCAGAACATTGCGTCGTTGGCGGGAGACCGCCGGGCTAATTCGGCAATCGGAGCAGGCGTAAGTAACACCATTGGGGCGCATGGTGAATTAGGCTCTAGCGGTAGTTTTGACAAGTATGGAGTACGGATAGCCGCTTACAATAACGAGTTGGGCCACAATATCCCGAATGTGTTGTGGAGTTGGATGAACAGCTTGAGCGTTAATTGGGTCTTTGCTTTGGGTTATCCCATCAGCGAACCAATGTGGGCGCAGGTAAGGGTAGGTGGTCAGTCCCACGATGTTTTGATCCAACTATTTGAACGTCGAGTGTTGACTTATAGCCCCACCAATGATGCTGCGTGGCGAGTAGAGATGGGTAACATCGGGCGGCATTATTATCAATGGCGGTACGGTTCCCCTGCCGACCAATTGAATGCCGAGGAAAGAGGTTCCCTGGATTTGATTAACGCCGAACGCTCGCGAAGCGGCCTGGCTCCCGTCCAGATGGACGCTACTTTGACCGCGATTGCCCGTGCGCGTAGTAACGATATGGCAACCAGAAACTACTTTTCGCATCAACAACCCGATGGCAGAACCTTCAAAAATTACCTGAACGACTATCAAGTGCAGTGGGCGTTGGGTGGGGAAATTATTGCCAAAACTAATGCTAGTGCCAGTCAAACTCCAGGTTTAGTTATGAACGGTTGGTTAAACAGTGGTACGCACAGCAGTATTATCCACACCGGAAGTTATCAGACTATCGGGATTGGCGAAGCGGTTGATGGGGCCGGCAATCGCTATATAACGGCTATTTTCGACCAACGGTAACTTAATAGGCTTCGAGCTACGAGCTAAAACCAATGCTAATATAATGCGGCGTAACAATACTTGAGGTTTGCTGTTTAACGCCCACCTGAGTAAATATTTTTGCAAGAGATTAAAACCCGGTTGTCTTGGCAATCGGGTTTTAACGATTTAGCTATTATAACTGCGAGTTTTGAAACTTCCACCACAAGCGTTCGGCCAACAGCGTTGAATTAGCCTGCACTCCGAACCGCTCTAAAAAGCGGCAGATGTTATCAATATCCCGTTCCAGCAAAGTAAACGCGCTATGGTTGAAACGCGGGTCAACTGACTGCGGGAAGTCAATAATGATGGGCTGTCCCTGCCAGTACAAAACATTGAACGGCGACAAGTCTCCGTGTACGCGGTTATGAGCCAACCACATTTCGATATTTTGCATCAGCGTGTCAAATACGGCCTGGGCTTCGTGCCGCTCAAGCTCGACGTTGTTAAGGAGTGGGGCGGCCATGTGGTAATCCCCAAAATACTCCATCAGAATTGCGCCGTTCCCCTGCGAGAGTGGCTTTGGCACGGCAGCCCCGGCGTGGTAAAGCGTCGTCAGGGTCTCATACTCGTAGAAAATCCAGGAACTATACTGTACCTTACGCCCCGTGCGGGTTTTCTTTTCAAAGGCCCGCTTCATACGCTTGTCCAAGATTTCCTTGCCTTCACGATAAAGCGAGTCGTCTTTGAAACTGCGGTGCTGTTGCGAACGATAGATTTTGGCTGCTACCAGGTTCATACCACTCACCCGCTCGTCGGACTGGCAGCAATAGACGGTAGCTTCTTTGCCGCTCTTGACCCGGTAAAGCACTTCGGTAATCCAACCCTCCTCGAAGAAGGTTTCCAGTTCAGCTAATTCGGCTGACTTATTCGGCATTTCTTTCTCCTAAATTTTTATAGTTAGCAGTTGTCAGCAACCGGCCTAAATTTGACAGCAAAAAGTTCCCTGTCTGTAGCTAATGGCTGTTAGCTGACGGTCAATAAATACTGATTCACGTTCGCGGTAGGGTTTGGCTCGAAGATTTTGGGGAATCAAAAAGGCCGCCCGGTATGGACGACCCTAAAGCTCTGACTTTTTATTTTTCAGATGCCAACATTATGGGTTGAATATATCAAACCCGCCACACCTGAAAATTTGCGAAAGCCCAAAAAGCTATTAAGCAGCCTGCCGAGAACGTGATAGGATTATTTTGGTTGCACTCATAATTATTACAACTCCCATTGTCACGCCTCCTTCGGCAAACGCCGCTTAATTTTTGTTTTCTAAAAAGTGCCGACCCGAAGGTTGCCGCTTACCGTTGCTTCCTTCCGAACCTGGCGGGGTTCACAGTCCTCCGTCCGGCAACGCTTATGTTACTACAAAATCAGGGCCGAGTCAAGTAGCTTGAAAGCCCAGTTCGTTTGTGTTATAATCTCCTTCGCTCTGGCAAAATTCAAGTTGTTATTTCAGGGAGAGGTCGCATAGTGGCCTAGTGCGCCCGTCTCGAAAACGGGTAAGGGGAAACTCTTCGTGGGTTCAAATCCCACCCTCTCCGCCATCGCTGGTTTTGTCTTGCACCAGTAGCTCAGTGGACTAGAGCATCGGTCTTCGGAACCGAGGGTCGGGGGTTCGAATCCCTCCTGGTGCATCTCCCCTCTTTTTGCCAGCTAATCCCTGGATGGTTTTTGGTGGCGCAGAATACAGAATTTCCCCCTATTACGAATATAATTATCGAGGTGTAGTTATATTAAAGAAGGAAGGTTAAGCAGATGCCCCAAATGACCGATACACTGATGATTGCGCTCTTGGTAGGTTCAACTATCTTGCTCGTGGCAGTGATGATTGCCAAATATCGCGGCAAGCTTTAAGGTGTGGCAAACAGATAAAAATCCATTTTGGCAACTGCGGTGCCGATATGCTTAATTTCGGGCGATTGGGCAGCCATTAGCTGGCTGTTAGTCAGCGTAACCGCCTCGGTTTCATTCACAGACCTGGCTGACGTAGCAAACCAGGGCGCAATTGCTACGGCCAAAATTGCCAGGTGATTTTTCCCCTCCAGATTGAGGCCCGCAGCTTTTCCCAATAATCCGCGGGCTGTCGGCCAACCCCATGTTTCAATGCCTTCCAACTTCATCGCTTCCAGCAAAAAGTCGCGCAGACCGCCAAAGCCAGGTTCGGGCCAGCGCACCTTAATGGGCGGGTGATTTTTCAGTTCAGCCTGGGTATGGGTGTGGCTGTAACGCGGGCTGGGCATCCTGAATTTGGCGGGTATCGCCACGAGGGTAAAAGCCGGGCATAGAGGGGCAGCCTGAGCCTGTCCGTCCGTGTTGATGGGTGGGTACAAATCGCGATATTTATGGAAAGGCAGCCACTTCAAACGCACTTCCTGGCGCGTCAATAATTGCTCCACACTACCCGTTACACGCTCTATAGCCTGTTGGTCAGCAGCATTTAAGCCAGTCCAATATGGCAACCCGTCCTGCCAGACCACTTGCAAATGCGATGGTATCGGCTGATAAGGCGAGTCCGGGCCGTCCGCGTCTGCCCAAATATGGGCTAAGTCTAGTAAATTCCCTCGAACCGAAGGAGAAAACATACCCATCGCCAGCGTTTCCGGCGTATCGGGCGTGTCTATCGCCAGTTCTCAGAAATCTGTCCAGGGCGGCAATTCTGTTTTAGGGGCAGCCGACTTGCTCGTGGATTGGGTAAACCAGGCCATCTTTAACTTTCTCTTTTGCGCCGTTGTAAGCGGACAGCAGTTGGACAAAAATTGGCTAATTTCTGAACTACTAATTGACTACAGCATCTGGTATGATGAAACCTGCAATCAAACGCGGCAATTTCAAGGATACCTGAAAAAAGCTTGATTTGCAAGACGACATAGTTAGAAAGTTGGAGGAGATGACCAAAATGCTAAAGAACCTGGCTGGCCTGGCTGACTTAAAAATCCGAGGTGGGTTGGCTGCTTTGGCCTTACTTACAATCCTGATTTTGTCAGGCTGTGGTGAGACCGCTACTCCGGTTGCCACTACTACCACAACCGCCGCTGCCACTACCACTGTAGTCTCTACCACCACTGTCGCGCCAACGACTGCTGCCACTTCTACGTCGGTCTTGACCACTATTCTGCCAGCGACCACCACTGTTGCGCCGACCACTGCTGCCACCACCACCACTGCGGCTACTACGGTCGCCACCACCACTACTGCCGCCCCAACTACGGTTGCCGCGACCACCACTGCGGCTACGACTACAGTAGTGACCACGACAGCCCCAACTACCGCTATTGCCGCTACAACAAGCGCACCCACTACTGCTGCCAGCAGCAGTGCTGCCGCGCAAGGGGCGACGGGAGACCCAGCCAAAGGTAAAGTGGTATTTCTGACTGTTTGCATGGGTTGTCACCCCAATGGCGGCACGGAAGCTGGTTTCGGCCCAAACCTTTCTACCAGTCCCCACGCCATTGACCCGGCTTATGTCACCTTTAATGTGCGGAATGGACGCGGCTTTATGCCCAAGTTTGGCACCGATCAAGTTAGTGATGTAGATTTGACCAACATTATTGCTTACTTGAAATCTATCCATAAAGGTTAGAGGTTATGCACAAGAAGTTTGGAAAATCAATAGGGGCGGCCTTAGCAGGTTTGTTTTTAATGCTACTAATTGCGGCCTGTGGGGACACTGTCAACCCGACTTCGCAGGCCGGAGCGGTCTCGGTGGCTGCTACCAGTATAGCCGCTACTACTACCTCCCTAGTCACCACTACTGACGCACCTACCACTACCAATGCGCCCGCACCAACGGCCACCCCTGAACCTACTACCGAAAATGCCACCACCCTTGCGCCTACTACCGCACCTACCACTACCATCGCCCTCCCGACTGCTACCAACGTGCCACCCCCACCCAGCCCTACGACTATTCCCGATGTGGGTATCCTGCCGACTCAGCTGCGTATTCCGGTCATTGGGGTAAACGCGAAGGTGGAACACGTGGGCAAGACGGCAAACGGAGCGATGGACGTGCCTAAAGACGTGTTCAACGTGGCCTGGTTCGACTTAGGAGTGAAGCCGGGCAACTCTGGTAACGCTGTGATTGACGGGCATCTGGACGGCTATAATATTCCTGCCGCCGTTTTTATCAACCTGGACCGCTTGCAACCGGGCAATAAGGTTTATGTGCGAGACGATAAAGGAAAAGAATTAACTTTCGAGGTTTACGGCAAACAGGTTTATGATTATGACAAAGCCCCGTTGGACAAAATCTTTGGCAGTGCCTTCGAGTCACATCTAAACTTGATTACTTGCAACGGTACATTTGACAATAAAAATAAAAATTACAGCCAGCGTCTGGTGGTTTTCACAAAACTGGTTAATTCCTAGACTTGTGGGACATTGCGCGGGTACCCCCTGGGTGTGGTGGCCGTCAATGGAATATACCAACCACATCTATAGGCAGAGCCATACCTTACAAAATAGCCTCTCCACTAAGATAGTGAATGATTACAGCCAGCGACGCTTGACCTCGCGGGCCAGCAGCGAGTCATAAATAAACAAGAAAAAGCCTTGCACTACGAAGCCAGTCCCGATGCCAGCGCGTACCTGTGGATCAAATTTGCCGCGCTGTCGAATAATCAGCCCGGCTGCCATATAGCCCACGTCCAAAAAAGCATTAATGAAAAGCAAGCGGTGGAAAAAGCGGATGTCTTTGGCTAACGCTTGCTGGCTCGGCGGATGCGATAGCTTCTTGCTGGCACCCCGCAAACCAAAAACAGCAATCAAGGCATCAATCGCTCCCCAGCCCAAAGCCTGTCCCCAAAACTGCCGCCAGAATTTGGCCCGATTCAGCCAGCCACCCACCGCGCCCCCAGCCACATTAGCCAGTCCCCAACCGAGTAAAATTCGAGTGCGCTCACGCTGATATTGATAAAAGTTTGGCCTCATATATCCTTTTACCCCTTTAGATTTACTTCTACTCGCTGGGCTTCTAAGTCGTTGCCCGCGTACCAGACCAGGGTACGCGGTTGGTTTTTGGCCGAGTCGCGCACCAGAAAATAGACAGTTCCGGTAAGCTTGGTGACGGCGGGGGTTTTGGCGGTAGCTGCAAACTTGGCAGGGTCAAAATGCTCCGGGCCGTCCGACGTGAGCGGGCCGATGGTATAGACGAAACCATCACCGTCACGCATTATAAAAGGGAACGTCTTCAGGTATTCCGAAATGTCTTTGCTGGCATCGGTATTTTCAACCCGAATTTGGGCCGACTCGTAGTGATAACCGGACGGCAGGATAAAGGGCCGCACGTTAGGCGCAGGGTTATAAGCCAGCACCGTCAGGGCCGCGTTGTTTAGGGTTTCCCGTTTGCCAATCGCACTGGTTGTCACCGTCGCCGTGACTGTGAGTGTGCTAGACCCATTCGTAACAGTCACCGTATCGCTGCTACTCACTGTCGCCGAGAAGGTCTGGCTGACGATGACGGTACTGCTGATAGACGACGTACCCGTAACCCCTGCCGTTTTATTGGCGGGTGGTGTGTTGCCTTTGAAAACTGGCGCAACCAGATTTACCAGCACCGTGTTTTTTTCGTCGCCCACATTGCCAGGACTGAAAAGGATAGCCCGTAGCGTGGTTCCGTCCCCCACCTCAAAAGTCAGCCAGGCTGCCCGTCGTTCGCCTGGTTGCAACCGCGTCACATCCAGGGCTGGCAAACGGCCCGCGTCCAGAGCCGCCGCGTAGTTGTTGCGTCCGTCAATTGCCTGAAACTGTTTGACGCTAACTGGTAAGACTTTATTAAAGGTATTCTCAATTACTACCACCGCTCCCTCGAAATGGGTGCCAGTGCGTGATTTGCCCGCCCCGCCATCGCCAAAGTTGGCCGAATGGTTATCGTAGCTGCTAAAGGTGATGTTAAAAGCGTTTAGTTTGGCGGGCTGATTCTGCACCACCTGCAAATTCAGTACAGGGGGCAAAGGCGTAGTCGTGGGTAACAAAACTACTGCCGCCGTCGCAGTCGGTAATTCAACGGTAGGGCTGGGCGCAACCGTCGCGGCGAGAGTGGTTGGCTCTGTAGTCGGGGCTGTCGTAGCCGGAACGTTGGCTACCGCCGTCGGCAGGGTGGCGGGCGGGCTAACCTCCGGGGCAGGTGCAAAGACTAGGAAATACGCTGCCGCACCCGCCGCAATCAACAAAAGCAGCAAACCGCCGAGTAATAGGGGCAAACCAGAGCGGCGTTTGGGCTGTTTACGCAGGACGTAGGGCTGGGTCAAAACGCTTCGCAAATCGTCGCCCGGCTCATCAACCTCAAGCGGACGACCTAAACTTGCCGTGCTACCCCCACTATCTGCTCCTCTATCCAGTCGCGCTTGCTCAAACGGATTGGTATTTTCCGGCATGGCTATGTCGTTTTCGTCCTCGGTATAATTAGTAAAAGAGGCGGGTCGCGGGTCAAATTGGGGCGCACGTTCGGATGGCTGGGGCGCATAGGGTGAATAAGGTTGCTCCTCAATATCGGGGTCGTCTGGAGGGTACGGGGCATTTACAACCGCGCCTGGGGCTGGGGGCGGGACATTAGCTGTTTCGAGCGGGGTATTACGTAAGGCTGGCGGTACACTGGTCGGAATATCGTCACCCGGCCCTGGCACAGCAGTTGCCCGATTGTTCAAAGCTTCAATCGCACGTGCCGCCTGTTGGTTGTGGGGGTTGATGGTCAAAACCCTGTGCAACGACTCGATGGCCTGGGCGGGCGGCAGAGCAGCCGAAAGATACAACCAGGCGCGTTCACTTTCGGGGTCAGTCCGCACCGCCTGGCTCAAAAGTTGGCGGGCCGCGTCTTTATGCCCCACCTTTAGCTCACTAATACCCTCATTTATCAGCGATTCTACTTGCGCCGCCGTGTTCATTTGTACCGCTTTCCTTATATTATGGGTTGTATGCTCGGCTTATCCTACTAATTATTATGTCAATTGTCAATATCTGCGGTTAATTCTCAAAGTGAAGCTGGTCAAGCTGATTTAAAATTATCATTGTTCTACCGCAATTATAGCACGGCAAGATAAGCGTAGGGTAGTTAGCAAAGAAGTTTGCTTTTCGGTGGTCTAACGGGTAAACTTACCTAAGAGGTGTTCCAGCCAGCTTTTTCAGAACACCATTTCTTATTATTTTCAGTCCTTATCACCAAAGTTAGCGGCCTCGGCCCACACTGTCCTCCAGAGGGCTTTGCCTTTTGTATTCTTTATAGACTTATAGAAAGGAAATTTATAAACTATGAGTTATGACTCTAATCCGAATGAGCCGTCCAGAAATGGGGACGCTCATTTAGAAACCCAGCCCAATGCTTTTGCCAATGCCTTTGCCAATTCGTATAGCAATGGTAATGGTAACGAAGAAGTTGGTACAGGTTTTGTAGGTGTGACCAATTTTTCAGCCCCCGTACCGTTACCACTAATCGAAGGAGAGCGCGACATTTATTCACCTTTCGGCGCACCGCCGCCCCCGGCTCAGGTCGAAACTTTCCAACCTGCCAACCTAAAAAACCCGGTTATCTTGGATAATTGTTTGCTACTCAAAGTAAATCGGCATATCGCTGGCTATGACGGTACCATTTGTACCAACCCGGTGCGAGTGATGTGCGGCGCACCTGAATATTTCAGGCAGATGTATTGTGATAAAGGCGAATACCGTTGCTTCGATTTATCGCTTTTCAACCGCGATGGCTTCACAGTGCGTAAACCTGCCGACGAAGAATATACCGAATTTTTGCAAAGCGTCACCCCCGGTAATGTAATGCTTTTTTGGACAAATCGGCCCAACTTTAATTATCTGGTTGGTATTTATGTGATTGACCGTATCGAACGGCGAGACAGCCGCGATGGAATGCTGGTTAGCCGCCCCTACTATCAAATTTATGGCAACCGAGATTTATCCGTGCGCTTTTTGGATGGTTTGATTGATAGCAGCCCGGTTTGGAACCGTTCAGTTCGCAGCGAAACTTATAGCAAATATATCCGCAAGACAGACCGCAGCGCAATAATTCCGGCGTTGCAAAGTATTCAGGAAAAACACGAAATTCGGGGCAACGAACTACGTAGTATTGGGCGTATCAGCGAAGCCGAACAATGCGACCTGGTGATTGACCGCCTGGCCCAAATCATCGAAAACGCCAGCGAAGTTTCTGCCCCTGCCTCCAGTACCCGGCCCTATTCCCTGAATAACGGTAGCAGCAACCCACTCCGCCCCATCACTGTGGCCCAACCACCTACTCCCAAAGCCAACCGCGTCATTACCGCCGAACTTACCAAAGTAATTGACTATCTCAAGGAAGAAAAACTGTACTACCCGGACGAACTGGTGTATCGCTATCACATCTCCCTGATGTCCAAACCGTTCGTAATTTTGACGGGTGTAAGCGGGGGTGGCAAAACCCGGCTGACCCAGGTTTACGCCGATGCCATTGGTGGCAAGTATTGCCTGGTCAGCGTGCGCCCGGATTGGCAGTCCAACGAGAGTTTGCTGGGTAGCTACGACATTTTGAATAAACGCTTTGTCCCCACCGAATTTTGCCGTCACGTGCATCGAGCTTATCAGGAGTTTCAAAAAGCTCAGGCCCAACACCGCGAACCCAAAAAATATTTTGTCTGTTTGGACGAAATGAACCTGAGTCGCGCCGAATACTATTTTTCGGACTTTTTGAGCCGGATGGAAGTGGCGGGCGATTTACGCAAAATCCGTTTGTATGACCAGCCCCAAAGCGATGAAGATGAAGTCGAGCAAGATTTGAGTATTGCGTCCAACCTTTACATTACGGGGACGGTCAACCTGGACGAAACTACCCATACCTTCAGCCGCAAAGTGCTTGACCGCGCCAACATCATCAAAATTGACCGGATCGAAATCGGTCATATGCTAGATTTGCTGCACGACGATTACGGCGAAGAATTGCTTAATTTCGTGGGGACACACCTCAAAGAAATAAATTTGCGTCTGGCCGAAGCCGGGCAGCAGTTTGGCTATCGCACCGTGCGCGAAGTGTTGGATTGGGTTGATGAGGCTTATCAAAACGGTTTGTTTCCGATGGCGGCGGCCCTCGATATTCAAATCGTCCAGAAAGTGCTGGTCAGGCTGGAAGTGAGCAGTGACCACAACCGTCAGTCTTCGATGCTGGAAAAGCTGACCACCTATTTTGAACAGGAGACCCGCAACCAGGAAACTGACAAGCCCCTGTTCGAGCGCAGCTACGAAGTTATCACCGAACTGACCAGCAAGTTGCAAGAGGAAGACATTGTTATCGGACAACTTTAGAAATGGTGGCCCGACTCAGGTTAGAGCGGGCCAATCTTTTGCTGCGACCCTGCTCCCCCCCGGGAGTCAATCGCTTGATCTGGATAGCCACACCGAACTTTTGAAGCAGGTGCGTATTTCGGTCAACCATTATGCTTTGCCCTGGCGCGGCGAAGTTTATTTGCAAGAACGTGACCGCCTGGAGTTTGAGGTGGATATAGGTAATCTGCCGCTAGACATCTATTCGATTGCCCTGGAACTGGAACGCGACGACGTTTCGCAGGGTATTCCGGTGGATTGGAACGTGCGCCGCCCCAACAACAAAATTAGCACCCGCGAATGGCAACAACGAATGCAGGAGGAGCAGTACGCGGGGGATTGCAGCGTAACCCTGCTGTATCGGGGCGTGCCAGTACCGGGCTGTACCGCCAATATCCAATTTCAGGTCACGCGCCTGGCCGTGCAGCACTACGAATATATGCGCGAGGCTCTCAAAGCCCAAAACGAGCAAGTGCTGTATAGCAAACGCGGGCGCACCCACGAACTGGTGATGCTGGACAGTAACGGTAGCCCCGCCGCTATGCGTTATCAGGTGGTGCGCGACTATTACGAAAAGCTAATGGCGGTGCTACCTGATATTTTAGACCACCCTCATTGTGAGCTAAAAACCATTGTCACCAACACGCCCGCCAACACCATCAAGGCTTTTAACTACGCCTCAATCAAGCTGGCGGCCCGTAGCGGGGCGCAGTGGGTGACAATAGATACACCTTTGCCCACCGAAATTGCCGAACTGGAATTATCGCACGCCAAACCGACACCTCTGGCCGCTCCTAACGCCTCAATTCCAGAGTGGCAAAAAAAGCTGCAAAAAATCCAGCACGACAACGAAAAAACCCGGAAAGAACGCCGTCCCATCGCCAAACCGCAACGTATTATTCCGAGCCGCGTGCCGTTGCAGCATTTAGAGGAAAGCTACGATACCTACGAAAACCGTTTCCTCAAAATGACCCTGGAAAAGCTGCTCGAACTGACTGGGCTGGTGGAAACGCGCTTGCTGGACGAGATGCGAGTAGCTCAGACCGAACTAGCCCGCAGCAGCCGTATTCGCACGTTGGCTCTGGCCGCCCTTATCAACAAAAACAAGGGGCTGATAACGGATTTGCGCCGAATGCGTGACCGCCTCCACACGTTAATCCAGAGTTCGTTCCTGGCGAAATTGGGTAAAGTGGGACTGCGACGTACCAGCGTAGTTTTGCGCGAGAACCGTTATTATCGGCGGGTGCGCCAGATCGAAGCGGCCCTGGAAGATAGTATCGAGGTGGCAGCCAGTACCGTCGGGCTGGAAAAAGCGGGCCAGAGTGTGCGTCTCAGCAGTGTCAACCAGCTTTACGAATATTGGGTAACGGTGGTGACGCTGCAAACGATGGTGGAAAAGATGGGCTTTACCGTCGTTGCCAAAGAAGGCCGTCCAGTCAATTTGCAAACGACGCTCGCTCGTAACAGCAGCCGTTTCAACTATATTTTGCAGTCGGGCGGTTCCATGGAACTGACTTCACCCCTGGGCCGTCGGGTAATGATTTACTATGACCGCGAATATCTCGCCCCTGATCAAAACAATCCGGCCCAACCTTTATATTACGGTTACTACGCTCCGGCTGGCCTCGGTACGACCAAACGCAAACCGGACATTGCCATCGAAGTGTTTGGCGAGGACGAAAAAGTGCCAAAAATCGTGGTGTTGGACGCAACCTACAGCCGCGACCCGCGCACCCTTTACGCCAAATACCAGTACCGCGACAGCATCCGGGACTATAACCATACCGACGCGCTGAGTGGCACGCCCGCCCGTATCGTCACCTCGGCCTGGGTGGTTTATCCCGACAGCGCAGACCGCCTCGAACACGACGAGTTTCGCTACGGTCAACTCCCGCTTCAGCCCGGCCCCAACGCTGCCGACGACATGGCGAAAGTCCTGCGCCAACTGTTAAGAGTGGCGGGCGCGTTGGAATAAATTTTAGTAACTATGCACCACAGAAACACGGAGTTCACGGAGTAAATTTAAGAGCAATACCGTTCAAATAAGAAAATTTATGGTAGGCGGCGCGTCTCCGCGCCCGCACGGTTGGTACGCTTGGCAGTAGCGCGGGCGCGGAGACGCGCC
>JBBQZT010000105.1:0-19286 GCA_038207455.1 Chloroflexia bacterium
GGCGGTGACAGCCGAGCGGGTGCGGCTTTGGTGGCGGCAACAAGGGTTGTATTTGTAGCCATAATTCGTCGGGTATGCGCCACTGCTTACTACTATTACTGATTTTGCTTTTAACCGCCTGTAGGAGCGAAGAGCAAAATCAGTTCCCTAATGAGATAGGTTCTAAGTTGTTTGTCAAAAGATTCACCTCTATTTAGCTGCCAACGGCTGTTTGCGTCAGCTGCACAAAGTCTTCTAACTCGCTGGTATTCAAGTCGGAGACGGCCCAATAATTCCAACCCGCCTTACTCCAGTAAAACAAATGGTAGCCCTGTAGGGTTTCAGTTTGCGCGTCTGTTTTCAGGCTAGAGTGGGCGGGCCAGATAAATAGATTTATAATATGTTTGTTACGTTGATACACTAAAGCCGCCACTGGTTGCTTGTCCAGATAATCGAGCCTGCCACCTATCAAGGGATAGCCTTTCTCGGCAAAATCCTCTACTGTTGGTGAAAAGTCTAATTTACCATCGAACCAGGGTTTAACCGTGTGTTGGTCAGTCGAGGCCACGTCCTCAAGATGACCTACCATCAGTGAACGCACATGGCTGGCTACCACTTCCTGGGCTAGTAGTTCGTTTTTGCCCGACGGGGAAGAAGAAAATATATTGGCTAAGAGCAGCAAACCCCCTACCAGCAGCACCACCAATCCCGCTGCAATTAAGCCAGCAGACCTTACCCACCGCCGTGACGAAAGGCGCGAAAGTGGGACTGGCTGTTTAGAAACGGCGCGACTAAGGCTGGTTTGAATATTTTTTTGCAGACCTGCCGGAAGCGCGTAATATAAAGTTTCCTGCTTCAACGCTTTCTTTAAGGTTAGCTGGTTTTGGTAACTAATTTGGCAAGGGCCACAATCCTGCAAATGTTCTTCAATTTCCAGATTATGCACTAAATCTAGCTCACCATCTACGTAAGCGTCCAGCAATTTTTGCACCTGCTCACAAGTCATTGGCTGCAGCTCTCCTCTCTTTAGTGGCTTGCGGGCTTAATCTTTGCTGCAAACGCTTACGGGCGCGGGCCAGTCGGGACATCACCGTGCCGACTGGAATACTCACCAGTTCAGCAATCTCCTTGTATGATAATTCTTCCAGTTCGCGCAAAACTATTACCTCACGGTACTCTAGTGGCAACTCATTCAAAGCCTCCTTGAGCAATTCGTTGTCGGCACTTCGTAGCAACAAAACTTCGGGGTTCAAAACCTCCGAACTACCGCCGTGAATTTCTTCATCAAAAATAGTGGTCAGGTTTTGTTTATGCTTTTGCGGCAACTGGCTATAAAAGGTATTGCGGACAATCGTTAGTAGCCAGGCTCTCCCATCGCCACCTTTGAAGCCGTCAAAAAACTTAAAGGCACGCAAAGTTGCTTCCTGCACAATATCTTCCGCGTCCTGGTCGTTACCTGACAGCCAACGGGCCAGATTATACGCGGCGGCCAGATGTGGCAGCAGCACTGCTTCAAACCGATTAAGCTGATTTTGCTCCTTAGACAGCTTGACTGACTCCCTTTACTTCCTCAATAAATAGACTGGTATTAGGTCGGTTTTATTCCCGTTTGTAACCTCAATTTGAGGGCAAAATGCCGCCTAAAACAAACTTACACCAATTTAGATGCTTTTACAAATTGGTCAGATTAACGGGAATATCTGGACTGAGCCGACGGTATAGTAAGGTGTAGGTAATTTAAAAACCTGCAACAGCTATCCTCAAGTTTGTTTGAAAATTAGGAGGCATTAAAAATGAAGGATTACACCCAAGACTCTGACAATGGGGAAGAGGCTACCCAGGCGGCAAATTTGAGTCGCCGCAAGTTGCTAAAATGCATGGCGGCGTGGGCCGGAACGGGCGTTATCTGGACGGTTGGGGCAGGAGGGCTGCTCACTGCTTGCGGCGAAATTACTACTGCGCCTGCCACCACTAGCACCGCTGCGACGACTGCTGCTACTTCAACGACCAACGCCACTACCCAGGCGGTGGCTGCGACGACTATTGTTGCTACGCAGGCGGCGGGTCAAAGCGGTTTTAGCTTCGTTCAGATTAGCGATACCCATATCGGGTTCAGCGCCGAAGGTGTTAATAGCGACGTGGGTAGCACTTTGCAACAGGCTATCACCCGCATCAATGCGTTGCCCCAGCCACCTGCCTTTGTACTCCACACGGGCGATGTTTCTCACTTGTCCAAACCAACCGAATTCGATATGGCCCACCAACTGATGAACACCATTAAAACCCCGAATATTTTCTATGTGCCAGGCGAACACGATGTTCTAAACGACCAGGGGGCTGGTTTCCGGCAACGCTTTTCCGCCAAAACCCCCGATAAAACCTGGTATAGTATGGACTATCAGGGTGTCCATTTCATCGGACTTTCTAATGCTGGAGAGCTAGATAATTTTGGTATGCTGGGAAGCGAACAGTTAGCCTGGCTACAAAAAGACCTGGCTGGGGTCAAAAAGGATAACCCCCTCGTCGTTTTTGCCCACGTGCCGCTCTTTACGGTCTATAAACCCTGGACGTGGGAAACCAAAGATGCTGCTCAGGCGATAGCTTTGCTCAAACCTTTTAGCGCGGTCACAGTCTTAAACGGGCATATTCATCAGGTAGTCACTCAGGCAGAGGGCAATATCAACTTCTACACAGCGAATTCGACGGCCTTTCCGCAGCACCGTCCCGGTGTGGACAAGCCCAATGCCTATAAGCTGCCCGCGAATGAGCTACTGCAAAACCTGGGTTATCGCACTGTCAGTATCTCACCCGGCAACCCGACAGCCACTATTGCAGACCCTACGTTGGCAGACAGACCCGCCGCGAGTATTACTATTATAGCTGCCAGTGCCGCCGCTACGCCCATTGCAGTTGCCACCACCAGTAGCAATCCAGGTTTTGTTGATGTAGGTGCGGAAACCGATTTCGTGGATACCCAAACCGCTCCAAAAACTATTACCCTGCCGCCCATTGCCAACAAAACTGACCCGCAGACTGCTTTTGTGCTGAAATTGAACGGTCAATACGTAGGTATCAGCGATATTTGCACACACATGGGTTGCGAAGTCAGTTGGGTAGGCAAGGATACCCGCTTCGAGTGTCCCTGTCACGGTAGCCAGTATGACATAAACGGCAAAAACGTAGCTGGCCCGGCCCCCAAGCCTCTGGCCCGCTATAAAACGCAAGTTGTCAACGGACGGTTGCTTGTTTCGTATGAGCCAGTCCTCGCCGCCTGAAAAATTGCTATCAACCCACAGCTATCAGCAGTAATTATTCAAGCAAGCGGTAGAAGTTTTAGGCGTGCGTAACGCCAATAGATTATGAAGCTTAACAAAATAATTCGGTATGATGCACCGATGGATTTATCCATCGGCGGGGCAATGTTTCACAGGAGCATCTGTAGGACGCGCAGCGGCTCCGTCAGCCGATGGTTCGGGACAGTCCATTGACGGAGCAATGTCCCACAAGTCTAGCCGTCAGCCGTCAGTAAAACATAGCACAAAAGGAATGTTAGTTTTAGCTGACGGCTGACGGCTATTTTTCAGGCGGCGGGCAAAAGGTTGAGACCGAACAGACCGAAGATGGTTATGATTAGCAACGTGACCGACAAAACGCCCACCACCACCGCCGTTGTCCAGGCAATCGCATTATAAATCGGGCCGTTGGTATATTTGCCCATCAACTCTTTGTTGTTGATTAGCAACAAAATCGCCACCAGGATAAAGGGCAGAATCATACCGTTGATAATTTGGATAACCAGCAGAATCGCCACCACGTTATTCAAAATACCTGGAATAATGGCGATGCCCACGCTGATAACTATCAAGCCAGTAAAGATGCTCCAGAAAACCGGAGCTTCGTTGAGCTTGCGCGAGACCCCGTTCTCGAAGCCAAACGCCTCGGTTACGGAATAGGAAGTGGCAAGCGGCAGCACTCCGGCGGCCAACAGCGACGCACCCAGCAGACCGAAAGCAAATACATATTTGGCGTAATCCCCCAGCAACGGGCCGAGTGCGAGGGCAGCATCGGCGGCGGTGTTGATGGCGTGGCCCGTGTGTACGCCGTCCACGACGGGGCTATTTGCAAAGATAGTGGCGGCACAGGCCAGGATAATCGAGGTAGCAATCAAGATAGAGAAAGCTGAACCGAAATAAACCTCGGCCCGCTCGTATTTGTAATCGCGCATCGTTACGCCTTTTTCGACGACGGCACTTTGCAAAAACAACTGCATATAGGGTGTGATAGTCGTACCGATAGCGGCCATCAGGGTCTGCACGTAATTATTATCCGCCTTAATAGTCGGCACGACGGCGTGGGCGGCGGCTTGTCCCCAATCGGGTTTGCCAAAGAAAACCGAAAAGATATAGGCAAAGAAGGCTAAAGTCATTAGCAAGAAGATTTTTTCGACGCGGCCATAATTCCCCCGCGCAATCAAAAACCACAAAGCAACAGCGGCGATGGGCGCACTCAACCAGGGAGGTACGCCAAAAATGTCCATTGCAGCGGCGATACCGATAAATTCGGAGATAGTGGTCAAGGAGTTCGCCACTAGCAGAGCCAACATCACAAAAGCCGTCCAGCGTACCCCAAAGTTTTCCCGGATGAGGTCGCTCAAGCCTTTGCCCGTCGCCGCCCCCAGCCGGGCGCACATTTCCTGCACCGTCGCCAGGGCAAACACGATGATAAGCATCACCCATAGTAAATTGTAGCCGTATTGCGCCCCCATATTGCTATAGGTAGCGATGCCGCCCGCGTCATTTCCGGCGTTAGCGGCAATCAGGCCCGGCCCTAAAATACCGAGATAAAATACCAGGGGGCGACGGCGGCGCGGTGGACGGCCCGTTTTAGGTGGGGGCGGGTTCAGGTTTCCGCCTGGCAGCTGCACCGTGCCGATTGAGGCAGGTTGGCGCGGCAGGTCAGGATTGTTCAATTGTTTTGCCAAGTTTCCCTCCTCAAAAGATTAGTTGTAAGCTTTGATGCTGCGGGCCTGACGCATATCGGGCAGCAGCCGCTCTAGCGCGTCATCAAAAGTGATTACCCCTATAATGTCGCCAATTTCGTCCACAACGGGCAGCACCAGCAAGCGATACTCCATCATCAAACGGGAGGCTTCGCTGGCATCCTGGTTTGGCGTGGCACTGATAAGCGCGGTTTGCATAATATGCGACAAATCCAGGGTTGGGTCGGCCATAATCAGTTTACGCAACGAGACAACTCCTACTACTCGTTCGGTGTCCGGCTCGACTACGTAGATGTAATAAATATGGCCGGGTGGGTCTTCCTGGCTACGTAACAGCTGCACCGCCTGGGCAATCGTCAAGTTGAGCGGGAAGGTCAAGAAGTCGTTGGTCATAATACTGCCCGCCGTATCTTCCTCGTAGCCCAAAAGCTCCTTAACGTCGTCCGACCCCTCGGTTTCCATCTGGTTGAGCAGGTTCTGGGCCTTTTCGTCGTCCAACTCCGCCACCAAATCCGCCGCGTCGTCCGGCTCCATTTCCTCCAAGATATCGGCGGCGCGTTCCTCGTTCAAACCCTCCAAGATATCGGCGGCGTACTCCGGCTCCATTTCTTCCAACGCATCGGCGGCAGTTTCGTCGTCCAACGCCTGGACGATTTCTGTACCTTGTTTGTAGCTTAGTTCTTCCATCAAGCGAGCAATATCTACCGGGTGCAGCTTTGCCAGGCGGTCGTGCGAAACGTTGAGGCGCACAGCGGGAGCTTCCGAAGCAAAATATTCTACGTCCGCCCAGTCTAGCAAATTATCGTTGATGCCAATTTGCCGCTCCATAATTGGCTTCGTGGTGGGCCAGATGCGGCGTAAAATAGCCTGGAACGAAATGTCCACCCCCATCAGCCGGAAAATATCTTCGTGAGGCACACTGCCCAGGGCCAGATCGTTGACCCGAATGATGCGCCGCCCTTCCACATCCACCAACTGGCGGTCTAGCACATCGCGGCCCAGCAAAATCTCGCCATCGCGTCGCCGGAATTTTTCCAAACTGACGCTGGCCGTGACCATTTTGACCCCATCTTCGCCAAAATGTGATACCTGCGAATAGGGTACAAAAAAGTCGCGTCCGCCAATGCGGGCTACCAGGGCAGCCAGGGGAGGGTACTTATCGGCACTTTTGCCTTCTTCAGGGTTAATTCGCACAATCAAATCTTTGAGGATAGCGATTTTCTCACCATTGCTATCCTGCAAAGGGCGATTTATCAAGCGGCTCAAAAAAAACAGAGGCGTGTCCAGCCGTGTTTGATTATGCACCAGACCCAAATTTTGGATTATTTTGTTCAAGCCGTCTGCTTTCTGCCTACCCTACCCTGCCATACACGCAAATGCCTTTGGCTTATTATTCCCAACCAACCCATTATAACCTTTTGCCCGCTATAAACACAACCCCACCGAATTTTCCAAAAGTGAATTTCAATTGAGTTTGCACAAGTGGTATGTTATGCTTGCAGCACCGATTCAGCGATGCTTATGATTATTGAAAGGAAAATCTAAGGATGGCAAATATCAAAGTGGAATTTGACGTGCCTGCGACGATGCGGGACGGTGTGACTTTGCGGGCTAACGTTTTTCGGCCTGACGATGCTGGTAGCTACCCTATCGCTCTCACTCGTACCCCTTACGGCAAAGATTTGACCGGAGTATCGCCTATACTCGACCCGATGCGGATGGCCCAGGCCGGATATATCGTAGTGATACAGGACGTGCGTGGACGGTTTCATTCGGAGGGTGAATGGAAAGCCTTTCGTTTTGAAGCCGAAGATGGTTATGATACCGTCGAATGGGCGGCAACCTTGCCCGGCTCAAATGGGAATGTAGGGATGTACGGCGCGTCGTATTTTGGCTTCACCCAATGGGCGGCGGCGCGACTACAACCTCCCCATCTCAAGGCTTTGATGCCTTTTATCACCTGGGCCGACTCGCGTGATGGCGTGTTGTGGCGCGGCGGGGCGTATGAATTGGGGACTTCGGCGGCCTGGCAACTCGGTACTATCGGCTTTGATGTTTTGCTCAAGCGTTATGCCGAAGCCGAACCAATGCAAAAATATCAGGCGTTGGTGGCATTGGTCAAGGAAATAGATCAACTTCGCACTGAAGGTTATTCGTCCTTACCGCTCAAAGATTTCGGCCCGCTCACCCGCATGGGTTTTACTGGCGATTTGGCCGACATTGTAAACAATCCTAACAGCCAGGAAATGGCTGCTCCCACCACCATTGCCCACGATTATGATAAAATTCAAGTGCCTTCTTATAATGTAGGCGGCTGGTACGATATTTTCTGTAACGGTACGCTCCAAAACTTTGCCGCCTTGCGGAGCGGGGGCGTAAATCCGGCGGTGCGCCAATCGCGTTTGCTGATGGGTCCCTGGTCACACGTCAATTATAGCAACGTAGTAGGCGAGATTGATTTTGGCTTTACCAGCCAGGCCGCTTTGATAAATTTGCAGACCGACCTGACGGGCCTGACCCAACGCTGGTTCGATTTCTGGCTCAAAGGTATCGAAAACGGCGTAAACAATGAGCCGCCTGTGAAACTGTTTGTGATGGGCGATAATGCCTGGCGCGACGAACAGGAATGGCCGTTGGCTCGTACCCAATACGTCCCTTATTATCTACATAGCGGCGGCCTGGCTAACACGGTCACAGGCAACGGCACGCTTTCGACCCAGCCGCCCACGACGGAACCAGCAGACCGCTACACCTACGACCCGGCCAACCCGGTGACGACTTTTGGCGGCTCTTTGTTGATGCACCCGCTTTTTGGGCCGGGGGCGCGTGACCAGAGCCAGACCGAAACGCGGGAAGATGTGCTAGTTTTCACTACCCCCGCCTTGAGCCAGGATACTGAAGTAACTGGGCCGCTGGCCGTGAAGTTGTGGGCCAGCAGCGATGCACTCGATACCGATTTCGTGGCGCGGTTGGTGGACGTACACCCTGATGGTTTTGCCCAGCCCCTGAACGACGGTATTATCCGGGCGCGTTACCGCAATGGTGATACCCCCGAATTGCTAGAGCCAGGCCAGGCTTACGAGTTCACCCTAAATTTGTGGGCGACAGCTAACGTTTTTAAAGCGGGCCATCGCATCCGGTTGGACGTGACCAGTTCTAATTTTCCGCGTTGGGAACGCAACCCCAACACGGGCCAGCCTTTTGGGATGGACGCGACTACCCAGCCCGCTCATCAAACTATCTGGCACGATGCGGCCCACCCATCGCATATAGTTTTGCCCATCGTGCCGCGCGGATAGCCAGCAGCTATCAGCCAGCAGTTAAGACCAAAAGCGGGAGGATCTGTGGAGAGAGCAATATCCAATAAATTCCCTGCCCTCTGTTTTTGGCTAATAGCTGATAGCTGAAGGCCGATAGCTAATAGGAGTAGCCAAAGTGGAACCGCCAAAGACGCAGATAGACCAAACCAAAACCAGCCCAGATGTGCCAGCCAAAGTTAGAGGCAGCTTCAACCGCAAAGTGATGTGGCTGGTGATTGTCTGCTATATTTTGCTGGCCCTGATGCTGATTGGGGCGGGTGTGTTAATCCTGCTTTCTTAATTTTAATTTTATTGTCACCCTGAACGGAGGCTTTGCGGAGTGAAGGGCCGGATACTACGGGCGGTGACAATAATTGACTGAATAGTTACGTCTTTATTTTAATTTTTGGGAGAAGATTTTTATGCCAGTGCCAGACACTTATGCCAACCCCAAACCTGCCTGGGCCGAGGTTGCAAGTCACTTGAGCTACGCTTCTAACTACTGGTTGAGCAGCACTTCGCCCGATGGCAGACCGCACGCTATTATGGTGGGCAGCCTCTGGTTGGCGGACAGCGACCAGGAGCCGGGTATGTTGGTGTTTCACTTTGAGCCGCAATCTCAAACGGTGCAGAACCTGACCGCCCGCCCCTTTGGGGTGGTGCATCTGGAAAAAAGTAGCCGTGCCAGTGCCAAAGTAGTGATAGTCGAAGGGGTAATGGAGCGCATAACCGATGCGGCTACCTTAAATGAAATCGAACTGGCTTTCGCTGTCAAATATATTGTGCCGTCCGCCAATCAGACCACCAGGCTGGTTTACGGGCTGCGGCCCACCCAAATCCGGGCCTGGCGGGGTGATGATTATAAAGCTCAAAGCACCTGGCAATGGAATGTACCGTTGCCCGCCGTTTTAGTTCCGCCTAAACCAACGGCTATTCCACCCCAACAACCCACCGACCCGCATAATCCGGGTAGCAACGTTTACCCATACAGCGTGGCACAGGTTCACGAAGATACGTGGGAAATCTGGCACGAGGAATTTGGAGCAATCTGGCCGACCCGTGTGCATCTGTTCAGTCCGCCCCTGCATAATGTACCAACCGGGGGCTATGCGCTGCTCGCGGTTTCGCCGGGTAAAGAGTTGGGCAGTGTTTCGTACTACCGGGCTTTTTTGGAACACGTGGTACGCAAAGGCTATATCGTGCTGTTCGTGGTGACGGCAGCGGGTGTTTTGGATTGTCAGCATGAGCGCATGGCTGGAGAGTTCCTGAATGCGGTTAAGGATGCCATTGCCAACCATTTTGACCCTGGCACGGTGGCAAACGGCAAAATCGGCTGGTGGGGTCATTCGATGGGGTCGAAGGTGACGGCGATTGCAGCCAGCCTGATTACTCACCCCGACTATATCCAACCTACTTTTGTCATCGGCGCGGCTTTTACCAACGCCAAAGTTTTTTGTCACGCCGACGCTTATGCCA
This sequence comes from Chloroflexia bacterium, assembly GCA_038207455.1. Classification (GTDB taxonomy): domain Bacteria; phylum Chloroflexota; class Chloroflexia; order Chloroheliales; family Chloroheliaceae; genus JBBQZT01. The sequence continues at coordinate 9,754 of JBBQZT010000105.1, forward strand.
ATGCCCACGCTATACCGCCCCAAATCGCCTACACCTTGCTACCCGGCAACAACGACACTATTGCCGCCCCTGCCGAAAGCCTGACTCTTTATAAAGCAATGCCTCAAGTAAATCGGCGGCAGGTCATTCAGGTCAACGGTTATGCCCCGGACGGTCTGGTGGCCGACCACGCTGCCCCTATGAGCGCGGGTACGATTCCGCTCACCCGTTTGCACGGCGATGTCAATGCGCTGGACTGGTATGGCTATTGGAAATTTACCGTCGGGGCGTTGGACTACCATTTCAAAGACGGCTCGGACGAGTGGATTTACGGCGCAAAACGGCTCTACGGCGGCACGGACAACGTGGGCCACCAGCTTTTATACAATCAACTGGCATAGGCTGTTGCAAAATTATCCACTAGGGGAGTAGTGTCCCACAAAGGGGGGTGACACATTTTTTTGCAATCAAGTTCAAGACCGAAGGGTTTGGTAGTGAAATTTTCAAAATTTGGTTTCTTAATGGTTTTCTTTGTTTTAATGACGATGTTGCTGGCGGCTTGCGACGAAGCCAGCCAGATGGGGGCGGCTACATCTGCACCTAGTACAGCGGTGGATAACAGCGGCCAGCCTACCGGTTTGTCTATCAGAACTCCTACCCCAGCGGGCCGTGATGGGCGCACGGTTTTGCGGGTGTGGACACAAGGTTGGAAGGGCAACCCTAAAGCCGAAGATTTTTTGAATAAGTTGATTGATAGTTACCACACTTTGCACCCGAACTTTACGTTGGATTGGGAAGACTACGGGGCGAACACACCCAACAAGCTTTCCGAGGTGCTGCCCGACGATAACAATGCGCCCGATTTAGTTTTGATAAATCCGGCGGATTTGGACAATTTCGCCGCCCGCAACCAGCTGGCCGATTTAGATGCGCTGGCTGGGCCGGATTTACGCGACAAGTTTGTGGCGGCGGCGTGGGATAACCTGCGCTGGGACAATCATAGCTACGGTATTCCCTGGCTGGCAACAGGCCGTGTGACCTTGATTAACAAAAGTTTATGGCAGCAGGCCGGTTTGAATTCTTTAGAATTGCCCAAGACTTTTGACGAACTCAACAAAAATCTGGCGACGTTGCGTGATAAATCAGCCAAAGATACGACGGTAGCCTGGTTGCGTCCTGACCCATTGGCCGATTTTATGATGGAAGGGGTGAATTTGTACGAAACGGGCGGCGATGGCAAAAGCAAGGTGGCCGCCTTTGATAGCGACGTAGCCGAAGGGCGTTGGCAATATTACTCCCAGTTACGCAAATCTGGGTATCTGGCCGAGGCAGGTTTGGGTGGGTCAGACGCGGAGGCTCTCAAGCTATATAGTCAGAACAAGCTGATTATTATTACTGATGGGTTGGGAGTGCTGCCTGGTCTCAAGAGCCAATACCCGGAGCTTTACAAAAACACGCTCGTGACGCTATATCCGTTGAGTCGGGGCAATGTTGAGCCAATGGGGTTGCAAGGGTGGGCCGTTCCCACTAAGGCGCGACAGAAGACGCTGGCGTTGGACTTTGTGCAGTATCTGGCGACGGCGGATAACGAACTGGCTTTTGCCAAATTCTCTGATACAGCTGTCCCAACGCTCAAGACAGCCTTAACGGATAGCTATGTTACATCGCAGTCGGAACCGTTGGAACAAGCCCGCGCTTTGTGGGTGCAGAATTTCGCCTCGATGCGGGTGCCAGAAACCTTGCTGCCCCAACCGACCCTGCCTTCGCAGAGGGATGCCTTGTTGAACGCTTTGACAACCGCCCAACGCGCCTTCTGGTCAGGCAAACTTTCCCCGAAGGACGCGCTGGCCCAGGCCGCCAAAACCTGGAACGATTTGTTGAAATAGAGAACAACGAGCCAGGAGCTATGAGCAACGAGCAGAGGAAGTTGCACCACAGAGGCACGGAAGACACGGTGAGAGTAAAAGGAAGTAGGCAAAGCGAGAACGTTCGTTTCGTTACTCTCTTTTGAATTTTCTCCGTGTCCTCCGTGTCCCTGTGGTGAAAAGTCCCGTCCCCCTTTTTACACGTCCTCGACAGTTTCTGTAGGAAGGGGAAGGCTCACCTGAAAGCGAGTGTCGCCCGGCTGCGAAACCAATTTAAGTTCGCCCTTATGTCGCTGTACCACGATGCGGTAGGCGATGTCCAGACCGAGGCCGCTACCTTCGCCTACGCCTTTGGTAGTAAAAAAAGGCTCAAAGATACGCGATTGGATTTGGGGCGGAATGCCAGGGCCGTTATCGGCTATTTCTACCACGATACAATTATTTTCGGCGCGGGTGCGTATCCAGATTTGACCCTGGCCGTGCATCGCGTCCACCGCATTATCCAGCAGGTTAGTCCAGACCTGGTTCAATTCGCTGCCATAAGCGTTGATGCGGGGCAGGCTACGGTTATATTCGCGCGTGACTGTAACACCCTGGCGGAGTTTGTGGGCCAACATCGTCAGGGTGCTTTCCAGTCCGTCATGCACATCTATCTCTTGAACCGGAGCTTGATCCATATACGAATATTCTTTGACCGACTTCACCAGAATTGAAATGCGTTCATTGCTTTGCTCTAACTGGTTTAATAAATCAGAAGCGGTCAGCGTCGCGGCCAGCCAGTTAAGCGCGTTGTCTAGCGTTTCGCCTGCCAGTTCTTGAGCCAACCTGTCTAGCCAGTCGCTATCCAAACCCGCTCCTACAAAGGTAGCTGCCACTTTCCAACCTTCGGCCACTTCATGGTCGTCTAGCCAGCTGGACAATTCATCCTCACGTTCGCTTTGCTCTAATGAGTCCAGGGTAGGCGGGTTTTTGGCTTTGGTCGCCGCTTCGCCCTGCAACTCTATCACCCGCTCTAGTTGGGCTGGGCTTAGTTGGGCCGCAAGTTTTAGCAAAGCGGTTTGCATTTCGGCCAGCGTCTCGCGCATCTGAGCAGCTGCACGTTGGGCGGCAGCAGCTGGGTTATTCAATTCATGGGCGAGGCCCGCCGAGAGCTTGCCGAGAGCCAGCATCTTCTCGTGTTGTTGGGTTTGCATCGCCATATTGCGTGCGCCCACCGTGATACCTGCCAGCAAGTGATTTGCTATAGGATAGCCTTTGTCCAGCATATACTCTACCGCGTCATCAGGAATACGCAACATACGGGTAGGAGTGGTAGCCTGCGCTGTAGCCTGATACATCCCTTTTGGCAGGGGGATGCCACCCGCCCAGGTTCCCGGTTGACTGGTATTGACAAAAGTGGTTTCGCTGCCGTCCATCAGCCGTACCAGCCGCCAGCCACCTTCAATCAAAACCCACAGCGCGTCACCCTCAGTGTCTTGCACAAAGATATTTTCATTTTGTTTGAAGACTACTTCGCCGGAATTCTCGGTCAGCCATTGCAACTGCTCGTCCGAAAAGGTCTCGAACAACATCAGGCTGCGTAAAGCCTCAGTTTGCATCTGGTTATACCTCGCTTAAATAACGATGGATAAATTGCACCGCTATCGAACCTTCACCCACGCCGGAAGCCACCCTTTTGACCGAGCCGTGCCGCACGTCTCCAGCTACAAAGATACCTGGTACGTTTGTTTCCAGCAAGAAAGGGTCACGTTTGAGCGGCCAGCTTTTAGGTAATTTGCCATCGCGCATCAGATCTGGCCCTGACAGCACGAAACCTTGCTCGTCGCGTTCCACCACGCCCGCCAAAAAATCGGTGCGGGGCATCGCTCCAATAAAGATAAAAAGAGCCGAAGCGGGTAGAGTTTCCTGCTGTCCGGTTTGCGTATCATTGATAGTGATGGTTTCGAGATTGTCTTCGCCCGCCACACCAGCCAGCGAGACGCAGGTACGCACCTGAATATTGGACGTGGCCGCTATCTGGTCAATCAGATACTGAGACATACTTTTAGCCAGCGATTCGCCACGTATCAGCATTACAACGGTGCGGGCAAACTTGGAAAAATACATAGCCGCCTGACCTGCCGAGTTCGCTCCGCCCACAATATAAACATCATCATCACGGCACGAAAAAGCTTCGGTCATAGCCGCTCCGTAATACACACCCGCGCCATTTAGCCGCTCCAGGTCTGGTACATCGAGCTTACGGTAGGATACTCCGGTGGAAATCATCAGGGCGTGACAATTTATTTCGCCGCCGTCCGCCAGCTTGACTACCCGATACGAATTGTCTAGCCGTATCCCGGTCACTTCCTGGGGCGACAAAACTTCAACTCCGAAGCGGCGAGCCTGCGAAACGGCGCGACGGGCTAAATCTGCTCCGGTCAGGCCGGAAGGAAAACCCAAATAATTTTCGATGCGCGAGGACGTGCCAGCTTGCCCGCCCGGTGCTTCGCGCTCAATCAAAACAGTTCGCAAGCCTTCCGAAGCTCCATACACGGCGGCAGCCAGACCCGCCGGGCCAGAGCCGATAATTGCCAGGTCGTAGAAGGGCATTTCGGCCCGCGTTTTGAAACCTATTTTTTCGGCAAGTAGAGCAGTATCGGGTTGGATTAGATGGCTACCGTCGGTCAAAAGCACAAAGGGCAGTTTGGTGGCATCCGCCTTCGCCAGTTCGAGTAGCTCGGTAGCTTCTTTGTCGGTTTCGATGTCCAACCAACGGTATGGCACCTGGTTACGGGCCAAAAAGTCCCTGGTTTGGAAAGACAGTGGAGACCAACGATGCCCAATTACACGCACCCCTTCAAAATTGGGTTGGTATCCAGCTTGCCAATCCTCCAGCAAATCGTCCAACACGGGATAAAGATTTTCTTGGGGCGGATCCCAGGGTTTAAGCAAGTAATAATCAATTTTGACATTATTAATAGCCTTAATCGCCGCGTCGGTGTCGGCATAGGCTGTCAACAAAACCTTTTTGGCGCGGGGGAAAAGCTGCATCGCCTGTTGCAAAAACTCTACCCCGTTCATGTGCGGCATCCGGTGGTCTGCCAACAAAAGAGCCACCTCATCGTTACGCAGCTTGAGTTGTTTTAGCGTCTCCAGCGCGTCCGCACCCGAACCAGCCCGCAAAATACGGTAGGTACTACCATACTGCCGCCGTAAATCTCGTTCGACGGCCCGCAACACATCCGGGTCGTCATCTATGGTAAAAATCACAGGTTTAGCCATTTTTCCTATTATTCCTTCGCCTAGTTATAAATTTGTGGTAACTATCCGCCTTGAGGCGCGTATTTTTTTAGCAAAGTCTGGATTTCTTCGGGCGTAAGTCCGGCCAGACGGTCTTCGGGTTTAAGTCCAGCCAGACGGTCTTCTACGGGTAACTCGGCCAACATTTCTCTCACCGCTGGCATATTGGTTTTAGCTTTGGTAGCAAACCATTGACGAGCCACTCGCCCGTATTCTGCTTGTAGTCGTTCCCATTCGGCTGGGTAATTTTCGGCTAATTCTTGTTCCAATTCTGTGTTCATGAAAATCTCCTCAAAAAGTTCCTCTGGTCGGGCTTGCGCCAACCAACTTAGCAAGTTCCAATCCTGGTCTGCCACCACTGCCCGTACAAACCTGTTCCAGGCAAGGCTTTTGCCAGGTGCGAAAGCCAGCCAGGGGTAAAAAGGTTTGGCAATCGGCAAATTCTGGCACACCACTACCACCACATCTTGCCAGCCTACGCGGGCTTGCCACAACCAATCCTGGTTGTTGACTTTGGTAAAAGGGCTACCCCGTTCGGCACTAAAATCGAAAACGTTGGTCGGGTAACGGGCAGAGACTATCACATTTAAAATGCGGTCATAACTGGCCCGTTGGTGATTTTGAGAGTGCCACAAATAAACTCGCGCCAGTTGTACCTCAAAAGTTTGGGCGTTAAAATGGTCGCCCTGCCCTTTAAATTCAATTATATTAAACTCCCGCAAGTATCTAAGCAGTGGGTTTTGTAACAACATACCTTTCGGCACAATCAAAAACATATCGGAAAGACTGGAGCGCGGTATTTGTAACTCGGTTGGCCCTTTATCCAAACCTGCTTCTAAAGCCATCTCGGTTAGTTTGGCCTTAAAAAAAGGGTCAGCCGAATTTCTAGCTGGCTTAGGGCTTTGTTTGCGTGTGCGCTGCTGCTTACTATTACTCCCACCTGCGGCAGACGGTTTGACAGATTTTGGGTCAGCTGAGTCCGCTACCCCGCGCGGTTTACGCTTGCCAGTGAGGTTTGGGTTTGGCTGTTTGTCATCGTCTGGCATAGTTACAAGTTTTTCGCTAGATGCTAAATTTTCGCAATGACACTCTTTTATGATACACTTTGCGTCTCTCCACGTCAAAGGTCTGCCAATGGAAATAGTTGTCAGTTATCCGTTAAAACCGAAAACTTTTTGTCCTATGCTTTACTGCTAACTGAGGGCTGCTTTGTGGGACATTGCGTCAACTGGTTGCCGTCAATGGATTATATTGGTCAAGGCGTGCCAGCACAAATAAAATCTACTCGCTCCTTGTTGATAAGCACGGTATCGGCAGTGAATTTGAGGGTAGGGTTGGGCAGGAACATAATTGAAACGTCGGTCATACCGATAAAAAGCTCGGGGCGGTCTATTAGCAAATTTTCAAGTTCGTGGGTAGGGTTGAGATGCAGGTTGCCACTCACCTCGAAATTGCCTAGAGCAATCAAGACCCGTTGTTGCAAAAGTTCGCCTCGGCTATAAACTTTGGCGGCCCGTAGCAAGCGTTCGGTTTCGGGTTCATCGTTCGGCACCGCCAGCACCACCGCGTCTTTGGCAATGCGCGAGTAACGACTACTGACAGGCGCATCTTGGGGGCGCAAAAGATTACCTGTTACCACATTATCCAATAGCAAGTGACTATCGGCTGTATTTAGCACACCGTTAGTGCGATACGACTCGGTTTTGACCACCCCCTGCACCCGGTAAAAAGCAGTAAAAAGCTCCATATTCAAGGGGTGGATAGGTAACTGATTTTCCATTGTTTGTTGTCAACCTATGTAATAATTGAGTCTATCAAAGGCGGTTGGGCAACGGGCGTAGAGCTAAAATTGTATGCCGCCAACAATCCCGCTTTGACCTCGGCGGCTTTTTCGCGAGAGGAAGCGTGAATCTGTAGCAACGCTTCGCCCGCTTCCACCATATCGCCCACTTTACACCGCAGAATTAAACCCACTGTCGGGTCTATCCGGTCAGTTTTAGTTTTGCGGCCCGTCCCCAAAGTATAACCAGCAATCCCAATTTGTTCCGCGTCTATAGCAGCAACGTAACCGCTTTGGGGTGCAACCAGGTCTTCTTGCCACGTGGCCTGGGGCAACTTGCCCGTATCTTCCAAAACACTGATGTCCCCACCCTGGTTAGCTACGAACTCTTTAAGTTTAGACCAGGCCGCCCCACTTGCTAAGGTTTTTTGCAACTGGACGCGGGCATTTGCTTCGTCCTCGGCCCGTCCCGCCATCACCAAAAGCTGACTACCAATAATAAAACATAACTCCTGCAAATCGGCAGGGCCACGCCCTTGCAAAGTCTCGACGGCCTCGCGTACTTCCAAAGCATTGCCCACCGCAAAACCTAACGGCTGTTCCATACTGCTTAAAACGGCCCGTACCTGCCGTCCCACGCCGCGCCCAATGGCAGTCATCGTCTGGCCCAACGCCTTCGCCTCGGCCAGCGTCTTCATAAACGCCCCCTGGCCGTATTTCACATCGAGTACGATGCAGTTCGTTCCAGCCGCAATTTTCTTGGACATGACGCTGCTGGCAATCAAAGGCAAACTTTCGACGGTGCCAGTCACGTCGCGCAAAGCGTAAAACTTACCATCCGCCGGAGCTAATTGGCTGCTTTGCCCGGTCACGACCAGCCCGACCTTTTTGAGCGCGGCCCGGAACTCCGTATCGTTTAGCTCGGCCCGAAAGCCAGGGATAGTTTCCAATTTATCTACTGTACCGCCAAAATAGCCTAAACCGCGCCCGCTCATCTTAGCAAGCGGTAATCCCGTCGCGGCCACCAGTGGAGCTAACACCAGCGTGGTTTTGTCGCCCACCCCGCCCGTGCTATGCTTATCTGCCACGATAGGAGCGATGTCGCTCAAATCCAGTTGTTGGCCGCTCTGTACCATCGCCATCGTCAGAGCTACCGTTTCAGCATCGCTCATTCCCTGAAAAAAGACGGCCATACAAAAAGCCGCCGCCTGATAATCGGGTATCTGGCCCTGGCTAAACCCGGCTACAAAAAAGTTTATTTCTTCGTCGGAAAGGTTGCCACCGTTCCGCTTTTTGATAATCAGGTCTATCGCCCGCATTTTTTGCCCTTCATAATCTTTTATTTATCGTCGTCGCGACGCAGACCCAACTGTTGCTCTAATTCCCGAATCAACACATCGGCACTGGGCAATTCGCTTTCTTCTTCGCTACGCAGCCAATCGTTATCGTCCTCATCATCATCGTCGTCTTCGTGATTATCATAACGGTTTTCCAGATTGCCTACAAAACTCTGCACATCGCTATCCCGACCCACCGCTTCGGAAACTTCCTTTTCAAACTGAAAGCCCCGGCTTTGGACGGCACTTAAATCTAAACCTAGATTCAAAATTTGATTGCTGGCTTCTAATAAAGCTGCCGTAACTTTCCAGTTTGGATTAGCCGCCAGATAACTAGGAGCCGCTGCCCACAATGACACACAACTGATTTGCTCACGTTGACAAAAATTATTCAAGACACCCAAAATTCCGGTTGGCCCTTCGTAATGTGAAGAATGCACCCCGGAAAGTTGTAACTGCTCCTGGCGCAACGGGGCGGTGGTATAGCCCGTCAGAGGCACAGGTCGGGTATGTGGTACGGGTGCTACTAATGCACCTAGCAATACTACTTCGCTAATTTTGCAACGCTTGATTACTTCAAAAATAATTTCGGCAAAAGTGCGCCACTTCAAATTCGGTTCAACTCCCACCAAAGTAACAATCGGGCGGTTCTGGTCGGGACTAATCGCAAAGGCGTTACTGGGCCAGCGCAATTCCCGTTGCGTTCCGTTGGTAAGTTTCACACGGGGGCGCGTATCGGTAAAGGCATAAAATTCTTCCGGGTCAATATCAGCAAATTCGGTGGCTTCGATTTGTTGGCTTAAAAAACCGACAGCTTTGGTAGCCGACTCTCCAGCGTCGTTCCAGCCCGTAAATGACGCAATCAAGATACCATTCTCTGCTTGCGGCCATTCTGCCCCGTTTAATTTTATATATTTCTCAAATTCAGCAGCTTCCAATTTTTCCCTCCAATTCATGCTCAGTTATAACGCTTCCACCTACAGTATATTACACCAGCGTCTAGTTCACAATCTTAGGGGAGATTTGAAGGAAGCCCTAAAACTAGCCCGGTGTTTATGGAGAAAATCAGTAAGAGCGTGTCTAATAATTCAAATCGGATTCGACCAAAAGTCGTAAACTGGGCTTAAATTAATTATTAGACACGCTCTAATCTCGACTTTACACAAAATGTGGGCTCGGATCTCACGTAAAAGCTACATCTGACCTTATTTTTCAAACAAGTGGCGGTAGAGGCCATGTCTGAAAACCTGGTTTACCCTAGCTATCGTGAGCGTGTAGCGGCTCTCAAAA
>JBBQZT010000106.1:0-19209 GCA_038207455.1 Chloroflexia bacterium
AGTGGTGATCAAGGGCTTTGCGCCGCCGGAAAGCCGGGGAGAAGATTTGTCCAGTTACCACGTAGGCGTGGATGGGCCACCGCCTGTTTTTGCGATTGAAGTAGCCAGCCCCAAGACCTGGAAAGCCGATCTGGAAGCCAAACCAGCCTTATATGCGGCCTTCGAGGTGCAAGAATATTTCGCCTGTGACCCCAATTCAAAGGCAGTGTGGACAGGTAAATGGAAGAACGATAGGCGGCTGGTTGGCTGGCAGCTGAATTCCAGTAATAAAATGGAAGCACTAAAACTCAACGCCAAAGGGCAGATGTGGAGTGAACAGACTCAAAGCAATCTGATTATAGAGAACCGTAGTCTGCATCTTTACGACCCTGATGGCAAGTTGCGGCTGACCGAAGCCGAAAAATTGGCCGCATTTTTGCGAACACAAGGTTTTGATCCAGACAATCTAGTTTAATTTTGTGACATATCGGGCGGTTTATGCGTATAATAAATAATGGGGCGGTTGCATTGGGCAACTGCGATAAGATTTGAAGTTTTTATTCTTTATAATATAAGGTGAAAAGCAGTGCTAAAAGGACTTTTTAAGGTATTTACTGGCGATAACACGGAGCGCGATTTGAAGCAAATGGAGCGCACCGCCACCCAAATTATCGAAGAATTAGGGCCGGAATATGAAAAACTTTCTGACGAGGAATTGTGGGCCAAAACTGCCGAATTTAGGGAGCAAATTGACCCCGACGATAACGAAGGTCACGATTTGAACGAACTTTTGCCCCACGCTTTTGCCGCAGTGCGGGAGGCCGCCTGGCGCACCCAGCGCAAACGCCATTATAAGGTTCAGCTTATTGGCGGGATAGTATTGCATCAGGGCAAGATTTCCGAAATGCGGACGGGTGAAGGTAAGACTTTGGTGGCGACTCTGGCCGTTTATCTGAACGCGCTCAAAGGCAAGGGCGTACACGTAATCACGGTCAACGATTATCTGGTGAAACGCGATGCCCAGTGGATGGGGCCGATTTATCATTCGTTGGGTCTAAGCGTAGCCGTTATTCAAAGCAATGGCGGCGACCCTAATCGTCCGTCGGCCTTTTTGCTCGAACCTGGCTTTGTCAACGAGCGTGACAAAACTATGCACAGTCTGCGCCCGATACCACGCCGCGAAGCCTATCAAGCCGATATTACTTATGGCTCCAACAATGAGTTTGGCTTCGACTATCTACGTGACAATATGGCGGTGCAGGCCGAAGCTTTGGTGCAACGCCCGCCCAATTATGGCGTAGTGGACGAAGTAGATAACATTTTGATTGACGAGGCGCGTACTCCACTTATTATCAGTGGGCCTGCCGCTAAGTCCGACGATGAGTATTATAAATTCACCGAACTGGTCAAGAAGCTGCGTCGAGGCAAAGCCGAGGAAGACGAATATGGCAACAAGAAGGAAACTGGTGACTTTGTAGTTGATGAAAAGAAAAAAGTGGTCTCGCTAACCGAGGCTGGTATCGTCAAAGTCGAAAAGCTGCTGGAAATTCCACTAGCCGAAAGCATTTACGACGATAAATGGAGCCGTTTCACTCATTATCTGGATAACGCCCTCAAAGCCGAAACTCTTTATCACAAGGACGCGGAATATATCGTGCGCGAAGGGGCAGAAGGCCCAGAGGTGGTGATTGTAGATGAGTTTACGGGTCGTATGATGGAAGGGCGGCGGTGGGAAAACGGGCTGCATCAAGCGGTAGAAGCCAAAGAAGGGGTATTGATTCAGCACGAAACTTTGACTTATGCCACCATTACCCTGCAAAACTACTTCCGGATGTACAAGAAGCTAGCCGGAATGACAGGTACGGCTATGACCGAAGCTGACGAGTTCCGCAAAATTTACGGGTTGGACGTGGTGCAAATCCCAACCAACCGCGATATGGTGCGGCAAGACAGCAACGACTTGATTTACCCAAGCGAGCAAGGCAAATATCAGGCTGTCGTCAACGAGATTACCGATATGCACGAGGCCCAGCGACCAGTGCTGGTGGGTACAACCAGCGTTGAGAAAAGTGAGGCTTTGAGCCACGAACTCAAACAAGCAGGTATCAAGCATAACGTTTTGAACGCCAAGCTACACGAGATGGAAGCCCCGATTGTGGCCCAGGCGGGTAGACCAGGGGCGGTGACGATTGCGACTAATATGGCTGGACGCGGTACGGATATTATTTTGGGTGGTTCGCCCGAAAGCTATCTGGAGGCGCAACTGACCCAGCGCGGTTTGACCGACGCAGATTTGGGTACGGAAGCCTATCAGGAAGCCCAGGAAGCCGCCGAAAGTCAGTGGCAGGCGGCGCATAATCTGGTAGTGACGGCAGGGGGTTTGCATATTATTGGTACAGAACGCCACGAGTCGCGCCGGATTGATAACCAGTTGCGCGGACGGGCTGGGCGGCAAGGCGACCCCGGTAGCAGCCGTTTTTATGTCTCGCTGGAAGACGAACTAATGCGTCGTTTCGGAAATCTTGACCGGATGAGCGGGCTGTTGGGCAAGCTTGGCTTTAACGATGACCAGCCTATCGAACACGGCTTGATTAGTAAGTCCATCGAACAGGCCCAGACTAAGGTTGAGGGCCAGAACTTCGACTACCGTAAGCACCTGGTTGAATACGACGACGTAATGAACAAACAGCGCGAGACCTTGTATAAAGACCGTCAGCGTGTGTTGAAGGGCGAAGGTCTGCGCGAGTCCATTTTGGATTTGACCAAACAATCTTTAGACCAGCTGGTGGACGGACATACGGCAGGCGAACCTGAAGAATGGGATTTGGCTCGTTTGTTCCGCAACATCGGTCAAGCTTTGCAAACCGAGCCAATCCGTTTCAAAGCCCAGCCCAAAGATGAACACGAAGCCGAGGAGTTGGTATTGCAATTCTTTGAGGAGATGTTGGGTTTGCAAGTCGAAGAACTGGCTCACAAAAACCAGGATGAGCTAAAAGAGTTGTTTCATCAAACGGCAGAGCGCGTCTATGCACAGAAGGAAGAAAAACTCGGCCCTGAAGATTTGCGCTTGATCGAGCGGTTGGCGATGCTCAAGGCGTATGACAAGAATTGGGTGGATTACCTGACTCCGATGGAAGAGTTACGCAAGGGTATCAGTTTGCGTAGTTACGGCCAGCAAGACCCGTTGGTGGCCTACAAAAAAGCGGCAAAGGCAGCCTGGGACGATTTGCAGGAGGAAATCCGGCGCGACATCATCGGTACTTTCTGGTCGGCTCAAATCCAACGGGCTGAACCAGAGCCAGTTAAAGCTATTCAGGAAAGTGGCCCGGCTTCCAATGGCACACCCGTCAAGGTCAAGCTGCAACCGCGCCGTAGCATTAAAGTTGGGCCAAACGAACCTTGCCCGTGTGGTAGCGGACTCAAGTACAAAAAGTGTCACGGCAAGGTCTGATAGAAGCAATGAGCTTCGAGCTTCGAGCTAAAGCAAGCCGGAAGGTTCTAAAGCTGCTCGTGGCTCGTTGTTCTTTGTTAGACATTGCTCTGTCAGTGGATTGATTACTGGAAGCTTGAGTAGAGGTTACTACCGATTTGCATACTTGTGATATAATCCCAATATTATAAATTGATAGATAACTGCTCACCCCGTATAGATTTGTCATTCCGAATGAAGTGAGGAATCTCTAACTTGGTTTTCAAATGAGAGACTCCGAACGCCGCCGAGCCTTCGTTCCGCAATCTTGCGAGCCGAGACAATTACGCCTGGCTGAGTAGTTACAAATAATATAACTGCTGATTTATATGCTGCGACCTTATCTCAACCGCTCAACGCAGCCGTATTGTCGTGAAGTATTAAGGAGAATTTCAGGTACGTGATTAAAAAGAATTGGAAGTGGTTTGCAGGTGGCCTCGTGCTGGTGATTTTGTTGGTGGTGGGTTTCGTGGCGTGGCGGGTGCTGACCTTTGTTGACCATACTTTCCAAGACAAACCCCGTGTTAGTACCCTCGTCAGTCCCACCCCGGCTACAAATATGGAAGTTACGGAAGTTACAGCTACAGCCCAGGCGCGGGCAAGCGGGGTTGTAATTTCCTCTACACCGGCAATCGGCGATGTAGTAGCTGCCAGTCCGGTGGCTACAATAGCAGGTACGGCTGTCACTGTTGCTCCCACTCCCTTTGTCTATGACCCTAATCTGCCCCTATTGCAACGTATTCGCAACGGTCAACGTATTACCCTCCTATATATGGGCTATAGCGGCCCTGGACACGATGGTCCATATTTGACCGATACCGTAATGGTGATGAGTTTTGACCCCAAAACTTCCACTTTATCAGAATTCAGTCTGCCCCGCGATTTGTACGTACCGTTTCCAATTGGCCCCGGTGGTACTAATAGTTGGGGCAAGGTCAACGGCATTTTCTCGACTGTTATGAAGTGGGAGGAGCCGACCCAGGACAAAGTTGACCCCAAGTATCGTTGGACGGATGATAAATCGCAACTCAACAGCGCGGCCACTTTGTTGACGGATACCGTCGAACGCATTATGGGTATTCCGATTGATATTTGGGTGGCGATGGATTTTACGGGCTTTCGCAAGCTGATTGAGGCGATGGACGGCGTGAACGTGTGCGTGGAGCGGTCTTTTACCGACAAACATTATCCGCGCAACGACAACGACCAGGTGGATGCCAGCGAAATGACTATCCATTTTGACGCGGGTTGCCAGAAGATGGACGGAGAGACTGCTATCCGCTTTTCACGTAGTCGCAAAAGTGAAGACCCCCAGGAAGGCGGCGATTTTGCCCGTAGTTTGCGCCAAATGAAGGTAGTTGAGGCGATAAAGCAAAAGGCTTCGAGCGAGAATCTTTTCTTTAAGTTCCTGGATATTTTAGGGGCGTTGGACAATAATATTCATACCAGTCTGACTTTTGACCAGGCGCGAAGCTTGCTAGGTTATATCCAAAGCGATGACGGCAAAAAATTACAACAGCAAATCAAATTCGACTCCGAGGTTATGAGTGGGGTCAACGGTCTGGTGACAAATTTCCAAGACCCGGTGCTGGATTATGTGTTGTACCCGACGGCTGGTAAGGGCAACTTTAAGAAAATCCAACAGTGGGTACAGGAAGATTTTGCCCATCTGCCTATACGCCGCGAACAGGTGTGGGTGCAAGTTATCAATTCGAGCAGTAATATAGGGGCGGAAGACCGCCTGAGCGATTATCTAATTGGATTGGGCTATCACGTGAGCGGCCCGGAAAAGTCCAGCCAGATTGAAAGCTGTACTTTGTACGATTATACCAATGGGACAGTGCCAAACAATGTGGCTCTTTTGCAAAAAATGCTGCCCGGCCTGAAAATAATCACTGCTACGCCCGACAAAAAGCCTTACCCCACTGCGCCGGGTCTGATTCTGTACCTGGGCAAAAATTATAACGGGGTTTTGGACGTAACAGGTTCAAACTAAGGCGGCGCGGTTTGGCAAACAAAGTGACGCTCAAGCCGGACAGTAGCAAGGGCCAGACCAGCGGGCAGCCTCAGCGTGTTTTTAATCCGGCCAGGTGGCGCAATTTATGGGAGCGGTGGCAAACACCGCTTTTACTTTTCCTGGCCCTGCGCCTGGGTCTGAGCGCGGTAGCCTTCGCTTCTCAAATCTTGATACCTGTTTTGCCCCGTGCTGGAACTGCCCCTTATACGCCGCCTGTGCTAGGTTACTGGAGCGAACGCTTGCTGGGTGTCTGGAGTCATTGGGATGGCGAGTGGTTTTTGCAAATCGCCACCAATGGCTATCATACCGACGATGGCACAGCCGCTTTTTTCCCCCTTTACCCGTTGCTAGTGAAAATTGTAGCCTGGCCGCTGGCCTTGAATTATTTGTTGGCGGGCGTAGTTGTTTCCAGTGGGGCGACGCTGGCGGTCTTGATTTTATTTTATGAATTGTGTCGGCGGGAATGGGACGCGGACATAGCGACACAAGCTTGTTTTTATTTGGCCGCTTACCCTTTTGCTTTTTTCCTGGTGGCGATTTATAGCGAAAGTCTGTTCCTGGCCCTCACGTTAGGGGCTTTTTTGTGCGCCCGACATCTGAAACGCTGGTGGTGGGCGGGGCTTTTAGCAGCGGCAGCCACTTTGACCCGTTCGACGGGCTTTTTGTTGGTGCTACCGTTGGCGTGGGAATGGTGGCAGTTTAATCGTCCTTCACGTTTGCAACTTGGGTCAGGCACGAGCCGCCTCCATATCAATCTGGCGTGGCAAGGCACTAAGAGAATTTTGCGCTGGCCTCTACTGGCGTTGGGGTTGCCGTTTCTAGCGTTAGCTGGCTGGCTTGTTTATAACGGCGTAGTCTTGGGCGACCCTTTGGTTTTTCTCAAGGCGCAGGCGAATTGGGTCTGGAATCGCCATAGTCAGCCACCTTGGGAAGCGATATGGCGCGGCGCGGACAACTTTTTTCGGTTGCTCGGCTCAAACGTTGCTCTGGGCAGCGGCAGATTGGCCGATGCGAATTGGTGGGAGTTTCCGGCTTTTGTGGCGACGGCAACGCTTTTCGGTATAGCCTGCTGGCGGGTGTGGCGGCGCAAGTTTGCCCTGTCATATCTGCTCTATTTTGGCCTGGCTATGCTTTTGCCGCTTAGTTCACCCGGCAATAACGAACCGTTGCTGAGTTTCCCACGTTTCGCCCTGGTTTTGTTCCCAATGTTTATGGTGCTGGCTTTGCTGGGGCGACGCTGGCGATGGCTGCATTATATGTATATTTATACGGTTTTGCTGTTGTTAGGTTTGTTTCTGGCCCGCTTTGCAAACTGGTATTGGGTGGCATAAGGGCCACGAGCAAAACTTCTCACCACGGAGACACGGAGTTCACGGAGAAGATAGTAAAATGAGTTACAGAAATAGTGACTATTCAGGCAGGTGATTTGTCACCCTTAGTAGTCAGTTAGCTAAGTCTTGTCAGAAATTGTCATTCTGAGCGAAGCGAAGAATCTGTTAATATCTGCTTTGGAACAGACCCTTCAGTGAGTTCAGGGGGACAAGACTTGCTTGACTGACTACTGAGTAGTTACGGTTATAGAAATATAAAGATGCAGAACAGTCTGGAAAAAACGCAGGGGAAGGGTGAACTGGTCGGCTGGCGGGCGTGGCGTGGGCCTTTGACCTTGTTCGTGGTGTGGCGGGTAGGGTTGGCAGGGTTAGTGTTTCTGGCGGGCGCGGTTATCAGGCCCGTAGCGCGGGCTGGTACTGCTCCTTATATAGTGGGTAATAGGGGTTTTTGGAACGAGCATTTGCTGGCTGCCTGGAGCAGATGGGACGGCGAATGGTATTTGCAAGTTGCCCAATATGGCTATCAAAAACAGAACGGGACTGCCGCTTTCTTTCCGCTTTACCCGACTCTGGTTAAATCCCTGGGTTGGCTATGTCTGGGCAATTATTTGTTGGCGGCGGTGATAATTTCGGGCGTGGCAACGGCAACTGTGTTTGTATTACTTTACGAACTGACGCGCCGCGATTTTGGCAGCAAACCGATAGCCATCAGCACTATCGTTTATCTGGCTTTGTTCCCAACCGCTTTTTTCTTACCTGCGGTTTTTACCGAAGCTTTGTTTATGGCCCTCGTGTTGGCGGCTTTTTTGTGCGTGCGCCATCTAGGACGCTGGTGGCTGGCTGGACTGCTGCTACTACTGGCAACCTTGTGTCGGAGTTTGGGTATTCTGGCGGTAGTACCGTTGATATGGGAATGGTGGGCGCAAAGTCGGGACACCAAACGCTGGGGGCGGGAAAATCTTTTCAAACTGCTGCCGATGGTGGGGTTGCCCGCTTTGGCTTTGGCTGGTTGGCTGGCTTTTAACTGGCTGGCTTTGGGAGACCCACTAGAATTTTTGAAAGCGGCAGGTCGTGTCTGGCATCGCCAAAGTGCCTGGCCCTGGCAGACGCTGGTACAAAGTTTCCAGACCTTTTTGACACCGCCACCGGGCAGCCTGGAAAACTATAACCTGCTCGATTTTATTTTTCTGGTAATTTTCCTGACCCTGTTTGCCTTTACTATCTGGCTAACTTTGCGCCGCAAATATCCAGTTAGCTATCTGCTCTACTTTGGCCTGGGAATGTTGTTGCCGCTGCTGGCCCCCATTTCCGGTGAGCCTTTGACCAGTTTTCCGCGCTATGTTTTGGTGATTTTCCCGGCTTTCCAGGTGTTGGCTCTGCTGCTGCGGCGTATTCCTATCCTGGATATGTTGTATACTTTGATAGGGGCGGTGGGGCTGGCTTTTTTGTGCAGCCGCTTTGTGCAATGGTATTGGGTGGCATAAGGGCTACAAGCTAAGAGCAAATTTATTTTGTAGGAGGCTGCTCCGTCAGCCGATGAATACTAGCAAAATACCATAACACATCGGCTGACGGAGCAGCCTCCTACAAAAAGGCATAATATATCGGCGGCGGAGCCGCTACGCATCCTACAAAGTCAGCATTTTAGTAAAAGAGTGTTAAACCGAAACCTCCTGCTCGTCCACGTTGATGGGTGGTTCGGACGAAGCAGTTTTGGCTCGTTTGCCACGCCGTAATACAGCCACGTAAAGTAGCAGAGTGGGCGATAGGGCGATACCAGAAAGGGACAGGGCGGCCCGCGTGGTGAAAACCGTACCTACCGCTCCCTCGATAGGGCCAACGGTGAACTGACCTAGCGCGTTGAACTGGTTATTGAGCGAAAGCATGGTGGCCCGCACTTTTGGATTGATGTTGTGGATGAGCCACGTGTCGAAAAGCGGCCCGGCCAGGGTGCCGGCCACAGCTTTGGCCCACAACGCCCCTACCGCAATCGCAAAGTTGCCGGTCAGAGCGAAAGTCAGAACCGCCGCTATCTGCAACACTTTGAACCAAAACAGTGTTTTGACCAGGCCCATCTGGTTGGCGGTGGCAGCGTTGAGCCGCTGACGTAGCAGCGTTACCGCCCCTAGACATATCAACCCTGTAGCGATGCTGATGATGCCAAACCAGACGACGGGTTTTAGTTCTCCCAGCCCAGGGAAGCTGAAGTTGGTGAGTAGATGGGCTTCCCACAATCGGTCAAAGCCCTCGCTGGACGCGCCCAAGAAAAAGCTTGTACCGATAATACTGATTAGTATGGGTCGTCCCCGCACGACTTTAACCCCTTCACGCACGGTGCTACCCATCAGTTGCCAGTTGGTGCGTTCGTTGCGCGGTGTAGGCACGAAGTTTGGCTCGGTCATCGCCAGCAACAAGAAAATGCTTTCGCCTACCAATAACGCGCCACACAGTACGACGGGCAAATTTAACACGAAATTCGCCAGCCCTACGCCCACGACTGTCCCGGCTATACTGGTAAGCGAGGTAATTTGGGAGTTGCGTATAAAGACGCGCCCCACGTTTTCCTCGCCCACTTCGTCGGCAATCCAGGCTTCCAACGCGCCACTGATAAAGGTTTCACCCAGTCCGCGCACTATTTCGGCCAGCAAAATTGCCCCGAAAGTAGGCAGCAAACCTTCGGCTACAAAACAAACCCCTACCAAAAACACTCCACAGCAGACCGATAGCTTACGACTGAAGGTATCGGCTATTACGCCCGTTGGCAGTTGAAACACGAAACACGATAGCTCCAAAACCGTGCCAACTAACACCAGTTGCAGGGGGTTCATCCCCACGCTTTGGACGTAATATACTGCCAGCACGACGTAGATTGCCCCACGCGAAAATGCGTCAAATGCGCCCCAAGTCAAATAGACCTGGGCAGCGTTTAATTTATGCAAAACAAACCTGCTTTCTTGCAAAGGAAATTTTGGCCGCGTCAAAGTCAGCCGTTGAAAGTGGGCGACCAAACGCGGTCATATTAAATAAACAGGCTCGTATCCGGTGAGGTAAGATTATTTGAGGATTTAGAAAGCTAAGTTAGCGTCAACATCGGCGGTTACGAGCGTAATTACGATTTGGTGGGAGTTTTGGACTGTCATTGGGGCCTCCTGTTGCTAATCAAAATTCGGTGTTATGGTTTTAGGTAAAAAGCTGCCATCGCTTGATAGCAACTATATTATAGCAAAAGCTGGCTGGTTTGGCTATACGACTTTGGGCTTATGAATGCGCTATTAACAACTCATGGTCACGCGTCGAGCCGTAAGCTGTCTCAAACAACTGGGGGCTAAAGCTATCTTCGATACTGGTGCGGGTGGTTTCAAAATCGGCCTGCACCTGCGGATTGCTCAGGTCAAAATCCAGTGTTTCAATCTCGATTTGAGTCTGGGTAACTGTGACCAGCCGGAAACTGCGGCAATCGAGGGGGTCGCCGGATTGCACAAAATACCAGCCCGCCGCGTCCGGCCCGGCGATGCTATGGTTATGGTTGTGACCGCAAAAATACAAACCCGGCTTGCGTTCCAGTTGGGCGAAGCTATTATAAACCTCCTGGCTATTGGCAATATATAACATCGTACTGGTGCTGCGGTTAGTGGTATTGTAAAGGGGGTGATGTCCCAACACCACCAAATATTGCGGACTGGAAGAGGTATTAAATAGCGCGATTTCCTCATACAGCCATTCTAGCTGCGTTAGGGACACAAAACCACTCCAATCAATATCACTCAACTTGACGCGAGCGGTGTCTAACACTACGAAGTGGATTAAATCTTGCCAATCGAAGCTAGTGTAAAGCTCGTCGGCTACCACCGAAGGGTATGGGCCTAGAAAAAAGCGGGCCAGTTCAGGCTTTTCCAGACTATTGATGTCGTGGTTGCCTGTCACGCAAACAAAGGGCAAGTCGCACTGGTGGGCAATTTGGTGTAACCCGGTCAATTCGGTTAGCGTGCCGTGATTGGTAGTGTCGCCGATGGCAAAAACCAAATCGGGTTTGAGTGCGGCTATCTGTTGAAAAAAAGCTTGAAACAACCTATCGCAGGCCGCCGCGTGAGCAGGACTGCTATAATCGGAGTAGTGCAAATCCCCCAGCATTATAAAGCGCATCTTGTTATATTCCTTCCTAAAAATAGAAGCTGAATTTTGGCTTATATTAAACTATTCTTTTTATCAAAGCTTTAACAAGTTGTTAATGATTCCAGCAATGTCGCGACTCTTAAATGCGCTGAGAAAAACTGGCTTTACAAGTGAAAAGGGTCTGGTATAATATTCATCACAAAGGGCCGCTTGTACGCGAGTATGGGTGGCCCATCTGTTTCAGTGTTGAGGTTAAGGATGAGAGCAAAGGGGTGTCCCCAAAACGACCCTTTAACCACGATAGTTTTGAGTAAATGCAAAGATTGAATGGAGTTTGGAAATAAAATGCCTTTGTTAGCGAATGACCAGTTGATTGAAATTAAGCCTGCCATAACCCAATTTTTGGAGGCGGGCGACCAGAAAGCCAGCTATAGCGCGGCCAAAGTGGTGATTATCCCGGCGGGGTTGGAAAATACTACCAGCTATTTGCAGGGGACGGCGAAAGGGCCGGCAGCAATTATTGAAGCCAGTACCCAGGTGGAACTTTATGACGAGGAGTTGCAAACCGAGCCAGTGGATATGGGTATTTTTACACTGGAGTCGCTGGATTTCGCAGGCAAAACCCAGGAAGAATGTCTGGCTTTGATTGGTTCGGCCTTCCGTACCACGATGGACGATGGCAAGTTTGCGGTGACGTTGGGCGGCGAACATTCAGTGACTATCCCGATTATCGCCGACTTGAAGGAACGCTACCCAGATTTGGTGGTTTTAAGCTTTGACGCGCACGGGGATTTGCGAATTACTTATCACGGCGAGTTTAGCCACGCTTGTGTGATGCGCCGGATTGCCGATATGAACGTGCCAGTTTATGTGGTAGGCGTGCGGAGTATGAGCCAGGACGAAGCTATTTTTATCAAGGATAACCCGCGTGTGGGTGTGTTGTTCGATTACGAACGGGCCACCAAACAATTTGACCCGGCGGAACTTTTGAAATGGGGCAAGCACGTTTATGTAACGGTTGATTTGGACGCTTTTGACCCGGCGGAGATGCCCGCAGTCGGTACGCCCGAACCCGGTGGTATTCGGTGGCGCGAATTTTTTGCCATCTTTCAAAAAGTGTGTGAGCAAACGCAAATCGTGGGCTTTGACATTATGGAGCTTTGCCCGATGCCCGGCCAGGAACGCGCCGATTTCTACGCCGCCAAACTGATTTACAAGATGTTGGGCTATATACAACGAGCGGGTCAGCTTTAGCCAGCAGCCAGCAGCCGTCAGCTATCAGCCGTCAGTTAAAACATAGAACCAAAGAGGGTTTGGCTAAAAGCTGATAGCTGTTGGCTGATAGCTGATTAAGGTTTTGAGTCCAACATAGCTGCAATTTGGGAGAGGGACAGGCCGTATTGTCGGGCCAGTTCCGAAGCGTAACCGAGGGTTTGAGGCTGACCACGCTGGATACGGTAAGTGGGGGCGTGACCGAGATTGGCCTGGTCGGTGACACCAGCCACCAGACTAACAATTTTAACGTCGGGTGCAACGCTTTCTAAAGCCGGAGTATCGGCGATTAGTTCCTGAATGTGGGTGACGTAAAGCGTCCGCGCACCCAAAAGTTTCAGACCGCCCAACAAATCCCGACTAAGCACACGGGCCGAAGTGTGGTCGGTGCTGGTGAGGGGTTCGTTGAGCAAAACCAGGCTGGCAGACGAAGCCTGCCGGAAGACTTGAGCCAGTCTGCCCAACTCCTCGGCCAGTCTGCCCCCTTCTATATCCAGCCGTTCCGCCGTCGCAAAATGAGTAAAGATGCCATCCGCCGGGCTGATTTCAGCAGAGTCGCCCGGTATCAATAGCCCCGCCTGGAACAAAACCTGCGCCTGTCCGATAGCCCGTGTGAAAGTAGTTTTACCCCCGCTGTTTGGCCCGGTCAAGATAAAAATGGTTGCGTCGAGGCCAAATTCTATATCATTGGTTACAACTGGAGGCGGGGTAAGTTTTTCGCCCGGTCTGGCTTTGCTTTGCTGCTGGTGACGCAAAACCAGATCGAGACAATACACAGCTTTAATATTGCAAACGTTGGTAGCGGGAGAGATAAGTGGGCGACACAGCGTAAAACCCTCGGCGCGTAATTTGGTAGTCAGCTTTACCGCACCCAGGTAGAAAGCCAGTTCCGGTTCAAGGCTGGCAAGGCCGCCACTGTTGAGTTTTGAAAATTGTTGTAAAGCTTCCAAAACTGGTTGCACGGCCCGCTCTAAAATCTGGCTCAATTCACGAAAAAGTTGGTGTTCGGGAGCGAAGGCGGCGGGACTTTCGGGGTCGGCTTTGTAAAGGCCCGTGATACCACGCAAACTACTGGCTCCGTCGGCGGCTTTGCCCAGCAAGCGTTCCAACATCGAGCCTTTGCCCACGAAGCGGCCTGGATTGACCGAAAGCACGGTAGCGGAGGCAGGACGAAATTGCGCGTCGAGATTGATGCCGAGCGTCACACTCCCCGTCTGGTTGAGTTGTGACCGCAGTAACGGCAATTCTGTTGCCAACCGTTGGTAATCGGGGCTGGCTTGAACCGTTGTCAGATTCGCTTTGAGGGCTAAAAATCCAGCCGCCTTGAGATTGTTTCCAGCCTGAGCCAGCGCGTGGGTTAGTCCTTCCACACACAACAAATAGTTTTCCAGTTCGGTCAGGCGGCGGGCTACCAACACAAGCGGACTGCTATCGTCCCAAAGTTGGCCGCGTCCAGCGTAGGCGAGTTCGGCTAGATGGGGCAAAAGGGTGGTGAGGTTAGTAACTAAAGCGGGCAGACCTAGCATATCGGCCAGCACATCTTGACGATAAGTGATAACAGCTGGTTCAGTTGCCAGTTCGGTCAAAACTTGCTGCACGAAACGGCTGTGTCGCCCGTCCAGGTCAAGGGCGTTGACGATGGTTTGGAGGCCCAGGTCGGTTTGATAATTTTTGTTAAGCTCTCCGGCTGATACGTTGTTAGGGTGATATTGTGGGGGGTGGAGTAAGCTGACGTTAGGGGTAGGCTGGTCAATAGTAGTCATATTTTATTACTAACCTGGCTATCAAAATCGGCCTGTACCGCTTTGCAGACCTGATTGAGCCGCGACATATCGGAGTCGAAGGTTAGCTTACGTATCGGCACTTGTTTGACCAGACGGCCCACTAACTGGAACTGACGGCTTTGCATCGCTTTGGTGGAAAGGTAGTTGGTAAAGACGTTGCGTACCAATTCGATCAGGGCGGTTGGCGTAGATAATTCTTCAAAAACTGGCGGCAGTTCGGTTTCGCCTTCGCGTCGTTCGAGCAGGTAGATAGCGGCTAAGGGTAGAGCTTCACGCACAAATTGATAACCGGGCTGGAGCAAATCCAGATAGCGTTTATTCCAATCTGAATGGTCAGGCACGAGACGAGGTAAGACATCGGGCGCACCATACAAACCTTCAACCGCTTCGGGCCAGAGGCGGATAAAAGTTAGGGCTGGTTGTACCAGAAACTCGCCATTTTGCTCCACCAGGGTGACAATATCATCAGTCAGAATGGGATAGCCAAGTCGGGCGAAAGCGGCGGCGGTGGTGGATTTACCTGCGCCCGACTCGCCTACAAAGGCTACTACCTGCCCCTCTATTACGACCCCACTGGCGTGCAGACTGGTGATACCACGCAAGCTTAACACAAAACCTAAGACCGGGCCGAGTAAGCGGATAGTGGTATATTCTAACATCAAGTTTTCGGGCCAGGTAGCCCAGATGCTGCTGCCATCGCCTTGCAGGAGGATTTCGATACCCTCACTGTAAACATATTTGTAATAAGCCCCTTCGCCCAGGCTAAACACTTTCAAAAACGGCACATTATTTTCGTCCAGATAGGGGCTGCTATACCAATCCAGTTCCGGCCCAACCGAAATTGCCCCACTGGTTACCCAAGCGGGCTGCCTTCCCATCCATATCTGCACGTCGGTGGAGGTGTTTGAGGCTGTTTCTGTCGCAGGGGGAAGTTCAGGCAGAGCAAGGTTGGAAACCAGATGTAAGCCATAAACCATGTAGTGATACATCCTAGATTAAACCACTGAAAGGAGCATAAGATTGAGCTACGCTGTTACTATCGTTTAGCACGCTACCCTGGCACTCGACCCAGGCGTGAGCCTCGAATTTACCATTGGTACGCCGTACTCCGACCCGCAGCTGGCTGTCAATATGCTGGCGGCGTAATAGCCATTCCAGGAGCAAAGATTGGTTGAGGCAGGTAGCCCAGGGACGATTATAGCGGACGGCCACGCCCACTAATTCACTAATCTTTTCGGCGCGGGGCATCAAAGCTAACTCTGGCAAATTCAAAACCGGGCCAGTTGGTAGTTTCAGTAGCCATTTAAGCCAGGTTTGGGTGCGGCTCAAGCCGCCCACTCTTAGCGAAAGAGCTACTAATGGCAATAATACCAGAGCCTGTACCAGCCAGCGTTGTTCAAAAGGGGAGTATTGCTGGAAACGCTGCCATTTATGCTTCAACTTCTTTAAGTAGTCCATTTTCGCGGAGTTGTCCAACTAGACTAAGTAAGTCCTGGTGTAAGCGGTCCGGTTCGATGTCATAAGTGGTCTGCAGCTGCTGGAAAGCCGCTTCAACCGAACCGGTTTCAGATAATGCGTTCCACATAGCACTACCTACATCGTCCAGGCCAAAGTATTGTTCGCTCTGCAAGTCGAGCAAGACTATTTCGCCATCCAGGTTTTGAGTTAGTACCTCGTCGCTAATTAAAATTTTCAACTAACGTGTCTCCAGATATTAAATAGTTTAAATGAATTTAACACAATATGCTCTCAATACAAATTAAAAGACATTACTAAAAAACTGTTTTGTGTGCTAAGAGCTAACGCTGGAAGCGAATTATCGGCCCAAAACAGCTTCCTACAAATATTATCTGATTTGTATTGAGAGCAAGACGATGGTAGGCTGGTTAGCTGACTTTAGGTATTCCCATCCCATCAAAAGTACCCATCCCAGCAGCCCCAAGTGTTTCCACTCCGACTTTGCCGAAGTTGGTTAGGCACGGGGTGTGGTAAGCCTGCTTGCCCGACTCCAGGCTGTTCACGACATTGATTTGAGCTTGTTTGTTTTCCATTGGTAAAAAGCCTCCTTTGATAAAAAGTAACTCTAATAAAAATTGTTTACACACTTGTTGGGAACTGAACTACTTGTTGCAACCAGTAGGACAATTCTATCGGTTGCAGGGCTGCCTCAACTCGCCAAACTTCAAGTTGGTGGTACGACAAGGTTGCTACATATTTGTCAATATGCACATATTTGCTAAATTCAGCCGGGTTAGCCAAATTTAGCAAGGGCAGTTTTTCACCACGCATTAGCCAGCTGTATAACGGGTCGCCAGCTAAAGGGGATTTTTGACGTTTCCAGATTGCCTCCGGCACCCGTCCTCGTAAAGCCAGGCGCGAGATACCCTTATAGCTGCACCAGGGTAGCGGGGGCAACGCCAGCATAAAACTCACCAAAGGTAAATCCAGATAAGGAAGCCGAACTTCTACGGCTTGCTGGCTGGCCCAATAGTCGTTCCACTCGTTCATGGCGGTATAGTATGGGCTGACCATTTTTCGCGCCGCTTTAGAGCGTAATCTGTCGTGAGGCGACTTTACATCGGCTGCCATTACCTCACGCCAACGTCCGGGCAAATCATACTGCTTTTCAAAATCTGGGTTAAACCAGGTCGGGTATTGGGCATTTAGGTCAGGGTTAGGCGATTTGACCCGGCCTAGCCAACTGCGAATTCTGCCTTGCAGGTTCAAACCAATCCCTGGGCGAATATGTAGCAACTGCCAGGTACGTATTGCGTCGGTTAGTACGTCTCCAGCGGGCAACTCCTTAAATTGAGCAAGGATTGCCCCCTCACCAACCAGAGCTTCATCTGGACCTTCGCCATATAAAACTACCCGACTGTGCGTTACTACATCTGCATAACAATCATATTGTAATTGATGAAAGGCATAAGAGTCAAGTTCGGGTGTTTGCAGTTCAGGTTGTTCAAAATGGGCGTAAGGTTTGTAGTTATCCGCCACTTGATAATGAACCGGCAGCCCAAACGCCTCGGCTACCATGCCAGAATAATAACGCTCCTGGTCTGGAATGAGCCAATCGTAAACGGTAGTAAAGGCTTGCAGATCGAGCGACAGTCCCCGGTGGGCAGCCACATCCACTGCGCTTGCTGCCATATTACTAGAGTCCAAGCCGCCACTAAGAAAAATCGCTACCTTTTTGGTACGCAGACGGTCAGCAATGGACGCTTCCAGTAACTCTTTGAATTTCTCGATATAGTCGTCGGCGTGGCGATAACGAAGCAATTTGTCCGGCAAGGTCAAGGCCCAGTAAGCTTGTTTACGCAATCCTGCTGTAGCCGCCAGGGTCAGACTATGGGCGGGTGGCAGACGTTGCACATCGGCGAAAGCCGTAGTTTCGAGATTATAATTGACGGTGAAAAGTAACTGGTCTGCTAAGGCCCGCTCATTAATACGGTTGGAAACCAGAGGATGCTGGCGGAGACAGTTGAGAGTGTTGCTGAATATGAAGCTGCGCCCAATCATCGCATAATAAAACGGTTTAACCCCAAAATGGTCACGCGCACAAAACAGGCGTTGGTGTCTCTCATCCCAAATGGCAAAGGCAAAATCGCCCAAAAGGTGTTGCACACAGTCCGTATCCCACTGTTGATACGCTCTTAAAATCAGTTCCGCGTCTGTCACCGTGTTCAGGTCTAGCTGACTGGTTAGCTTTAAGGCAGCCAGTAGCGCGGGTCGCTGGTCAACCCGTGCATCGGCCACGATCCAGACCTGTCCATTCAGCGTCAGCGGCTGCCGCTCAAATTGGGCCTGGTCGGTAGTTTGCAAAAGAGCGTGTCCAAAACCAACCGGGCCATTTGACCAGGTAGCTTGTCTGTCAGGGCCACGAAAAGCTATAAAATCGGTTAGTCTGGTTAGCAAAAGAGGGCTAACTTGCACCCCGTCCAAATTGATAATGCCGACGATTCCACTCACAGGTTTCTTCCTGGCTTTATTGTAGCCGCGCTTTTTGCTTCCGCCGCAACTGATTGGTAGAGAGCAAGCTGCCCTGAAAAGTAGATTGCTGGAATTTGGCTTTGACGGGTTGCGTTCCATCGCCGCTTTGTACTAGAGTGTTCCAACGCCAGACGTACTCCTGTTCCCCTTCGCCAACCAGATTAGCTTTTAGATTGGCGGTAATAATATCACCAACTGCAAGGTTGATTGGCTCCGCCCAGGGGAAAAAGGCCCCACCGTAGATCAGTTCAGGCTGGCCTGGAGTATTTACCATTTCGACACCCGGCCTCAAAACACTATTGAACCATAGAAAATAGCCGTGCGCGACCCCATTTTTGGTTGCTTTCCAGTGCAGTTCGGCCTTGAAATCGAAAGTTTCCAACGTAAGATAATTTAATTCGGCGCAAAGCTGTGGCTCCACTATATACTGTTCCGGTGTGACCTGCGTTTTACCCCAGGTATTAACGGCATAGTGCAAACCGCTTTGAAGTTTGAGACCATAAGGGTTAGTGTCCCAGGGGCCACGAAATTTTTGATATAATTCCGGGTCTTCGACTACGGTAGCATAAATTCTATCTAATTGAGGAATCTGGTGTCCGCCGGGCTTCAATAAGCGGGTGCGAGCATCTATAACAGAAGGCAAATGGCTTTGGAACAGGGGAAGTACCCCACGCAAATCGGAAATCATAACATCGGCAGGTTGCGGTAGATTTAGCTCGGTAGATAATCCCTCGAAGAAGTCTATTTTATCAGCGTAGCCGTTATCAACTGCCAGCTGGCGAGCTAATTGAATAATGGGGTCTGGCTCAATGGCATAAACTCGACTGGCTCCGAACTGGCAGGCCAGCATTGCTATAATCCCGCTCCCAGTCCCAATATCTAACACTACCATGCCTGGTTTGATTACCTGTTGCATCGCCTCTACATAGGCAGCCATCCGCAACTCATCTGTAATCATTTTGCCGTAGCCGCTCAAACTATACATTAAATTCTCCCCATAACGAATTCGACCTTTGGTTTAACTTTGTTGCTGAGAAAGCATTGTCTTTTATATGTATTATCTCAAAAGGTAGGGGCGAGATTTATCACGCCCGCTTTGATAGGGGCTACCTCGTATAATAAGAGCGTAGTAGTTCAAGTGAAAGGGAGGCCGCAGGTACCCAGCGGCAGTAGTCTTGACCGCGTCCCAAAGACTGGCCCCCTTCATTTTGAACAACCTTAAATCTGAACCGTATCCAGTGGCGGCTTGGCTGA
>JBBQZT010000107.1:0-19196 GCA_038207455.1 Chloroflexia bacterium
AGAGCCGCTACACGCTCACGATAGCTAGGGTAAACCAGGTTTTCAGACATGGCCTCTACCGCCACTTGTTTGAAAAATAAGGTCAGATGTAGCTTTTACGTGAGATCCGAGCCCACATTTTGTGTAAAGTCGAGCTTAGAACGTGTCTAATATTGTCACGGCCTGCAAGGTTGTAAGCGGAGGCTCTGCGTAGCGCGTAGCGAAGAATCTGTTTTGAGTTCAAAGTAATAGACCCTTCACTCCGCCAAGCCTCCGTTCAGGGTGACAATACCCCATTGTTAGACACGCTCTTAGTGAAGTGACTGTAGGTAAGCGGCAATTTTATCCAGGTCAGCGTCGGATAGTTGGCTAACCGGAAATTTGGGCATCGGTGCTATGGCCTTGTTGCGAACCCAATCTTTGGTGAAGGCTGGATTGGTGGTTTGGGTGTCGCCTTGCAATTTTGGCCCGACTCCGCCAGCGGCTGTGCCATTTTGGACATGACAACCGGAGCAACCGTTAGTTTGGAACAGTTGTAAACCAGCCTGGATTGCTGCCGGGTCGGTAGTGGTCTGCGCGGCAGTGGCAGTGGTAGAGGCGGGGGCAACCGTGGCTGCTGGGGCGATAGCGATTGGTTGACCTGTGGTAGCTTGTTTTTGCAAGGCCCGCACGTAATTAACCACGCTCCACATCTGTTGGTCGCTCAAAACGTCCGTCCAGGCTGGCATTCCTACGAAGCTAAGACCGTGCTGCAAAATCCAGTAGAGTTGCCCATCGGTTTTAGTGACGGTTTTTTGTTCGGTCAGGTTGGCGGCGGGCGGGTAGAGGTTCTGACCGATTTTAGCGTCGCCCAAACCCGTCGTGCCATGACAAAAGGAACAGTTAGCCAGATAAGCTGAACGACCTGCGGTCAGGCTATCGTTATTGACTGCGACAGGGTTGGCTTTATCTTTGAAATCGCCCCCAATAGCGGCTTCTATCCGCGACTCGCCCAGGCTTTCTTCGAGCGGGAAGGGGCTACGGTGTTTGAGCAGCTCGGGTGATAATAAAAAACCTAAAAGTCCGCCCAAAACCAACGTCAAGACTGCTCCCATAATGATACCTGACCCAAAACGGCCTAAAAAACTCCTGACTACCTTCATTTTTGCTCCTGCCATCTGGTTCTCTGGTTAAATATGTGAAAATAACCTGGCATATTGTAGCATTAAATGGAACATCAAACCCGCACATCGGTTGAATTGAGTATGAGCCAGTTTTTGCAGGGTAGCACACCGATGGTTAAAACCATCGGCAAACAGATTCTAAACCTGATAAATCAGGTTGCCGAATAGGTTTTCAACCCAATTTATTGGGTTTAGAATCGCCTAGCCGATGGATTTATCCATTGGTGTCTCCGAATTTAGACGATGGTTTTGACCGCTGGCGTTCTAACGCAAATACCTGGCACACACTCAACTAAACTTTATTGCTTGGGTACACCCGGCGCGATGATGCTTTGCTTCCAGGCTTCCAGAGGCGGAGCTTTACCGTCTTTCAGTTGTTGATGCCACTGCTCGTCGGTTAAGCGCGTGCCGTTGCTTTCGATAAATTCGTACTGGCTATAGACTGCGCCTTCGGCCAGGACAAGTTTGCCGTTGACCGGAACAACCACGTAAATCAAGCTGGGGTGGCCTGTGGCTTCTTCGAGTGGGTTGTTGTTCAAACCTGTCGCAATGTCGGCTACTACCGAAGCATCTACATCGTTGAGCATAGTACGGCCCGGCCCATCGCTATCCACCGCTTGATAAGTGATGCTTTCGATATTTGCGCCCCAATAAGCAATAAAATCTTTCTCGGTATCGCTAATGGCCTGGCCGTTAAGCTCCTTCACCGCAATATTTTTGAGGGTAGTAGCGTTCACCTGCATCCTGTCCAATGTATCCCCAATGTTGCTATCCAGCAGATTGCGCTGTTGCAACCCCGTTTTGGTCATCTGGAGCAAAGCCGCCATCCGCGCATAAACGGTGGGTAGTGGCTCGACATAGCCAGTAGGCAAATCCTGTGGGCCACCCCCGCGTTCCGCCAAAACCTGTTTGGCGTAAAGTATGGTGTCGTGCTTGAGTTCGGTGTAACTACCCAATCCGGTCAGCAGCATTTTGTTATCCCAGGCGGTGCTTTGCATAAAACTTGGGTAGCCCTGGACGTATTTTTGGGTGAAGGGGCGCAGGTTGTAAAGCCAGGCCCAATACAGATTTTGCGTCCAGGTGTCCGTGCCGAGGTTTGCCAGTTGTCCCTTGATTTTAGCCATTTGGCTGTCGTACTTATCAAACTGGTTCTGATTTTGGGCGTTCAAATTGGTGGTAGCCTGGGCCGAACCGAGAGCCGCGAAAAAGTCCAAAGCTTTGGGTAGTTCACGCGGTTTTGCGTCTGTTCCGACCTCACGATATACCAGTTGTTGGAAGACGTAGGCATCAATCACAAAACGCTGGCCCATCACCCGAAAGCCTTTGGTTTGTTCGTCGCGGCTTTGAGGTACATCGGTGCGGGTGAACATCGAATTAATTTTTGGTGGCGGTAGCGCGTCGGTAGCTTTTTTGAAGGTAGCCAGCCCTACTGTATCGGCGAAAACTTTAGGGTTGTTGGTTGCACCTGGCCCCCACACTGCTTTTGCCAGATTCATATAGTCAATATAAGTCAAATCGTCGGCGTTACCCACAAAGAAGGTAGTCGGTTCGTAAATCAAGCTCCACAAGTCGCTGGCCTTGCGGTTGGCATTGCTGCCGGTAGTGATGGCCTGGGCCAGCAACAAGCCGCTTTGGGTTTCACTGTCGCTTAAAAGCCGGAAGTTCATACGTCCGTACCAGACCATAGACCGGAAATATTGCATCAGTTCGGGCGACTTGGTGTAGTGACCGCGTGGCACATACTGGCTGTAATCTTCCTGGTGGTCGCTACCCATGAGGGGCGATGGCTGAAAACCTTGATGGGCAGCAATCAATTTTAGCTCGGCCTCTACTGTCGGGCCGATTTCTGACGGAATACTAAAATTGTCGCCCGGCGTGTTGAGCTTACGGGCCACCGCGATGAAGGCCAGTTCGCGTTTAGCCGCCGCGTCCAACTCTGTACCCTTGAGTTGGTTGTATTGAGTAGTGGCGTAGTCGTATAAAGCCAGGTTGAGTTGGGTCAAATCCTTAATCAGATAGTTGCTTTCGGTGGTTCGCAAAATTTTGTCAAAAATCAGGTGATAGACGTGCAGGATACTATCCGTCGTCACGAAAGTGGGTATCTGGTCGTAGCGGAAGCTTTCGTAAGCCTGGAAGAACTGGTTGAATTGGGCTGGTTCGATTACGAAGTCGTTTTTGGCAAGCAGAGCCTTTTCCTGGTCGCTCAACTTAAAATCTTTGGTGTTGGTGACGTTGCTCAATCCTGCCGAGACAGTGTAGGATTTGAGGGCGGGCTGCACCGAGACTGGAGCTTCCTGGTAGTTGGCAAACACGCTGCTATATTTTTGGACGCTGGGCAGAGGGGTCGCGCTGGCTGCGCTGGTGGCTGGGGCAGTGGTAGGAGTAGGCGCAACCACCGCCGTGTTGGTGGGAGCGGCTACGGTTGTGACAGTGTTAGGGGCGACGGTAGTGGTGGAGGCGGTAGTAGCAGGGGCGGTAGTGAGGACAATATCGGTGGCTGTTACGATGGTGTTGGTGCTACCGGGCGTAACGGTTGGGATATTGTTGTTGGCCTGGGTAGTGATGGCTTGAGTGGTAGCAGCGGCGGTGGTAGCAGCATTAGTTTCGGTGGGCAGGCCCAAACCTGGTACCAGCTGGCCTGTTGTAGCCGCCATCGAAGTAGGCGAGGTATCCCCACAAGCTCCCAATAAAAGGTTAAAAGTTAGTAGCAACGCTGCTATTGTGGGCCACAAAGCAGTGCTAACTTTCGCGTTTCGTTTCATGGTCAAAAGTCCTTTTGGCTGATATTTATTTTGGTTTGTCTGTGTCCGAATGACATTATAATAATGAAGACAGGCGAGTAAGGTTACGCGCCAGAATAAAATTTATTCGGCTTGCTGCCAGGTGGCAATTACTTGTTGCAGAAGCTCTTTGACCCGGCCCGCTGGTACTTCATCTATACTGCTATAATTGTGCGGCCCCACCTGGATTTGTAAATCTCCGTAGGGCGTATTGCTAAAACGCACGGCTTGATTTATCGTACCGGGATGCTTCTTGTTTTCGGCTATTAGCAAGCGTTGCAAAATTGTGTCCAGGTTGGAAGCCAGCGTCATCGGTTGCAAAGTGGGAGTAGGATTTTCGGCACTCTTTTTTAGCATTTCCTGGGCTTCTCTGGAAAGCATCACCCGCGAGATGAGATTAAAATTCTTTTTTTTGCTGCTTCGCACTCCAGCTTCGATTTCCTGTTCCATTCCTCCCGTAAACAAGGTTCTGCCGGTGAGTGGGTCAATTCTAAGGTCTGGGACAAGAGCTTGAATGGGGGGCAAGGCTTCGCTTAGGCTGGAAATTTGGGCAGGTGGGGTGTAAATATCAGGCTGGAGCGGTGGCGTAGGGCGGGTTTGCCCTAAACGCTGGCGCAAACTGCCGTGTTGGGGGGCGGGCCGATTGTTACCCACTTCGCTACCGCCAATGAGGGGCGCGGCAGTCTGGTTGGCGGGTGGTGGATAATCGGAGGGGGTAGGCGGTTGGTAAGCAGCATAGCTAGTTTGGACAGGTGGTTGAGTTGGTGTGGGCGTAATCGGGGCATAGTCGGGATTGGGCGATGGTTGGGCAGTTACGCTTTCGCCTGGCTTGAAACAATAGACAGTTAAATCGCCGTGTGGCGAAAGGGGCGCGTGGTCATCTTCAAAGACCGCTTCGATTTGCGCGTCCGGCAGCAAGTTTTCCAGCCAGGTTTGCCACAACATCTGGCAGTAGATGCAGTGGTTTTCCGAAGGGTTGAGGGGTAGGGCAGCACGTTTGGCGTTATCCAGTACGGCACAACGGGCCAGACCAAGCCACGCTTTGTTGCGCCCAACCGTACTTTCGTTCCCAATCAGGTTCGCGCCGCTTAAAATCGGGTTATGGCTAAAGGCCAGCGCGTGGTAAGTCTGAATTATATCCAACGCATCGGCCAGATTAGTGGCCTGATTTTTACCCAAAAGAGCCAGCATCGCTTTCATTTCGAGCCGTCCGAAGGCCGTGCGGGTACGTGAGTTGACTTTGAGGGCCTCATCCGGGCCGAAAGCCGCCGCGCTTTTGAGAAACCATTGTGCGTCCCAGGCAAACAGCAGCCTTTTCAATAATTCCAACTGGCGTTCAGGGTTTATCTCGTACACGTTGGCTTATCCCTTTAGCTTTGGCAAACTTTTGGTGAATAGGTCAATATCGGAAGTGATATGGCAAACTTAACATAAAGCAGACCTTGCGTCAAGCTGATTTCGTGCATAGGGGTGGTGCATATTTTTGCACCACCCCCTTATACAAGGTTGTAATTTCGCGGCTAGAGGTGTAAGATTTAGTCTTGAAAACTTTCTTTTAGCTGACAGCTGAAAGCTGATTAACGCGATTACATGATTACCGGATTGGAAAGTATTGTTGTGGCAGCACGGGTCTTTTGGTTAACTCTTATAATTTGGGTCATTGTCGGCTGGATTATCGAGCGCAGCTTCCACGTGGGAGGTAGCCCTCTCATTGCTTTTATCGTCCAGATGATTTTGCTTTTTTTCGTGTTTTTGTTAGTGCGCGTCGGTGTCATCAAGGTCAAGTTTTGGTGGCACGACATGAAGCAGCTTTGGGCCAAAATTTTTCGTAGCCGTTAATTTGTACTATTCAGCTTAATTTCAACACTATTGCTACTGGCTAACCACCATGTTATAATTTCGATAGCACCTTCTGAATCCATATTTATCTGATTAAAGCAAAGCTAAAACGAATAAGGCAGACGATGGCGACGGCAACTTATTTCGGTGATTATCCACTTGAAACAACTCCTAGTCGGGAACACCTGACGATGGTTTTTTCTGCGGCGACAGTTCCGCTCAAAGAACGCTGGCACAATAACGCGCTTTCCGCCGATTTCCTGGCCGATTATTTTGCCAACTTTTTCCCTGGCACCGAAACCGCCCCTACCCAAACCAGTTTCAGGGCCGAAATTAGAGGCACTATCAGCTATATTGCCAATGAATTGTTGGAGAACGGCCTTAAATTCAATTATGACCCCAACCATAGCATCAGCGTCCGGCTCGAACTACACGCTGACCGTCTGGTTTTTTCGTTAAAAAATAGTATCAGCCCGGATATTGTGGCGGGTTTCCAGGCGTTTTTGGTCGAACTAATTGCTAGTGAGCCGCTGGAAATGTATGTAACCGTAGTGGAGCAAAATGCGCTGGAAGATAAAGGTTCGTCCGGTTTAGGCTTTCTAACTATGCTCAACGACTATGGAGCGCGGTTGGGCTGGCGTTTCGAGACGTTTGATGCGTCCCCCGGTCAGTCTCCCTTAGTTATCCTGACTACCTTAGTGCAGGTGGGGGTGTGATTACAGCTACGAGCCACGAGCCAGCAGCCAGGGAGCAATGAGCCAGGAAGGTTCTAAGCCCGCTGCTCGCCCCGTAGCCTTTTTAAGGAGAAACCAGATGCCACCAGCCGCTACAATGGGCGACAAAGCGATAGGTCAATGTATCCACGTTTATCAAAGTACCACGCCTAGCCCCGTCGGGCCAGTGCCAACACCAGTGCCGCTGACTTTGCCTTTCCAGGGTGTCATTACAGCCGGTTGTAGCACCAACGTTTTGATTGGCGGCAAACCAGCCGCTTTAATGGGTTGTACCTGTATCAACACCCCACCCCACCCGCCCGCAGGTGGCGCAGCTACTCCTGGCCCACCCGTTCCGCTTGCCACCAACGTCGCCACTGTTATAATTGGCAGCGTGACGGTACTGGTTAATAATAAACCAGTGGTACGAACTGGAGATAAAGCTTTGGGTACAGGGTGTGCGCTTGTTCCCGCCATCGTAATGGGGACGGCGACTACAGTCATTATAGGCGGCTAAGTGATGGATAAAGATAGACGGGTAGAGTATAACATCGTCGGAACGGGTATCGCTTTCTGGCCGGAACGCGGTATGAGCGTAGATGGGCAAGGCAATCTGGCCGTGATGAGCGGCGAACAAGACATCGTTAAGTCTATTTATATAATTTTGGGGACTGCGCCGGGCGAACGAGTGATGAGGCCCGACTTTGGCTGTGGTGTTCACGATTTGGTGTTTGCTTCGCCTGGCCCGCAAACGTTTGGTCTTGTCTCCTACCACGTAGAACGTGCGCTGGCCCGTTGGGAGCCGCGTATCGAAGTGACCGAAGTAGTTACTACCACCGACCCACTCAATCAGGAGCGGCTTTTGATTGATATTTCGTATCGGGTAGTGCCGACTAACAGTGACCGCAATCTGGTTTATCCATTTTACGTCATCCCACGCGGTCAAGAGTGATTTAATACTTTGGCCTTGTCACCCTGAGTAGTTACAATTTTAGAGGAAATAGACGGTATGGCTCTGCCCCAAATAAAATTAGACGAGCGCACTTTCCAGGATTTGGTAGATGAAGCCAAGTTGCGTATTCCACGCTATACGCCGGAATGGACAAATCACAACGTCAGCGACCCTGGCGTAACTTTGATTGAACTGTTTGCCTACATGGTTGACCAACTGCTGTATCAAGTGAACCGGGTGCCGGAGAAAAACTATCGGGCTTTTTTGGATATGATTGGAGTGCGCCTCGCCCCGCCCAACGCCGCCCGCACCGCTATCACCTTCCGGTTGTCCGCTTCGCAACCCAACCCGGTTACGATTGCCAAAGGTACGGAAGTGGCGACAGTACGCACCGAGAATCAAAATGCCCGGATTTTTACTACCGAACAAGATTTGGCAATCGTGCCGCCCACTCTCAAATATATTTTGACTACGCCCAATTCGCAGCTTTACCGCAACTATAGCCGCGAAGCTTTCGGACGGGTAGCCGCTCCTACCCCAGTTTTTCAGCAAATTCCCCAGATAGGCAACGCTTTTTATTTGGGTTTCGAGCAGAAAATCGCGCATAATACCCTGGTGATAGGGTTGGATTGTGAAAAGCTAGGGGTGGGCATCAACCCGGACGACGCGCCGTTGGTTTGGGAATATTGGGACGAACCGCAAGGCGATTGGTTGGAGCTAGAAGTAGCCAGTGATAATTCGGCGGGGCTGACCGTGCCGTTTGCCGAAGTAGAGCTATATATCCCTGGTACGATTGGGCAACGTGAAATCGTGCTAACTATGGGCGGGACAGACACGATTATGGCCTGGTGGATCCGCTGCCGCTATCAGGAACTGGCAAAGAACCAGAGTGGCTATAACCAATCGCCCGTCGTCCGGCGGTTTAGTGCCTACACTATCGGCGGCACGATTGGAGCCAGCCACAGCCAGGTTGTGCGGGACGAAGAGTTGGGTCGTTCCAGTGGCGAACCGGGCCAAAGCTTCAAACTGAAAAATAATCCGATGTTGGCTCTACGCCCTGCCGAAAACGAAACCATTCTGGTGGCGGGGCCAGAGGAGCGTGCGCCGGAGTTATGGAAACAGGTGACGGATTTTTCCGAGTCAGGGCCACAAGACCGCCATTTCGTGTGTGATTACGTCAACGGCGAGATTAGTTTCGGCCCGGCTTTGCGTAGCCCCCAGGGACAGGAAGTGCAGCACGGCGCAGTTCCACCCTATAACAGCCGTATTACTATGCTGGCTTACCGCACCGGGGGCGGCATCGAAGGCAACGTGGGCAGTCGCACCGTTACCGTTCTGAAAACTTCGATCCCCTACGTGGATAGCGTCATCAATCGGCATCTGGCAACAGGTGGAACAAACGCCGAAAGTTTGGAACAGGCATTGTTACGGGGGCCACGCACCCTACGCGCTCGTAACCGGGCAGTAACCGCGGAAGATTTTGAGGTGCTGACGCGGGAGGCTACCAGTGGGATTGCCAGGGTGCGTTGTTTGGCTCCTGGTGCATTGGACAAGTCTAGCCCCGAAGTCCAACCGATTGAACCGGGTACGGTGTTGCTGCTAGTGGTGCCGGAAATTGAGGCTGAGGTGCGCGAATTGCGGCCCGAAAATCTGGCTATTTCTCCCGATATGCACGCCTTGATTATAAGTTATCTGGACGAACGCCGCTTGTTGACCACCCAGGTGGAGTTGACTACTCCCAAATATCAGTGGGTCACGATTCAGGCCCGCATCAAAACCGTCAATAATTTCGTCAACGAGCGGGTCAAGCGCGAAGCGGAGCGGCGGCTCTACAGCTTTATTCGGCCAGTCCAGGGCGGCCCTGACCCGATGTTGCGTTTTGACACGCCGGGGGCAGGCTGGCCGTTTGGCCGCACTTTGTATATTTCGGAGATTTACCCAATCTTACAGACTATCGAAGGGGTGGAGTTTGTGGAAAAAATCGAGCTTTTCCCGGTGATTGACCTGGTGCGGGGTCAGGCGGGCGCACCCAGCCAGGTGATTAACCCTGGCCCGCGCGGGTTGCTTTGTTCGTACCGCCACCAAATTGTTTTGATTTAAGGCTGCTATATAGGCTGTCACCCTGAACGTAGGCTCTGCGAAGTGAAGGGTCTGTTCAAAAGCCGCTCATATGGAACAGATTCTTCGCTCCGCGCTTCGCAAGAGCCTACGCTCAGAATGACAAAAGCTCGCAGAGCCTACGTTCAGGGTGACAATATCTGAATAGTATTGGATTTAAGGTTGATTTAATGACTATTTTGCTAAACGAACCTTTGCCGCCGACAGTGGCCGCCCAACAAACTGTTCAGGAAAGCTTGCCACCAGTTCGCAGTAGTGGCTTGCTGAACTTCTTGCCCGCGATTTATGCGGGAGACGAATTTATGAGCCGCTTTCTGTGTATTTTTGAGGATACGCTCAAGCCGCTTCAACAACTGGCCGATAATCTGGCCTATTACTTTGACCCGTTGATGGCCCCGCCCGAACTACTGGATTGGCTGGCAACCTGGGTCAATCTGGTGCTAGACGAAAGCTGGTCGCTGCCCCAACGCCGTCAATTGATACATTCGGCGGTAGATTTGTACAGTCGGCGCGGCACCCGGCGCGGCTTGACTGAGTATCTACAATTATATACTGGGGTAGAGCCACAAATCAGCGAATACGTGGACGGGATGACGCTTGGCCCCGAAACCCACCTGGGCGAAAATACTATGATTGCCGGGCGGGAGCGACACAGCTTTAGTGTGACCATGCGGCTGGTGGGCTACGAACCGGAAGCCCTGGCTTTTATGGAGGAGCGCGTCCGGCGCATCATCGAAGCGGAGAAACCAGCCCACACCACCTATCGGCTGATTATTTTGACTAATCAAAGCAAGAAAGCCAAAAAATGAGTGCCAAATTTCGTTTCCTGCGGGTCAATCCTTTTCGGGGTTTGTTGATTGATGAACATACCTGGGCCGATGCCCACGACTACCACCGTAATCAGATGCGTTTCCATTTGTTGACTTTGCATGGTAGCGGTATCGCACAGGGTTTAGAGGTAGGGGAGATGCAGCCGCCCGATACCAGGGTGTTGGTGCAGGCGGGGGTGGCGATTGACCCCGAAGGCCGTTTGCTGTTGCTGGGCGACAAACAGACGGTGGAGGTGGTCCGCAACGGCGAAGCCGGAACGTTTTTTATCACCCTGGAATACAGCGAAGAAGTGACCCAAACCCAAAACATTACCGAAGGTGGCACGCCCCAAGTGGCCCGCGTGTTGGAAGCCTGCAAAATCGTGGTCAATAAGGAAGCCACCTACACCGGGGTGGAACTGGCCCGCATTGTGCTGGAGACGGGGAGCAAGCAAATCCGTAACGCGGCCAATCGTTTGCAACCGCGTCCCAACGAAATCAACCCCGCCGGGCGTAAAGCAGTAGCTGGTGGACAGGGCGCGACTGGCGAAGGTACTAACAATCGGCTGGCTTTGACAATGGGTACTATCCGGTATGGCCCATCCAGCAGTAACGAATGGAAACGCCATTCCGAGGGGGTGCGACGGCTGGCAACTGACACCGGACTCAACACTAATCTTGAGGTGAATCTGCTCGAAGGCATCAATTTGATGGACAAGACTACGCTCGATAATTGTCGGGTGTTGTATCTAACGGGGCGGGCGGCTTTCAACCTGGGCCGTGAGGAAGAACAGGCTCTGCAAAATTTCCTGGAACGCGGCGGAGTTTTATGGTGCGAACCGTGTCGCAGCGGTCTAGCGGCGGGTGCGCCCGACGAATTTAGCCGCCGTTGTATGGAAATGGCCCAAAGGCTTAACCGCCAGCCGATCCAGCCGCGCACCGGCCACCCCCTGCTCACCAGTCGCTATCTTTTCGCGGCGGCCCCACCTGCGCTTGAGCCTGCCGGAGTGGTAGTTGAGGCCAAACGGATGGTGCTGGCGACGGGTGATTACGGTTGTCTATGGGAAGGACACGGCCAGGAACGCGCCGAACCGCCCCCGCGCGAGGT
Source organism: Chloroflexia bacterium (assembly GCA_038207455.1). Lineage (GTDB taxonomy): Bacteria > Chloroflexota > Chloroflexia > Chloroheliales > Chloroheliaceae > JBBQZT01. The sequence goes on from JBBQZT010000107.1 coordinate 11,462, forward strand.
TTTACGCGCGGCCCAAGAGTTCGGCGGCAATGCGCTTTTTCTGGCGATGAACTAAAGGATCAGGGGTTGGACAGGCAAAATTATCTCGATTTTGACTTGCAAATCGAAACGGTGGCGCAAGGTTATCAGGCTCAGGTTTTGAACTCTCCGGCAGGACAGGCAACGGGTAGTTTTAAGTTGCCCTTTTCACCCCCCCAACTGGAAGCTTTGCTGGCTCAAATGGGCCAGGCCGGGGCTACAAAAGACGAAGCGGCACGGGAATTTGGTTGGAAGCTGTTTAACGCCGTCTTTGGCCGCGAATTAGAAACCCTGTTGCGTAACAGTTTTGGCGAGGCTGACCGTCAGCAAAGCGGGCTACGTATCCGTTTGCACCTGGGCCAGGCGGCGGCCCTACAAGCCTTACCCTGGGAATATCTGTATTACCCTTCTTTCAACTCTTTCCTGGCCTTATCCGAAAATACTGCCCTGATGCGTTATCTGGAAACGCCTGTCGAGCAACCTGCCAGCCCGCCCTCAAAGTTACCCCTCAAAATCTTGGTGCTGATTTCCAACCCCACCGACTACACCCAATTTGATACTGAGACGGAATGGACAGGCTTAAACGCGGCTCTGGCCGCCCTGCAACAAAAAAACCTGGTGCAATTGGAGCGGCTAGAAGCGGTTGACCTGGATGGGTTGCGTCAGAAGTTGGAACAGTCCCAGTTTCATATTTTGCACTTTATTGGTCACGGCGGTTTTGACTGGCAAAACGAAGGTCTGCTGATTCTGCAGGACGCAAAGGGCCAGGGTTTGCCCACGAGCGGACAGGCTTTGACTGAGCTTATGCAGGCTCACCCGGCTTTGCGGTTGGTGGTTTTACGAGCCTGGGAAGGAGTACGCACGGCGGGCCGCGAACCGTTTGGCAGCTTGGGCCAGGTGTTAGTACGGCAAGGTCTGGCGGCGGTAGTTTCCAGCCAGTTTGAGATAAGTGACGAGGCGGTAAACAGCCTTTCAACCGAATTTTATAACTGGCTGGCTTTGGGCTATCCGGTTGACCTGGCTCTGAGCGCGGCTCGTCAGCAGCTTTCGCGTGACGGCAACCAAAGCGAATGGGGCAGATTGCTACTCTATACCAATGTCAAGGACGGCCAAATCTTCAACTTAGAGCCTTTGAGCGAGGAATTGCAAACTGAACTGCGAATCGCGGCTCTTTACAAAGAAGCTCAATACGCGCTTGACCAGGAAGAATGGTCGGTGGCTGTCCAAAAGCTAGGGGCTATTTTGGCCTTAGACCCTGGGCAGGCTCAGGCCGCCGAGCAGTTAGCCGCCGCCCAAAATCAACAGGTATGGGCGGCTTTGTATGCTCAAGCTACGCAATATTACACTGCCCGCCAGTGGCGCGAAAGCCTGGAGAGTCTATATGAGCTACAAAAAGAAACACCTGCTTATAAAGATGTAACGACGCTGATTGCCGATAGCGAGGCGAGGCTGGCGCAGGAACGGCAAGAGCGTATTGTGACTTTGTATAGCGAGGCTGAGGCAGCCATTCGCCAGCAAGATTGGGCCAACGCGGTTATAAAATTGCGGACTATTTTGAGTCTGGATGCGGCGCAGACCGAAGCTCAACCCCAACTTGACCGGGTGCGTCAGGAACAAGCCTGGGCTGCGCTGTATGCTACCGGGCAAGGGCATTACGAAGGCGGGCGGTGGCAAGCGGCTCTGGACTGTTTTAGGCAGCTACAAGATGAAACACCGGGCTACCGCGATGTGCCGCGAATGATTACTACTCTGGAAACCAGGCTGGCGCAGGTGCAGGCCGAGGCTGCCACGCCCGTTCCCCCCGTTCCGCTTTTCCTGGCAAGCGCACAAGCGGGGGGCGCGGCAAATTATCCGCAACAGGCTACTAGCCAAAGCGAAGCCCTGGTCGCCACGCCCGCCACACCCTCCCAGCAGCAAGAATGGGATACGCTTTACGCAATTGGCCGCTATCATTACGATGTGCAGAACTGGCAGGAGGCTTTAAGTTGTTTTCGCCAGCTACAGGCCAGCGCGGGCGATTTTCGAGACATCGCTACCTTGATTGCTGCTTGTGAGGCGCGATTGGCCCAACCGCCACCCCAAATTCTGCAACTTGAAGCTCCACAAGCAGTGCCACAGCCAGCTCCCGTTTTAGTCGCTGCACCATCCCCCGCTATGCCAGTTATGACTCCCTACCTGCCGCCCCCTTTTAGCAGTGCGCCCCGTCCGCGCGGCAGGGATTTGACTTCGCTCTGGTTGAGCCTTATCCTGATTTTCTGGCTGCTCGTTCCGATTATTTTGGTTATAATGTTGCTTATACGGCGGTGATAGATTTTTTAACGGTTTTTAGGTGGACGGAATGATGAGTGTGTGGCATCATGAGTATAGCTATTTTGTATATTAAGAAAGAGAGAATAAATGAAAGTCGAGATATGGTCGGACGTGGTTTGTCCCTGGTGTTATATCGGTAAGCGTCGCTTTGAGACAGCTTTGACCCGTTTTGAACAGCGCGACCAGATAGAGGTGTTATGGCGCAGCTTTCAGCTTGACCCAACTGCCCCGCGTACCTCGGACGAACCCCTTAACCAGATTTTGTCCAGAAAGCACGGTCTGACTTTGCGTCAAGCCAACGATACCACTAATCACGTGACCGAACTGGCCGCCCTGGAAGGTTTAGAATATCATTTTGACCGCGCCCAAAGTGGCAATACCTTTGATGCCCACCGTCTAATCCATCTGGCAGCGACCCATCAACTCCAGGACGCGATGAAGGAACGTCTGATGAAGGCGTACTTTACCGAGGGCTTAACGATTGGAAACCTGAATACCTTAGTGCAACTGGCTACCGAAGTGGGGCTGGACAGCGATGAGGCCCGCACGGTCTTGAACAGTGACGCTTATACCGATGAGGTGAGGGCGGATATAGAAATGGCGGCTGAACTCGGTATCAGAGGCGTACCGTTTTTCGTAGTGGACGAGAGATACGGAATTTCAGGGGCGCAACCCGCCGAAGTTTTCCTCAATGCGCTTGAGCAAGCCTGGGCCGAATCGCACCTGCCTACAAACGTTTAGAGGGGTGCGATTGCACCGATGGTTCAACCATCGGCAAAGGGGTTCTAAACCCAATAAATTGGGTTAGGCAGACAATCATTCAACCCACTTTAGTGAGTTTAGAATCTGCTTGCCGATGGTTTACCTGTACCCGGCACGGGTGAACCATCGGTGCATCAAATTATCTATCGAAATAAGCACGTGGGTCGCCGTGCCAGACCCGAAAAGCTTCGGGGATGCGGGTGAGGTGGTTTGGGTCTAGCTCCGATAGTGGCGGTAATGCGGTTTCGGGCCACCAAGCTTTGCCCAATACTTCGGCTGCGTGTGAGGCTGGTTCGTGGTCGGGCAAATCGGGCAGCAGACGGCACAAAAAAGTCATGTGGTACAACTGGTGGCGCGAAGATGAACCGGATAGGCGTGAGTCGTGAATAGCTACCAAAGCCACAGCCTCACAATGCACGCCTGTTTCCTCCAAAGCCTCGCGTTCGGCAGCCTGGGCCGGAGTTTCGCCTACATCAGTACCACCACCCGGCATCGCCCACTTGCCGTTATCGGCCCGTTGAATCAGTAAAATTCGGCCCGCGTCGTCAATAATAGCAGCGTCGGCAGTTGGGATAGCCGCCGGACGCGAAAAAATCGGCGCACGCAACGGCTCAATGTCGGCCAGGGTGTCGCCCGTCGCCAAAGCCAGCATTGCCATTGCGATGTTTTGGACTTGCTGATAATTGGCTGTGTCGTAGATATTTTTGCTAAAATGCAGACCGTTGGCCGAAAGATGGCGTAACTGGTCGGCCCAATTTGCAATTTGTTGAGCTACTGGCTGGGTCTGCTCGTCTGACATCAGAAATTCTTTCGTTTTTGTAATTATTCAGCTCCAGTTGAATTTGTCATTCCGAATGGAGGCTCTGCGGAATGAGGAATCTGCTGCTAAAAACCCACTTCGCAGAACACCAGAACCACAGCAACAGATGCTTCACTCCGCAGAGCCTCCGTTCAGCATGACAAGACAAATGTTAAGAAGCCATTGCCACCGCTTCACGTGCTTCGGCAGGGGCAGGGGCGGTCACGTTTTCGGGTTGGGTCTGTAGTTCGGCGCGACTGATGTGGCGTTCCAGAATGGGTTTGAGGTATCGGCCCGTGTGCGACTCGGCCACCTGCACAATTTGTTCGGGCGTACCTTCCGCCACCACCGTGCCGCCCAGGTTTCCACCTTCCGGCCCGATGTCTATAATCCAGTCGGCGGTTTTTATCACGTCCAGATTATGTTCAATCACCACTAAGGTGTTGCCCGTGTCCACCAATCGGTGCATCACCACCAACAACTGCTTGATGTCGTGGAAGTGCAAACCCGTCGTCGGCTCGTCCAAGACATACAGGGTGCGGCCCGTCGCCCGTTTGCTCAGTTCGGTGGCTAGTTTGACCCGTTGGGCCTCGCCCCCGCTTAAAGTCGTGGCTGGTTGACCTAACTTGATATATCCCAAACCCACGTCGTTGAGCGTTTCCAGCTTGTTTTTTATCCCCGGAACATTCTCAAAAAAGTTCAGGGCTTCCTCGACAGTCATAGCCAAGACTTCGGCAATATTTTTGCCCTTATAAGTGATTTCCAATGCCTCGCGGTTGTAACGCGCCCCGTGACAAACCTCGCAGGTCACATAGACATCGGGCAGGAAGTTCATCTCGATTTTGAGCATACCGTCGCCTTCGCAGGCTTCGCAACGGCCCCCTTTGACGTTAAAACTAAAGCGGCCCGGTGCATAACCTCGCGCTTTGGCTTCGACTGAACGTGCAAAAATATCGCGCATCGCCGTAAATACGCCCGTATAAGTGGCCGGGTTAGAACGCGGCGTGCGGCCAATCGCCGACTGGTCAATATCAATCACTTTGTCCAGATTTTCGATACCCAGCAGCGCGTCGTGTTCGCCTGACCGCTCCTTTGAGCCGTACAACACGTGGGCCAGCTTGTTATAAAGCGTATCGGTGATAAGCGTACTCTTGCCACTCCCGCTCACCCCCGTCACCCCCACAAACTTACCCAATGGTATCTCTACATCAATATTTTTCAGGTTATTTTCGCGTGCGCCTTTAATCACCAGCTTTTTGCCGTTTCCTTTACGCCGTTGGGCTGGCACAGCAATTTCGTTAAAGCCCGAAAGATATTTGCCCGTAATAGAATTCGGGTCGTGCAGAATATCTTCTAGCGTACCCTGAGCCAAAATGTAACCACCGTGTTCGCCTGCACCTGGCCCCATATCTACAATCCAGTCGGCGGCCCGCATCATATCTTCGTCGTGTTCTACCACAATCAATGTGTTGCCCAGGTCGCGCAACTTTAGCAAGGTGTTTATCAAACGGTCATTGTCACGCTGGTGCAAACCGATACTCGGCTCGTCCAAAATATACAGTACGCCCATCAAACTGCTGCCGATTTGGGTAGCCAGTCTGATACGCTGGGCCTCGCCACCCGCCAGGGTTGCCGCCGTGCGGTCAATCGAAAGATAGTCCAACCCAACATCCACCAAAAAGCCCAGGCGCGAACGAATCTCTTTCAGCACCTGTTTGGCAATCATCGCCTCGCGGGGGGTCAGGCGCACGCCCACACTATCCTCATCGTCAACCGAGAGTTGGTTGAAGAAATCGCGGGCATCCCGAATACTATAATGGCTTACATCGGCAATATTCTTGTCGGCGACGGTCACGCTCAAAGCTTCGGGCTTGAGGCGGCTACCCTTACAAACCGGGCAGGTTCGGGCTATCATATACTTTTCGATTTCGGAGCGGGCATAGTCGCTGCTGGTCTCGCGGTAACGCTTTTTCAAATCCGGTATCACCCCCACAAAAGTCGAGTCGGTGGTGGTATTGCCTTTGAGCTTGAGCGTAACCACTTCCCCGTTGGTGCCGTACATCAAAATCCCTAACTGCTCCGACGTAAAGCTACTGAGGGGCTGGCTCAAGGTAAAACCATAACGGGTGGCTATCGCTTCTAAAATGGCACTCATATAGTTGCTGCTATACTGGCCCAACCTGTTCCAGGGCAAAACTGCCCCTTCCGCCAGACTCAAACTTTTGTTGGTAATCACCAGTTCCGGGTCAAAATCCAAAACCGTACCGAGACCGCTACATTCGGGGCAAGCTCCGTGCGGCGTATTAAACGAAAAGGTGCGCGGCTCGATTTCTCCCACGCTGATACCGCAGAAAACACAGGCGTAATTTTCCGAGAAAAACAGTTCTTCGCCATCAATAATCTGCACCTGCACAATACCGCCACCGCGTTTGAGGGCCGTTTCGATACTATCGGTCAAACGGTTCTTTTCGGCATACGTACCATCGGGTTCGTGCCGGATAATCAGACGGTCAACCACGACTTCAATCGAATGTTTTTTATTTTTTACCAGGTCAATTTCTTCGCTCACGTCCCGAATCACGCCGTCCACCCGCACCCGCACAAATCCGGCCTTTTGGACTTCTTCAAAAATATGCTTGTGTTCGCCTTTGCGGTCACGTATCATCGGCGACAATATCATCAAACGGCTGCTGTCGGGCAAGGCGGCGACGGTATCAACGATTTGCTGCACGGTCTGGCGTGTGATTTCACGCCCACAATTCGGACAATGCGGGTGGCCGATACGTGCAAACAACAACCGCAAATGGTCATAAATTTCGGTCACAGTCCCCACCGTCGAACGCGGGTTACGGCTGGCCCCCTTTTGGTCAATCGAAATGGCGGGTGACAAACCTTCAATATAATCTACATCGGGTTTTTCCATCTGGCCCAAAAACTGCCGGGCATAAGCCGAAAGCGACTCTACATAGCGGCGTTGGCCTTCGGCATAGATGGTATCGAAAGCCAGCGAACTTTTGCCGCTGCCGCTTAGACCCGTAATCACTACCAATTTGTCGCGCGGCAATTCCACGTCAATATCTTTAAGGTTATGTTCGCGTGCGCCCCGGACAATGATTTTGTCGTGCATCAAATTAATTCCTGTTTCCCTTTTTTATTCTATAAGTACCTTGTGCTACCCTGCGGTGGAAGACCAATCTGGCCCAATAAAAGTAGCACAAACTTTCTTTTTTGTCAATGCTTGCTTGCAAGACTTTTATGATTTCAATATAACTCATGTACGGACGGATTGGGTTTTGGTTGCATATCGCTATGGTTAAGCCTTTAGAATTTAAAAAAAGGCCACCTGTCATGTTACAAGGCGTGTCAAGGTGTCCTGTAATAAAAGACCAGTCAAGCGTTGGTGGCCCAGGCAGGGTATGTTATAATATGGCAAGGTCAGTTCGGTTTGAGTAATAAAAAATAGCTGATTGACGCGGCGTATGGAGTATAAGGAGTAGAAATATGGTCGTAAAAGCAAGAACGGTTGAGATTGAGCGTCAATACACCAGCGACGAGTTCGAACTGATGCCCGAATTTAACGCGGCTTATGAGCTGCTTGATGGGAGAATAATTGAGAAAGCTATGCCTGGAGACGAACACGGCACTATAGTCAAACGAATAATTAAAAAACTGGTGTTACTAGACCCGGATGAACAGCTTGGTAGCTGGTGGACGAACACTTCGGTTAAGCTAGACAGTGGTTGGGAGCCGATACCCGACTTTATGTTTGTAAGAGCGACTCGCGTCCAACCGGTCAGCAAAAAAGGGATTACGGTTGTGCCGGATTTAGTGGTAGAAGTCCATTCG
>JBBQZT010000108.1:0-19164 GCA_038207455.1 Chloroflexia bacterium
AAAAGCAGCTTTGGCCCGCACTTGACCTACCAAAAAACCAGGGAATAGGGCGAAAGTGGTACATAATTGCGTTGTAAAAGTGCCGAAACCAACTTTTTTACAATTGAAAAGTGAGCCAGTGGAGCAGTGGTACACAATTCACATGTAAAATGGCTCTAAATCAAAATATTAGAGAATATGTGCTAAGTTGAGAATGGCACATAATTCGATTGTAAATTGGTACATAATTCCCTTGACAAAAACAGTCATTATCTCATCAATAACCAGGTCTTTATTTCCCAGCTTGTTTAGATAGCCAGTAACGGCTTCTTTTGCTTCGGCCACAGTCAACGACTTGCCCGTGCCAGGTGTAGTGTTTCCCATCATTGCTCCCGATGTTTGACCCATCATCGCTCCTGAGTTGTTATTAACACTAACAGCAGCAGCACTAGCACCAGCAGACGTATTACCTGGAACTGGGGTGGCAGTATCACCACAGGCTGCTAATAAAAATACAGCCATAATCATGCTGAAAACAGCCCATCGCCCTGGATTGGTTTTAATAAGCTTCTTAGTCATATTCATCTGAATTAATGCTCCTTCGTTCCTTATAATAGATAATAGACAACATACCTGGTTCTGTCCTCTTATGGATGCAATTTTCCCAATCAACCAGCTAGGCTAATCCTTCGTTCGTGTGCTTGGTAGAACACGGCCACTTTCTCAGGCTGAAAGCGGCCTGGCTACACTCATTTGTGCTTGCTTAGGTTCTTCCTTAAACCAATCTCATTCTAATTCAGTAAGGTTAAAATCAAGGTAAACAACAGTAAATACAAGGCAAACAGACTGCTCCCCTTCTGAAATTTAGAAATGTGCCCGCTGGTAGAAAAAGTGTTTAGCAACTTCAGCTGTAATCATGTAGCAGGTTAATATTAACCCCAGCATTAGCAGAAACAAGGGTGGAATGGGGCTAAAGCCTAGAAATCCAGCGATAGGGCTGTACGGTATTGCCAGTGTTAGCGCATCTACTACCAGCGTAGCTATAAGTAGAATTTTACCCGGTTTGCTCTTGTAAAACGGGCCACTGGTACGGATTACCAGCACAATCAGCGAAGCCGACAAGACCGACTCCACAAACCAACCCGCCCTAAATTGCTCTGGTGTAGCATTTAGAATCAATAACAACGCGCTAAAGGTCACATAATCAAAAATCGAACTGACCAGGCCAAAAGTTAGCATAAAGTTCCGAATAAAGTGAATATTCCAACGCCGGGGCATGGCAACCCAGGCAGGGTCAACATTGTCGGTAGCAATCGCGGTTTCAGGAAAATCGGTCAGTAGATTAGCCAAAAGTATTTGTTTAGGCAACAGCGGCAAAAATGAGAGAAAGAGCGAAGCCCCAGCCATACTGAACATATTGCCGAAATTGGCACTGGTCGCCATAAAAACGTACTTGAGGGTGTTAGCGAAAGTAATACGGCCTTGTTTTACTCCCTCAATTAACACATCTAAGCCCTTTTCCAGCAAAACTATATCGGCTGCTTCCCGCGCTACGTCCACCGCACTTTCTACGGAAATACCCACGTCTGCTGCGTGCAAAGCCGAAGCGTCGTTGATACCATCACCCATATAGCCGACCACATATCCAGCTTTTTTGAGAGCCACAATAATCCGCTCTTTCTGGTTTGGCTCAATTTCGGCAAACAAATCAACTTCGCCGACTTGTCGGATCAAAGCTTCCTGGCTAGTATGATGCAAATCGGGGCCGGTAAGTATTTTAGCCACCTTTAGGCCGACTTGTTGACCTAAATGAGCCGCTACTGCCCGGTTATCTCCGGTGATAATTTTGAGCGATACCCCCAATTGCTCTAACTGCTTGATAGTAGCGGCAATACCGACTATGGGCGGGTCGGTCAACACCATAAAGCCCAAGAAAACCATGCCTGTCTCGGCTTCTTTATGTATCTGCGTTCCAGTGCCACAATCTTTGTAGGCCACACCCAATGTGCGAAAACCAGCCTGGCTTAATTCCTCGAATTTGGCTCGAATTTGGCTTCGGACGGTTTCAAGTTTTACTTTTTGCCCGTCTGATGTGACCTCGGCTTCACTACACACGGCTAACACATTATCTAACGCGCCTTTAGTGACCATTAAATTGTGCTGCTGGGGTCGCGTTCCTTCCTCTGATACCAGTACACTTAAAAGCTTGCGTACAAAGTCGTAAGGTACTTCGTCCAGCTTTTTGTACCGCGTGAGGTCAAATTGGCGGTAGCTACGAATAGCTTCATCAATGGGGTTAAGGTAGCCCGACTCGAAAGAAGCATTAAGCCAGGCATACAAAGCCACTTTTTCACTCTGGCTGCCATTTGCATCAAGCGCAGATTTAAGCTGAACCTTCCCCTCGGTCAAAGTTCCGGTTTTATCCGCACACAACACGTTCATACTGCCAAAGTTTTCGATGGATGACAAACGTTTAACGATGACTTTGTGGCGGGCCATTTGTTTGGCCCCTTGCGCTAAATTGATACTGATGATGGCAGGCAGTAACTGGGGAGTAAGACCCACGGCCAGAGCCAGCGAAAAGAGAAACGAGTCCAAGACCGGGCGGGCCAAATAGACGTTGACTGCGAAAATGACTACTATCAGCAGTAGGGTTACTTCCATCAGGAAATAGCCGAATTGCTGAATACCCCGCTCGAACTCGGTTTGAGGTGGCTTCTGGCCCAGCCGTTGGGAAACTTTGCCAAACTCGGTGTTGGTGGCGGTATGTACCACCACTGCCTGGGCGTTGCCACTAACCACGTGCGTACCCATAAAAAGGACATTGGTGCGCTGACTGAGAGGGGTTTCGGCTGGCTGCAAACCGACATTCTTTTCCACTGGGAAAGTTTCGCCAGTCAGAGCCGCTTCGTCCAGGAACAAGTCGTTTGAGTCCAATAGCAAGCAATCGCCGGGAATAGTTGTACCCGCCGAAAGCACTACAATATCGCCTGGGACGACTTGTGCAAGCGGTATTTTGACCTCATTACCATCGCGCAGTACAGTGGCTTTGGTTTGGACTACGGCCAGGAGTTTTTCTAAAGCACTAGCGGCTCCCCGTTCCTGCCAGAAGCCCAATAGGCCACTTGCCAGGACTATGGTTAGAATAATAATGGCATCAGTGATGTCGCCCAAAAAGATAGAGAGGATAGCCGCGAAAATCAAGATGATGATAATGGGACTCTTAAATTGGTTTAGCCACAGACCGACGCTGCCCACCCGGTGTTGAGAGCTAAAAGTATTCGGCCCATACCTGCCAAGCAGGGCTTGTACCTGGGCAGTAGTTAGACCCTTTGAATTAGTGCCGAGTTTTTCTAGTACCGTCGGCGCAGGTATGTTCCAAAATACTGTTAAGGGTTGAGTTATCACCAGCAAATCCTTTTAGAAAAATTCGGTAATTATTCAGCTAAACCAGGAAATCTGCATAAGGGGACGCTTTACTCGCGGTCTGCTCCCCCTCCTGCTCGGCCCCCTGGCTTTAGCTGGCTAACAGGTGTGCGGCGGTCTCGGCTAACCTGATCGAATAACCCATCTCGTTATCGTACCAGGCTGCTATAGAAAGGAAAGTCTCGTCAATTACCTGGACGAGTGGCAAATCCACCACCGATGAACGCGAATCGCCCAGGATACGGCTGGAAGCGTATTCTTCCTCCAATACTCCCAACACCCCCTTCAAAGGCGACTTGACGGCGGCTGCCCGGAAAACAGCCCGCACCTCTTCGGTGGTAGTCGGACGCTCCAAAATCACGTTAAGCTCGGCTATGCTCCCGGTACGCACTGGCACACGGTAGGCTTTGCCAGTAATGGTCAGGTCAGGCCAGATAAACTTGAGAGCTTTGGCCGCACCCGACGAAGCCGGGATAATGTTTTCGGCTGCTGCCCACGAGTCACGGCGGTCTTTCATGGGCTGGTCAGTTAGGGATTGGGTGTTGGTATAAGCGTGGATAGTCGAGAAGAACCCGGTTTTGATGCCAAAATTCTCCTTGAGAACTTTAACGACTGGAGCCAGCGCGTTAGTGGTGCAACTCGCCATACTGATGATGCGGTGTTCTTTGGGGTCATACATTTCCATATTGATACCCGGCAACAAAACCACGTCACAATCCTGCAAAGTTTTGCTGGCGGCACTAACCAGCACCCGTTTAGCACCGAGAGCCAGATGAGCTTCGGCCCCGGCTCTAGTCGTGGCCCGCCCGGTACAATCTATCACTACCTCCACCCCCAGCTTCCCCCAGTTTGGCAAAGAATGGGTAGTATCCACAAAAGTTATCCGGTTGTCACCCACGACCAACTCATTAGCGGTATTTTTTACCTCGTCATTGAAGGGGCCATAACTACTATCGTAGGCGAAAAGGGCCGCCAGAGTCGGTAAGTCTTTAATATCCGAAATAACCGTCGGTACAAACAGGTTATAGCGCAAGGCCGCTTTGAGTGTTGAACGACCAATCCGACCAAATCCGTGAATTGCAATTTTACTCATCTCTTTTACTCCGTACACCTTTCATTAAGAGTAACTACTCAGCCAGGAAAAAAAGTAGGGAAAAGGGAGAGTTTTCAGGGAACACCCCACCCACGAGTGGCACCCAAAGGGTTCCCGCGCCCCGCACGGGGAGACCCCCGTGACCCCCTGAGTAGTTACCATTAAGATTACAAAAAGAAAAGTCTGATACCAACTAACAGACCGCCCTGACAGCCTTAACGTCTATAGCTAGTGGTGGCTACGGGCGAATCGCCACTTTGAGTACGTTATCAAGTTGGTTGGAAAAGACCCGATAGCCCTCCACAATGTCCGTCAGCTTAAAATTGTGGGTTAGGAGTGGGGTCGGGTCAAAGCGACCAGCAGCCACCACATTCATCAAACGCCGCATCCGCTCTTTACCACCGGGGCAAAGGGTAGTCACGATTTTGTAATCGCCCAGCCCAGCCGCGAAAGCATCGTAGGGTACTTGAAGCTTGCCAGAGTAAACACCCAGGCTAGAGAGTGTTCCGCCCGGACGCAGCGAACGTAAGCAGTTCTCGAAGGTGTTCTGGCTGCCTAAAGCCTCGATAGCCACATCCACTCCACCTCCGGTCAGACTTTTAATCTCTTTTACCACATCAACCTCATTGAAATTCAGCACTACGTCCGCACCCATGCGTTTAGCCATCGCCAGCCGTTTCTCGTTACTATCTACTCCAATAATAAGTGACGCGCCCATCAGTTTGGCTCCAGCCGTAGCGCATAAACCGATTGGCCCTTGAGCGAAGACCACCACACTATCGCCAATTCTGATACCACCGCTTTCGGCTCCACCAAAGCCGGTTGAGGCAATGTCCGCCAGCAACACAACCTGCTCATCGCTTAGATTGTCGGGTATCTTTGCTAGATTAGCCTGGGCATTGGGAACTAACAAATACTCGGCCTGCGACCCGTTAATGGTGTTACCAAATCGCCAGCCCCCTACAGCCTCGTAGCCGTCCCCATGACCGCATTGCGAAAGCTGCCCCGACAGGCAGGCCCGGCACTGACCGCATGGAGTGATCGCACCCACCAACACCCTGTCTCCTACCTGATAGCCGCTCACGCCCAAACCAAGCTCCTCGATCACCCCAACTGGCTCGTGTCCAATTATCAATCCTAGAGGGACGGGGTATTCCCCGCGCAAGATGTGGACATCGGTACCACAAATCGTGGTCAGGGTAATGCGAACCACTGCCTCACCCGGCCCGGCTTTGGGGCGCGGCACTTCCTCCACCTTTATCTTGTTTTCACCATGAAAGACCGTTGCTAACATTGTCGTTGTTGACATAACTTATTTCTCCTTTGTGATCATAACCAGCGTCTGCATCATTCAATTGCCAATTTACAATATTACTTTGCGAATATACTCAGATACAGATTAAGGGAAGGCCAACTTCCGGTCATTTGGGTAATCATTTTTGACCCTCACAACAACAATATAACCCTTCAAGGTGAATGGAAGGGTTGATGCTGGTAAAAAAAAGGTAAACGTTCTAATGAGGTGAAGCTGGAATGCTTTTGATAGCAAAGTTAGTTTTGTGCTGGCTGAGTATCCTCAACCTCGGTTATGGGTGAAGAGAAAATAGGCTTCTTTTTCTATCTCTGCCCGATGTGTGGGGTGGGCAATCTCGATTAGGGCGGCGGCTCGTTGGCGCAGATTCTTACCGTAGAGTTGGGCTATCCCGTATTCGGTGACGACATAGTGGACTTGCGCCCGTGTCGTTACCACCCCGGCCCCTTTTTTTAAGTAGGGCACAATACGTGCCTCGCCTTTACTGGTAATGGAAGATAGGGCAATGATGGGTTTGCCACCCTCCGAAAGGGCGGCTCCTAGCATAAAGTCCATTTGCCCGCCTACGCCGGAATACAGGCGCGTCCCAATTGAGTCGGCGCAAACCTGCCCGCTCAAATCTATCTCAATCGCGCTATTTAACGTGGTTACTTTAGGGTTGCGTGAAATTACTTGCGGGTTGTTGACATAGGCCGTATCCAGCATGGCTATTAGTGGGTTATCGTCTATAAAGTCATATAGGCGGCGCGTACCCATAGCGAAGCCCGCGACAATTTTGCCGGGGTGATTGTGTTTTTCTTCGCCAGTCACTACGCCCCGTTCCACCAGTTCAATCAAGCCATCTGAAAACATTTCAGTATGGACACCCAACCGTTTATGGTTGGTCAACATCGCCAGCACCGCGTCGGGAATAGCCCCAATTCCCATTTGCAAAGTAGCTCCGTCTTCAACTAAGGTCGCACAATACTGACCGATTGCCGTGAGTGCGGGCGTAAGCGGCTGTGGTGCAACCTGGGGTAGGGGTTCATCAACCCACACCATCGCATGAAGTTGCCCAACGTGGATGAAGCTGTCACCATGAGTACGCGGCATCTGAGGGTTCACTTGCGCCACTACATACTTGGCAGTGTGTACCGCAGCCCGGCTTATATCCACCGACACCCCTAACGAGCAGAAACCATGACGGTCTGGTGGGGAAACTTGGATAAGGGCCACGTCCAGGGGTAACGTACCTTTATTAAAGAGGGCGGGAATTTCGCTCAAAAATACTGGCAGGTAGTCGGCCCGCCCTTCTTGAACTGCCTGCCGAATATTAGTACCGATAAACAGCGCGTTCACCCGAAAACTGTCCGCGTACTGAGACTCAGCATACGGGGCCGGGCCTTCGGTATGAATTTGCACTATTTCTACACCCCGTAAACGGGGCGCGTCAGCAGTCAAGGCCGCAATCAAGCTTTGAGGGGCGGCAGCCGCACTATGGATAAAAATCCGGTTGCCAGATTTGACCACTTTAACTGCCTGGGCTGCTGATACATATTCAACCATTGCTATATTTCCCTTTGAAAAACACCAAGCGCAAGCCTGGTTAATTTTCCTGGCTTGTTTTGGCGGGACTGACTTCCCCAATTGCCACCGCTAACATCCCCAACATTACGCAGGCTTGTTTGAGGTTTAAAGGCAGTCGCATGATCTGGTCAGTTTCCCCTTCTTCCTTTACCTTAAAGTAGATGGTACGGCCTACTGTCTCGATTTCAATCACTTGCCTATCTACCACCAGAGTGTTCTGCTCCGGGTAGTAGTTGTTTAGGGTCTCTGATGCAGACGAACCGTGATATTTAGTAGTGTGGTCTTTGGCCGCCAGCTTACAGGCACAGCCTTCTTGGGTTGGGGTAGCACATTCGTCGGTGTAGGTGTAAACCCAGCTATCGGTTTCAGCCCCACTGGGGGCTTTTATATGACTATCGTTCATAGTTGACACTCCTTCTCTTTCTTTCTTTCACCTTTTTGTGGCTAAACCTGGCCGCTGGCTATTTTAGCGTTTACTCAAACCTACAGAGCAAAGGCTAAGACGTAACGGCAGGTAAAAAGGTGTTTGACACATAATAATTTCTACTGCTCCTCGAACTTCGGACGTACTACGAAAATAGAGCAGGGGGCGTGATTAATAACCTTGATTGCCACGCTCCCCATTAATCCGGTATCACTTCTGATACTGGTAGCAGCCCCGCGATGCCCAATTACAATCAGGTCGTAGTTGCCGCTACGGGCTTCCTGCAAAATTTGGTCAGCCGGGTCAGTCCAGACAAAGTGTTTATGGCTACGAACCTGCTTTTGAGCCAGGATTGCCAGCCCTTCGTCGGCGATGCGCTCATACTCGTGTTCATTCATGTGAGGTAGCTGATTGTTCAAAGTGGCAGCAACCAGAAGCGGCCCACCTACCGTTAATAGCGTCACTTCGGCCTCAAAGCAGTGCGCGATTTCCTCCGCCGCCGATGCTGCTGCTTGCGAACCGGTACTGCCATCGTATGCCAACAAGATTTTTTGGATCATACTCTTTCTTTCATACCTTCCTACCCTTACCCTTGCATTTAGCTCAAATATTACCCCACCACACTGCGCCATCGAAGGTGTTAAGGGCTTGTAGATAATTAGCTCGCTCGAAAGCGGCTGGTTCGGCTACGGCTTGCTGGCTCATGCTGCCTTGCATCTGGACAATTGACTCGTATTCGTGCATTTCAAGCCAATCGTTCAGCTGCGACAAAATACTCGAAAGGCGTTCGATACCGTTAGCCAGCAGTTCTGAAGTCGTCATCGCCACATTAGCCCCCGCCATCATTGCCTTCACCACGTCGGTAGCCGAGTGTATCCCACTGGTAAGCGCAAAATCCGTCTGAATACGTCCGTAAAGAATGGCTATCCAGCGTAAGGGCAACCGCAATTCGGCAGAGGTACTTAGTTCCACGCTCGGTGTGACTGCCAGATTTTCCAGGTCTAAGTCGGGCTGATAAAAGCGGTTAAATAAAACTAGGCCGTTTGCGCCCGCTGCTACAAAACGCTTTGCCATATTTGGGACTGACGTGAAAAAAGGGCTTAATTTGACGGCCAGTGGTATCTTAACCCGGTCACGTACATCTCGAACCAGTTGCACATAGCTATCTTCCAGTTTCGCTCCCGTTAAATTCGGGTCGGTGGGTAGATAATAGATGTTCAATTCCAGCGCGTCTGCCCCCGCTTGCTCAATCTGGTGGGCATAATCCACCCACCCACCCGACGAAATACCGTTCAGGCTGCCGATTACCGGAATATTGACCGCTTCTTTAACCTTGTGCAAGTGTTCCAGATAAGGGGTTATACCCAGGTTGTAAGCAGGCATACTAGGAAAATAGCTTAAAGCTTCGGCATAGCTTTCCGAACCGTGGCTCAAATAGTAGTCTAGCTGGCGGCTCTCGTAAGTAATCTGCTCCTCGAAAAGCGAATACATTACAATCGCCCCTGCTCCCGCCGCTTCCATCCGTTGCACCAGGTCAAGCCGCTTGGAAAGGGGCGAAGCCGAGGCCACCAAAGGATTTTTCAATGGCAGACCCAAGTAGGTAGTGCGTAAATCAGCCATAGTTATGCTCCTTTGCCAGCTTTAGATTCTTTTAAGCGGGACTTATTAAACAGTCCATCCAATTCACCTGCTCCATAAACCAAAATCTTCATCTTAATCCTCCGCTCCCCGGCAGCCCGGCCAGCTGTTGGTAATATTTCCAGCTTTGCTGTGCATCAGCGTTGGCTTCCTTCATTAAACTTGCGGCCCGTGCTTCGTCGCTTTGCCGTAACATCAGGTAGCGCGTTTCGTTGTAGGCATACTGCTCCACCCGAATACTTGGCTTTTTCGAGTCGAGCAGAAACGGGTTTTGACCTGCCTCTGCTAATTCGGGGTTGTAACGGTACAACGGCCACACTCCCGCCTGGGTCGCCAGTTTTTGCTGTTCCAGACCCTTTCGCATATCGTAACCGTGAGCAATACAATGGCTATAAGCGATAATTATGGAAGGGCCATCATAGGCTTCGGCTTCCAGAAAAGCGTGCAAAGTTTGCTGGTCGTTGGCTCCCATCGCTACCCGCGCCACATAAACCGAGCCGTAGGCCATCGCCAATCGGCCCAGGTCTTTCTTAGTAGTAGCCTTGCCTTTGGCCGCGAACTTGGCAACCGCCCCCAATGGCGTGGCTTTGGAAGCCTGTCCGCCCGTGTTAGAATAAACTTCGGTGTCCAGCACTAGCACGTTGACGTTGCGCCCGGAAGCCAGCACATGGTCAAGGCCACCGTAGCCAATATCATAGGCCCAACCGTCGCCCCCAATTATCCAGACGCTTTTGTGAACCAACGTGTCGGCCACACTAATTAAATTTTGGGCCTGACTATTATTGTTGTTGTCTAGTCCCGCCAGCCGTTGCTTGAGCAGGGCTACTCGTTCGCGTTGGGCCTGGATGCCACTTTCGTTCTTCTGGTCAGCTTCGAGTAACGCTTGTACCAAATCTGCGCCCACCTGAAGGGCAAACTGTGGCAATAACTCCTGGGCATAAGCCAACTGTTTATCCAGGCTAACCCGCATCCCTAAACCGAATTCAGCGTTATCTTCAAATAAGGAGTTAGACCAGGCTGGGCCGCGTCCCTGGCTATTTAATGTCCAGGGCGTAGTTGGCAAGCTGCCACCGTAAATCGAGGAACAGCCAGTAGCATTGGCAATCACGGCCCGGTCTCCAAACAACTGCGATACCAATTTGACGTAAGGTGTTTCGCCACAACCAGCGCAGGCTCCCGAAAATTCAAACAACGGCTCTAACAACTGTGAGTTTTTGATGCTGGTATGGCTGATTTGGGTTCGATCTACATCGGGTAGCGTCAGGAAGAAATCCCAGTTGACTTTTTCGGCTTCCCTGATCGGCGGTTGCGCTACCATATTGATAGCCTTGCGTCCCACCTGGCTTTTATCTTTGACTGGGCAGGCTTCCACGCACAAACCGCAACTGGTACAATCTTCGGGCGCGACTTGCAAGCTGTACTGCATAAGCGGAAACTCCTTAAAATGCGAAGCGGTACTTTTGAAGCTGTCAGGGGCGTTTTCCAACAAAGCTGGTTCATAAACTTTGTGGCGAATCACGGCGTGGGGACAAACCATGACGCATTTGCCGCACTGAATACACAAATCTGTTTCCCACTCTGGCACTTCCAGACTGATATTGCGCTTTTCCCATTTTGTCGTACCGGAAGGATAAGTGCCATCTACGGGCATAGCACTGACGGGCAAACTATCGCCGTCAAAGGCCAGCATCGGGCCGAGGACGCGCCGTACAAAGTTGGGAGCCTGAGTGGGTACGGTTGGTCGCTGACACAAATTGCTGCTGACGTGGGACGGAATTTCAACTTCGTGCAAATGAACCAAAGTTTGCTCAACCGCCTGGAAATTCTGCTGTACCACGGCTTCACCCCGTTTGCTGTAGCTCTTGCGGATGCTATCTTTAATTTTGGCGATAGCCTGCTCGCGCGGTAGCACCCCGCTCAGAGCAAAAAAGCAGGTTTGCATGACCGTGTTAATCCGGCCCGCCATGCCGTTTTGTTGGGCTACTTGTTGCGCGTCAATTACATATAGATGCAGGTGTTTGGCAATAATAGCCGCCTGGACTTCGCGGGGCAGACTATCCCACACCTGTTCCGGCCCGAAGGGGCTATTGAGCAAGAAAGTTCCGCCCGGCCCGGCGTATTTAAGCACGTCCACCCGTTCCAGGAAAGAAAATTGGTGGCAGGCCACAAAGTTGGCTTGCTCAATCAGATACGGCGCGTGAATAGGCTGCGGCCCGAAACGCAGGTGCGAAATAGTCATTGAGCCAGATTTCTTAGAGTCATAGACGAAATAGCCCTGGGCATAGTTGGCAGTCTCCTCCCCGATAATCTTGATCGAGTTTTTGTTTGCCCCCACCGTGCCGTCCGAACCCAGACCCCAAAAAACACAGCGCACAGTTTCCGGCCCTTCAATCGAGAAGGTGGGGTCGTAATCCAGGCTGGTATAGCTCACGTCGTCGTTGATGCCGACGGTAAAATGGTTCTTGGGTTCAGGCTTTTGCATTTCATCAAAGATAGCTTTGACCATCGCCGGAGTAAATTCTTTGGACGACAGGCCGTAGCGTCCGCCGATTAAGTGGGGAAGACTTGACCCGGACTGGGCGGTTTCGTATAACGCGGCTAACACATCCAGGTATAACGGTTCTCCGGCACTGCCCGGCTCTTTGGTACGGTCTAGTACGGCTATTGATTTGACCGTCGGGGGCAGAGCATCGGCAAAATGTTTGACCGAAAAGGGGCGGTACAGGTGAACTTTAAGCACGCCTACCTTTTCGCCCCGCCCCTCCAGGTATTCAGCCGTGGCCTGAGCGGTTTCGGCTCCCGAACCCATTAGCACGATTACCCGTTCGGCATCTGGCGCACCCACATAATCAAATAAATGATAATGTCGCCCGCTAATCTCCGCCAACCTATCCATCGCTTGCTGCACGATCAAAGGACAAGCTTGATAGTATGGGTTGACGCTCTCCCGTGCCTGGAAATACACGTCTGGGTTTTGGGCCGTGCCACGAATAAAAGGGTGGTCGGGCGAAAGAGCGCGGTGACGGTGTGCCTGTACCAGCTTATCGTCAATCATGGCCCGAATAGCTGGGTCGCTTAGTGGCTCAATCTTATTTATTTCGTGGGAAGTGCGAAACCCGTCAAAGAAATGCAGGAAAGGCACTCGCGCTTCCAAAGTAGCAGCGTGAGCAATCAGAGCCAAATCTTGAGCCTCCTGCACCGAGTTCGCGGCTAAAAGAGCAAAGCCGGTCTGACGCACCGCCATCACGTCGGAATGGTCTCCAAAGATAGAAAGACCCTGGGCTGCCAAAGCTCGCGCCGCCACATGAAAAACTGCCGCTGTCAGTTCGCCTGCAATCTTATACATATTAGGTATCATCAACAACAAGCCCTGGGAAGCCGTGAAGGTGCTGGTCAAAGCTCCGGTCTGGAGCGCACCGTGAATAGCCCCCGCTGCGCCCCTTTCCGATTGCATCTCAATTACGTGGGGCACCGTCCCCCATATATTAGGGGTAGCTTTGGCCGCCCAGCTGTCCGCCAGTTCTCCCATCGGAGTGGAAGGCGTAATCGGGTAGATAGCCATTACTTCACTTAGCTTATAAGCTATATTAACGGCGGCTTCGTTGCCCTCAAGAGTAACGCTAGTAGCGGTTTCGGGTTGCATAGCTTCTTTCTCCAAATATAAAAATTCACGCTCACCAATCCAGATTTCTCAATTACCAATTACCAATTAGCTAATTGCTTTTCAAGCCCTGCCACTAATTGTTCCCAGTAGGCTGGAGGTTTATCTTGGCAATCAGCGTTCTCAAGCATAAGAAAATGAGCAAGCATGGCTTGTTGAGCTTCGGGACGCAGCAAACTGTCGGTAAGCAGGAAAAGCACCTCATCTTCCGCTACGATGTGTTCCCGAATAAGTTGGCTGTAAGCTTGGGCTTGATGACAAAACATTATGCACCCATCTTCATCACCAATAGACCAACGAATTAAGTTGCGCTGCATTTGTTGTAAGATGCTACGGCTTTGCTGATGTTGTTCTAATAAGAGTCCAATGGGGCTTTCCTGGACTGGTATCCCGCCTGCCTCTAACATGGGGAAAAGGGTTTCCTCCTCCTTGAGGTGATGACCGGTTTCAATATAGATCGTCAGGAATTCGATAATTTCATTCAAAAGGGATAGCGATACTACCTGCTTCTTTTTAAGCCGGGCCGCCGCTGCGTTCAGCACGTCTAACACCCGTACCATCAAAGTGTGTTCGCTCCGTAGCAAATGGGTAGCTGGGCCTTTGGCAATGTCGTTGAAACGCTCAGTTGGGTTAATAGAGCTTATCATTAGTACCTCCTTTTCTTTTAAGGCCATAGCCTTAGAAAAATCTTGTTTTAGATTTTTCCAGTGTAACTGTTGGTAGTAAAAAAAAGGGTGTAAATGGGTAAAAGAATGGTAAACAGCCGAATGGTTTCAAAAACTTCCGTAGATAGCTACCCACTGGCCTGGTTTAACGTCCGCCACCTTAAAAGCTTTGTAAGTGGTTACACCAGCACAAAGAATGGAGGCGGCTTCCTCAAAGCTCAAATTCGGTGGCAGGGCTGCAACGTAATCAGCCGGAGCTAATAGGTATTCGCTAAACCCGCCATTCACCGAATAGCCAGTGTTTTATTGGGAGGGACAAAGGGTTTCGCGCCCGGTTAAACAGAATTCACAATAGCCGCAGGCCACGTGCAACCAGGGAACCCCGACTCTATCTCCTACTTGTACCCTTTGCACATCTTGACCTCTTGCCACCACTGTACCCGCTACCTCGTGGCTGGGAATAAAAGGGGGTTGGGGCTTAACCGGCCAATCGCCATGCGCGGCGTGCAGGTGGGTGTGACATACGCCACACGCAGCTACTTTTATTAGCACTTGGGTGCGTCCAGGGGTTGTCACCACCACCTGTTCGAGCATAGGCGGCGCACCAAAAGTATGCACCACTGCGGCTGCCATTCGGTCTGGCAAACCATTTTCAGTTGCTTGAAGTTTACCCATCATCCGTGTCGTAAATTTATTTATTTCTCTTCTTGTAATAAGCTTACAAGGTCTAACCAATCGGATTTAACATTAAACGGTTTTGCCGATAGCTTGCTGAATAGCGGCTACCGTGCTAACAGGGTCGGCCACTTCTACCACTAGCTGGCGGTAATGCTCATCTGTCAAATAAATACTGATGGCTTTATTGATGTCGTGTACATCGAAAAAAACCCAACCTTCAGCTTGCCAAAAGCTACCAGCCGTGAGTAGCCCTGGCAGATGCGTTCCCGGAGCTTTGAGACCTGCCCAAATTTTGTTGGCCCTTTCCGGGTCTATTTGCGCCCCCCTTACGTGGCTCAACGGTACTTCCACCTGGCTTTTCAGGGCCAGAATGCGGTCAAAACCCTCGATATGCAGCACCAAAGTGTTAGCGGTCAATTCTATCCCCGCCATCGGTTACTCCTTCCTGATAAGTATTCTAATATCCAAACCTCTAAATAAATCTTCAAGCCATCGGTTTAATAGCCTCAATCCCTGCTAAAACATCTCGCTTCTTGCAAGTTGAAATTGAAGCGAAAGTCCTTATTTATAAAGAAGTTAGTGCCGTTTTAGCCCATATGCTCCCCCCAATATCAGACCCAGGGCCGCGCCGATAGCAATTCCCAGCGCAATGTTATTAAACATTTTGTACAATCAAGGGTATTTTGCTAACAACCATTAGCTTTAGCTCGAAAGGCCACGCAGAGTAGCCAGTAAAAAGATGTTTTGCAACGAAAAGCTATAATCCGCTCTGCCAAATAGTAACCAAAAGTCTAGACAGGACTTTATCCGTTCAGTCCTGCTGGTCTGCGGCTGGCGGCTCAATAACTTTGGTCAGTCAACAGACAGTAATAGAGCTGCTTAGAGAACAGCGGAGGTGGTGCTGGCGGCTGTTTCGATTTCGTGTGCCACTGGATAAATTAGCATTACGGGCAGATAAGTTTGACGCATTACCTGTTCGGCCACGCTAGTACCCATTCCCAGCTTATCTCTGGAATGTGAGACCATCACCACTAGCGCAGCCTCTACTGCAAGGGCATCAATCACGATTTCGTCAATCGTCTCCCCCACTCGTATCATAGTGGTGCAATCCAGGCTGCTATCTATAACGCTTTTCTGTAATCCACCCAGGTACTCACTAATTTGGTTGTCCACCTTACGCGCGGTTATTTCAGCACCGTACAAATGCTGGATGTAATCAAGTCCTGAGACACCAGCATGGGTTAAGACTATCGGAGCAGCCACATTTAACAATCTTACAGGAGCTTTTAATTGCAGTGCTATTTCCATAGCCGGAGCAAGAGCTTGTTCTGCCGCTTTCGTTCCGTCCAAAGCTACCACAACAGGTTGTATATTTCTGTCCCTACTCAGTGATTTGTTCACTTCCGTCGGTTTCTGTTCAGAAATTAGTTGAGGGTGGGCAGCTTTAGTTGGACGCACCAAAACTACCGGCAATTCGGAATGTTGCAGGATGTGTTTGGCTACACTTC
The DNA here is from genome assembly GCA_038207455.1 of Chloroflexia bacterium. Lineage (GTDB taxonomy): Bacteria > Chloroflexota > Chloroflexia > Chloroheliales > Chloroheliaceae > JBBQZT01. The sequence continues at coordinate 15,951 of JBBQZT010000108.1, forward strand.
CTTGTATTAGTTGAGCTATACCGCTACGCCCGTGTGTGGACATTACAATAAGATCGGCTTTAAGGGCGGTGGCAACCCGCAGGATTTCCTGGGCAGGGTCGCCATAACTAAGCAAGGTTTCAAGCTGCTCTGGCTGAAGGTGGTATCCGGCAAAATTTGTTTCGGTAAGCTTCTGTTTCAGGCTTTCCAGATATTCCTGGGCTTTTATGAGCACTCCCCGTTCCTCTTGGGTATAATCATCTAACAAAAGCGGTAGCTTTGTGATGTGCAACAGAATTAATTTGGCTGGGGCAACGGTTGCCAGCCTTAAAGCGAAAGGTAGAGCCTGTTCCGCTAAAGCACTATTATCTAACGGTACTATTATCTTTGTGAACATATTCTTCACCTGCTTTTAAGCTTATTTTTAACCTGCTGCCGCAGTAACCTCTTTCGGTTCAGGCTGGTTTTTTGGGTTCGAGTAAAGTCGCATATTTATCAGCATTATTGGCAAGCTGCTATGGCGCATTACCTCTTCCGCCACGCTCCCTACAAAGACCTCGCCTGCTTTGCCACGGGCGTGTGTCGCCATCACTAGCATTCCGGCTTGTAGTTTGCGGGCGTAAGCTACTATTTCTTTAGCCGCATCGCCTTCGCATACCATTTTGAGGCAGTCCACTCCCTTTTCACCTAGTCGTAACTGTAGTTCATCCAGATATTGGTAGGGTTCATGGTGGTGGTGGCGACTTTCCTGGGCTATTTCAGACCCATAATAACTTCCGTAAGCGGACACCAGGTAAGCGGGATTTGTTGGTATTACCGGAGCTACTACTCTTAGTAAACAGATTTTTGAACCCAAACCCTGCGCTATTTCGAGAGCCGGAACGATAGCCAGTTCCGCCTGGGCTGTGCCGTCCAGCGTGATGATAATTGGGCGGTTGGCTAAATCAGGACTGAATGTAACCTGGTCAGACAACGCGGCCCTAAGTGAGTGCAAATTCAACTCGAATGGTCGTATGAGTATGACTGGCAACCGAGAATGCTGTACCACCTCGGCGGCGTGGCTGCCTAAAATCAAACGCCCTATGCCGGTATGTCCATGAGTAGTCATCACGATTAAATCAGCTTTTTCCATTTCAGCTATTAGCGGGAGTTCGCCCATCGGTTCGTCATATACCACTAAAGTTTGAACCTGTTCCGGTGCAAGGCGCGTCGCCAGAACCCTATCGGTCAAGATTTCCCGTACTCGCTCCAGATAAGCTTCGGCGTTTTTAATCTCCGACTTTTCATATCCGGGCATAGCATTTTCTCGCGGCCCTAAGCGTAAGGTCTGGACCAGTAAGAGGTGAGCATTAAGACGTTTAGCCAGCAGCACCGCGTAAGGCAGAGCCTTTTCCGCTAGAGGAGAACCATCTAAGGGTACTAACAATTTAGAGTACATAGTAAGTTAACTTCCCTTCCTTTGTAGTAGTAATAGCCAACAGCGAGCAGTGCTTGACGGCAGGCTCACAAAGTTGCCATAGCCGCAGTCTCAATTTGGCCGTTATTGGCCTGCTCATAAGAGCGTATATTTATCATCATTATGGGCAGGTTCACCTGGGTTAGCACGTCCTCAGTTGTACTGCCCAGTAGTAAATCCCCAATGTGACGGTGTGCGTGCGTAGCCATTATCAGCATAGCGGGCTAGAGATCGCGGGTACAAGCCCTTATTTCCTCAGCCGAATTGCCAAGCCGTACTATGGTGCTACAGTTGACTCCTTTACTGGCTTACACATTCGCTACTACTTGAGGGGTAAGCGGGTCTGTCACCTTCGCATATAGGCGAGTATTTACCATCATTACTGGCAGATGGGTCTGACGCATCACCTTTTCAGCCACGCTACCCAACAGGATGTCACCGACTCGCCCACGGGCGTGAGTTGCCATCACCAATATCGAAGCTGGCACTTTACTAGCATAGTCCACTATCTCGGTGGCTGGATCACCTTCGCGCACAGTTTTAATGCAATCCAAGCCTTTTTCCAGCACCCGTGCCTGCATCTTATTCAAATACTCGTTGGCCTCTTTACGAAGGGAAGCCACTTGCTCCTCCGAATTTTCCTTATAATAGCTTATTGCAATTCCGCTATAATTTATTGGCACCACAGGCGTGACTACCTCTAATAAGTGGAGGGTCGAATTTAAGGCCCGCGCTAATTCGGTAGCTGGCTCCAAAGCTGCCTCAGCTTCGGGAGAACCGTCCAAAGTTACCACTATCGCTTCTCCACTCGCATTAGTATCGGCACTCAAATTAGCGATAGGTGTACCTACAGCTTCCACCAATGGCAGCGGGTCTTCTAACCCCGACGGGTGGAGCAAAAGCACTGGTAAAGCCGAATGTTGGAGTATAGCGGCAGCATTACTTCCTAAGACTAGACGAGATAAACCACCACGCCCATGAGTGGTCATTATAATCAGCCCAGCTTTTTCACTAGCGGCTACAAGCGGGACTTCGCGCATTGGCTCGTTACACACAACTAAAGTCCGTACATTGTGAGCTTCGAGGTGCGGTTCTAATTTATGATCTGTCAGGATTTCGCTTACTTCTTGCAAATACTCTTCCGTAGCACTGATGGAAACGCTCTCCGCAGCAGGGTTGTCTTGTACGAATCCCCCTACCTTAACCACGCTGAACAGTAGGATTTGGGAGTTTAGGCGTTTAGCCAGCCTGACTGCATAAGGCAAAGCTTCTTCAGCCAAATGGGAACCGTCAAGTGGTACTAATAATTTGCTGGTATTCATAATCAGAGCCTCCTTTTTTGAGCTAAACCAGATAAATCAAAAAAAGCACCTATCTGTTATCTGGTTGATTTAGATTATGTCACTTAAAGGTTAAAAGAAGGGTAAATAGTGGTGTATATTTGGTGTACAAAGTCTCTCAAGGCTTAGTAAGTGGTAAATTTGCCGTTAGTATCTTGACTAAATTCCGTAAGTGGTGTAATGGTAACTAACCTGAACGCCCGAATCGCGCCATAGTGCGCCTGCTGCTCTTGCACCTTTGCCGTTACACAACACAACCAGTGGGATTTCATCAAGATGTGGAGCGCATACTAATGTCTAAGCTCGACTTTGTACAAAATATTGCTCCTTGCTTTACCTAGATGCTGCATTTGACCCTATTTTTCAAACAAGTAGCTGTGGGGGCCATGTTTTAAAACCGGGTATAGCACACCCTTGTTGAGCGTACAGCCAGTCCCAA
>JBBQZT010000109.1:0-18969 GCA_038207455.1 Chloroflexia bacterium
GCCGCCTGACTTTTAAGGCTGGTCGAATTGTTAAGGTACGTTTAGCGCGCTGGCACGAGTTGGCCCGACGCTTCTTTGCACCCCTAAAAGCCTTTTTTGCTCAACTAGGGGTCAGGTTAATTTTGGACGAAACTTAGGTAGCTATACCTATCTTCTCAATAACTAGGGATAAAAGTCAGTTTTTCTGGGTAAGTTGAGCTTAAAGCGGTTAGCGTCGAGCTAATTGACTCCGACTTATTGAGAAGATATAACGAAAACATATTTTTCCGGGTGCCAGCTAATGAAGAATTGAGACCCCACTTTTGTCGGTGATAGCCAGGCATGAAATTAGAGGAGAGCCAAGCAGGGCAAAAAGCGGTGGCTTAGTGGTTGTTCCAGACCAGATTTGGCCCCCGAAAAAATATGCTCTCGTGGATAAGCTGGCGCACAAACTAGGAATTCATTTATGAGCGGTGCTACTAAGTTCATCCTGATTCATTTAAAAGTAGTAGGATTTTTTGTTGCAGACTTGCTTTTTTGCTGCTATGCTTCAGAAAATCGGGAATTCACCTAAACAGACTTTTTAAAAAGAAAGGCTTAACTTGGTTTCTACTATTGAAATAGTTTTGGGCCTAATGGTGCTAGTGATACCAATGGTAATTGTGGCACGTAAGCTCGGTTTGCCTTATCCTGTATTACTGGTAGTAGGTGGACTGGCAGTAAGTTTCGTACCCGGTTTGCCTACGCTCGCCCTTGAACCTGATCTAGTCTTCTTGATTTTCTTGCCTCCCTTGCTTTTCGCCGCAGCTTGGCCTATCTCCTGGCGTGATTTTACCGCTAATCTCAGGCCCATCTCACTTTTAGCTTTGGGTCTGGTTTTATTTACTACTACTATTGTGGCAGTAGTAGTCTATGTAGTTATACCCAACTTTAATTGGGGAATTGCCTTTGTGTTGGGCGCAATAGTGTCTCCGACTGACCCTGTTACGGCTACAGCGGTTGCCAGCCGTCTGGGTATCCCGCGTCGAATTGTTACGGTGCTGGAAAGTGAAAGTATGATGAATGATGCTACTGGTCTCGTACTCTATCGGGTTGCGGTAGGGGCGGTTGTCACTGGCACTTTTTCAGCATGGAATAGCATTTTTCAGTTTGTGTTTATAAGTGTGGGTGGGGTTGTGATTGGGCTGGCGGTGGCCTGGTTGGTTAATGAATTGGTCAGCCGACTGGATGACTCTCCAATTGAAAATACTATCTTGATTATGACCTCTTATGCTGCTTACCTGATAGCCGATTCCTTAACTGTTTCTGGCATATTGTCGGTTGTCACCGCCGGACTTTACTTGGGCCGACGTAGTTCGGGTTTATTTTTGTCTGAAACGCGGGTGCAGGCTAATGGCATTTGGCAAACTTTGAGTTTTCTATTGAATGGGTTAGTATTTATTTTGATTGGCCTCCAACTACGAGTAATCCTTCAAAGCTTTGCGGCTGATTCTTTGCCCACATTAATATGGTATGGTTTACTTACCAGCTTAACCGTAATGTTGGTACGGATCATCTGGGTTTTTCCAGGCACCTACCTTCCACGCTGGTTGAGTAGGCGATTACGTGAGCGTGAACCTAATCCACCCTGGCAATATCCAACTATCCTGGCCTGGTCTGGAATGAGGGGCGTACTGTCCCTGGCAGCGGCCCTGGCTTTGCCACTCCAATTGGAAAATGGATTGGAATTTCCACAGCGCAACCTGCTCATCTTTCTGACTTTTTGCGTGATTTTAACCACGCTTTTGCTACAAGGATTGAGCTTACCTATAATAATACGCCGAATCAAAGTGCCGGGTGATGGTGCAGCCATAGATGAAAAAGCCCAGGCACATTTAGAAGCAGCACTAGCGGGTAAATCTCGATTGGAAGAGTTGGCGCAAGAAGAGTGGTTGGCTCCCCAAAAAGAGTTGGTATCCGACCTCTTGTTGCATTATGAAAATAAAAGGCAACGTTTTGAAGCGCATACACGAGGGCAGGTGGACGAGGTAGCTGAAGAAAGAGCTTTGGTTTACGCACGGTTAGAGCGGGAACTACTTGAGGCTGAACGTCTAGCAGTCGTGCAGTTACGCGACACCGGGGCAATTAACGATGAGGTGTTGTCGGAAGTACAACGTGACCTGGATTTCAGAAACTTGGTTTTAGAAATAGAGTAGTAAATCTGGTGTAGGTACTCTTTTAGAGGCACAGATGGGTTTTCATTGCCATCTGCCGATTTTATGGTACAATATTATCAGTTAATATGGCTGACTGGTCAGGCAATAAGCCTTTTGATTTATTTAGGAAGATTATGCCCAGGATTTTAGACGAAAAAGACCGCGAAGATATGCGCTTACGCATTGTGCGAGCGGCAGCAGCTGAGTTTGCACGAATCGGTTTTGAGCAAACTAAAATCGAAGATATTGCCGAACGAGCAGGTATTGGCAAAGGTACTGTCTATCTTTACTTCGACTCTAAGCATAGCCTTTTTACCAGTATGCTACAGGAAATTGCTCATGACCAGCTTGGAGAATTAAAAGAAGCTTTAGCTGACAAACATCAGCTTCCAAAAGTATTGGAAGCTCTGTTCGCCTGTTTTCTGCATTTTACCCAGGAGCAACCGGAAAGTATGGCTATTTTTATCAGTGCCCTTTTCGGGGTCAATCGGCAATTTAAGGAGGAGGCAGCGACGCAGAGGCTGCCTTTTCTCAAGTTAATTGAACAAATTTTGAAGGATAGCGACCCACTATATGAGGCTGAGGCGGGGCTAAAGGTTGAAGCGGCGGCCTTGCTTATACTGAATACCTGCCAGTCGTTACCACTCTTGGCTCAGGCTTTAGGCTTTAACTCAGAATATATCTTAGAGCAACAAGCTCAAATAGTAAAAATGCTTACAGCACATCTAAACCAAAAATGAACATATTTATAAAAAGTAAAAAAGAAACACGGGTAGGAAAATGCTAAATCGAATTACAGGATTATGGTTAATCAAACGGGCCAGAGAAAGATTAGGTAGCATCGAAACTGGTAGTTCGTTGGCGAAATGGCTAGGTTTAGGGTTGGCGATTGGGGTAGTGGCTGGATTGGGCGCGATTGTTTTCACCTGGTCTATAGATTTCTGTACTCATCTTTTTCTAGGTGCTGGCGCAGGCTATACACCGCCCGCAGCGGCTGGTGAAGGTACTGCCAAAGTAACCCCGGCTGCTCGACCCTGGCTTTTCCCACTTATTTTGACTTTAGGTGGTCTAGTTAGTGGCCTTATAGTTTTCAAGTTTGCTCCAGAAGCCGAAGGACATGGAACTGATGCGGCTATTGCAGCTTTTCATCAGCGCGGTGGTAAAGTAAGGGCGCGTGTCCCTTTCGTAAAATTGATTGCCAGTTCTATCACCATCGGGAGCGGTGGGAGTGGTGGGCGTGAAGGGCCAACTGCCCAAATCGCTTCCGGCTTTGGTTCGCTACTAGCGACCTGGTTAGGATTAGACGTTGCCAGTCGGCGTATTGCCTTGATAGTTGGCATGGGAGCGGGTATTGGGGCAATCTTTCGCGCTCCTCTGGGTGGTGCGGTGATGGCTGCTGAGATACTGTATTTACATGACCTGGAAGTAGAGGTGCTTATTCCGGGTCTGGTTGCTTCCATCGTAGGTTATTCTATTTATTCTTCGGTCTATGGCTGGTCGCCTATTTTTGGCAAAGAGTTGGGTGGTTTGACTTTTGATAACCCAATACAACTGGTGTATTTTGCAGTCCTGGGCGCAATTTGCGGCCTGCTCGGTCTTTTGTATGCTAAAAGCTTTATAACCACCAGCCATTTCTTCCATCACCTCAAAATAGCTGGGAAAGTCGTACCTAATTGGGTCAAGCCAGGAATAGGTGGGCTACTCGTGGGCCTGATGGGTATAGTTTCGCCTGGTTTTATTCATATGGGTTATGGTTGGGTACAAGCTACTATGTCGGCTAGTGCTACCGATGGATTGTTAAGTCTGCCTTTGTGGTTAGTTCTGCTGTTGCCAGTAGGTAAAATAGTCGCTACTTCGCTTTCAATTGGTAGTGGGGGCAGCGGAGGTATTTTCGGGCCAGGTATGGTGATAGGCGGGTTTGTTGGCGCGGTTTTCTGGCGATTAACCGAAAGCTGGTTGCCCGGAATGCCTAATACACCCGCTCCTTTCGTCATCATTGCAATGATGGCTTTATTTGGTGGGATTGCTCACGCCCCCCTAGCCGTGATGTTAATGGTAGCCGAAATGACGGGCAATCTAAATTTACTTGCGCCAGCTATGGTAGCGGTAGCTATATCGCTTTTAATTTGTGGCAACCGTACAATCTATGTCAATCAAGTCAGTACACGAGCTGAGTCTCCCGCCCACCGTTACCGCTATAGCTTTCCACTATTGGCGGCGTTGCCTTTGTCTGACCTGCTGCACCGTCGTCCAAATTTCCTACTTCCTAGTATGAGCTTATCCCAAGCTCAAACTTTACTCGCTAGTAGTAAAACGAGTGGACTACCTGTAGTGGACTCACAAGGGAATTTAGTTGGGATTCTGACCCGCCACGATCTGGAACATCTGCTATTGACGGAGCTTTCTCCTACCAATCAACAAAAAACTGTAGAAAAAATGATGAATCGAGAACCAATTGCCATAACTGCAACCGAAACCTTGGACCGGGTGCTTGAGCTTTTGGCTGAACATCAAGTTAGCTGGCTACCTGTCATAGAAGATGAAAGCAGACAGCACTTAGTGGGAGTAGTAAGTGCAGCAGATGTGGTCAAGGCTTATCAAGCGGCTCTTAACCAGGGAACGCGAAGTTTAGGGGCAGTGGTGAGCGGTATGAGCTTGACCGAAATTAGCATCAGACCCCACGCAGTAGCGAATGGTCAGACCTTGCGTGAACTAGGTTTGCCGGAAGATACTTTGATAATTTCAATTCATCGTAGAGGTGAGCTAATTGTGCCGCGTGGAACCACACGCCTTGAAGGGGGCGATGTGCTAACTGTATTAACAGCCACGGCACACCGAAAATTGGTAGAGCTTTCTCTCGAAGCAGTAGCATTGAGCTAACATACCATTTTTTTAACTACTCAGGCTGTTTGTAGGAGGCTGCTCCGCCAGCCGATACAGTTGTCATTCTAAGACCGAAAACCATCGGCTGGCAGAGCAGCCTCCTACAAAAAACAAGCTGGCTGAATAGTCACCCATTTTCAAATAAATTCCTAGTTGAAATTAGCTATTGGCTGTGGGACAGGCCATAGCTCAGGTTGGACTATTTCAGATTAAAGGTGCTAGAGTTATTTGTAAAACTTCTTTTCAAGCGGATTTTGTCTTAGCTACTTACCATTTACTAATCCCGCTCTTACAAAAGTCTAACAAAGAAAGAATAAGCTGTAGGGGTGTAATACTTTTAATATGGCGGTAGCTAATTTTTAGATTTCTCTTTGAATACACCTGTGCTAACTCCCCAGCCACCTTTCGATATTTGACTTCTAATCCGTTAGACCTTTAAAACGCTTTTACAGTATCAGTATCATCTCAATAATTCGGGTTGTAGGGGCGCGATTTATGCACTGGGTACCCTATGGGTGCCGCTACGCTTGTCACACCCTGTTCGGTTGGTTGCGGACGCGATAAATCGCGCCTCTACCTTTTGAGAAGATACCAGTATCAGGCATATTGACTCGAAGTTCATTGCAATATGCCTTTGGTGTTAATCTTAGAAGAAAATAAATTTTCAAGAAAAACGTGTAAGTGAGAAAAGGGAAAGGATTGTGTAAGCTAAATGAGTAAAACTACCAGCGACTATCTATTGGAGCGGCTTTCGGAGTGGGGCGTTAAACGGATTTTTGGTTTCCCAGGCGATGGTATTACAGGCATTTTAGGCGCACTCAATAAAGCTGGCGATAAATTTGAATTTGTGCAGACGCGCCATGAAGAAATGGCCGCGTTTATGGCGTGCGCCCATGCTAAATTCACGGGGGAAGTTGGGGTATGCATGGCAACCTCTGGCCCCGGTGCAATCCATCTGCTAAACGGCTTGTACGACGCAAAATCAGATCATCAACCCGTAGTAGCTATCGTGGGACAGACTGCCCGAACTGCAATGGGCGGAAGTTATCAGCAAGAAGTGGATTTACAATCTCTTTTCAAGGATGTAGCAGGTGATTACGTGCAAACTGCTATGGTTCCGGGGCAAGTACGTCACTTGGTTGACCGGGCTTTCCGTATCGCTCTTTCTCAACGCACTGTGACCTGCCTGATATTACCAAAAGATTTACAGGAAGAAGAAGCTGTCGAGAAAGTAGCTCATAAACACAACACTATTCATTCGGGGGCGGGTTATTGGCAGCCGCACGTAATTCCCACCCAGCAGCAATTACAAAAAGCTGCCGACGTGCTAAATGCTGGCAAGAAGGTGGCAATGTTGGTAGGAGCAGGCGCACGTAATGCCGCCGCCGAGGTAAAACAGGTGGCCGACATATTAGGCTGTGGGGTTGCCAAAGCTTTATTAGGCAAAGATGTGTTGCCAGACGATTTACCTTATGTCACTGGCTCTATTGGGCTTCTAGGCACTAAACCTAGTTGGGACATGATGATGGGCTGCGATACTCTGCTTATGGTGGGGTCGAGCTTTCCCTATTCAGAGTTCTTGCCAAAAGAGGGCGAAGCGCGGGGTGTTCAGATTGATATTGATGCCAAAATGCTTTCTATCCGCTATCCAATGGAAGTGCCACTAGTAGGGGACAGTCAAGAAACCTTAAAGGCTTTAATTCCCTTGCTAAAGCGTAAGGAAGACCGCAGTTGGCGCGAAGAAATTGAAAAGAATATGTCAGATTGGTGGAAAGTAGTCGAAGCCCGCGCCATGCTGGAAGGCAGCAATAACCTGTTAAATGCCGAGCGAGTCTTTTGGGAGCTTTCACCCCGCCTTCCCGCCAATAGCATTTTATCTTCCGACTCAGGTAGTTCGGCTAACTGGTACGCGCGAGACATCAAGATACAACAAGGGATGCTGTCTTCGTTGTCTGGCAATCTAGCTACCATGTGTCCGGGTGTGCCTTATGCCATCGCTGCCAAGTTTGCCTACCCCGAACGCCCTGTAATTGCGATGGTGGGGGATGGTGCAATGCAAATGCTGGGTATCAACGGGGTGATTACGATTGCTAAATACTGGAAACAATGGAGTGACCCCCGCTTGATTATATTGGTGTTGGCAAACCGCGACTTGAACCAGGTGACGTGGGAGTTACGCATTGATGGCTACCCCAAATATGAGGCTTCACAAGATGTGCCAGCTTTTCCTTTTGCCAGCTATGCCGAGTCATTAGGTCTCAAGGGCATCCGCATGGAAAAGGTGGAAGATATAGCCAGAGGTTGGGACGAAGCATTTAAATCAGACCGTCCAGTAGTAATCGAGGCCCGCACCGACCCCGATACTTTTATTTTGCCACCCCATATTTCAATCGAACAAGCCAAAATGTTTGCGGCAACCTTGCTCAAAGGCGACCCAGATGAAACCTCTATTTTGGGGCAAGAAGTCAAAAGCTTAATTCAGGGCATATTACCGCATAAAGGTTAAAAAGATGGCAAGCCAAAATCAAAACGCCAAAATTGGCAGCGGTGGGGTGGCTATCGAAAAGTTAGAGGTGTCGGCTTATACTATTCCAACTGACTTTCCCGAAGCCGATGGCACAATTGCCTGGAACAAAACTACGATGGTACTGGTGGAAGCCACCGCAGGGGGCAAAGTTGGACTTGGTTACAGTTATGCCGATACTGCCACCGCTACGCTTATACGAGATTTGTTGACCGGCATAGTGATTGGACGCGATGCGATGGCGGTGACAGGCTGCTGGGCAGCTATGACCCATTCCATCCGTAATCTAGGACGGCCTGGCATCGTCTCAATGGCGATTTCGGCAGTAGATAACGCTTTGTGGGATTTGAAAGCGAAACTACTGGATTTGCCTTTAGTCACACTTTTGGGTCAGATGCACGAAAGTGTAGATATTTATGGTAGCGGCGGCTTTACCTCATATTCCATCAAACAGTTACAAGAGCAGTTGGGTGGCTGGGTAGAGATGGGTATCCCGCGTGTCAAGATGAAAATTGGGACCTACCCCGACCAGGATTTGGCAAGGGTCAAGGCGGCGCGGGCAGCGATTGGCCCCCACACCCAGCTATTTGTAGATGCGAACGGAGCCTACAGCCGCAAGCAAGCCCTAAAATTTGCCGAACAGGTTGCCGAATTGGGGGTAGTATGGTTCGAGGAGCCAGTTTCTTCGGACGACCTGAAAGGGTTACAACTGCTTCGCAATCGCGCCCCTGCTGGTATGGACATTGCCGCAGGCGAATATGGTTACGACCTCTGGTACTTTGAGCGGATGTTGGAGGCGGAAGCAGTAGATGTATTGCAGGCCGACGCGACCCGTTGCGGCGGTTTTACTGGTTTTATGGGAGCGGCCAAGCTGGTAGAGGCCCGTTCGATGCCGCTTTCGGCTCACTGTGCACCCGCGCTTCACGTTCATGTGGGCTGTGCTGTCAAGCAGATGAGCAATTTAGAGTATTTTCATGACCACAGCCGCATCGAGCAGATGTTATTTGACGGGGTTATCAAACCTGTGAACGGCACATTGCAACCAGATTTGTCACGTGCTGGTATAGGACTTGAATTCAAACGGGTTGATGCCGAAAAATACGCTGTTTAAGTAAGGCTAAATGTCCGGGTCAGGCGCAGCATTTCACAACGACGTGAAGTGCTGACTTGGCCCACCTTAAAGGCTTGAAACAACTATGATAAACAAAAGCGATAATGGTGAGCGAATCGAGCGCATTAAAAATGAGTTGCAAAAGGCCCATCTGGACGCGCTAGTATGCACACTGCCTACCAACGTTTTGCTGCTTTCCGGCTACTGGCCCGTGGTAGGAAGCTCAATCGCCATTGCCACTAGCGATGGACGGGTAGTGGTGATTGCACCCGCAGATGAGCAAGAACTGGCTGAACTGGGCTGGGCCGAAGTGGATACTTTCCAACCTGGCTCGCTTGCTCAACTGCCCGATACCTTGAAAATCGTGCAAGCTTCCTTAACTCAAGCTGTGCAGAAACTTGGCATTGAGCGGGGACGGGTTGGTTACGAGGGTACGGATATGAACCAGCCCGCTTCTTACGCCTCGATGCACTTGTATAGCGCGTCTATACCTGGTCTGATTAACCGGGCGATGCCCCAGGCTACTTTAGCCGACGCTACTTCCCAGATTATCCAATTGCGTTCTGCTATGACCCCAGCTGAAGTAGGCCAGATGCGAACGGCGTGTGAGGTAGCAGGCTTTGCGTTCCAACTGGGAGCCAACCAGTTACGCCCAGGTTTACGCGAAACAGAGGTGGCGGCGGCGTTTGAAGCCTCGCTAAGTATTCAAGGCGTAGGGTATAAGCAAACGCAGCGGGCGGGCGGCTTTGCCTTTTGTATGTCTGGCCCAAACTCGGCGTTAGCAGGGAGAGCGTATGCCCGCAGCCGTAGCCGTCAACTGGAAGCGGGGGACCTGGTTTTGCTGCACCTAAATTCCTATATTGATGGCTACTGGACAGATATTACCCGTACCTATTGTTTGGGCCAACCTACTGCCCAGCAACGCCAGATGTATGCAGCAATGTTTGAGGCCAGAGCCGCCGCGCACGCAGCTATTCGGCCCGGTGTGAGGGCCGCTACTGTAGATAAAGCGGCGCGAGATGTCATGGTAAAACACGGTTTTGGGGAAAATTTCACCCATTCTACAGGCCATAACGTCGGCTTTGCTGCCATCGGTTTTAACGGCCCACCCCGTTTGCACCCGGCTTCGCCTGATGTGCTGGAAGTAGGGATGGTTTTTAACGTCGAACCAGCTATTTATATCAAAGGCTTTGGTGGGATGCGGCATTGTGATGTTGTTACCGTTACTCCCGAAGGGATGGAGTTACTAACCCCCTATCAAAGTAACTTTGAACATATAGTGCATTAAAGGAGCGAAGGTTAATGGCCCTTAAATATTCAAGCCAACCCGAAACAAAGATCAAAACTCAGACACCAAAAAATACAGCAGGTTTAGATAAAAACTTTCTGGACATCTGGGAACCTTCTGTTTTAACAAACGATGCCAAAGTTATCGAGCAACATATTCGGGAGGGCGAGTTCCAACGCGCATTGGCTTTGATTACCGCTATGTCCAGTTTGCTTGGTGGCTTGGAAGTCGCTTATGAGCATTATCGGGGCAGTTACAGTCAGCGTGTAATGTACACTCCGGTGATTCTGAGCGCGATTTTAATGATAGTAAGCTTTGTCAGTGCCTTTAGCCGCCGCGTCGCCCGTACCCTGCTACCTGTCACGGCTTTTATTATGTTGGTGGACGGGGTTGTGGGCTTTGTTTTTCATGTTCGTGGCATTGCTCGTAAACCGGGGGGTTGGCGCATTCCTATAGTTAATTTAATAATGGGGCCGCCCATTTTTGCGCCCCTGCTTTTGGGCGTGAGCGGCTTTTTGGGTATTATTACAGCCTTCTTACGGCGGGCCGAAGATTTGCATCCTGCTACCAGACCCAAAATGCGAAACCAGCCCAAGGGTTCACGTATGAACCCTTGGGGTATTTCACGCCAGCATCGCTCAATCGAACAGGATATCCGCGAGGGCCGTTTTCAACGTTTGATGGCGGTAGCCGCCGCTCTTTCGATGTTTTTTAGCGGGATTGAAGCTTTGTACTCCCACTACAAAAATAATTTTAAGTATAAGGCCCAATGGACACCTATTATCCTGACCCCTTTATTAATTTTCGCAGGGATCGGTTCGATTTGGAGTCGCACTCTGGCCCGTACCCTCTTGCCTCTGACTTCAATTCTGGCTCTATTAGATGGCGCGGTTGGGACTTTTTACCACGCTCGTAACATTGTGCGTCGTCCGGGCGGCCTTAAATTACCCCTTTATAATCTTATGTATGGCTCGCCTATTCTAGCCCCACTACTTTTGGCTGCTAGTGGCTTTTTGGGTTTGCTGGCTAGTTTACTCAGAAGGGAAGACGACTAAAAATGGACGCTACTAAACAAAACCAGGATCAACAAATCAAACCTGCTGGACTGCCAGACCATTTGCCCATTGACCCCACTACCCGCCAACCGCTCCCACCGCGTGCTCAACCGGGCTATTATCCTGGCTTTAACACTTTAGCCCAGCAAAACTTCTGGGACGAAACGACGCGCCGAGTGGTGCAGGAACGGGTTTATAATGTGCCACCCATCCGCTTTTTTAATACACAGGAGCTGCATTTGATGTGGGCTGTGACTAACCGTATTTTGCCCCAGGATGACCGCGACCAGGCACATCAAATCCCGATTGTCAATTATATTGATGCTCGATTGTACAGTAATAAAATTGATGGCTACCGCTACGAAGATATGCCTCCCGACCAAGAGGCCCATCGGTTGGGATTAGTGGCAATTGAAGCGATAGCCCAGCATTTGCACCAGCAGCCCTTTGTAGAGCTTGGCCCCCGGCAGCAGGACGAGGTTTTGAAAACTATTCATGATGGCAAGCCGCCCTCCGCTCCCGAAATTTGGCAACGGATGAGCGTGTTACGCTATTGGCAGCTTTTAGTGCAGGATGCTATCGAGGGTTATTACTCGCACCCGTTTGCATGGGACGAAATTGGTTTTGGTGGCCCTGCCTACCCACGCGGCTATATGCGTCAGCAAAATGGCGAACCAGAACCGTGGGAAGTAGCAGAGGAGCGTTATGCCTGGGATGCGCCTCCAAACTCGCTTTCGGGTGAGTATAGCCCAATCGGAGGGCAAGGCAATCAGCAGACCCATCAGGGACAGGAAGGGACGCATTAAATTAATTGGTGGCTAATATGTGCAGGAAAGGTCGAAAGGAAATAAAGGTTGAAATCACCACTTTTAGGAGCTTTTAAGAATTTTACCAAAGATGGTGTACACAGTCTTGGCCCAATCCAAAAAATTGAAGCACCAATGCGGAAATTCCCCCATCAGGAAGAAGTAGATTTCGTGATTGTAGGAGTAGGTGCTGCGGGAGGAGTGCTTTTGCAAAGGTTGGCCCGTGCTGGCTTTCGGGTGGTTGGTATTGAGGCCGGGCCATTTTGGGATACCGAACGCGATTGGGTCAGCGATGAAGCAGGTTCCCACAAATTATACTGGAACGATTTACGGATTACAGGCGGACAAAACCCATTGTCGTTCGGTGCAAATAACAGTGGCAAAGGGGTGGGAGGTGGCTCAGTACACTGGGCCGGGTTTACGCCTCGCTTTCACCCTTCCGATTTTACAGTATATAGTGACACGGGCTTGGGAGCGGATTGGCCGATTTCGTATTGGGATTTGAAGCCATATTACGCACTTTTGGAAAAAGAAATCCCGGTTTCTGGCCCAGCCTACTATCCCTGGGGCGACCCTCACGGTTATACTTACGGCCCTCACCCTGCCGCAGGTGTAGCTAATACGCTTATAAACGGTTGTACCAAATTGGGCATCAGAGTAAGTGTGGGGGGGCCAGTGGCAATCAACGCAGGCTCACACGCAGACCGTCCGCATTGTATCTATCGCGGCTTTTGTATTCAAGGCTGTAAAGTGGGAGCCAAACAAAGTACCTTGATCAGCCACGTTCCCGATGCACTACGACACGGGGCAGAAATTCGGGATAACAGCATGGTGGCGCGGATTAATATGGGTAAGGACGACAGATTGACAGGCGTAACTTATTTGGATGCCAACAAGCACGAACAAACTCAAAAAGCCAAAGCCGTAATCGTAGCGGGTTACGCTATTGAAACGCCCCGTCTTTTGCTTAACTCCGCCTGTCCGGGTTGGGAAAATGGACTGGCAAATTCTAGCGGAACAGTAGGCAAATATTTGATGGCCCAAATAGGCAACGTGGTTATGGGCCGCTTTGAAGAACCCATTCGGATGTACAAAGGGCCACCCGCCAACTCGCTTACCGAAGAATTTTACGAAACTGACCCTAAACACGATTTTGTACGAGGCTTTGCTATTCAGACCGTGGGGCCACTACCCATCGCTTTTGCAAAACAAATGATGGTGGCGAAAGGAGCGTGGGGTTGGGGTTTGCGGCGTGAGATGATGGATTATAACCATTGGTCAGCCCTTGGCGTGCTGGGCGAAATCTTGCCGTGGGAAGATAATAAGGTAGAGTTAGCAGACGAAACCGACCAGTATGGGTTGCGCGTGGCTAAAATCACTTTCAGTATGCACGATAACGACCATAAGGTAGCGGCATTTGGTGCGAAAAAAACCGAAGAAATTATGTGGGCGGCGGGGGCGCAAGAAGTGCTACATGAGGCGCGGTTTGCTCATCTGGTAGGGGCAGCGCGGATGGGTAAAGACCCACGTACTTCCGTCACGAACGGCTTTTGTCAAACCCACGATATTCCTAATCTATTTATCTGTGATGGCAGCGTTTTGCCCACGCAGGGTTCGGCTAACCCTGGGCTGACTATTCAGGCGTTAGCAGCGCGGACTGCCGATTATTTGATAAGTGAGCGAGAAAACATCTTGAGCAGGCAAAAACTTACTCAAGTTGCACCACCCATTCGGCACGATTTATCACCTGCTGGTACTTCGGGTCGCGGTGTGCCACGCCTAAAAGGGTAAGTAACGAAGGGAGCAACGGGAAAATATGACAGTTGAAATTGATAATGAAAAGCAAGAAGGAACGTATAACACGCAGGACGAGGGGCAAAGTAAAAAACAGCAACCAACTAAGGCGGGTAAAGCGGCTCGTGTGGTAGTGGTAGGAGCGGGTTTTGGCGGGCTGCACGTCATTAAGGCTCTGGCAAACCAAGAGGCAGTCGAAGTATTGGTGCTTGACCGCAATAATTATCACGGCTTCTGGCCGCTCCTTTATCAAGTGGCAACGGCGGCTCTCGAACCCGACTCGATTGCCTATCCCACCCGTGAAATCGTTCGCAAATATAAAAACGTCAAATTTCAAATGGTAACGGTAAATGGGATTGACCTGGAACACCAGCAAGTGTTGTTGGAAGGCAACCAATCCCTCGCCTATGATTATTTGGTGTTGGCGGCGGGAAGTGCTAACAATTATTTTGGCAATAAAGTTATCCCTCAGCATACCTACAGCCTAAAAGACGTGGGGCAGGCGGTGGAAATACAGCAACAACTGCTGATGGTTTTTGAAGCGGCTGTGAGAGAAACAAATGCCGAACGCCGCAAAGTTCTTTTAACCATTGCGGTAGTAGGAGCAGGGCCAACCGGGGTAGAGTTAGCGGGAGCTTTTGCCGACTTGATATGCCCCCTCTTACGCAAGAATTATCCCACTTTGTCTGAAAAAGAAGTCCGTATTGTGTTGGTCGAGGCCCACGACACCATGTTAAGTGCTTTCCCCAAACCACTCCAAAAGAAGGCCCAGCAGCATCTTGAAAAGATGGGGATAGAGGTATTACCAAACTCAAAAGTTACCAATGTGGAGGATAAAACGGTTAGCTTTGAAAACGGTAAATCTTTACAAGCGGCGACTGTGGTATGGGCGGCAGGTGTAAAAGCGGCGAAATTGGGCCAGACCCTTAAAGTAAAGCTGGCTCATTCTGACCGCGTTCCGGTAAAACCTACTCTTAATTTGGTTGACCACGCCGAAGTTTTTGTAATTGGCGATATGGCTTATTTGGACGGTTACAAGCAGAGCAAGCACGACAAGCCCCAAGCGTATCCCATGTTAGCCGAAGTTGCGATGCAAATGGGTGATCGAGCGGCGCATAATATTTTAGCCACCATTAGTCACCAACCCCTGGAAAGCTTTCGCTACCGAGATTTAGGCACGATGTGTACGATTGGCCGTAAAGATGCCGTGGCCTATGCTTTTGGAGTGCAATTGAGCGGGATTATTGCTTGGCTGGCCTGGCTAATTGTTCATGTGGCCTTTATGGTAAGCTTCCGCAACCGCTTGCGGGTATTGCTGGCCTGGGCCTACGACTATATCACTTACAATCGGGGAGTGCGGCTGATTGGTGGGCAACCCCAGTCTAAGGCCGCGCCTGCTAACGAGTGAATTAAAGTAAAGGGGATATTATGAACGAAAAAATCCCACCAGGTCAGCCCGGCGTGGTTCCACGTTGGACTTCGAGTGCTAAAAACGGAGTCGGTACGGCCCTTAGTGCCCAAAGCCCGCTCTGGTTTACGCTTTCGCACGGTATTATCAACGAAGTGTATTATCCAGACGTTGACCAGGCTAACATTCGGGATTTAGGTTTTTTAGTTAGTGCTGGTTCGGACTTTTTTTCAGAAGAAAAGCGGGCGGCTGACGTGAAGTTTGCGCCGTTGAGTGAGGGTGTACCAGGCTATCGCCTGATTAATACCTGTCGTGAGAAACGCTACCGCATCACAAAAACGGTGGTTACAGACCCAGAGCGACCTGTCCTGTTACAAAAAGTGCAGTTCGAGCCTCTCCAAGGCGAACTGCACGCTTATAACTTATATGCACTGCTGGCCCCCCATTTGAACAATCACGGTGCTGATAATAATGGCTGGGTGGGCAACTATAAGGGGGTGCCGTTACTGTATGCCAGTTGCAGCGATGGTTTGTTTTTGGCAATGGGTTGTTCTATCCCTTTCAAAGGTATGAGTTGTGGTTACGTGGGGACAAGCGATGGTTGGCAGGACATCAGCCAGCATAAGCGCATGACCTGGTTTTATTCGCACGCCCCCGCTGGCAATATTGCTTTAACTGCTCAGATTGACCTGATTGGTTGTGATGGTAAATTTGTCCTGGCTTTGGGGTTTGGACATAGTGCCGAGGAAGCTGGACAACACGTCCGGGCAGCTTTGCTAAAGGACTTTGACCAGACCGCCCAAACTTACATCCAACAGTGGCAGGCTTTTCAACACGACTGCCGCGATTTAAGCAAAGTGGGTAAAGCTAATTCTAATCTGTACCGCATTAGCACCGCTGTTTTGAAAATGCACGATACGATACGGTATTCAGGCGGCATAATTGCCAGTTTATCCATTCCCTGGGGAAATATAAAAGGCGACCACGACCTGGGCGGTTATCATTTAGTCTGGCCGAGAGATGCTGTAGAAGCGGCAGGCGGCTTATTGGCGGCAGGTGACGCGAACAGTGCCCGCCACACTGTGCTTTACTTGATGGCAACCCAAGATGACGATGGACACTGGCCGCAAAATATGTGGTTGGACGGTTCACCCTACTGGTCGGGCCTGCAAATGGATGAAACCGCTCTGTTTATCGTGTTAGCTGATCAACTCCGGCGCTCCAAACAACTAGCTAGTTTAGATGTCTGGCCGACTGTATGTAAGGCCGCCGCTTTTATAGCCTCTCACGGCCCAGTAACCCAAGAAGACCGCTGGGAAGAAAACTCCGGGTATTCGCCTTTTACTCTGGCTACGGAAGTGGTTGGATTGTTGGCGGCCGCCGAGTTTGCCGACGAAGCAGGCGAAAGCTCCATTGCCGCTTATCTGCGCCAGATTGCGGATACCTGGAATGACAATATCGAACGCTGGACTTACGTCACCAATACTGACTTGGCTCAACAAGTGGGAGTGGACGGTTACTATGTCCGAATTGCTCCGCCAGATGTGCTAACTAAAGGAAATGCTGCGAACTGCACTTTAACCCTCAAAAATCTTCCCCCTGACCAGGCTGATTTTTCGGCTGCCGATATTGTCAGCCCCGATGCCCTAGCTTTGGTGCGTTTTGGTTTGCGCCCGGCCGACGACCCTAAAATCATCAATACTATCAAGGTGATTGATGCTGTTCTCAAGACTGAAACAAACACCGGCCCGCTCTGGCATCGTTACAACCACGATGGCTATGGCGAACACGCGGACGGTTACGGTTTCAATGGGACTGGGATTGGGCGGGGTTGGCCGCTCCTGACGGGTGAAAGAGCACATTATGAACTGGCGGCTGGCAATAAAGCCTACGCCCAACAACTGCTTGCAGTAATGACTGCCCAGGCCAGTGTTGAAGGTGGCCTTATTTCGGAACAGGTTTGGGATACAGATGATATTCCAAAGCAAAATTTGTTCAATGGTCATCCTTCCCATTCGGCCCGGCCTTTAGTTTGGGCGCACGCCGAATATATCAAGCTCCTGCGTTCACTCAAAGACGGAAAAGTCTTTGATATGCCCGATTATGCAGTACAACGCTACCAGAAAGTGAAAATTACTTCGCCTTTGGCTACGTGGCGTTTCAAACATAAATGTAGTAGCATTCCTAGAGGCAAGTGCTTACGAGTAGAAGTGTTAGCTGCGGCCCAAGTTCATTGGAGTGGAGATAATTGGCAG
Organism: Chloroflexia bacterium; assembly: GCA_038207455.1. Classification (GTDB taxonomy): domain Bacteria; phylum Chloroflexota; class Chloroflexia; order Chloroheliales; family Chloroheliaceae; genus JBBQZT01. Next base: position 17,299 of record JBBQZT010000109.1, read on the forward strand.
ACTAGCCAAACTATCTCCACCACTGACTCCGGGCTGTGCATCTATTTCGCCGATTTGGATACTGATAAACTAACCACTAACAGTACCATCAGCTTCACCTTTTACTGGGAAGCGGCCCAATGTTGGGAAGGAACTAATTTTGAGGTAGGGGTGGAATAAGGAGAAGAGGTAATGGCATAACTGGCAACAACCCGACGACGGTTTATGGGAAGTGCGTAGCGGTAAGCGGCATTTCGTCTATTCGTGTTTCAGCACATGGGTGGCTTTAGATCGAGACACGGCAGCTTTGACGATAGAGCGCGGGGGAAAAGTTTGGGATTATGGACAGACACTCATCGTGGTTTAGTGGGTTTGGGAGCAACAGGTGACACAGTTCTAATTGGAATCGGCTGGAATGTACTTTTCAATAAAGCGAAGTGACAGCCGAAAGTGGGTTTGCTTCCAAGCAATCGGTGAAAATGATGAAATCGAAGCAATCAAGCGAATGTTGAGAAAGTTTTATGAGCCAGACAAATCAACCAAATGCCAGTAACCAAGCTAAAGCTGCCCACGAAAACCAGGTTCAAAATTCTGGACAAGCACAGGGTAGCAGCGTTATAAGCACTTTTGGGCCGGAAGCAGCCGGGCAGAAGTCTGCTACTTATGACAGCGAGGCGGATATTTCTAAGTCCTTGATTATCAAGGGGGGTAGTCTGTTTATGCTGTTGGACAGTCGAGGAGATGCTGATGTAGCTGATAATGCGGCGCATGGTCTTTATTTTCATGACTGCCGTTTTTTGAGCAAATCTACTTTGCAGTTGGGCCAGCAAGTTTTAACGCCCCGGCTCAACAGCGATGCTGAAGACGAAATAGCTAACTTTGAACTGGTCAATTCGGCAGTTATTTTGGAGGAAGCTCCCGGAGTCAGCCCATCCCCGCCCAGCTAATTTTACCCTTTCAGACTTAGCTGCTTAATATAGAACTCCGCTTGGGCATTTGCACATCTGTTCGGCGAGAAGTTTTTGTACTTTTAGACTTAGCTGCCCACTATAGAACTCCGCTGGCGTGTTATATTCCAGCGATTGGTAAGCGACGCGGCTTGTAAAATTCCATATACTCCCTAATCCCGGACCGCGCCGCCTTTGGGTTTTCGTAATCTCATAAACACACATATAAGCTAAGAGCCGTGCGCCTTTGGGCATTACTACACTAGGTTTCACTGCTCTCGCCCCCAAACCGGACTTACACCTTTCGATGTATCGCAGCTTTCCCCTTCTGCATTACTCAGCACTCGGTTTGTTTGCGTTTACTCGCTTGCAATTTTCCAGCGTGTAGTTCTGCGTGACAATTCTCGCACAATACCATCGTTTTCCGTCTTCGTTGGATCATCTGCTTCTCCCAAATCTCCTTGCCTTTGAGATTGCCTAATTTCCGGACGTGATGCACTTCCAGGCCTGTTTGCAGACGGGGCAAGCTAGAATATTTTCCATTTTTGAGACCCAATATTTGTTTCGCTGGTTTCTTTGTCCTTAAAACCGAAACCGTTATATAACAAATTTAGGTGCTAACTACCTGACGCGCTACTTCTAAAAAGGCTTGTAACACTGGCGAGGTGTCATCACTGCGCCATATCATCACCAGTTCTAATTGTGGGGTAGGCAAATCCAACTCCCGATAAACTACTCCTTCCCT
>JBBQZT010000110.1:0-18476 GCA_038207455.1 Chloroflexia bacterium
TGTGGGCTCGGATCTCACGTAAAAGCTACATCTGACCTTATTTTTCAAACAAGTGGCGGTAGAGGCCATGTCTGAAAACCTGGTTTACCCTAGCTATCGTGAGCGTGTAGCGGCTCTCAAAAATGTGTAAAGTCGAGCTTAGCCTGCAAGCTAATTTGAGGCAAGTGTAAACCAGAATAGTTACAAAATCCTTACCAAAGTAATAACAAATCCTTAATGATTACAGATTAATTTCACAATCTTTTTACGGCTAGATACAGCCGCTGCTGCAAAGGCGAAGGCGAAGGCGAAAAACAGTAACGAAGGATTACGGGCTTACGGGCTAAGGCGGAGTCGGTACACGCGTCTAGCCAAAACCGAATTACAACACGCGGCTAGTGCAGCGGCCACAAATTTAGTACGAGTGCTAGCTTGGTTAGACGAGGTACCCCTGACCCACACTCGTACTTCTCGCTTTGCGGCTTTAGCGTTGGCTAATTGAGGGTTGGGGGTTCGCCAACGGTATCAAAAGTTCGGGAGAACCGGTTTTCGGACTTATACTACTCGACCCCGAATGCTTGTTTGTGATTGCGAAGAGACCATGCTTTTAAGTCGAAAAATATATGAGCTATTTTAGCCAAACTGTGTTAAACTTTGAAGACATTGAGATGGAATGAGAAAACCAAAACTTTGGATTTGATCCAAATAAAAATCATAACTATGGGGTGCCGCTTAAATCGTCTGAATTAAAAGATATTGTCAAACCTACTGTTAATAATAGCCACAACTACGCTGCCACAAGCTACGCAGTAGGTATCGGTTTGACTAACGAAAGTGATTTAGCGTGCGCTCATTGTTACCGTTCCGCTCTAAAACTAGACCGACTCAGCCTCTCAGAAGTCAAAAAAATTTGCAGTTCAGTTACAGTAGGTTCGGTTAATATAGGGGTAGGCGAGAACGGCCTACAACCACAATATCACGAAATCCTGGACTGGTTGGCAGCACAAATATTCGTACTGCTATCACCTCAAATGGTTATAGTATTGAGGTTTTAGCTGACAAGGAACTGAGCCGGTTGCACAGTGTCGAGTTTTCGATTGATTTTCCGACTGAAAATGAGCAGGATACGTGGCGGACTGTAGGCAACTGGCGTAAATGTTGGGAGGGCGTGGCCCGTTGTCAGCGTTTAGGAGTGCGGGTAGCCATTATAGCCGTAATGCTAAATACCAATTATAATAAATTAGGTGAGCTGGCCCAAGTAGCAGCCACGCACGGTTGCGACTTACGTTTCAACTTGTACCAGCCTGTAACGGGTGACAAATTTAGTATTGCTTATGAGCAATTATGGGACGGGCTGCTGGATGTTTTCTCGCGTAGCGAAATAGTAGCAGTCAGCGAGCCATTAGTGAATGCGTTGCTCCACTTCCCGCGCCCGACCCACGGTTCGCCGTGTGGAAATAACAGTCTGCGTACTTTGCTCAATCGTTTAGTTTCTCCGTGTACTTATTGGCCCACGCCCGACCGCAAACTGACTGATTTAACACGAGAAGGGGCAGCTATTTTCGATGCGCCTTCTTTTCAAGCCTCCCGCACTGTACCCGTTGCTTGCCAAAGTTGTCCATTGGTCACAATATGTGGGGGAGGCTGTGCCAGTCGCCGGGCCTTGTTAGGGCAGCTAAATGCGCCGGACGAATATTGTCCAATCATACGTGACGACAGCGAACTGCTAGAACGCATTGCGAAACTCGACTGGAAGGCGGCGGAATTTAAGGATATGCCTAAAGCGGGTAATGCTTGCACTTTTGTGGTGCGGGGTCGGGCAGCTTAGAGTTAGTGCGTAGGAAATAGACTGTAACTTCACAGTTATTTGCTCAAATGCAACTGGCCTTTAGTAGTATCTTCTCAATCAGCCGGTGCGAAAATCGGTATTTATCTAAGTTGAGCAAAGAAATAGTTAGTGCAATGCCAACTATCCACGACTTGTTGAAAAGATACCTTTAGTAAAGGCAATGCTACTTGTAACCAATATTATAGACATAGAAATTTAACAGAGGAAGAAGAAATGATAGTTTTGCTGCCGCCCTATCGTGTTAGCCTGGTGATACCAGTTTATAACGAAGCCCAGAATATCGTAAGGGTTATTGCAGAAGTGTTTGCTTTGCCCGTTGACCCTACCTACAGCCTAGAGGTGATAGTAGTAGATGGTGGTAGTAGCGATGGCTCTCAGGCGGTGGCTCAAGAGGCTGGGGCGCAGGTAGTTCTTCAACGTCAGCGTGGGTATGGGGCCGCTTGTTATAACGGGTATGAAGCAGCAGACAAAGCTGATATACTCGTATTTTTAGATGGGGATTATAGTGACCCACCCGCTGCCATTCCAGCGATGTTAAACACGCTTTTGACTCAAAAGGCCGATCTTGTCTTGGGGTCGCGTACTCTCGGCCAAACCGAACGCGGTGCGTTGTTACGCCACCAAATATGGGGCAACCGATTGGTCACAACCTTAATTAGGGTATTGTATGGTCGTCAGCTGAGCGATCTGCCTTCGCTTAAAGCTATTTGGCGCGAAAGACTGACCTCTTTCGATATGCAGGAAATGACTTATGGTTTTACAGTCGAAATGTTAGTCAAAGCCGCACGGTCTGGCTGCAACATTACCGAAATACCCATAGATTACAGGCGTAGGGGCAGTGGACATTCTAAAGTTAGTGGTACGCTGGAAGGTACTGTTAAATCAGCTTACCATTTGATTAACACCAGCTTACGGTATAGACTTTGGCGACAACGTCCACTTGTAGAGGCGGACTTACCAAATCCGTCAAAATCGCGTTAGCACCAAATGCGCTGACAGTATTTTAGGTGTAGAGAAAAACTTTGAGTAGAATTTTACGTGTTTTTCGACAACCTTACCAGTGGCTTGTAGTAGCGTTATTTCTAGTGGCAATAGCACTCGGCTTAAAATTTAGTCAATCCAACCTTAACACCCCATCTGTATTAAGTACCGCCACCGCCCCAATTGTACCGCAGGCAGGAGTGGAAGAAGCCCCGTTGCTCCTACCCACTCCCGCTGCCGCAACCTCACTCAACTCAACTACAAGTCCCAATGTCCCCAATACTTCTACCACTGTGTCTGTACCAACTATAGCTGAAGCGAGTGCAAATAATAACACGGTTAATTCTATACAAAACAGCCCGACTGTCGCTACTAAGCCAAACAGCGTTACGGCTACGCCTATGGTTACAGTCGCACCTGCTAACTGTCAGGCTTTATTTGCCCAACCCTTAACAACCGGGCCAATTTTTCTGGAAACATCTACCCAAGTATGTCTTAAAATGGCCCAGGCAAACCTGGAAATATCTAAGGCTGATTGGAAATTAAGTTTGGCAGATAGCACCACTGGTAAAAGCTTGTGGCAGGAGCCACTTCCAGTGGCTGGTGCAAACAGGGGTGGAGATTTAGCGGCTTACGGCCCACCCGCTTTTCTGATAGACAAAAAAATGTTATCACAGGCTAAAGCTTCTGCTTACACTGCCCTGGCTGATCAAAACTGGTTTAAGCTGACGCACGTTACAAGCGTCAACTGGCAACCCGGTACAACATCCGTACTTACCCTCGTCTCGGCCACCACTGACCCAGGTGGGCGCACTGCCACGCTAAAAATTACGCTGGCGAATAGTAATACCGATGCTGGAGGTGGGGGAATGTTATTCTTTAATATGGAGTTATCCGATACCGAAGGAATAGTTTCTACCGCAGTTAGCAGCCAAATAGCTGATGACGAACACTATTTTGGATTAGGCCAACGTCAGTTAAAGATGGATCAGCGCGGCCAACGCGCCGTCCAAATAGTACGAAGGGGACTAGAATTAGACCCCTTACACGGGGTGGGCAGTTATGCGCCTTATCCGTTTGTATTGAGTACCCGCGGTTATGGTCTCCTAGCCCAAACCCAACGCCGTAATGTCTTTGATATGGGTGCGACGCGCCCTGATGCCGCTTTGGTGACAGTGGATGCCGCCAACCTCAATCTGGTTTTCTTTGTTAATAACAATCCTAAAAAAGTCTTGCAAGCTTATACGGGACTTATTGGCAGACCACCAATGCCGCCGCCCTGGGGTTTGGGGGTGTGGAAAAACAGTATTGGCGGTCAGACGCAAGTAGAAGCCGAAGCACAACGTTTGCGCGACAACCAGATTCCAGTCAGCGTGTTATGGATTTATGATGCCGTTGACCCAGCTAGTGCCACAGGTTGGGATACCCAGGTGTTTAAGCCCATTCCCATCGGCACCTATACCGATTTAGCGGCCCTCAATCGCACTCTACACGGTCTAGGTTATAAAAGCCTGACGTATGTGCAAGAATCGGTGCAAACCAATTGGACTGCCCTTTACAATGAGGGAATAGCAAAGGGTTATTTCGTGCGTAATCAGCAAGGACAGCCATACTTATTGCCTTTTAATAAGTACGGCGTTTCGATGCTAGATTTTAGTAATCCAGCAACAGTTAAATGGTTTCAAGCTAGTCTCAAACGGATATTGGTTGACTTTAATTTTGATGGCGCACTCCAAGATACAGGTGACATCTTGCCCTTTGATGCTCAACTTTTCAATGGGCAAAGTGGTTATGCGATGGCAAATGTTTATCCGGTATTGTATGCTAAAGCTGCTTACGAGGCGGCGCAACAGTATAAACCTGATGCTGTATTCTTGATGCGGAGTGCTTATTTGGGTTCTCAGCAGTATCAAAAAGCTACTTGGGAAGGTGATTTAATCAACCACTGGGACTGGCGGGCGGGGTTGCCTTCAACTATTCCCGCCGCCCTCAACCGTAGTATTAGTGGTTCGCCCTTTATTGGAACAGAGATAGCAGGTTACTTAGGGGTGTCGCCGCTGGCTTATGCTGACCGTCACGAGTTGTATCTGCGCTGGACGCAATACGGGGCATTTAACCCAATAATGCGTGATATTTTGGGGCAGCAACCAGCTGACACCGTTTATCTATGGAGCGATGCTGAAACTACTGCCAACTTTAAACGCTATGCCCGTGTGCATACTGATTTATTCCCCTTCTTTTATACTCTGGCAAAACAAGCCCACGATACAGGCTTACCTCTGATGCGTCACCTTTATCTGGAATATCCGCAGGACCCCAAAGCTATTAGCCAGGAACTTGAATATTTCTTGGGCGACTCAATGTTGGTTGCGCCCATAGTAACTTTGGGAACCAGGGAAAGGCCAGTTTATCTACCACAAGGGCAGTGGGTAGATTTCTGGAACGGTCAGGAGTTTGAAGGCGGACGCGACTTAACAACGCCCGCCCCCCTCGATACTATTCCAGTCTTTATCAAGGCCGGGGCTATTCTTCCCACCTTGCTACAACCATTACAAACTTTGGGTACGAACGGCAGTGCTGATGCGGTGCGCCTATTAGATAGTGGCCTTAAATTAAAAATTTATGGCAAATTTACTGATTTACAGCAAAACTCTTTAACCCTTTTTGAAGGTACCACTGTTAGCTACGGGCGTGAAAACGAGCAGTTGACCGTTACAGTTAAGGGTGACAACCCAAGACCTTACCAGATTGAAGTGAACGCAGACAGCGAACCCGTACAAGTTGAGGTAGAAGGTAACAGCAGTTTCCCTAAACTAACTGGCCCTCCGGCTGGTAGTAATAGTAATGAAGGTTGGTGGTATGATGCCGCACGTAAGGTGGTAGTAGCTAATATAAGCGGTGATAAGTTGATACTCCACTACCAGTTTCAGCCCACAGGTGCGGTTAAAAGAAGAAGTCAAGGTGAAAATTGAGGAAAAGCCTAACCCAACCACCCTTAAATACTGAGCCTGCCCCAACTTTACCTCAAACTACAGACAAACCGCGTCCTTTTAAGTTTGGCTTGAAAAGGCCCTCACTAAATTTAGTTATAATAGAGCGGGTAGAGTGGTTTGTTGCCTTAGCCCTGCTTACCCTGATGCTGATTTTTTGTGTGGTTTGGATAGGGTTAGCCTTGACAAGGTTCAACGCCCATCAAGCCAATGCGGTAGATTTAGGCTATATAGCTCAAATATTTCACAATACGGCACACGGCGACCCTTTCAGGCTGACTATTTATGACCCTTCCACCGGGCCAGACCGCTATAACAATTACTTCTTTTACCACGCCGAGCCAATAATGTTTGTGCTGGCTCCCTTCTACGGTTTGTTTAATCGCCCCGAAGTGTTACTGATTTTTCAGGTGCTGGCCCTGGCAAGCGGGGCGGTTCCGGCCTACTGGCTGGCCCGAAAACGTTTGGAAAGCAGGTGGGCCGGGCTGGTGTTTGCCACGATGTATCTGCTGGCTCCTTCGTTACAGGCTGCCGCCCTTAGCGATTATCATAATGTCGCGCTGGCCGCGCCCCTGTTTATGTACGCGCTGTACTTTGGCTGGAAACGTCAAGGCCGGCTATTTGTTTTATTTGCCCTCCTAGCAGTTTCTACAAAAGAAGATGTGACACTATTGGGCCTAATGTTGGGTTTGTATGCTTTTTTTGTCTGGCGGTTGCGCTGGTCAGGGGTGGTGGTAACATTGACATCCTTGGCCTGGTTCTTGGCCGTTACCCGCCTGATCATCCCCTATTTTAGTGGTACGAGCGATGCCGCGACGCTATTTTACCGCTATCCAGCCTACGGCAAAAATGCAGTGGAAATTGCTACTACCCTGCTTACTCGGCCTATTTACGTGTGGAACACCCTCCCACGCAGTGAGATTTTTGCCTATCTGACCGGATTATGGCAGCAAAGCGGCGGATTAGCGATCTTAAACCCCTTGATGGGTCTGGTAATTTCCCCGGTGCTGCTTATAAATAGTTTGAGTAATAATAGTTGGCAACATTCAGGCGGAGCACATTACTCTGTGGCTCTTGTACCTTTCTTAATTGGCGGCGGCATTACGGGTTTTGGTTGGTTGCTTGAACGCCACTTGCTACAAACGCCACATTTTAAGTTTTTGACTCCGCTTAGAATTAAAAATATCGGGCTGACATTAGCTTTGTTAGTAGCACTTTTTTATTATGTTAGGGCCAGCGTTGGACCACTTACGCTTCATACCTATGCGCCCCAGCTTACCACTGCCCAGATACGCCACCAACACTTACTTGATCAATTTATAACTGAAATTCCGGCCACCGCCTCTGTTTCGGCCCAGAATAATTTGGTGGTTTTTGTCAGTCAGCGGCGTACCGTGTTTTTGTATCCGCGTTTGCTGAACAATGAGGAATTTGCACGTTACGTTTTACTGGACGTGACCGCCGATACTTTCCCGCAGCAACCCAAAGCTTATGTACAAAGTGTCCAACAGTTGCTTGCATCGCCCGATTATGGTGTAATAGATGCTAGGGATGGCTATCTTTTGTTTGAACGTGGCCGTCTGCCCACCCCATCAACTCCAATCCTACCAGCAGCGTTTTATACCTTTACCGATACTAACCCCGCCGAGATAAATTTCAACAATCTGCGCCAAGATATAAAAGTACAAACAGCTAATAATACTGAATTCGCTAACGGAAAACTCAAGTTTTTGGGTACACAGGTGGTAGCCCAATATCAGATTGGTTATTTTAATCCGCCGCTTGAAATCACCTCTTACTGGCAGGTATTAAGTCCGCCTCTCTCTGATTTGCAGGTGGTTTACGAGTTTGGCAACGGAAAGGGCGGTAAGGATGAAGTGTATTGTTTTACCAGTAGCAACCTGTTATGGAAGCCTGCCAACAGTTGGCAAACGGGGCAGATTATCACCCTGCACGATTACCCCGTAATTGCGGGCCGCTTCAACAATATGAGCGTCACTATTAGCAGTGACAAATCGCAATAACCCATAGGGGGCAAGGCTAGAAATGTAAGTGGCAGTTAATGTTTGTAAGAAGGATTTAATAAATTTGTCTTAGTATTTATAGTGGCGGACTAGCTACTAACGCGGGCGGCGGGCTTTTAAGCTCGATACAATAGGTGGAGACAATATACCAATAATGATTAGCAATATAAAGGGACGCTTGATTTTACTGATAACTTTTGTGGCACTTGGGGTAGTGGGGTTTGGTTTATTCAGCCTATCTGCTACTACTGGACATTCTCAAGCTGTTTCGTCTGTGGTGACAGCAAGCCCCACTACCACGAACACGGCTACCCCGACAGTTACCTCGGTAACAGGAAGTGATTACATCTATCAGTATGCAAATGTTAAGGTTGATAGTCCACTTGTGAAAGAAGCAGCTACCCGTGGAGCAATTACCTTTCGGGCTTGGTGCAACAGTTGTCACCCCAATGGACAAGAAGGGTACGGCCCGACCTTATGGGGCAATAACGCCGTGATGTCGCCAGCAGCCATTTTCCAGCGAGTTAGAGCGTCAGACGAGCGGGAACGCGCTCGTTTTTCGCAACTTTCGCCAGATAAATTAAACGATATTATCGCTTATATCCAGGCACAAGAACGTGCCGCTAATGGTAATTGAACTGAATAAGACTCAATAAGAAGGAGAGAAACATGACTCGTGCGTATTTAGGAAATGGGAAAAGGGCCACCTGGTTAGCTATCCTGATAGTCTTTTCCGGCCTAATTCTGGCAGGTTGCGGTGACGCTACTAACACCCCAGCCCAACCAACCACCCTCGCTGCCGCTCTGACCACTACCGCCGTCGCAACAACCGTTGCCGCGACTACAACGGTAGTTACTACTGCTGTTGCCACCACCAGTGCAGCGACTACCACCGCAGTTCCAGCGACTACCACCGCAGTTCCAGCGACTACCACCAGCGCAGTGATTACCACCGCAATTCCAGCGACTACCACCAGTGCAGTGACTACAGTTCCAGCGACTACAGTTCCAGCGAATACCACCAGTGCCGCCGCTGTTCCTACCGGGGTGCCGCCAGTTGTGACTCCCCCAAGTGGTGGGGCTACGCTTAGTGGTAGAGTGTTTGACCGGGATAAAAAAGTACCTTTACCTGGGGCGATTGTAGTGGCAGGCTACGAGACAATCAAACGAGCAACTATCGCTGATAGTCAGGGTAATTATAGCTTCAAGGGCATTCCAGCTACCAAAAACTTTGTGGTAGTTTCTTTTCTGGCTGGTTACACCTATCTTTTCCAGACGATTGACTTGAATGAGGGTCAAAACGCCAAGCTCGATATTGGCATCATTGTTCAACCTGACCCGCAAATGATACCTACTCTCAGCGATATGAAGATTAGTACCGATACCGCCAAGCCGGGGGATGAAGTAACCTTTAGTATGACCGTGAAAATGAGTGCTGCTAGCAAGGTGCCGTTGTCGAACGAGATAATGGTGATGAACCCCTCGCTTAACAAGTCTGTTTTAATGCAAGATACGGGTGGCGGCCATTATGTAGGTAAGTTCCAACTTCCAACCGATACGGCACTCGGTGTATATCCCTGGACCTTCTTTGCCACGGATGAAGCCTGTCGTGAGCCAGACAAGTTCCCCGTGCTTAATTTGACTGTGAACAAATAGAGGGAGAAAACAATTAATGTTGACTACTTTGCAGTCTCACAAGCAGTACAAATGGGTGTCCTTGTTAATTATTTTGACTCTACTCCTGACTTGGTTATTCGGCAATTTCAGCCCACCCCTTAAAGCCCACGCCGCGGGTAGCACCGTTTCGGGGAGGGTTTATAATCGCACCACTGGGCAGGGTTTACCGAATGCGATTGTGACGGTTGGTTATGACTCTTTTAAGCTGGCTACTATGACCGATAGCACGGGACACTATAGCATCGGTGGCGTGCCTGCAGCCAACCATCTTGATATTATTAGTTTCCTGGCCGGATACACCTATCTATTACAAAATAAAGACGTGGTGGACGGTCAAAACCTTAACCTTGATTTTGGGGTAATCGTACAACCAGACCCCGACTTAATCCCCACAGTCAGTCAGCCAAAAATCAGCAACGTTAGTGTCGAACCAGGACAGCAAGTGACTTTCAGCCTGCACGTCAAAGCTGGTAGCGAGGTACCGCTTTCTCCCGAAACAATGGCAATGAACCCTATTTTGGGGCGTGAAGTATTACTCAAACCAGCTGGAGGCGACCTATGGACGGGGACATTTACAGTGCCAGCCAACACTCCTGAAGGTAATTACGCCTGGACATTTTTTACTGTAGATGAAGCTTGTCGTGAGCCTGTTAGCTTCCCGGTAGTCAATTTGAACGTTTCGACTAAGCATACTATCGTAGAAACGGGTAAAACCATTCCTGGTGTCTTCTACAATTATTTGACAACACACGGAGGAGTAACTCTTTACGGCTTCCCGATTTCTGAGGCACTAATGGAGGTTTCGCCCACAGATGGCAAAACCTATTTAACCCAATATTTTGAACGCAACCGTTTTGAATATCACCCAGAGTTGGGCGGGGCTGCCTACGAAGTCTTGCTAGGATTACTAGGCAATCAGGTAATTGCAAATCGTCTAAGTGAAGCTCCCTTTCAGCGTATTCCCGCTTTTACTGATACCGCTGACCGTCGTTATTTTGATGCTACCGGCCACAGTTTAGGTTCGGTTTCCAGCTTCAAAGCTTATTGGGAGCAGCATGGAGGTCTAGCTCAATTTGGCTATCCTAAGAGTGAGGAGTTTCAAGAAAAGAATGGAGAAGACGGCAAGACTTATACCGTCCAATATTTTGAACGGGCCAGGTTTGAGTATCACCCTGAGTTGAAGGATACCCCTTACATAGTTGAACTTGGTTTGTTGGGCAAGCAAGTTTATAAGACTTAATCCTGATTATATAACCAGCAGCTTGGATAAAGTTGCTGGTTATATAGCGGTCACAAAATAAATGAATTAGCTGATAATTCTGCTTCCTCATTCTTGAAAAAGACATTACCAGTATTGTCAAGTTAAATTTTTTGAACGGACAATTTGAGAAATGAGTTTAATCAAGGTGCTTCAGACAGGAATTTGGCTGGGTATTTGCTTGTTAGGCGACTTTTGACAGCCTAGTTACTTCATTCCAAACCTCAAATTGCTCCTGCCTTTTGGCACGATAATCCGCGGCCTTCATCCTGTGCCTCTTTGGTCGAAAGTGTTCTCGGATCGGACTCTGTGCCGATAAGAAACGCTGGGCTTGTCCAAGAGATTTAAATCGTCGCATTACTTTCTCCCGCACCCTCGTCGGTTGATGCGAATTCTTGGCTCGATTGTTTAACCGTTTGTGCTGATGATGTTCTACCTCGGTAGCAATTCCTTTTTGGCTGCTCCGTAACTTCTCAGTTTATCGGTGATTATCACGCGAGGTACGTACTGTAATCCCTTGAGCAGCTTTTTGAAAAAGGTGGTAGCTGCCTTGGTATTACGCCGGGATTGAACTAAAATATCTAAGACTACCCAGTGTTGATCAACTGCCCGCCATAAATAGCATAGTTTTCCCTTGATTTTAGCACTACTTCGTCCAGGTGCCATTTATCGCCGGGACGAGGGCGGCGACGGCGTAAATCGTTAGCGTATGCTTGGCCGAACTTGAGACACCACTGCCGGATAGTCTCATAAGTTACTTCAATTCCCCGTCTCAAAAGCAGCATTTCAACTTCCCGGTAGCTCAAAGCAAAGTTGAAATAGAGCCAAACCGCCTCTTCAATAATTTCGGTAGGGTAACGATGACCTTTGTAAGAAGGGGCTAGCTTTACTTTCTGGGGTTTGGTAGGCTTGGTTTTCAGGTGATTACGCTGCTTTCGTCGGTTAGGAAGTTTAATACAAACAATTAATGAGAGTATCTCACATTTTGCGCTTAACCGCTTCCTAACCTGACAATACCCGCCCGGCCTATCCGACAATACAGCGATAGCAATGGCAATTACAATATAGCGACGGTGGTTACAGTCGACCAGGGCGGTAGTGACAAAGGCGGCGACAGTTTGGATGAGCGGCTGCGCCAGATTCTGCGCCAGCTAGATTCTGACTTGGCAGAAAAAGTGTTGTGCGTGCGAGTCTGTGGCGATACGCTGGATGCTAGCTCATAAGATACTGACCCTTCGCCACTTTCGATGAAAAGGATTAAAGCGTGGCCTGAATTCGATTGAGCAAACGAAAGGATTCTCAGCCTGGTTGCTGCTTCATCGAAAGTGGCGAAGGGCCAGTATCTTATGAGCTAGCATCGTCCGTACCTTACCTCGCCTGCGTGCAATCATCTTTCACTGGCGAGGCCAACGATGTCGCTATCGGTGGAGACCAATGCCCTGGTTCTCGTATGTGCGGTTCCTAGCCACGAGCAAACAACTCTCGGCCCGCCGCAAGCAGGAACTCGCCGCCGACCACCCACACCTCGTTATTTATTGCGTAGCCTCCTTCAGCCCTGGTCGTCGCGTTGCCAGACCTATAACACGTCGTGTTGTCAAGTACAATAATGATATAAGTAGAATAACAATATGGAGTAGATGGCAACCAAATGCGCGTGAGCGGTTGGAGCGGGCAGCGGTCGAGCTGTTCCTCGAACAGGGCTTTGCGGAGACGACCGTCCCACAGATCACTGCTCGGGCCGGCCTCACAACTCGCACTTTCTTCCGTCACTTCGCCGACAAACGCGAGGTGCTCTTCGCGGTCGAGGAGGAAATCCCTGGGCTGGTTGCACGACTGGTGGCGGAGGCCCCGGCTTCGTTTTGGCCCGATGAGGTTGATCGAGTACGGACTCGAGACTGTGGCGGCGACCAGGTTCGAAGGCCAGCTCGAGAACCTAAGGACACTCCGTACCATCATTCAGGCCGACGAGGGCCTTCGTGAGCGCGAGATGCGGAAACTCTCGGTACTGTCGAAGCAATCAGCCAGGGATTGCGAACTCGCGGCTTCGACGAGCTAACCTCGATTCTCACCGCCCAGCTTGCAGTGAGCGTCTTCAGCGTCACAATAAGCCGTTGGCTCGGCCAGGACGGTGATAAACCACTTACTGAACTCGTCCACGACACGCTTCGTACCCTCCGATCAGTCACCGCAGATTTCGCCGAGCAACCGCACGAAGTTATGTAACTATACGATTTTAATAAAAGAGTGTCACAACAAGTGATTCTCGGCACTAGACTCTAGGTTTTTAATGTCGAACCTGCCTAAAGGAATATAACAATTCAACATTTTTCAAACTTAAAGTAGATATTCACAAATGGCTCCAAAATGCAACGACGTTCGTTTTGGGCCAACATCACGCGAAAGCGGCAGAAGCCCATGCTAAGGGCAACGTTGAAGAAGCAGGTACATACGCTAATCACGCTATGGACCATCTAATTTATGCGACTGAGCACACCAACGAAGCGGCTAAAAAGACTGTAGAGCATCACGAAAAGAATGGTGCCAATAGTTTTACGGGGTCGAGTAGTATAGATCCCAAAACCGGTTCTCCCGAGCTTTTGGTGGTAAGCTAACTTACATTGCTACATTATTAAGCTCTAGCGACCATTTTGGTGCCAGCAGCCTCAAAAAACAGTAGTTTTTCTCAGAATTACGAAATAATTGTAGGCAATCAAAACTTTACCACCAAAAGTTCGGGAGAACCCAATTTTGTACGCCTACAATTTTTAGCTGACTACAATGGGCAATTTTGCACGTACTTTTGCCTTAAAGAATTACACTTAGGTGATTCGGTCTCAATCTTTTTGAGGGAGAATTAGAGCTTACCGTACATTTTGGGTCGAATGTGCATAGAACCCCTAACTGAAAAGTTCGTTGAGAGTTTCGGCAGTCCGGACGTAAGGGATTAAATGTTGGTTGAGCAAGTAAACCGCTAAGGTCCGGTAAGCTGGCTCGTACTGCATCCAATTAGTAGCTTCGACGGGGAATTGGTGGCCCAACGTAGCCTTAGTACAGTTTGGACAAGTACGGCTATAAGCGCGATGCTCGGTAACTTGCACCTCCAACCGAGGCAAATCAAAGACTTGACGACGTTCTTGGATCGGGCTGTAGGGGAGTCCAAGCAAGTCGGACTGACAATGCTGGCAGGTGCCAGGTATGTGGTCAAAAACGTAATCAGGTCATGATAGAGGGCTTTGCCGGCGTGTCCAGCTTGCGGGTATCCTTTGGGTGCCGTTTTCTTGCCAGAAGTCTTACGCAAAGAACAGTTCTTGGGAGAACGGGTAAAGTCATCGGACGAGGGTGGCTTAGAAGAATTATGACTATTTTGGACCTGACGTGCTTCTAAAGTTTGGACACGTTCAAGCAAAGCGACGACTTGGGTAGTCAGCGTTGCTACTTGGGTGGTAAACCCTGCGTTTTCTCGCTTTGAGAGCAGCACTTTCGGCTCTAAGTTGTAGTAATTCTTGCTCAGTTGTCATAGGGTTTCAATATAACAGCCTTGTCAACTGGATTGGCTGAATAGTTATTTTTATTTTAACCTACCAAACCTAATTCGAGCGGGCTACCTCAAACTTGGCTTAAATCCGGGCTGATACACTTATTTGTTCTGAAACACCTCCCCCACTACTCCCTAGCAAGGAGACTAGGGGGTGGTGGGGTACAGCCCTAACCTATTTCTCCCTCACTCCTCGGTGGGGGTGAGTAGTTACAGTAATTGAAGTAAGGGAGTGGAAAGCCAACCTTACACCGCATAAAAGCTTATGCTGATACTGTATTTGTGTTATAATCCCGACAATTCTACACCTATAAGGAGACCGTTAAAGTATGAATAAGATACCAGACATAAGCGAGGCTTTGGAAGTTGCCCAAAGTTTGGACGGCGGAGAAAGCGGCTGCGGCGAGTTATTGCTAGAGATGAAGTTCAAGTTGCGGGCTGTACCAGCAGGTGAGATTTTAGAAGTGATTACGGTTGACGCAGGCGCACCAGAGGATTTGCCTGCCTGGTGTCGGTTGACTGGCAACACACTGCTAGGCAAGCGAAATTTAGACGCACGCCGCACGGCTTATTTTATCAAAAAAGAGGAGCACTAGAATGGCTGGAAAATTTTTGGTGAGTATTACTAGCGCGAAAAACGATACGGACAAAGCTACTGTGGGTTTCGTAGTAGCAAACGCAGCCGTGGCAAGCGGGCAGGAAACGGTAATTTTTCTTAGCACCGAAGGGGTGCGCCTATCCCAAAACGGTTACGCTGACGACATCACCGAGCCGGGTTTTAAACCGCTTAAAGATTTGATGGCTATGTTTGTGGAAGGTGGCGGTCAAATTTGGGTGTGCAGCCCGTGTTTCAAGAAGCGTGAACTGGACGAGAATGCGCTGGTCAAAGATGCAACAATTGTAGGCGGCGCAAAGATGGTCGAATTCATCAGCCAGGGCGCAGGTTCGGTCAGTTACTAACCCACACCGTAATATTCAGTCGGATGCCGGGACGCAGCCCTTGCCAGGGGAAGAGGAGGACAGCCCGCACTTATCTCTCCCTCACTCTTCGGTGGGGGTGAGTAGTTACTTCACACCAAAGTATTTAATCAGGGAAAACGATGGGAAAAGAAGTTTTGCGGGAGCACGCTGTGGCCGATGATAGCCAGCGTGTCGCCTCGCCGGATATTACCGCAGACAATATTTGTGATGGTGGAGATTTGGATTGCGGGAGCGGTTTATTACTGATTATCCGTGCCGCCATAAATAAAATCGAAGACGGGCAGATATTGGAGATTCGTAGTACCGACATTGGGGTAAAGGAAGATTTACCAGCCTGGTGCCGGATGACCGAAAACCAGTATTTGGGGCGGCGACAGGGCCAGGGGCATTATCAATATTTGGTGCGGAGAGGGATGCTGGCGGACGTGGGGAATCCTGATTGGGGTTTGAAGATTGCGCTCCGCGAACGCGGCTTAGATATGCGTGATTGGTTTCAGGGGCGACTGGGTGACGTGCCAGAAGAAGCTCCGCCTAATACCGGATTTGTGCCGCGCGGCGCAGTAGCCGAGCGCGGTGTCCCCAATTTTGGTTTTAGTCTCAACCATAAAAATGATGTGTGGGCCGACGATATTGCCGAACTTTACCAGCATGCCACTTCAAATCAGTGGGACGCGACACGCGATATACCCTGGGACGCTCTCAAACCGCTTCCTCAAGAAATGGAACGCGCCACCTGCCAAATTATGACTTTCCTGGCCGAGAACGAATATTCGGCCCTCTATGTTCCCGCCATGTTTATTGGCAAAATCAACCCGCAGTTTGCCGAGGTAGTGCTGTTTCTGTCAACTTTGTTGAATGATGAGGCCCGGCATATCGAGGTTTTTACTAAAAGGGCAGTAGCGAATGGTGGCGGTTTGCAATATGGGGCCGCCGCCACCGAAGCTTCCTTGCAAACCTTGATTGAACAAAAAGACTACCCTAGCGCGTCGTTTTTGCTGCACGTTTTGGGTGAAGGCACGTTTATAGATTTGCTACAATTTATCGAAAAGTACGCTCCCGACGAGTGTACTCGCGAGGTAGTGCGACGCACCCGTATAGATGAAACCCGCCACGTCAAATATGGTATGTCCAACATTCGCTGGTGTTTGGGTCGTGAGCCGGAGCTAAAAGACGAACTGTTCAAGGCGGTAGAAGTGCGAGCGGCGGTGTTAGACGCGGCCACAGGCGTAAACCCGATGGTACAGGAAGCGTTGGCGATTTTGGCAGGTGGCGGGGCTGCACCCGAACAAATGGTGTTGGGCGTGGAGCGCGGTCGCACCCTCTACAAGACTATGCATCGTAACCGCACCCGTCGTCTAACCCTGGCAGGTTTCGACCCTGAAAGCGCGATGCGGATGAGCCAGTTGCACACTCCCAATTTTATGTAATTAGCTTGGGGCTGGATTACTCAAACTATTTCTCTTACCCACACCATATCAAAGGCCGCTTTCGCCTGGCGAGTATATAACCCAACGAAACTGGGTGCAGGCTCAATAGTGATGCGATTAGAAAATGCTCAAAATAGCCAAACATTACCAGTAAAGCCAAGTAATCTTAGATAGCTCAAAATGTCCTCTAAATTTACTAAGCTCGACTTTGTACGTTTTAAGAGCGGCTATGCGACCGAAGCGAGCATAGAACTGTCCTTTACTCCGAATATTTTTACAAGGGATTGGCGGGTGGATGTAAAAATATTCATGACCGTTATGAGAGTGGCGCGGTTCGTCGCTCACCTACTGACTGCCAAATTGTACAAAGTCGAGCGAAGTCGAATAAATGTCGCTCTAAAGCGCGTACCAAATTACTACGCATCCGTCGGAACTCGGTTTTAGCATACTTGGTGCTGTACAGCTTTATCAGTAGAAAGGCGATTAGCCCAGCATAAAGCTGAATAAGTACCCCGTTTTCACACTGACTATATAAGTGTTTGAACTGTAGATGGCGTTTAATCCACCAGAAAAATCTCTCGATCTGCCATCGCCACTGGTAAAGCAGGGCGATAGTGAGTGCGTCCACATCGGTGCGATTAGTCAGGTAACGGTACTCCTTGCCACTGGCCGTCTCCAAGTAAACTACTAACCGCTTGTGGGTCGGCAGCTTGTCCTTATCCAAACAAATTAGTTGGTCGCTGATTACGCCACTGGCTTGTTGCTCGGCGGTAAGGGTATAAGTTTCGACTACTTCAAACACGGCGTTCTTCAAAATTCGGGTGACGAAATATGAACCGCGGGTCGTAAAGTAACGAAAAAGGTCGTAGTCGTTGTAACCTCGGTCAAAAGGTAGGTTATATCTTGACCTATATCAATAGCCCGTGCTGGTGATATTCTTTTGAGCGGGCTATTTCTTTGCCTGCTACCAGAGCTACCACGGCCTTTTTCTGGCCGGTAGTAAGGCAGGGTAGTATTGTTAAGAGCCTGTAAAAAAAGTAGGAAAACAAGGACATACATGGTAAATTGAGTAATGCAAAACCGAAAAATTTACTCAACCAACCTGAGCGACTATGAATGGAGCCAGGTGTCAGAACCACTCGCCCAACCTAAAGCCACTGGGCGACCCATTCAATACGAACACGAACGGCGTGAAATCCTAAACGCCTGTTCGAGCGGCGCGTTCTGACTTACACCCCCGCCAACCCCGACCCCTTCAAAGTTGAGATGGGCAACATTGGTCAGCATTATTACAACTGGCGGTACAATGCTATCAAAAACGTGCCCCAGACTACCCGCTTATCTACATTAGGTATTTATGAAGCAGACCCGAAACACCTTCTCAAGACAGCTACAGGTATCGTGGTTGACCGCCAATACAATGTCTTTGTAGCAGACCGTAATGGGCAGCACGTTTCCAAAATTGACTCTAACGGTCAAACCCAAAATGTTATCGGTAGTCTGGGCAGCAACAACGGTCAGTTCACCAATCCCCAAGGCGTGGCGATTGACAACCAGTGTAACCTCTACAGATTCCTCAAGAAGCCGAGCCTACGTTCGGAATGACAATGCCTCATTATTTTACACGCTCTTAGCTCGACTTTGTACATTTTTGGGACTGGCTGTACGCTCAACAAGGGTGTGCTATACCCGGTTTTAAAACATGGCCCCCACAGCTACTTGTTTGAAAAATAGGGTCAAATGCAGCATCTAGGTAAAGCAAGGAGCAATATTTT
>JBBQZT010000111.1:0-18359 GCA_038207455.1 Chloroflexia bacterium
GAGAGCCGCTACACGCTCACGATAGCTAGGGTAAACCAGGTTTTCAGACATGGCCTCTACCGCCACTTGTTTGAAAAATAAGGTCAGATGTAGCTTTTACGTGAGATCCGAGCCCACATTTTGTGTAAAGTCGAGCTTAGGAGCGTGTCTAATAATGTCACGGCCTGCAAGGTTGTGAGCGGAGGCTCTTGCGAAGCGCGTAGCGAAGAATCTGTTCATTCGTGTTTAATAACAGACTCTTCGCAAGCTCTACCCCCTAAAGGGAAGGGGTACAGGCGAGTGACATTCTTTTACACCCTCTTAGGAACGGAAGCTAAATAACAACAAAAGGAGGGACTGGTTATGGCGGTTTTTAAGGAGTTTCGGGCTTTTATTTTACGCGGCAACGTGGTTGACCTGGCAATCGCGGTGGTGATTGGAGCAGCCTTTGGCGCGGTAGTGACGGCTTTCGTCAAAGACCTGATTACGCCTTTGCTATCTATCCCTGGTACGGTCAATTTCAGCGAGATTTATTGGTCAGTGGGCGGGGCAAGGTTTCTAATCGGGGATTTCCTCAACGTCTTGATTAGCTTCCTGGTCATCGCTGCGGTGATATTTTTCTTCGTGGTGAAACCGATAAATGCGTTGATGAAACGCTTCAAACCCGACACGCCAGAACCGGAAACTACCCGCGAGTGTCCCTACTGCGTGAGCAAAGTTCCGCTCAAGGCCACCCGTTGCGCTTTTTGTACCTCGGAACTCCAGCCCGCTTAGGTTGGTCTATTTCAAAACTTTGCCCAAAAATTGGCGAATGAGGTTGACTGTTTCGAGGCTGATTTCGTGGCCGTAATTAAATTCGGTGTATTCGATGGGTAAGCCAGCCTGCTGAAGCAAAGCCACCGTCTCACGGCCCGCATCTACCGGCACAACTGCATCGCGCTTACCATGTGCCACCAGAATCGGCACACGGTCTGCGGCAGCTTCAGTCAAAAGATTGGTGGTTGTAGTGGTTGCTCCCGCATAATAATTCTTGAAATCCGGGGACATAAAGTTTGGAGTATGTGCGCTTTCTACTACCAACATTCCGCTCAAAGCGATCAACCCGGCCAATCGCTTGCCGTTCGTATCCCGATAGTGCAAGCCAGTTTCCAGCGTCAACATCGCGCCCTGGGAAAAGCCACCCAAAACGATGCGGTTGGCCGGAGTGTGGTAACGGGCAGATAAAGCCGCCAGCAGTCCTTCGATGTGCTGGCGGGCCTGACTAACACCGCTAAAAAAGTTGCTCGGCTGAAAACGAAACCACTGGAAACGTGCGCCGGGCAAGGGCAACGGGGCATTGGGAAAGACAAAACGGTAGGCAGTCTGGCTGATGATAGGTGCAAAATCCACAAAGCTTTCGCCCCAATCACCTAAGCCGTGCAACGTGACCACCACAGGCAAATCCGCACGATTGGCCGCATCGTCGGGGGCAACTTCGACACAACGCAGCCCAGCCAGTTCATAACGTGTAGTTTTCAATTTACAACTCCAAAGTCAGGCCATCGCTGGCGGAGATAATTTCTAGCTGGCTGTTGTCCAGCGCAACCGCTCGTTTTCGCGCATCTGCCAATATTTTATCAAGGGCCGTGTCATCATGGCCTGGGTCGTGGTGATACAAAACCAGGCGTTTTACTCCGGCTTTGATAGCAGTATCCACAGCCACTTCTGCCGAATTATGCCCCCATCCGACTTTTTGAGCAAGCTCGGCAGTGCTATATTGGGCATCGTGAACCATCACGTCTGCTCCGGCTGCCAATTCCAGCAATTTTATGTCAACCACATCATCGCCAAGCAAAACGTGGGGCTGAAAATTGGGTAAAGCAAGCGGTTCGTGGTCGGTGGCATAGACAAGCACCTTGCCCGCCAACTCCAGACGATAAGCCGAAGTAGGGATAGGGTGTTTGAGCAATTTATTGGTCAGGATAGCTCCGTCCAATTTCATGCTTTCGGTAGTAGCAAGGGCAAAAAAATCTATTTGGGAAGGTAGAGCATCCAGCGCAACCGGAAAATAGCATTGCTGCATCTGGCCGCCCATAATATCGTTGAGGTTAAGGGTCTGGGAGCAGTCGTCCCCACCAATAAAATGAAAGTGGTTTTCGGGTTTAAATGCGGGAGCAAAAAAGGGAAAGCCTTGAATATGATCCCAATGCGTGTGACTTAGCAGGATGTAAGCGCAAGTATCTTTGGTACCGGTGTGCTTATAATTAAATTCTTGCCATTCGGGAGATAAGAGATAGTTGCCTAACAAACGTGCGCCCGAACCGCAATCAAAGATGAAAAGATGACCGCTATCGCTGGTCACACTGAGGCAACTGGTATTGCCACCGTAGCGCATATAAGCAGCACCGGAAACTGGTATTGAACCGCGCGTTCCCCAAAAACGCAAGGTCAGTTTAGTAGGTGGAGCAAGTGGCGCAATTCTTGGTAGTTGCATAGTCAAATTGTCCCTTTTAGTGTCTCTCGGAATAAGTCATTTAGGCAATTCCCTTTCAAATCAGACGTAATACAGTGCGTATGCCACCATTTGTCAAAACATTGCCAAAACGTCAGATACAAAATTCCTTGCAAAAATTTGTTCTATTTACTAAATAAGTAAGTTATAGAAACTGGTTAAACCAGCTGATACGTTCCGATGAGACAGGCTTGTTACAGATTTATATTTAGAATGCTAATTCAAACCACACGTGCGTATTGTAGTACGTTATTATACTCCAAAGCAAGCTGAACGAATGTGAGCTTTGTCACACTCCAGGAAATTAACAAAAATGGTCTTGCGGTTGGCTATGTTCCAGTATTGGTAATGCACTAGCGGCTGAGACCCCGTTGCTACCTGAGCTTGCCTGATAAAAACGGTTAACAACTAGCTTACCCTCTTTGAAAACCAGAGTAGGCCGAGCCAGAACCTTCAAATCCTGGAGCGGGTCGCCCTCGGTCACAATCAGGTCGGCCAGCTTACCCAGCTGGAGCGTGCCTAGTTGGTCATCCAAACGCATCGCCTCGGCACTGACACTGGTGGCCGCTTTAATAATATCCATTGGCGACATCCCAATCTGGCGCATCAGTTGAAGTTCCACTACCACGCTTTCGCCGTGTTTGTTGAAGGGCGTGCCAGCGTCCGTACCGCAGATTATTTTCACCCCAGCCTGGTAAGCTGCCGCTGCGCTTTTAAGATGAGCTTCCATCACCCACGCGCTTTTATCTACCATAAATTTTGGCACACCCGCCGCCTCGCCATAGTCGTTTATCATTTTAGGGGCAACCAACGTCATCGAAAAGTAAGTCCCCCGTTCCAACATCAAACTAATAGCTTCTTCGTCCAGAAAAATCCCGTGTTCGATAGTACGCACTCCGGCCCGCACCGCATTTTTGATACCCTCGCTGCCCTGGGCGTGGCTGGCACTTAACTTTCCGGCTTTGGCGGCTTCCTCGAACCCGGCCCGCAGTTCGGCCTCGGTTAGCTGTACGTGGCGCGGGTCAACACCAGGGGTCATCACACCACCAGTTGCCATCATCTTGATGTTGTCCGCACCCATCTTGATATTGTGGCGGGCCGCTTTGCGGGCATCGTCCGGCCCGTCCACCTCGCGCCCAAACCACCAACCATGTCCACCAGTCATAGTCAAACATTTGCCGCTCACCAGCATACGCGGCCCGGCTATCCAGCCCTCGGCCCAGGCACGTTTGACCGACATTTCACTATATTCAACCCCACCCAAATCCCGTACCGTAGTTACGCCGCACTCTAAAAATTTCTCGCCGCGTTTAGCCGCCTGCAAAGCTTGATAAACAATTGGTTCATCGCGTACAGTCTGGTTGGGGTTGTTGCCCGCATCCATCATAATATGAATGTGACAGTCGAACAGACCTGGCAGCACGGTCTGACCGCTCAAATCTAGCGCGTCAGCCATTTCTGGATTTTCGCCCGCATTGGTAGCGTGGGTAGTTGAGGGACTGATATGAGTAATATTGCTGCTCTCAAACTCCAGGTCAACCTGTTCGCGCAGATTGCCCACCCCGTCCAACAAACGTACATTCAATAACTTCATAAAAACTCTTTCTTTTATTATCCTCATAAACAGGAAACAAAGCCGCAGGCATCAAACCAGGATTTGCAAATCAGGCTTGAGTTTAAGACATTTAGGCCGTCAACACAAACCAACTAGAGGTTTGAATTGAGCATTTAAGTGTCGAGGAGTTTGGAGATAGTATCGAGCAGACGGTTTTGCTCAAAGTGGCTTTTCACAATATAAGCCTGCGCTCCGGCTGCCATACCGCGCTGGCGGTCTTGGGTTGACTCACGGCTGCTGACAATTACTATCGGCAGATGATGCAAATTGGTATCACTTCTAATGGCACTGGCAAGCTTAAAACCATCCATATTGGGCATTTCGACATCGGTCAGCACCAGGTCAAAAGGGCGTTCGCGGCAAGCCTGCAAAGCTTCCACTCCATCACGGGCAGTTTCCACCTGATAACCAACCGCCTCCAAAATGCTACGCTCCAGTTCGCGGGTTGCCAGCGAGTCGTCCACTACTAGCAACCGTGGGGCCGCCCGCACTGCGAAATAGGAGGGCTGGTCTTTGAGATTTAAGGGAGTAGCCATGTAAGTCTGGCCCAGGCGTACCGTTTGTAAGAGGCCAAATACATCCAAAATCAAAGCCAGGCCGTCTCCGCCTAACACCGTCACCCCAGCAATATTGGGGACATTAGTTAAAAAACTGCCCAAACTCTTGACTACAATCTCGCGTTCGTCCACTAATTCATCTACCACGAAAGCCACCACTCGTCCGGTGTTGGCCGACCCGTTATCTGGTTGCCCACCCTCACTTGCTCCCCCCGCATTCACCAGCACTACCAGTATGGTAGCCTCATCTGGCGCACTAAAACGTACATCTGGATAGGTATTGGGCAATGGCGACAGACCCAAAAGTTCAGCCAGGTTCACGATGGGCGTAATCTGGCCGCGTAACCGCACGGCTTTTTTGCCTTCCAAAGTTTTAATTTCGGCTTTGGCAAGCACCTGAATACCGTTGATACCCATTGAGGGTAGAGCAAAGAGTTGGCCCGCCACCCGTACCAGCAACGCCCCCATTGTCGCCAAAGTCAAGGGAATTTCAAAAGTGAAAAGCGTGCCTTGACCGAGAGTGCTGGCAATGGCAACCCGCCCATTGAGCCGCTTGATGTTTTGCTGCACAATATTCATACCATAGCCCCGCCCGGAAACCTCATCGGTGGTGAGCCGGGTAGAGAAGCCAGGCTGGAAAATTAAGTCTAAGCTGGTTTCGTTACTCAACGCCGCTACCTGAACGGGGGTGAGCAGGTTTTTGAGAACGGCCATCTGACGCAACAGCACTGGGTCAAGCCCTTGCCCATCGTCTTCGACCTGAATTATCACCTGATTGCCTTTTTGGGAAGCAGCCACCCTGATAGTACCCTCAGCAGGTTTATCCAAAATTTCGCGCTCGTGAGGTGGCTCGATACCGTGATCTACCGCGTTGCGTAATAGGTGGATCAAAGGGTCACTGATTTCTTCTAGCACCCGCTTATCTATTTCGATAGCTCCGCCAGTCAGCACCAGGCGCACCTGTTTACCACGTTCGTTCGCCAAATCGCGTACCGGACGCTGGAAACGACTAAAAAGAGTTTCGAGCGGCAGCATTCGTAAATCCAACAAACTACGCCGCATTTCGTCAGCTAGGGTTTCAAAACGCAAATTATAAACTTTGCGTTCGCGCAAGGTAGCCGCTGTTAATTGTTCAATTTTGCGGTCAAGGGTGGTAATCTCTTCAAGCTTTTTGTAAATACGTTCGATAGCCCGGCTATCTAACTGCCCGTTTAGAGTGGTCGAATATGCAGATGGAAGATTAGAAGGTCGGTTAGGGGTAAAAGTCAAGGGCTTTTCTTCGGCAAAGGAAAAAAGCTCGGTCATACCCAACAATTCGTTGCGAGTAGCTGAAGGCATCTGTTCAATCAAAATCTCGCGCAACTGACTGGCTAAACGGCTACGTTGACGTTGTAATAAGTTCAATTTCTGCATCACCTGTAGATGCTCATCATTTTGTATTTTATTTATGACCAACTCCCCCGCAGCATTTATCAAACTATCCAGCTTGTCCAGGCGCACCCGAATAGTTTCGTCCGGTTTGGCCGCCTCGCTGCGGGTTTCTGGCGCACGCTCCAGACCATTAGCCCTTATAGGGTTGCCCGCGCCCTCGAATTGAGCCAGCCCTTGCAGGAGAGTTTGCAAATTGGGTTTAGCAGGTTGGGTCGGCATACCGGATAGAGCCTGGAAACGAGCCAGCAAAGCCGCAATCTGGGTAGGTTCGGTAAGTGGACTGGCAAAATGAGGAGTATCGGCATTGGGGCGGCGGGTCACGAAGCGCGTAAGCTCGGCAATTGTGTCAATACCTTCAAACAGCGCGTCAACGGCGGTTCGGTCTGGCGTAGCAGGCGAAGCTCTATAGACCCCTACCACTTCTTCCATCGCGTGGGCTATGTGGGTAATGTCGCCAAAACCAAGCATTCGGGCTGCCCCTTTGATAGTGTGCAATACCCGCATTAACTCCTGCACCTGACTAACGTTCGGGGTTGTCTCGGCGGTTTCTTCCAAATCTACCAACACCCGCGTCAGGGTGACAATATGCCCGTCAATTTCTTCTCGGAAAGTGCTAAGTAAAAAGTCTTGCTCTGTCGGTTGACTCACATTGTCCCGCCTTAACTTATAACCAGTTAGTCAGAAAAATTTGCTCGTCGGAGTTAAAAAGTCCTGGAAAGTCCAGTAGCGTCACTAATTGTCCGACCTGTAAATTAGCGGCTGCCGTATCCTGTCCCCCAATATTAAGCGGAGAGTCCAGACGCAGCAGCAGCCAGACGGTGGGACGTTCAAGAGTAAGCTCAACAAGAGTTGGTAAAAGTTCCAGCTGCTCTAATCCCACGCTTTGCACCTCAAAAACCTGGCCTACCGCTAACCCAATGGTACGTGGCCCGTAACGTATCAAAATAACCCGCCCTAAATCAAATTCGGTAGCCTCTAAATCCAGCAAGCTGTCCAAACGAAAAACCGCTACCGCCTGGTCTTTCAACCAGCCCAGAAAAGCGCGTTCCAAACGTGGCGGCCAAGTAACCTGCTCGGCTGCACGGTTGGTGGGAACAAGCAGGGTAATTTCGGCACGGGCGAGACCGCTAATTTCGGCAGTTCGACTGCCAAACAGCCAGTCACCACTTTTGAAAAGCAGGACTTCAATTTTCTTTGCGGGGAGGGCGAGTGGCCCAGGGTTAAACGGCATGGCCCGGCCTACGCTTTCAGTTTTTCCAACACCAAAGCCAGATTGAGCAAAAACAATAGCTGATTTTGATACTGCACCACGCCGCTGCTATAAAGAGCGCGTTCCGAACCTAAACTCAACAGAGGCGGCTCGATCTGGCTCTGGTTGAAATCCGCCACCTCAGATACTGCTTCTACCACAATACCAGCCTGCACACCCTCAATCTCGCAAACTACGATGCGGGCCGTAGTGTGGGTATTTAGAGGTCGCCGCTCCAGGCCAAGCGGTTCGCGTATATCTAGGGCTGCCGTGATATTGCCACGCAAATTAACCACCCCCAATACATAAGAAGGGGTGTTGGGTACACGGGTAACACTTCCGATGCGGCTGATTTCCCGAATAAGGGTCGCGTCTATGCCGTACCATTCGTCATTAAGTTGGCATACCAAAAATTTGAGGCGAGGTTTGACAGAGTGCGCGGCGGTGCTATCATTTTGCTGACGCAATCGCACATCTTGGAGTATCTGTTCGTTAGTAAATTTTTTCTCATTGGACATAGCTACAACGCCTTTGCAGGTGACAATACTTAGGTGACTTTAAGGCTCCGCCGGGCTATGCGGGTGAAGACCGTCTCAATCAGCAAAGTCAGGACGCGCTCCCCTTCTTCACCTTTGACCACATAATAATCTGCACCCATCTCGTAGGCGTTAACCATATTCTTGAGTTTATTCTCGTTGCTAAACATTATGACAGGGATTGATCGCAAAAGCAAATCGGATTTAAGCAGTTTACAAACCTCAAAGCCGCTCAACTTAGGCAAATAAACGTCCAGCACAATCAAATCAGGTCGGAGTTGATGGGTCATAGCGATGCCATCGCGTCCATCTTGAGCTACAAATACTTCATAATTTCGCTTT
Source organism: Chloroflexia bacterium (assembly GCA_038207455.1). Taxonomy (GTDB): domain Bacteria; phylum Chloroflexota; class Chloroflexia; order Chloroheliales; family Chloroheliaceae; genus JBBQZT01. The sequence goes on from JBBQZT010000111.1 coordinate 8,201, forward strand.
TCCAGCAAAAGTTTGGTTTTGAGGGCTTGAGTGGGGCTATCTTCTACGATTAAAACTTTTTTCGCCATTGTGACTTCCTCAGTTCTTGATTTAACAGTATTTGCATATTTTGATTTGAATATATCATTACAGTTATGTTACTACAGCTTTGAATTGCAATGTTAGATTATGACCCTCTATAACCCTATTGTACTGGAAGAACATAAAAAGGCGATTAAAAATCTCTTACAAACGTTAAATATATGTTAAAAGTTTCAGATTTATCGAACCTACAAAGAGGTTCTTAGACCGCAACCCAATTGCAACACGTTATTTACCAGTTCAACCGTCTTAATCCTTGTTTTAGTTGTCTAAGAACTGTATAACTAATATTACAAAATCAAGTCTTCAAGGATTAGGCAAGAGCGCAAAAAGTCTTTAGAATGGCTAACATGATTTCATTATATAAAAGTTTGCTCGAAGAATTTGGAGACCGCCTCGCACCCCAGGTACAGCGTAAAGCCACCCTAACTGTACTTAGTCACGCTTTGGAAGACGCGGTTATCCAAAATAAGTTGTCTCCGGTAATATTTGCGGCCTTCCAGGAGGCCCGCTATTTTCAAATCGAGCGCGCCCGCTACGATACTATAAGCCAGACTGCTGGGGCGGTGGTGGTTTACGGCAAAGGTCTGGAAATGTCGCCTTTCAGTCTGGAACAAGATTGGTTCGTCATAATCAACGAACCACGTTTCAAAGCGATGCTGGTATCGGCGCAGTTGGAAGACAACGATGATCTGGAGTTACCCGCGCGTTATAAACCCTACAAACTGGTGTGGAGCTATGATGCCCATATAGTTGACCGGGCTTGTGTCTTGTTAGCCGAACAAACTCTTGGCAATGATACCACAATTAAGACCGCCTTGAACCAGGTGCTGGCTCAACCTCATCACTTGGGCGGACAGTCTCAATTGGTAGAACAGGTGGGCGAACGTATTGTGACCGCGTTGGAACTGACCAACTTACACGTGCTGAAACATATCGTGCGAAACCAACAATTACTAGGTGAATTGGAGCAGCAACATAGCGAACTTAGCCAATTGAACCGTGAGCGGGAAATGATGGCGGGCCAGCAAAGTAAAATACAAACGGAACTAAAGCAGCTTTACGCTGAATTTCACCGCACGCAACAACTGATGACGGTTACTTTTGTGGAACGCGCCCGCCTCGAACAGCAACGCGCCCAAAGCTCGGCCCTCCTGGAAAAGTTGCGCCGCGTAGTTTCTAGCTGGGAGCATCAAACCTTGCCGCCCGCCGAATTAGAACGCATCGCACCCTTGCTAGACCAATTGGCTAATCTGCACGAAGCTAAATAATTACTAACAAATAATTCGGTATTGGGAACGCAACGGATACACCGTGCCGGGTGCGGGCCGCCATTATCTACTCACCTCACCCTAAACCTGATGAATCAGATTGAAATACTCCCTTGCCTGGGATAAATCAGGATATTTGCGAAGCCACTTCAGTGGGTTTAGAATCTACTTGCCGATGGTTTCAACCAGCGGTGTTACACAAAAACCCACTCGCAACCTTTTTTTATTTCTGATTGCTTGCTAATCACTATAAGTTCCGATATATTAGTATCCAACTATGTCTTTCTAGTTATATAAGGAGAATTAGATGCGTAATACACCGATGCTGCGGGCTTTTTTCTGGATATGGCTTCTTTCCAATCTGATTTTGGCCTCTAAATTATTTCCTCAGATTTCCAGATGAGGTGGTAGATACAATATTAGCATTGGAATCGATAACTCCTTGCTTACTTGGAATATGGTTTTTACTTACCACTCCCACTAATAGAAGGACTAGAACTTGAACCAGATGAACCAACCTTTTTTGCGTCATTTAATAGACCAGCAAGTGGAAACACGCGCTTCGCATAATTTTCTGACCTTTGGCGAAGCTGGTTATAGCTACACCGAAATGGGCGATTATAGCAACAAAGTAGCCAATATTTTGCACGAGTTAGGACTGCGGCCCAATGACCGAGTTGCCATTTTTCTGCCCAACGGCCCCGATTTTATCTTTGGCTGGTTTGCCAGTATCAAACTCAACATAACCCTGATTCCACTCAACACCCAGTTGAAAGGCCAAGCGTTACGGTATATTGTGGGCCACGCCGCCCCCCATCTGGTCATTACCAATGCTATTTTGCTAAAAGAGTTGGAGGCTGTCGCTGATGTGCTGCCCACCGACTGTCGCTTTTTGGTAGTAGGACAACCAGAAACTGGTTCAGTATTGGCTAGAAAGATTTTTAGCTATGAGGCGATGCTGGTTCAGGCATCCGAGGAACGTCCGCCCGACCTTGCTATCAGAGAAGAAGATACCGCTCTGATAATTTATACCAGTGGCACGACTGGCTACCCCAAAGGTGTGATGATAAACCGCCGCGCCCAAACCAACCACCCGCTTTACTACCACCCCGAACTGATTCAAACCACCCCCGACGAGGTGGCCTACACCTATTTGCCTCTGTTTCATATCACTTCGCAAGGTGTGACGATGGGCAGTTTTGTGGCCGGGGCGCGACTGGCTCTGGATAGCGAGTTCAACCCGTTTGGCTTTTGGGAGCGAATACGCCACCACCAGGCCGTAGTTTTCCCATATCTGGGCGCGGTGGTCAGTATGTTGTACGCGCGGCCACCCCGACCCGACGATGCCGACAACCCGGCACGCCAGGCTTTGGGAGCAGCCGCGCCCCGCGATATTTGGGCCGCTTTTGAACGCCGTTTTAACCTTAAACTTCTGGAAACTTACGGTCAAACCGAATGGCTGAGTATTTGGGTCAAGCACCCGCTCAAAAATGGGATTTTACAGACGCGCATCGGGGCGGCAGGAGTAGCTCCGGCCCGCGCCCAGGTTAAAATTGTGGACGAAACCGACCAGGAGTTGCCACCTGGCACACCCGGCCAGATTGTCATGCAACCCACCGAACCAGGACTGATGATGTCGGGCTATTATCGCCAGCCCGAACTCAACCAGCGCGTCTTCAAGGATGGCTGGTACTATACTGGAGATATGGGCGAAATGGACGCGGACGGCTACCTGTATTTCAAGGGGCGTATGAAAGATTATATTCGGCGGCGTGGCGAAAACATTTCGGCTTTTGAGATTGAGCGAGTTGTAAATTTGCACCCTGCCGTGTTAGAATCGGCTGCTGTCGGGGTGCCATCGGCGGTTAGCGAGGAAGAAGTCAAGCTGTGCGTGGTGTTCAAGCCGGAAATGATACCACCTTCGCCAGCCGACTTATGGCGTTACTGTCGCCAAAACTTACCAGCTTTTATGGTGCCACGCTACATCGAATTTTTGCCGTCTTTACCACATACGCCTACCCAACGCATTCGCAAATTTATGTTGGCCGAAGCGGGTGTTGGCAACGCCTGGGACCGAAAGAAAGTGAAAAGAAGTAACTCCTCGCCTGGTTCTGTCATTCTGAACAGAGGCTCTGCGGAGTGAAGAGTCTGTGTTGAGTTCAAACCAGCAGACCCTTCACTTCGTTCACGGCCCGCAGGGTTGGACAATACCCAATTATTAGACCCGCTCTAAGACAAAAGGAAACGAAATATAATGCAGCGTATAGTTATAACCGGAATGGGAGCTTTGACTCCGATTGGCAATAGCGTAGCGGAGTTTTGGCGCAACCTGACCGCTGGAGTGTCAGGGATTGCAAAAGTTAAAGAGTTTGACACGACGGGTCTGCCAGTGCAGATTGCGGGCGAAGTCAAAAATTTTGTGCCAAAAGAATATATGGACGTAAAAGCTTCGCGCCGTATGTCACGAGCGGCTCAAATGTCGGTAGCAGCCAGCCGACAAGCTATTGCCGACGCAAAACTAAACATTACCGACGCGAACCGCGACCAGATTGCCGTCGTTATCAATAGCGGCGGGGCGGGTCTGTGCGAAACGTATTGGGAAACTTTGAATATGGAGCGTAAAGGGCCGGAACGGGTCAGTCCTTTTTATGTGCCGATGATGGCTCCCAATATGGCGAGTTGTCAGGTTTCGATGACCTTTGGTATCACTGGCCCGGCAATGACGGCGGTGGCGGCCTGTGCCAGTGGGGTAACGGCTTTTCTGGATGCGGCACGGTTATTACGGGCGGGGGAAGCCGAGGTTGCCATCACGGGCGGTACGGAGTCGTCGCTAACTCCGCTTTCGCTGGCATCGCTGGCAAATATGCAAGCTTTGAGCCGCCGTAATAATGACCCGACCCACGCCAGCCGTCCTTTTGACCGTGACCGCGATGGTTTCGTTTTTGCCGAGGGTGCGGGCATAATGGTGTTGGAAACGTTGGAACACGCCCTGGCTCGTGATGCCAACATCGTGGCCGAGGTTTTAGGCGGAGCGCAGACCGCCGACGCTTTCCATATTACTGCCCCAGCACCGGGTGGAGCAGGCGCGGCCAAAGCGTTAGCTAAAGCGATGAAATATACGAGTATCAGTGGGGCGGAGATAGACTATATTGTGGCGCACGGCACTGGTACACCTATGAACGACGCGGCGGAAACCCAGGCCATCAAAACCGCCTTCGGGGAACGCGCCTATCACATTCCTATCAGTTCGCCAAAGTCTATGGTGGGACATTTGTTGGGCGGCGCAGGGGCAATTTCAGCTCTGGCGGCAGTGCTGGCAATTCGGGATAGCATCATTCCGCCCACTATCAATCTGGACAACCCCGCGCCCGATTGTGACCTGGACTATGTACCCAACGTAGCCCGCTATCAAAAAGTTGAGACCGCCATAATAAACGGCTTCGGGTTCGGCGGCCAAAATGCAGTTGCGGTCTTCCGAGCTTTTAAGGGATAACAAAATTTAACCCGAATGTAAGCGGCGCGGGGCTGCACCGCCTACAAAATTGTAAATACGTAGCGTTTCCTCGTTTATTGCTTTAATGATTTACATTGAGTTGGAAGGGGACACTTATATCATCTTGACCTGGACGTTGCACAAAAACTGCTATCCTCCACGTGCCAACCATACTCAAAATTGCCCCCGTACCAGTGTAAAAACCGGGTTGGCCTGGCTTTAAGGTCAGGATAGGTTCACCCATATCCATTTCAAGCATTTGTAAGCGTAACTGTACCAGAGTCGGGTTACTGACAGGTCTGCCCGCCCTATCCGTCAAGTTGAGGGTGAAGTTGTTAATACCTGCCTGTCCTGGTGATATCGTCAAATCGAAATGCAAGCCTGCCGCCGTCTGCACCATATTTTGCGGCCCGGTGTTGCCACCCGGTTGTCTGGCTGGTTCAAGGCTGGTTAGTACCCCCACACTCAACAATACGGCTATAAGTAACACGGCTTCCAGGGCTATTGCTTGCTTGAACTGCAACTGCAACCGCCCAGCCCCCGTGCTTCCGGCTTTGCCTTGCTGATTGGTAGCTAAAGTGGTCATTTGTGGGCTAATACGCAGCAAATTTCCGGCAGCCAACGCCAGGGTAAAGCCGAATAAAACCAGCTTTGCCACCAACACTTGACCGTAGAGCGTGCTGAACAAAGCCTCCACTGAGCCAACTTCTATCAAGCTGCTATAGAAACCGCTAAAAACCAACACGACCACACTAAGCAGAGCCAGACGTGAAAAAAGCGGGATAAGCGCGGCCAAAACACGAGTACGCTCCCCAGTACCAGGTGTCAGACTTTTTAGAGTTGGCGGCAACAGCAGCACCAAACTTAAAACTCCACCGATCCAGAAAGCTGTACTCAAAAGGTGCAGCCAATCTAGGCTTACCGTAAACCAGGTGTATTCGATTTGAGCGGCAGCGTGCGAATTAAGGCTGGTGGTGAGTAAAATAGCTGCGCCAACGCTCACCAACGCCCACCAGCTGCGCCGATGCAGCCCGTTTTGGTTTGTTTTACTGGAAATAGCAAAATTCAGGGCCAGCATCGCCAAAACCAGTAAGCCTAAACGTATTAGCCAGATTTGCCCAAAGCGGCTATTGAGAGCGAAATCGGTCAAAGGCACACCATATAAACCTGCGTCCAACCAATCGCGCCCGGTTACTATCGTCAATTGATAGACAAAAGCAGCCACCCAACCCAAAACCAGGCCCAATAATGCGCCGCCAGCCAGCCAGTTCAATCTGCTCCAGCCTAACTGTGCCTGCCGTTTCAAGTCCAGGTCGCTCAAGCCATATTTTTGAACGGCAATTTTCAGGGCGGGTTGCCAGACTAACAAGCCAAACCCGGCACAACCAAGCAATAACGCGCCAGCCACATAATTGAGCCAACGCAACCAGACCGCGATAGGGGAAAGGTTGGTCGCATCGTTGCCCGTAGCTACTTTTGGCCCCACCCCTATCAAAGCCAGGTTGGAGCTTGCAGCGTTGAGGGTAGCCGCGTTACCTACCACAAAACTGAAAGCACTTTTGACCAAATGCCCGTCCACCGCTGAGGCTGTTTTCCAGATAACGGTGTAAGTGCCATCGGCCAGGTCAGGTTTGAGCGATACCAAAAGCGACTGAGGGTTGCCCCGTACCACCTGTAGCCCTCCTGTGCTAACCACCTGACTACGTGCATCTACCACCCGTATCGAACTATAAGCCGGGTCTGGTTGTTCGCTGAACCACAACTGTATCTGGTTTGGCACGCGGCCCGATGGCAAAACCGCGTCGGCGGGCGGGTCGGAGCGTACCAGATTGGCGTGCGCGTCGGCAACCAGCGCTGCTAAGGCCAGCCAACCTGTTACCAGCACTAAAAATATTATCAGGCCGCTTTTTATCTTGGTCAAAATTCCCCGATTTGTAATAAAAATCTGAAACATACTCGCACTTCTATGTCTGGTTGATTCTAGCCCATAGCCAAAAGAAAATCAAACAAAAGGAGCAAAAACCTCTTGACAAAGCTTTGCGAATGCTATAAGATGCAGTAAGTGTAGATAGCACACTAAGTGTACCTGGACTGATACGGCTTAATATTTTGGAAAGGAGTCAGGCATGGCAGCAATGTTAAAAAGGACGATACGAGGGTTGGATTGGGTAGCGATTACAGTGGGTTCATTCGCGCTGATTGGTGGCGCGGCGTTGGGTATTTTGCCCCTGGATATGACCGAGGTGCTGGGCTTTGTGACGGGGGCGATTAGCGTCTGGCTGACCGTCAAGCAAAACATTTGGAACTGGCCGATTGGGATAGTCAACAACATCTTCTTTGTGGTGTTGTTTCTTTCGTCTCAACTGTACGCCGATCTGAGTTTGCAAATCGTGTATATTGGGTTGAGCGGGTTGGGCTGGTACTGGTGGCTACACGGTGGCAATCAGAAAGGCCGTTTGGATGTGACCCACCTGAAGTTGCCCCCGCTTTTGATTTTGGGATTACTAGGGACACTTTCGACCTGGGAGTTGACGCTTTTTCTGCAATCAGTCAACGATACCGCCCCGTTTTTGGACGCGCTCACGACGGTGCTAAGTCTGGTAGCGCAATATCTGTTGACCCGCAAGTTGCTGGAGAACTGGTACGTCTGGATTGCCACCGACATTATTTATATTGGCCTGTACGCCTACAAAAATTTGTATCTAACCAGTGTTTTGTACCTTATTTTTATGGTAATGTGCGTGGTAGGCTGGTGGGGCTGGCGCAAATCCATTGCGGTGCGAAAGGGCCAAAAGAGAGCCGAGTCATCGGGGATCGCCGGGTGGGTGGCCGAGCCAGAAGGGTGGTAGTAATGGCTAACTGGAAACGTGGACTGGTTATCGGCAAGTTTTATCCACCGCATCGGGGACACAAGTTTTTGATTGAGACAGCCAGGGCTGGGGTAGAAGCGTTGACGGTACTGGTATGTGATAAGCCGGGCGAACAGCCGCCCGCCAGTCTTAGGGCCGCCTGGCTGCGCGAAATCCACCCGGATATAACGGTGAGGGTCATACCAGATATTGGACGCGACGACGACTCGCAAGCCTGGGCTGCTTATACCATTCATCTATTGGGCTACGCCCCGGACGTGGTTTTTACGTCAGAAGATTATGGTTACGCTTATGCGCGTTTTATAGGTTGTCAACACGTCCAGGTGGACAAGGCCCGGCAGGTTGTACCGTGTTCGGGAACACAAGTGCGGGCCGACCCCCTGGCGTGGTGGGACTTCCTGGAGCCATGTGTGCGAGCTTATTATGTCATACGGGTGTGTATAGTGGGAGCGGAGTCGAGCGGGACAACAACAATGGCCCAGGCTTTGGCGGCGCATTATCAAACGATGTGGGTGGAGGAGTATGGGCGCGAATATTCCATCAAAAAAATGCAGACGGGGCAGCCGCAGTGGGAAAGTGCTGAATTTGTGCATATCGCCGCCGAGCAATCCCAACGTGAGGATTGGGCCGCCCGCACCGCAAACCGCCTTTTGATTTGCGATACCGACGCTTTTGCCACCAGCATCTGGCATCAACGCTATTTGGGCAGGCGTGAGGCCAGCGTAGAAGCAATTGCTGCCTCGCGTCATTACGACTTGTATTTGCTAACCGACGTAGATATTCCGTTCGTGCAAGATGGTTTCCGCGACGGCGAACATATCCGTTATTTGATGCACGGGGTTTTTCTGGTCGAGCTACAAGCGCAGAACAAGCCGTTTGCCTTACTTTCCGGGTCGCACCCGGCCCGATTGGAAAAAGCCATTAGCTTGATTGAGCCACTTATAGGGGTAGTACCCCACTAAGCTGTGAAATTAGGGGCAGACCTTTTTAGGCTTTCGCCCCCACCGCTTTACCGCTACTGCTGCCCCCTACTCTTAGCTTTAGCGGGTCGCCCACGCTTTTTAGGAGCGGGCAGCGGCTTAGGGGCAACTTTGTACTTTAACAACTCAGCCACACTCCACAAATGCTCAGTCAAACCTGCTGCCATTGCTGGAGTCTGCTCTTGCCACACTCGCGCCCCTTGCGCTGAGGTCAGCCACACCCGTAACTCTTGATGCCAGGTACAAAAGTTATAATTATACACACTACCACCAAATACATACCCGTGTGCAAGGTTTCGGTCTTATGGGCTGCCCGCCGACATTTGCGGGTCAATCTACCCAGTCTCTCCCGTAACGTCGCCTTAAAGCCTTCGATGTAGCTGGTATTGATTTGCTGGCCCCCACCACTGAGCTTGATTTGTCGGGTCACAACGGTATCCTCTCCCCGCACAATGCGCCGCTCTACCTTTACCAGCTTATGGAAGCGACCGACCGTGCCCTTAATCACCACGCCAATGGCTAGTTCCGGCCACACTGCTAATTTCGGACGACCTCGCTGCTTGGTTTCCCGCTCCACCTTTAGCCGGAAAGCTCGGCAAATACTCTTACGATAAGCAGCTAAACCATCGACACATACTAAAAGCGGTTGAACTGGTCTGGCGCAACTAGCCACCAAAACCTGCAAACTATCGATCAAGTGGCGGTCACGAGTGGGACTAACCACTCCGCCTAACCATAAACGGCTACTCACCAGCATCGCCATCGCCAACCAGACTATTTTACCACTGCTTTGGCCCGGATTTCATCGGCTTGAACCTGGGCCAGGTCGAGATTAGCTCCCGTCACTACTGCCTCATGCACCTTTTGGCAAGGTAAGCCCGCTCACCTTTGCCAATCGGCTACCGTCCGTTCATCCAACTCGAAGGCAGCTACGCTGGTTTGGAGCGGACAACCCCAGGCCAGTAAGGTAATGACGGTGGTGACAAGACTGGCACTCGAACGCAAACCATAAAAGACAGTGCCGTGAGTTTCCCTAAAGGTCTGGCGGCACAGACGGCAGCGATAACGTCTGGATTTACGGCAATGGATAGTGATATTACCCTGACCGGTCAGGGCTGTTACAAGAAAGCTCGACTATAAAATTTGTTGTCAAGCATTTTTTCTTGCAACAGCCCTGCCTGACCGGTTTGCCCACTTGCATTACAAGCCGGATTAGGGCAAAATTGGTCACAAGCGTTCATTTCAAAGGTATTTTCATTCATAAGCCCATTGTGCCAAATGAACGCTCTTATTTCAACTTTTAGGGCTGGTTTAACCCCGCTTAGGACGTGTAAAATATTAAGTTCCAGTTTTGGCAAGGCTGTCAGATCCAACTTGTGGTCGTAAAGTGTAAGTCCACTGCCCACATTCTTCGCTCCGTTCCAGATTTAAACTGGCTACTTGGGCGGCACTAGCACTCAGCCC
>JBBQZT010000112.1:0-18256 GCA_038207455.1 Chloroflexia bacterium
AGGCGAAATAAAGCGATATGAGGAAGATTTCGCTTGCACTGAGTTACAAACGATACTGGCAGCATTTCGGGCGGCGGGCGCGATTGCTGACTGTCTCGGCTTTACTGGCCCTGGTAGGTTTGCTTTCGGTTACAATCCTTACGGCAGTCAACCTGATGGGCACTCCCAACCCTGGGACCGCCACCAGCCTGAGTCCGCTTACCCCCACCGTCGCAGCTTTTGGTTTTCAGAACTCAACCACGCCCGGTCAAAATCCGAAACCTGCTACTACTTTTACGCCCGCGCTGGCTACCGCCCCACTTGACCCGCAGGCGGACGCTAATCTTTTGCTTGCCAGGGCAGATGGCTTTTTTAACAATGGGCAGTACACCGAAGCAGTGGCCCAATACCAACTGCTGTTGCAAAAATACCCTCAAGGCCAGTCTGCCCTGGCTGCTGCTTATGGTCTGGCCCGCACCACCCAGGAGCGTGGTCAAGCTGCCAGTGCCAGCCAATTGTTCCAACAATTTTTGACCCGCTACCCGAATGACACCCGCAAACCCCTGGTCTATCTGGCTTTAGGAGATTTGGCCCAGGAGCAAGGCCAATGGAACGATGCTCTATCTTACTATCAAAAATACCAAAAAGAGAACCACACCTTAGATGCTTATGTCAACTACAAAATTGGGCAGGTCTATGATAGTCTGCTGCAACCCGCACAGGGCGTAGCTTATTTTGAAAAGGTGACAGCTGGCCCGGCCACAATTTTGCTGCGTGTGCAAGCAATGGAACAACTAGGCGACTATTACGCTAAAGCCGATAACGTCCAGATCGCCGTTGAATGGTACAACAAGCTTTTGGAGCTTGCCAAAATGCCCGAATACCGCGCCAATATTTTAGCTAAAATCGCTGGAGTTTATACCAACGCCAAACAAACCAGCCAGGCCGACACCATCTACAGTCAGTTAGCCGAGCAATATTTAGATACCGCCGCCGGACAACGGGCCTTTAATCACTTAGACACTGCCAACCCTAACCTGCTTGACGATTATGAACGGGGTTATATGCACTGGCTGAATGACGAATATCCCGCCGCTATCAAAGATTTTAACAATTTTTTGGGCCGCTCTGACCCCAACACTGCTGTCCCCCAAGTTGCCAATGCCAGTCAAGCTGTCCAAACGCGGCGGGCCTGGGGTTGGTTCTGGCTGGCTCGTAGTTATGAGTTAGCGGGAGATTTACCTAAAGCTATTACCGAATATCGCGCTTTGCAAAGCCGTTATCCGCAAGCCGCGATGTCACCTGAAGCTCTTTGGCGTAGTGCGACCACTCTAGAAAAAGCCGGAGCGACCCAAGACGCAATCACCGAGTACGCTAAAGTCGCAACCACCTACCCCAAAGGCGACTATGCACCCCAGGCGTTGGCAGCCCAGGTGCGGCTTTTACAAAAAAATAGCGCGGAAGCGGCCAAACCCGTTCTGGATACTCTGATAGCTAAATATCCGGCCAACCCTGCCCGTAACCAGTTGTTATATAATCTGGCGCGTAGCTATGGGGCAGCTGGCAACATGAGCGCGGCCCGCACCGCCTTGATCCAGGCAGCCGCCAGCGTAGGCAACGATTATTATGCGTTGCGGGCGCGGGAACTGCTGGCCCAGCCGAATGCTACGTTGCCGCCTCGCTCGACTCCGCTTACCCACCCGGCAGTTTATGACGCGGCCCGTTTTCAAGCGGATACTAATCGTGACCGCACCGAGATGGAAAACTGGTTGTCCCATTGGGCCGTGACTAGCGATGTTACCGCTCCCGCTCAACAGCTGACCGTCGCCCACGACCAAATTACGCAGGACGCGGCCCTACGCCGGATAGATGAACTACAACAGGTGGGCTGGAACGACGAGGCCAGTCGTGAAGCCAAAGAATTAAGCGAGAATTATAGTACCGAGCCACTTCAACTTTTTTTCCTGGCAATCGAATTGAACCAGCGCGGCCAATATTATTATTCGATTGAGGCAGCCAAACAGCTTTTAGCCCTGGCCCAGGCCCAAAACTCGTCTATCGGAGTAAGCAATGTGCCGCTACTCCTGCAAAAATTGATTTACCCACTCGATTATCAAAATATCGTGCTGGAACAAGCTCAACGCAACAACCTTGACCCACTATTATTGTTGTCTTTAATCAAACAGGAAAGTTCGTTCCGGCCCGCCGTAGCTTCAGGAGCGGGCGCACGTGGTCTAACCCAGGTGATACCCTCAACAGGGGCGGCCATCGCTGCCAACTTAGGCAAAACAGGCTATACCGCCGACAATCTATATTTGCCTTACACCTCAATCGAATTTGGAGCTTACTATCTGGCAAACCGTCTGCACGACTACAACGGCGAACCATTTGAAGCGTTGGCTGCCTATAACGGGGGCGAAGGCAACGTCACCAAATGGGCGGCGGCGCACCCGCCCTCTAGCAACCTGGACGATTTTGTGGAAAATATTGGTTACGCCGAGACCCGCGAATATGTCAAGATTGTTTATGCTAACTATGCTATGTACCGCCAGATTTACGCCGCCACCGCCGAACGCTAGGTGAGATAGCTATTTTTGTGTAACCATTCAGGCTCCTTGTAGGAGGCTGCTCCGCCAGCCGATACATTCTAGCATTTCAAGACCAAAAAACAATCGGCTGGCGGAGCAGCCTCCTACAAAAAAGCCTGGGTCTGAATAGTTACGAATAATTGATATTTTTTAGGGGTCTGGCTCACCAGGAGGCACTAGCAGCAGACGAGCATATACCATTTGGGCAGCGATCTTAAAGCGGCTGAGGCTACGCTCGACTTGTTGCAGAAAATGTTCGCGTTCGGCCTGGGGAAAATCGCGTTCGGAAACCACTTTTGCTACTGCTTCGTAAATTTGACGGGTTTGTGGTTCCGCCACCGCGAAGTCCAGCTTGTGGCCCTGCTCTAATAATTTGCGGTTGGTTTGCTCCACCTGTTTTAACAGAGGGCGCATATCATTAGTGCGAAGATAAGCCAGGAAACGACCAACAAAACTTCGGACTTGTTGTATGTCGGAGCTAGTCTTTTCAGCTTTAAGCAAGCCTGGGGGCCGCACTTGCTCAAACAACAACTGAGCTAAACGGGTTTGTTGCTGTTCCAACCAGTCCAGAAAAACAGAATTTTCCTCGAACATTTTAGCTCCGTTTCCCAAGCTTTAACCAAAACTTGAATGGGAATGGCTACGCCCTGGCTTTGATGGCACAGATACCGAGCGTCTTAGGCCCGGCGTGCGCCCCCACTACTGGGCCGATATACGAAACGTAAATGTCTTTGAGCGGAAAAATCGGAGCCAGCAGGTTTGCCAGTTCGCCCGCTTCGTCTGGCGAGTCGGCGTGCATCACGGTCAATTTTTCAAGCTTGCCCAAACCTTTGACCACTTCAGCAATTCGTTCCAAAGCCTTGCGTTTGGTTCGCACATTTTGATACTGGCTGAGTTCGCCGTCCTTGATTTGAAAAATAGGCTTGATAGATAAAATCGTGCCAAATAACGAACGCAAACCACCAATCCGCCCACCCTTATGCAGATATTCCAGGGTATCGGCGGTTGCCAGCAGCACGGTACGCTCCATCATACTTTTGACTTCGCGCTCAATTTCGTCCAAAGTGTAACCATTGCGACTCATCTCAGCGGCACTCAAAACCAACATCCCTAACGCCCCCGATACTTCCAGGCTGTCTATTACACAGACGCGGCCAGCCGGGAAACTTTGAGCGGCAAGGCTGGCACTGTTAAACGTCCCGCTTAGTTTGGCGGAAATATGCAGTGAAATCACGTTTGAACCGTCGGCCAGGGCTTCCCGATAAGCCTCCTCGAAAAGTGGCACGGCGGGTTGGGAGGTGGTAGGCAGATTTTTGAGGCCCGGCAGTTTGGCGTAAAACTCTTTTGGGGTAATCTCGTAACCGTCCTTGAAGCTTTCGTTACCCATAGTCACGGTCAGCGGCACGATTTTTATGTTATGGCGGGCAGCTACGTCCAGCGCAATATCCGAAGTGCTATCGGTTACGATTTTTACCAGAGGTTTCACATTCGCAGTCATCAGGGTATTTTACTCTCCTCAATTTAGATTTTTGCTGTTATTATAGCATACTACTCTAAACTAAAAAGCTACGCCCCAAATTTGCGGGTTGATAGGGTTGAGCGGCACAACTTTTAGCCATTCGATGCGCTCGAACTGGAAGCCGTTTTGCTCAATTAAGCGGGGGGTGTTACGAGTGAGCGAACAGCCGCCCGCCATCAGTCCCCATAAAGGGTTCAAGATAGTTTGAAAAGTGCAGCCCACCAAATTGTGACTGCCCACGTGTTCCAAGAAATAGAGTTTGCCGCCTGGTTTGAGAACACGCCGCATTTCAGTCAGAGCCAGGGCTGGGTTCGGCACGGTGCAGAGTACCAGCGTCGTCACTATCGCGTCGAAATCGTTGTCGGGGAAGGGCAACTGCTCGGCGGAGGCTTCCAATAACTCGATGTCCAGACCTAAAGCGGTTTTTTTGGCCTCGGCCTGTTCCCGCATATAAAAATCCGGCTCGATACCCACCAGGCGGGTAATATTGGCGGGCCGATAGTAAGGAAAATTTGCGCCTGTGCCTACGCCGATTTCCAAAACCGCTCCCTGCAAATCTGCTAACAATACGCCCCGGTATTTTGGCCCGATTTGCTCCTCGAAAGCCGCTACCAGACGGTCATAATTGCGGGCGAAACGTCGGTGGCCGCGCTTTTTGGTTTGGGTCGGGATAGTAGCCATCGTCTATAGTACCCTTCGGTAGTAACAGCTTTTATGACCAGTATGACAGGCGGCCTTGCCAGCTAGAGCGACTTTGAGGAGCAAGCTGTTTTCCTCGCAATTGACCCAAACTTCGCGCACCAGCAAAAAATCGCCACTGGTTGCGCCTTTCAGCCAAAGCTGGTGGCGACTGCGACTCCAAAAATAAGCTTTGCCAGTCGAAAGGGTCAACTCAAACGCCTCCCGGTTCATAAAGGCAATCAGCAGCATCTCGCCCGTTTCGCTTTCCTGGACGGCCACTGGCAACAAAGTTTGACCATCAGGGCCAAAATCAAGCTCAAGCTTTTGACCCGACCCGTTCGGGGAAGACTCTAACACATTCAAAGTTATTTTGGCTGGCTGCATATATTAACTCGTAATCACCACTACCATTACCGTATCGTTCGGGCCAGCGTTAGCTTGCTTGTAATAGGCATCAAAGTTGGTGTTGACGCGGGCTTTAGGGCCAAGTACCGAGACAATCAAACTGTACTTGCCTTTTCTACCAGTCAAGGTAGTCACAGCCGTTTGCTCGTTGGTAGTTACGCCGTCCCAACCCTTATCGGTGTAAGCTTGTTTCGCCCAGGCAATAATTTTGGCGTAATCATCGCTGCTAACATAATACAGATTAGTAGTGTCGCCAACTGTACCTGACCCGGTGTTGACTTTCTTCGAGCCTGGATAAACTGGAATATCTTGTTCGCCAATGGCCGGGACTGCCGTAGTAACTGGACTGCTGGCGGTATTAGCCGGGGCAGTCGTGGCATTAGGATCAGGCCCAGTTTGAGGCGTGACACCGATATTGCCGGAGAAGGCTTGCAACACACCAGCGGCAGCTACCAAAATAGCTACACTCTTTTTGCCTTTCACCTGATCGAGATATTTTTGGGAGGCAGCCTGGCTCAAAGCGGGCAGTCCGATACTGCGGCTAACCAGGGATACATCGGTGGGAACATCGGTCACGCTCAACAAAATATCGGGCGCACCAGCTTTGGAATACAGGCCCAAAATAGTAGAACTGAGTCTGGTAGGTTTGCTAATACCAGGGAAGACGAATTTGTAACCCGCGCCCAAAAAGCTAGTATCTATATCGGCGGCAAGCTTGTCCGGGGTATTGTCGGAAGCGAACAACTGCACAGTGGGGTTGGTGACACCAGGCACTAGCCGGGCTGTACTAGCCAGTAATTCGGGGTCAAGCTGTACCATTGTTGTGCCAGGAATAGGCGGAAGGGCAGCAGTTCCGTTTGTGATAGGTAGTATAGTGGGTGGGTTTAAGCCCATATTGGGAGGGACTGTAGGTTTATTAGGTGTACCTATAGCCCCTGCAACGGTGACGGTAGCATTGTTTGAGCCGTTCGCCACAGCAGTGGTGGCACCGGATTGGGTAGTAGGTGAGCTTTCGCCACAGGCAGCCAAAATTAAAATTGCTCCACCCAAAACTATGACGGCAACACTGTTACGTATTGCCGTTTTCTTAACAAATCTCAAAAAAATCTCCTTTTATGCAGGTCGAGCTATTTGGTAGTCGGGGTTGGCGTTACCGCGTTCCCACCATTGCCCGCGCCTTGCCCGCCAGCCCGATTACCAAAACCTTGAGCCAATCCCGGCGCGGCAGTAATTATGAGCAGGGTTTTCTTGCTCTTAACCTGGTCGAATAGCTTTTGGGCCACGTCCGGGTTCAGATTGGCAAAAAGGCGGTTGCTGGACATAGCCGTAACATCGGCAGGTACTTCGGTAATATTATACACGATGTCGGCTGCTCCGTCTTTCTGGTATATACCAAATCCGCCCTGACCGCCACCAAAACCACGCCCACCCGCGCCAGGGGTGAAATTAGCTGGAGGGGTAAAACCAGCGCGGGGGGTAAAGCCAGCCGGGGGCGTAAAGTTGGCTGGAGGATTTGCGCCCGGAGTACCGCCATTAGCACCGCGTCCACCGCCGCCCCCGAAGTTAGTTCTGGTATAACCTGCTCCGGTCAAAGCAGTTTCGACATTCGTAGTAAGGGTGGCGGTTACATCGTCCGAAGAAAAGACTCTAACAAAGGGGGTAACACCGTTGGTCGTGTTCGCCGCTCCGCCACGTCCCGGCACGCCTCCAACGTTAGCAAAATCGGCAGCATTAATTTGCACTTCGGTTGTACCGGGAATCGCCGGAATATTAACTGCTACCAACTGCGCCGCGCTTCCACTAGTGCCAGCCGCCGAGGTAGTATTTGCGCCACCTCCCCTCGCGCTTGTAGTAGTAGCTGCACTTGCTCCCCCACTTATGGTAGTAGTGGCTGCACCAGCCCCTGCTCCCGAAGTAGCAGGAAGGGGTACGAGGGTCGAAGTAGCTGTATTATCGCCACAAGCAGCCAATATAAGGACGAGGCCCAAAGTGAAAATTGCTATTAATTTAGATTTGCTTCGCATAGTTTTCCTTCAAATTATAAATCATATTAAGTAGCTATTTAGCCAGTCTGCTTTTTTGTAGGAGGCTGCTCCGTCAGCCGATTGTTTTGAATTTAAAATGTTAGAATACATCGGCTGACGGAGCGGCCTCCTACAAGCAGCCTCCTACAAGCAGCCTAAATAGTTACGATACTAAACGGATGGGCAGCTTACGCCCGGCTAAATATTGTTTGGCATGAGCAATCGAATAATCGCCAAAGTGGAAAATGCTGGCTGCCAGCACTGCATCGGCTTTACCAGACACAATCCCGTCATAAAGGTGGTCGAGCGTACCTACCCCCCCACTAGCAATCACCGGAATACCCACCGCCTGGCTAACGGCCCGCGTCAATTCCAAATCGTAGCCGTCGCGCGTACCATCCTTATCCATACTGGTCAGCAGAATTTCGCCTGCCCCTAGTTCTGCGCCCCGCGTCGCCCATTCGATTGCGTCAAGGCCGATAGGGGTGCGCCCGCCGTGTAGAAAGACTTCCCAACCAGCCTTCGGATTATCACTCTGGCGGCGACGGGCATCAATCGCCAGTACAATCGCCTGGCTGCCAAAATGGTTTGCACCCTCCGCCAACAAATTGGGATTGAGAGCCGCTGCCGTGTTGACCGCGACTTTATCCGCTCCCGCGTCCAACATCCGCTTCATATCAGCCACTGAGCGGATACCGCCTCCGATAGTGAAGGGAATAAAAATCTGGTCGGCGGTACGGGCCACCATCTCGATAACGGTATCGCGCCCGTCGCTGCTGGCTGTGATGTCCAGGAAAACCAGTTCGTCTGCCCCGGCCCGGTCATAAAAAGCCGCCAGTTCCACCGCGTCGCCTGCGTCTCGTAAATCCAGAAATTTCGTGCCTTTGACCACGCGCCCGCCCGTCACATCCAGACACGGGATAATCCGTTTTGTCAGCATCTATAAAACACCTTCTTTAATATAACATTGTAGTCCAAAGAAATTGCAAAGGAATTGCTACATTTCGGTTAATTCTTAGCGTCCAAAAAGTCAACCAATGGCCCGTTTGAGCATTGATAGCAAAACGCCTTTATTCCAATTATTAGGTCGGGTTTTCCAATCGTTGAGCCACCACCACATATAACGAAAGGCTACGAACCGCCCGGCCAGATGATAATTTCGTTCAAAATCAGCAGGGTTAAGCTCAATACTCAGGGCAGCCAATTCCTGGCGGTAAATTTGGGCCATTTCCAGACTGTAAAAATGGCTGGGTATATCCAGGTAAAGCGAACCGTAGCGCGTTTGTCCCCAATCAATAAAGAAGGGTCTGGCTTGATGTTCCAACACGTGACCGTAATAAATATCGGTATGTACTAACGTCAGGGTATCTGGCACATCAGCTAAATTTTGCATAATATCGGGAAGAGTGGCCGCAGAAGCTTCGACAGCATCAATATATTGACCGAATTCGCACACAAAAACGGTGTTGGCGAGACTGCGTTCCCATTCGGGTCGCCAACACACGTTTAAGATGAAATCCACAAAATAGGCATGGTCAGTGCGGGGCAACCAGACCAGTTCGCCTTCCTTACCAAGATTGAGTCGGTGGATTTTAGCCAGCCCTGCCGCCGCTTGACGCAAGGAAGCTGGAGTGGCCGAGACTACCTTAGCTCCTACATCTTGCATACAAACCAATGCCGTAGTATTTGTAGTCAAATCCAAAGTATGACTAAAAGGTACACAAGCGTGTCCTTGTTGGTTTAACAAAGCCAGGCTGCGCCGCTCGACCAATGGAGCAGGTTTTGTCACCAACCGCACCTGTCTAGCATCGTCCAAAATCAAATTATAACGTCGTACATTGACCCCTGATACGCCTGGGTCAATCGGCAGATTTTCTACCTTGCTAATAGTGGCGGTGGCTGAAACATATTTTTGAGTTGTCTCCAGCAAAAGTTGATTAGTCTCGTCCAAACCTACCTCATAAAACTTAAAATATCAGCCAATACCCCACTGGCGGTCAGTTCCGGCCCGGCTCCCGCGCCCTGGATTACCAAAGGCTGGGCAGCATAACGGCGCGTGCGGAACTGAATCAGATTATCCGTGCCACGTAAACTGCCCAACGGAGTATTACGGCCTACCTGAGCCAGACCCACCCGTACCTGACCTTCGTAGATATTGGCGGTGTAGCGCAAGGTTTCGCCCACTGCCGTCGCCGCCTGGACGCGCTGGCTAAAATCCTGGTCTAAATCGGTCAACCGTGTCATAAATTCCGGCACACTCATTTGACTCATAGCGGGGCTGTACAACGGCTCAATTTCTAGCTGGTCAAGTTCAAGCGGATAGCCGAGCGTGCGGGCCAAAATCAAAGCTTTGCGGGCGACATCCACCCCGCCCAAATCGTCACGCGGGTCGGGTTCGGTAAAACCTTTGGCCTTCGCTTCGGCCACTGCTTCTGAATACAAAGCTCCTGCTTCCAGCTGCGTGCAAAGATAGCCCAAAGTTCCGCTAAATGCCCCGCTAATCTCCTGCACATTATCAAAGCTGTCGTCCAGACTACGCAAGGTGCTGATAACGGGCAGAGCCGCCCCCACCGTCGTCTCGTAGCGCAGCCTGGTCGCTCCCAGACCGGCCGCCGCCACCAATTTTTTGAAATCAGGGAATGGGCCACACAGCGGACGTTTGTTTGCCAGTACCACCCGCTGCCCGTTGCGTAAGGCGGCAGTCAGGGCTGGCAACATGGTATCCGCGTCTGCCCCGCTCACATCTACTACTATAAGTTTGGCCCCGCTATCTTCGCCCTTCAAGCGGTCAAGCTCGGTAGCGATAACCGAAACTGGGCCAGGATTGCGGACTGCTCCTGCTTGAGCCGCCAACCTTTCGCCTCCGCCCGGCTTCAGACCGCCCCATAAATGTTGCAGGTGTTGGTGGCTAAGAGCGGCATTTTGTTCCAGGTGCAAGACATGACTGCTGTCTGCCAACGCCCGATAGCGCAATTCGACCCCCAAACGGTCACGGATGGCCGCTTCGTGCTGGACAATCAAGCCAAACAAAGCCAGACCTACCCCGCCCATCCCGAACTGGACTATCTCAAATACCCGCCTACCGTATCCTGCACTCATTCTGTTTCCTATTCCTTTATTGCTACTCCAAAACAACTATTTACCGCAGCAGCCAGTTGACGGCCTAGAGAACCCGGAGAAAATCCATAGTAGGGTAATTTCTAAAAGAGCAGAGTTGGATTTGTGGGACATTGCTCCGTCAATGGACTGTTCCCGCGTATTCATTATTTATCGCCCGATGGTTTGTTCACGACTCGGCCCAACTCCGATAAAGCTGGCTTTCACTCCCGCCACCCCTTCCAAATAGGCCACATAGTTTTGGGCGGCAGTTGGTAGCTCCTCGAAAGTGCGGGCCGCACTAATCGAAGTTTGCCAGCCGGGAAGGGTCTCATATACTGGCGCACACTCGGTCAGCCATGTTGCGTCTCCATCGTAATAATGCGCCGGACGACCCTCGTATTCGTAGCCAGTCGCGACTTTGATTTGAGCTATATCATCTAACACGTCTAGCTTGGTCAGGGCCAGTTCGGTAAAGCTGTTGAGTGTGGCCGTGAAACGCAACATTTCGGCATCAAACCAACCGCAACGACGCGGCCTTCCCGTCGTCGCCCCGAACTCCTGACCTACCTGCCGCAAATGTTCGCCCATCGCATCGTTTAGCTCGGTAGGCATCGGGCCGTTACCCACGCGAGTGATATAAGCTTTGCACACCCCGATAATCCGGTCAATCGCTTTGAAGGGGATGCCCGCCCCGGCACACGCCGCCGAAACCAGGGTGGTACTGGCGGTCACAAAGGGATATGCGCCCCAATCGGTGTCCAGCAAAGCCGCTTGCGCTCCTTCCAGCAAAATGTCCTTGCCATCACGAATAGCCGCTTGTACGTCACCAAACGTTTCGGCCACAAACGGCGCAATCCGGCTGTAATAGCCAAAATATTCTTCGGCCACCTGCGCCGCGTTTAGAGGTTGGCCGCCCAACGCGCTGATCAGTCTGTTTTTGATACCGATTTGACAGTCTAGTTTTTCCCGAAACAACGCGGGCCGGGCTAAATCCGCCAGCCGCAAGCCGTTATAACTGGCTTTGTCGGCATAGACCGGGCCAATACCGCGCCCCGTCGTACCCGTGCTAAGTTTGCCTTTGGCTTCTTCGTATAAACGGTCAAGGGTGCGGTGGTAAGGCATAATCAGGTGGCAGCGCGGGGAAAGGCGTAATCGGCCGCGTAAAGACACTCCTGCCGACTCCATCGCATCCATTTCCTGGAGCAAGTCGGCCAGGTCAACGACCACGCCTGGGCCGATAATACATAATGCCTGGGGATTGAACGCGCCACATGGTATCAGGTGTAGCTTGAACGTGCCGTACTCGTTGACGATGGTATGTCCGGCGTTGTTGCCGCCGTTAAAACGCACTACCAAATCGGCGGTCTGGGCCAGGCTATCCACAAACTTACCTTTGCCCTCGTCGCCCCACTGCGCCCCAATGACTGCGGTGATTGACATAATGAAATCTCCTTCGGTGCTTACAGCCGTATGCTGTAATCTAAGCCGGAAGAAGTATTCCAAAACTCCTTTTCTAAGCTTGAGGGCCACTTAACTGAGCTTAGGATTCGAATCTTGAAATGACCTCAAACAAAAAAAGCGGCCCCCAAAGTTGGGCCGCTTCTCTACATAGCCTACTTTATTTTAACAGTTTTCGGGAAGGTCTTCAACTTACAAAAAGTCTCACAGCTGCTTGCCGAACCCAATCAGACTGGAGTTAAAGCCTTGCAACCTCTCACTCAAAATTCACAAGGCTCGGCAACCCGAAATCGTAGGGACAACCTGACCTTCCGCGCTCGCCAGTATAGCCCTAAAATGCCCCAATAGTACGCTATCTAACCATCAAAAATATTGTTATAATGGCTGAAATTGGCTAATTTTGCGCCTGGCTATTGCCATAACCACTTTATTGATTTATAATCGTGACAGTTACGTATTATGTAAATCTTGCAGACCTAAAGCTCACTGAAATAACGGAAAACGAAAAAGACGGAAAAAGCGATGGCAAGCAGAAAGCTAAAGTTAGAAGACCAGATCGGCCAGGCGCGACAACTGGTAGAAGGTGGAGAGATTGACCAGGCGATTGCGCTGTGCCAGCATATCTTTCGCTACTATCCGCGCTGTCTGGAAGTGACCCGCGTATTAGGCGAAGCTTATACCGAAAAACGGTGGCTGGACGGGGCCGAACAACTGTTGACCTTTGTTCTCAACGCTGACCCCCAAGATGTGCTAGGTTATGTGGATCGGGGCTTTGTCGCTTATGAGAACAACCAGCTAGACGAGGCCATCACTTATTACGAACGCGCCCTGGAGCTTGACCCCAATATCGAACAACTACGGAGCGAACTGTTGCGCCTGAACCGCGAACGTCACGGCAGCAATCGCTCCAAATTACGTGTTACCAGAGCGGGCCTGGCTAATCAACGCTTGCGAAATAGACTTTATACCCAGGCTATCGAAGAATATACAGCTATTTTACGAGACACGCCCGAACGCACAGATGTCCAGGTGGGTTTGTTGGAGGCTTATTGGCACAATAAAGATATGGCCCGCGCCGAAAGCTTTGCGCTGGCTTTGTTGCACGACCAACCATATATAATCAAGGCCAATCTAATTTTATGGCACATCTACGGGGTGCGTCGCCATCTGGAAAAAGCTTCTACTTATCTGGAACACGCCCAAATGCTTGACCCGCTCAATCTGATAGCCGAACATCTTTTTGAGGACGCAGCCGCGACCGACAACGCCATCAGTTATCTTTCGATGCTGGAAGCTCCCCAGATACCGGCCTTTGATCCAGCAGAACAAGGGCAAACCGCCCCCAATTGGTTGCCCGATTGGATTGCCGGAGACATCCCAGCTACGCCAGAAGCCGCCGTTTTCGCGCCCGCTCAACCAGAAACAGGCGTTTCGTTGGCAGATTTGGGTCTGGATAGTGAGATGATTATGAGCTTGATTGCTGACAGCGAGCAACATACCGCCGAACGGCTCAACCAGGCCAAACTTGAGCAAGAACAAGCGGCAGCCCAAGACCACGAAGAAGCGTTGAACCAATTGGACGAGTTGCGTAGGGGCAGCACGACTGAAGACAGCGAATTCGGGGGCTGGCTAGAAGAATTGAGTGCGAACGCACCGCAACTTGATTTAAACGCGGCCTCGCCAGCTGTCGGAGAAAGCATCTCCACCACCACTTTTGATTTAGAACCGTTTGACCCCAGCCTGAACCAGGAACACGCCGAATTGTACCAGCTTTTTGATGAACTAGAAGCGGCGGAGCAATCTAAAAATCAGCCCCAGCCAGGAGCGGGTTGGTTTGATAACGAAAGCTCGCAGGCCGAGGGTGCGATGATAATCGAGGAGGGTTTTACTGCCGAAGCCAGCAAGTGGCACGAGGACGATTTTGACCTGGATGTTGCCCCTTTCGACCCTGACGCGGCGATGGCGGCAACCGAGACCCAGGCTCAAAACGGATTGCACCACGCTTCGCCCGCAACAGAAATGGATAATAGTCTGAGCCAGGAAACCGATACTTTTTTCGATCCATTGGAGGCAAAGCCAGCCGAACCGTTGGATTACGCGGTTGCCCCACCAATACACTCCAGCCAGGCCCGCGTCACAACCCCTGCCGCTTCGGTGTGGCAATGGCGTGACGAACAAGGGCCACTGCCCGATTTCGTCACAGAGACGGAGATAGAAGCAGCTACCCAGGGTCAGTTAGAGCAGACTGCCCCACTCGTCAATCTACCGCAACAGGTTTCAAAGGAGAACGCACAAATGCCTATCAGAAAAGGCGGCAATGAAGATAACGATTTATTCGATTGGGAAAAGGAAGAGCTACCCGATTACTTACAAGCTTTCGCTATGGACGAAGACGAAGCGGCCAACTACGGTCTGGCTATGCCTACCGCTCCCCAAGCCGATATTACTACTCCGCCCGCCCGTATCCGACCCCGCGAGATGGAAATGACCGGGGAAAACGAAGTTCCCGACTGGCTTAACCCAAATATGAACCGTGCTTCTAGTGCTAGTCGTGGCGGCATCGAGGCGGTAGAGCTAAACCAGGGGTTGCGCCAGGGAAATGCGGGTAATCTACCGGGTTGGTTGGAAGCGGCAGAATTGGAAGACGGCAAAAACGATGGTAGCATGAGCGCGTCCGAGCTAGAAAACTTTGACCTGGAAGGTATCCAGCCGTTTTCACCCTTTACCACCCAGGATTTTGGGGCTACCGCTGCCCCCGATACAGCGGGCCAAAACGCCTTTGCTGATATTAAACCTTTTAGTATAGACAATTTTCCAGCTGAGCCAGCCCGACCTGCTCCGCCAGCACCCTCACAGCCGCCGCCTTTTAATTTTGGCAGCTTCGACGATATGGATTTGGGCGATTTACAACCCTTTAACCCCGAAGGCGGAGCGAGTACCGTGGTGCCACCACCTTCTATGCAACGGCCTAACCCGCCTGCGCCACCAATCCAGACGCAACCAACGTTCCAGCCAAAACCACCGACCCAACCACTTTCACCGTCACCGCGTCCACCTGCTATTCCGCGCCAAAATACCCCTGCACCCTCGCCCTTTGAGGATTTGAGCGATTTGCAGCCGTTCGATTTGGGCCAGAGCCAGAGCCAGCCCGAAAACCCACGCCGGGACCAGAACCAGACCAGCCCTGCGCCGTTCACCCCGAATTTTCCACCGATGTCTGCTTTCGGAGGCGCGGACTCAGGCTTCCAAAGTTTTGACCTGAATGATGTCAAGCCGTTTTCGTTAGAAGACTTTGCCGAACCTGCCGCTCCAGCTACTCAGAACCAGTTCACCCCGCCACCTGCGCCGCCCGCTTTTGCGGATACAGGTGCGGCCACTCCTAAAGGCGGCGACACCGATTTTAGTATGCTCGATGATTTTGGCCCTGACCTGGAACCATTTTCGATGGAAGGGTTTGGCGATATTCCTGGTATCAATAAAGGCCCGACCCGCTTTGGTAGTATGACCAATTTGCCGGACGAGCCATTTTACCCCGCGCCAGTCCGCCGCCCCCGCGATAACGAGCCGTCCCAGCCAGTTGAACCAGGTCACGAAGCTCCTTTGCGCCAGTTTCCCTGGATAAAAAATCGTCAGGAGACCGAAAAAGAGCGACAGCAGGAACAAGAGGATGGCGAAACTATGTTCAAGCGGCTGGCCGAGCGACGCAAACAGCAAATGGAAGAGGAAGGCATCTCTCCACCTCAAGCTGCCCAACCAGCTAACGAGGATGCAGAACTGACTCTACCCCTTTTGTCGTTTGATGAAATTGAGGCTTTGAGCCAAGACCAGGATAACGCCGCCACTCCAACTTTTGGACAACTTCAACGCGAACCAGACCAAAGCAAAGCCAATCCGCCGCTTAATCAAGGCGTGGAGGATGATACTTTTGATTGGGCTTTGGATGCGGCTTTACAACAGCCACCCCAACCAAACCAGGGGGCGACCTCAAGCTTTGACCAGACTAACTCCGCCCTGGATTTCGATATGCAGCCCTTTGATTTGACTGAAATCGCGCCCAATGCTGTCCAGGCTTCCACTCCTACCACCCCCCCCGAAGCAGATTTGCCCGACTTTAACTTTGATTTTGATGAGCCAGCAGCACAAGCTACTACCCGTTTCGAGTTTAGTCCGACTGGATTTGATTTAGCCGCCGCGCCCGCCGATGTTACGGCCCGCCCGCCCGCTAATTCTTTTGCAGACTTGGACGATTTCGTAGATTTCGAGGCGTTTGCTAATGACACCAAACCCACTGAAGATTTGTTCCCGGAAATCTTTGGCGAACAAGCTGAGGAAACAAAGGAAGGCCAGCCAAACTTCACGGATTTGCCGGATTTGATACCACTTGAACCTTTCGAGATGCCCCAGGCTGCCAAAACTGCTCCGACAGTGAGTGCTGCGGAAACCGAACTGCCGCCAGTGCAAATTGTGGCTACTCCACCGCAACCCCGTCCTGAAACAGCCACATTCCAGCCCGTACCAAGCCAGCAGCCCGTCGCACAGCCAGTCAGCAGCCAACCAGCAGCCCAGTCTATAGCTAACGGTCAGAGCAAGCCTCAAACGCTGGAAAATTATCTACAATTGGTCAAAAACAATCCGCGTGACGTGGCGGCCAATCTGGAACTGGCCGATGCCTACTACCAGCAAGGCCAGTACAATCAGTCTATCACCTACTATACTGGGGCAATCAAAGCTGCTGACAAACCAGCGTTGGAACAATTGGCCGGACGTTTACGCGGTATTGTCAAAGCAAGTGGAGCCAGCCCGCGCTTCCACCATGTTCTGGGGGATGTGTACATGAAACAGGGGCAAGCAAACCTGGCCCTTAACGAGTATAAGCTGGCACTAAGCACTACCAAAGCCAAATAATATTGAAATAGGAGCAGTAGAGTGGCTAGAATATTTGATGAATTAGTCAAAATTAACGGCGTAATTGGCGGTTTATTGGTGGGCAAAGACGGTCTGGTAGTGCAAAGCCTGATGGTCGAAGACGAGGATGCGGAGGTGTTGGGCGCGATGGCCGCCAGTATGTTCGACACCGTTGCCAAAACCACTGAACGACTAGGTATTGGACGGCTCAACGATGCGATTGTAGGAGCGCGAGATGGTTCGCTCCAGATGCGCGAGGCCGGAGAATTAGTGTTGGTGGTAATTTGCCAGAACCCGGTCAACCTGGGCGAGGTGCGTCTGGCGATGAGTCGCTCTGCCCGCCGCGTCCGGGAAGATTTTCCCGACTACTAATTTGATACCCTGCTAGATTACGGATAGGGCAGATTATGCGTACAAATGAGCAAATACAAACCCGGCAGCAATATCTTTTTCAAGATGCAGTGAATGTGGCCGAACGTGACCGTTTAATAATCCAACATCAGTTGCTGTACCCTAGCTTTGAAGCCACTTTGAAGCGAATTTTAGACGAATGGGGGCTGGCCCAAAAGCTAGAGGTCGCCACAAAGAATGGGAACAGTTTTACAATTCTGGATTTGGGGTGTGGGGAAGGTTTGTTCCTGTTCGATTTAGCAGCGATACTGGCTCAACGCGGTCTGCTAACGGCGAATGTTAGCTTATATGGATTGGACAAAGATGAGACTGCCATTGCCACAGCCGAGGCATTTAGTAAGCGGCAACCAGAACCGAATCTTAATCTAGAATTTTACGTCTATGACGTGACCCAACCTTTAGATGATTGTGCTGGTTTGAAATGGCAAACCAATCGTGCTATGCCTGACCTCCAATTTGATTTTATTTTGGCTTCCCAACTGTTTGAGCATTTGCCCCAGGCGCAACTCCATTTGACCCGAATTTACAACCAGAACTTGAAACCGGACGGAATGATGTTTGTGCGCGACTTCACTTTTGCCGAGGCTGGTTGGTTAGCTCCTCACCCGACTATGCAGACGATTTTTGCTAAATCGTGTGAACTGGTGTTAAGCCTGAACGCGGGTGTAGATGTAGCTCAGAACCACCGGGAATGGTTGGGGCAATTAGGGGCAGCTATATTAAATGCGACGCAGACGGTGCTGGCGACTGGCACTGACGAACGAGGTTTGTTGATGGCCCGAAATTTTGTAATGATAACCCGCAACGTCGCGCCAGTTTTAATCAAGATAGGCAAACTTGAGCGGGACGAATACGAGACAGCCTTTGCCCAGATGTTTAAGGAGTTTAGCGCAGAGACACCCGGACACCTGATTAGCCTCGATACGGTAGCTTACAAACCTCACAATGACCACTAACCCGCTACGCTTTAACTGATGTTTAATTTTTTTGCTTTGCGAAGGGCAGAGTAACGTCGTCATTAATATACTCCACCGCAAAATTATGCACGCAGCCAGGGTTATACTCGGATTTGACTTATGGCCCACCCTGGACTAAAATGAGCCGTCTGGCAAAGCTGGAAAGCGATGTTTCTATATTATTTATCGAAAGTGTTTTTGGGAAGATGAACCAAAATCGGGCTGACTTAG
>JBBQZT010000113.1:0-17987 GCA_038207455.1 Chloroflexia bacterium
AACGCAGGTCGCCGGGGATAGCCCCAGTCAGGTCGGCGGTAGTGGTGGGCGCACCATTGAAGCCATAGGTATAGGTAATAGGCAAAGCTAAATAGTTATTGGTGTCAAAAACAGCGTTTTCACTAAAATAGCTCAGGTCAACCCCGATCAGGGCCGAACCTATCCCCACATCGGTAGTAAATTGATTGTCAGCATTGAAACTGGAGTTGATGGTGTGAACAGCTGCGCCTTTGCTGGCCCAGGTGACCGGCGTTCCAGCGGCGGCGGGCGGCATAAACAACATATAGCGCGAGATATTCAGATTGTCAGGCGGTATGTGGCTTGTATCCCCCACCGCTGCAGCACGGCTATCGGTTCTCACGACGGTTTCGGAGATTGTGTTGGGCAAGACCATTGGGCTGGTATTAGGAGTGTATCCGCTAATATTATTATTATTAGGGGCATTATTGCGTGGGCCGCTAACGCTGTCAAAATCGTTGTTAAAAGCTTCCACTCCCCAACCCGTAACACTGCCAGCTATGTTTGTGTTGTTGGGCAGATAGGGTGCGCTGACACCGTTATTAGTAAAGCCCGCCCCCCAAATCGAAATATTGAGGGCGGTATGACGGCTACCCGAACCATTATCTATAACGCGGGGGTCAACATTAACCGCCACCTCGTAGCCAAAACCACGCGCGGGCTGGTTAGTAACCGAGTCAATCGGCGCGTCCGGGTGAAACTGGAAATTGATCTGCGGTTCATTGTTAGCATCCCCGTTGTAATTGGTGCTTGTATCACACCCGCCTAGACCGTAATACCAAAGCTCGGAACTGGTAGTGCTGCGGGTACAACCAGGTAAGGGATAATTACTAATAATCCGGGGCGAGTTGTACAATCCGCCAGTCTCATCGCCAGGGTAGATATAACCACCATCCCCCGCCGGGTTGTAAGCGTCTCCGTTGGAGTGATAGTTATCGGTGCCGTTCATGCCCAGCCAGAATGTCCCCATACACGGCATCGGCGTGACACCATCAGCCAGCGTGGGGTTAGGGTTGAGGCTGGAGGGCCGCATCGCGCAGGACTGATATAGATAATGTAAATACTGCCCGCAATAGTAGTGGATATAGGCGCGGGCTTGGTCGCCGTTACCTTTCCAGGATACTTGGTTGGCGGCGGTACATGGGCCTTCCGCGCCCAATGCCGCGTTTATACCGAAGATATCCATGCGGTCATGGTCTTCTAAGATGCCACTGCTTCCAAAATAGTTGTTGGCCGCGCCCAAACGGGGTAGTTGCGAATAAGCGGCCACCGAACTACGTACTACGTTATAATCGGGGAAACCTATAATACCCAAAAACCAGCGATGGGTACGATGACCTACCTCTGCCCCGTATTGGTTGGAACTTCCAGTCAGAAAGCCTTGATACCAGACTTTTTGGTAGTTAGGGTCGGCCTGGGCATCGGCCACGCTGGTGGCCGGATAATTAACCGCGTCGTAGCCGTTGGCCTGGGCCGCCAGTTTGCCGCGTGCGTCAGCTACATCCTTGCGGTCTGGCACCCAAATCGCCCCGGCCAGGGCCGCAGCATCGGCGGCGCGTTGGATACGTTGGGCCTCCAAAAAGCCTAAACCACCGTCAATCGCCAGCCCCACGATAGCCACCATGCCCACGGCAGTCAGGGCCACCAATACCAAAGCCTGGCCCTCGCTGCGACGGCGCACCGCCCGATTGACTTTTTTCCAGAGCAAAGGAGTAATAAAAATAGTTCTCATAATTTTAACTTTGTACTTAAAACATTTAGTTGTTGTTGCAAGCCGGGTTCGACTCATTGGTCGCAAAAAACTGGTTGGTAAAAAACAAAGGCTCAACCTTCATCTTGATACGGCTTTTGAGCGTAATCTGCTGGTCAACCGAAGGTATCAAGGGCGTAATCCAAAAATGGCGGTAGCTGATTTCCACAAAGAAACTATTGGTCGGTTCACACACCCTACGCCCAGGAATGCCGTCGCTCAGGTTACTGATCCAGTTAAGACAATCGTGAAATGAGGTATTATAAGGGTGCAACCCCACCACATTATTGTATTCATTATTGCCTACCCAAGGGTCTTTGCTGGCGCAGCCCGCATCGTCAATCGGCTGGAAAGGGACCGCAGAACCATCGCTTTTCCAGCCTGGGTTATAAACAAAATAGTTAAAAGTATGCCGAAAGTCGTCACCGCCCCGGTTTTCGTCCCAACTCCGGTTGCCCACCGTACCAGTAATGGGGATAGCATAGCCGTCGGCATTTGTTTTTTGTATCCACACATATTGAATCAAGGCCGGGTCAATCGAACTGGCGTTGGTCGGGCCGCCGTATAAATTGGCGATTGCGTCCAAATCCAGCAGGTCATACTGTTTGGTGCTGCTAGTACCGTCAGGAAACTTAACCGAAACGTCACAGGCATTGGAGCAAATTGCCAGGCGGCGGGCCACTTCGCGGGTAGTGAAATCTACCTTGCCCGCGTCAAAAAAAGCCAGCCCAAACTCGAAAATCCCCACGATAATCAGCATTAAAACCGGCAATATCAGGGCAAATTCCACCAAAGCCTGACCGGGTTGCGGTTCAGCCCAACTGCCGTCGCTTCCTATAGGCCGTAACAGATGCCACTTGCGGCTTATAGCAACCATTGGAGATGGAGACTGGTCTGCCATTTTGGTTTTGGTCATCATAAACGCTTGCATAAAACTTATACCTTGCTTCGCTGGTGAAGGATTCCTCATTCCGAATGGAAGCATCAACTGGTTGCTGCGGAATGAGGAATCTGTTGTCAAAAACACGTACTGTAGCACGCCAGAACTTTAGCAACAGATTCCTCGTTCCTCGGAATGACAAGCCTTTATAACTAGCTCAACGCCCTACATAAGGCTTTTCAGTCCAAACGTGAATTCAGGAGCTACACTGGTGGGCTGTTATTACAAATTATATTCTGCCCGGTAACATAGGGGCGCGGCTCCAGGTTATATACCGACTTATCGCTCAAAATGATACCGTCAGGATAAGATGACGTAGGTATCTTGAACCAGGGGGTGATCCAGGGGTGCTTGTAATCTATCCGCACTCCCACCCAATCCCGCGTCACTGGATAAGTAGGGTTGTTTGGGTCTGGGTTGTTCAGGTTACGCGGACTCTGGTTATAATAATCTGGCGAACCAACTTTATTTGGGTCTAAAGAAGGAGCATTGGGGTCAACTCCACACCGATAGCCGGGATACCAGGGGTTTGGCGCACCGCCATCTACCTGATTAGCATAATTCCAGTTTCCTGGAAGGTTATTGATATTACTGCCGCACGAACTTTTATAGGGAGCGGCAGTTGGACAATCTTGCACTCCCGCATAATGACTCTTGTTGCCATCCATGACCTGCCGCGAAAAACCGTTGGCGGCGGTCAGACGTTGGAACACTTCCTGGAAATAGGCACCGTTAGTAGTAGTAGGAACAGGAGCAGGAACAGAAGTATAAACGGGCCAGTTGGCGAAGTTAGTGATTATACCGCTATTGATCAGACAATTAGTGCCGTCAATATGCGCCCAGCCATTAGCACCGGCGTGCTGGCAGGGGTCGCCATAGGTACTATCGGCCTTATAAGTCGAAAGGAACAGGGCGTTGCCCCTCTCGTCTTGCAGCGCGGCGTTGACGTTGTTGACCATTACGGTGTCGCCGTCGGCTTGCTCGTAATAAAGCGCACTATTATCCCGAATGGGCCAGTTCATCGGTTCGGTATTTCCGGCAGCAGCTTCGGCCCGTGCACCCTCGCGGGTAGCATACAACACGGTCAGGTGACTGCGGATCAAAAAGCCGATTTCCAGTAAAGCCAGCAGCAGAGTAATTAAGAAGGGCAGCGACAAAGCCAGTTCCACCAACGATTGACCCGCTACAGCCCGGCGTGCGAAACGCGGTTTACGCCCAATCGCTCCACCTCGCTGCGGTGCCAGCAAACGAGCCAGCCAAAAAAGTATGCCATGCGGTGGGGCGGGCGTTGCTATAGGTTGGGTAGTGTCTAAGTTCGGCTGTAACATTCAAATCTCCCTGGTGTTGGCCTGCTATCTGCGGGATAAACCTGCTGGCCTGGTTAGTCTTATCTAAACCAGGTCAGTTACCCTCTCTCTTTATAGGAATATGTCTTCTAATTTCCACCATCAGCTACAAAGTACCTACAAAGATACAAAGCTAGTTATCAACATAGTAACAACATTTAGGAGCAAAGCCAATAGGAGTTATATCCTAACAATGAAGTAGGAGTAGGGGGCGAAGCGGTAGGAGCTTCGAGCTATAAACCGGGATGTTCTAAGCCCTCCGCTCGTGGTTCGTAGCTTATAAAATAAAAGAGCCGCCCATATCGGAGTGAAGCGGCTCTGGTCTTACAGGAGCTAATTTTGAGGATAAGTCAAACATTTGGGTCGAACTACCAAACTATATCTCGGCCTCATTCGACATAGTGATAATAACACTGAATTGCCAGTATAATGTAAAATAAGTGTAAACTATTGTAAAAAGCGTGCAAAGGTTTGGCCTCGCGGCGCGTCTGTGTTGAGGTCTCTACTCACGACCCGGTGAGTTGGACGAAGGGTCTGCCGCGCTGCTTTTGCACGTTGCCCGTTGCTCATACCTATGCTACAATAGAATATAATCTGAGACCACGACTCACAAATAAGTAACCAAACTTTGTGACTTTTCGAGCTATGAGGAGATTTTTATGTCAAGTGAAGTAGATAATGCCCCTAATCCCGCCCAAACCGATTGGACAAAACAGGTAGTAGAAAATTTGGTAGCAGCGGAACGTCGCTGGATCGAACTGTCTTCGGAGCAGAATGCTCTGACTTTGAAGGCAATCAGGGATGGTCTGGCCTTGTACCGCTCTGCCCCGTCTTCGGCTCTGGCGGAATGGGCGCGGCGCGGCGTAGAAAGCCTGGTCGAAGCCCAAAAACTATGGGTGGATAATACCACTCGCCAGCGCGATGAGTATTTGCGCGTGCAGGCCCAGGTAACGAATGCCACCACCAACTCGCCCGTGGCAAACCAGACCCAAATGTTGTCTGGTGCGATGCAGCAGCAGGTCGAAGCTTTGGTCGAAACTCGTAAACGCTGGCTGGATTTTACGGCCCAACAAAACGCCCAGTTTCTAAAAGCGGTCAAGTCCGGTCTTGGT
Source organism: Chloroflexia bacterium (assembly GCA_038207455.1). Classification (GTDB taxonomy): domain Bacteria; phylum Chloroflexota; class Chloroflexia; order Chloroheliales; family Chloroheliaceae; genus JBBQZT01. The sequence goes on from JBBQZT010000113.1 coordinate 5,167, forward strand.
TTGCCCGAATCCTCGCCGACTACCAACTGGACTGAATGGGCGCAACAAGCCGTAGATAATTATGTGGAAGTGCAAAAACGCTGGCTTGACCTGGCTACCCAGCTGCCTTTCCAGGCTTTTAATCAACGCGCCACCCCGAAGGACAAATAATTAAAATCTACTTTGTCAAAATGAAGGGCGCAGAGGTTGCTTTTTAACCTCAATACTGTACAAATAAGGATTTTATTGTAGGCGGCGCGTCCCGCGCCCGCTTATGAGGCCAGCCTGACAAACCGTGCGGGCGCGAGGACGCGCCGCCTACAGCTTATTTGAACGATATGGTTTTTAACTCTAAACCCTGTGCTTCGTTCAAGCTGGCAAACCAATTATAAAAATAAGGAGGCAAAGATGCCTGGTACGAATACTATTAAACGTAGCTACCCCTGGCAGACCACCATCAACGGCAAAACTTTTACATTCAAATTGCTGGAGCGCAAAGACCGCGAAGCTTCCCTCGCTTTCGCCCGCTCTATACCCTACGACGACCTGATTTTTCTTACCTTTGATATTACCGACTCCAAAGATATGGACGGATTTATTAAGAGCGTCGAAGACCACAAGGCTCTCAGCGTCATCATAGAAAGCGATGGCAAACACGTCGGCTTCGGCAGCTTGAATTACAATCAAGTGGCCTGGACTAGCCACCTGGGAGAAATTCGTTTGTTAGTCAATCCAGCTTATCGCGGTTACGGCCTGGGGAAGCTGATAATTAACGAAGTTTTTGTGCTGGCCCAAGAGCTAGGTTTGCGTAAGTTGGTGGCACAGATGGCCTCGGAACAACGTGGCGCAATCAAGGCTTTTGAGCATTTAGGCTTTAAGGCCGAGGCATTGCTGGCCGACTACGTGATTGACAAACAGGGCCGCACCCACGATTTAGTCATTATGTCTCACGACATTAGCGGCTTCAACGAGTAGTCAGCAGGAGAAAATTTATGACCCAACCTTTATTAACCCATCGTCTGACTTCCACCGATGCCAGCTTCTTATATATAGAAAAGCCGGAAGCCCCTATGCACGTGGGTAGCATTTCGGTTTTTGAAGGTGAAATTGACTTTGAAGCTTTTGTGGACACGGTGGAGGCTAAACTGCCCCTGTTGCCACGTTACCGTCAAAAGGTAGTTTTCGCTCCCTTTAATATGGGCCACCCTACCTGGGAAAATGACCCAAATTTTAATATTCGTAATCATATCCATCTGGCCCAAATTGACGCGCCGGGCAACGATACCCAACTAAGCAAGCTTGGCGGTCATATGTTGAGCGGTATGATGGATCGTAACAGACCGCTTTGGGAAATATGGGCAGTCATGGGGCTGGAAGGGGGGCGTTCGGCCCTCGTTACTCGTGTCCATCACGCTATGATAGACGGGATTTCGGGTGTAGATTTGACCAAAGTTACCTTTGACCTTTCGCCCAACCCGCCCCCCTTGCCACCCAAATCCGCACCAGAATCCTTAGCTATTACCAGTTCCGACATTACCAAAAGCCTGATTGAAGGCTGGCTGGGAAGCGTCGAGGAAGGTATGAAAAGCTGGACAGACTTTCAGACCGGGCTTCTGAACTTTACGCAAACTATGACCAGACAGCCCTCGCCCTGGCTGATACCGCCTTCAACTTTTTCCAATCTCAACAGCACTGGTATGTTGCAAACCGCCACTACTCCGCCCGCACTATTGCCGTTTAACCGACCCAACACCCGCGAACGGCGGTTGGTTTGGAGCGAGATTTCGTTTGCCGAAGCACGAGCCATCAGAGCTTCCGTTGGTGGCACAGTTAATGATGTAGTGTTGACAGTCCTATCGGGCGCAATTTCGCGTTATGTCACCCTTCACCAGCAAAAAGTGGCGGGCCGAACATTACGAGTAATGGTGCCGGTTAGTATGAGACGCGAAGAACAACGCGGGGCGTTGGGCAATCTGGTATCGGTATTGCCCGTTGAACTACCCCTTGACATCGAAGACCCACTTGAGCGGATGCGCTTTGTCACCAAAAAGACCGGAGAGATGAAAACAGCACGGGTGGCGGAAGGCATCAACGTATTCTCAGCCCTTTTGGGGATGGTCCCGGCTTCAATGCAGGCTTTACTCGGTTCGTTGGCCTCATCGCCAATACCCGTTTTCAATACGGTTTGTACCAATGTGCCAGGGCCGCAAATCCCTTTGTACGTAACGGGCAAAAAGATGGTGGCCTGGTATCCGTATGTGCCGATTGGTTTCAATATGGGCGTGGGCTGCGCCATTATGAGCTATGACCAGAAGTTGTTTTTTGGTCTGACCTCCGATACTGGCATTGTCCCGGACGTGGAACGGCTCAAAGAGTTTCTGGAGGAAGCCTTCGCCGAATTACGGGAGGCAGCCAAAACCGTGAGTTAGAAATAGGTTCAAGTAGTTAGAAAGTAGGGTTGAATTATGCCGGTGGAGCAGAATTATTTTTTGAACGAGCAAGTACCTATCGCAGTCCCCATCTGGCGCGAAGGTTTTATCGGCGTAGATTGGCTGGCTCTGCGCTATTCTCCGGTTTATTACGGCCTGGGTGTGCCACGCGGCGACGGCTCGGCAGTAGTGCTGGTGCCGGGCTTTCTGGCAAACGACTCTTACCTGCAAGAAATGTACTGGTGGCTACGACGCATCGGCTACAAACCCTATATGTCTAACATCGGACGCAACGCTAATTGTATCTCGGTGTTGTCCGAAAAACTACTCAAAACCGTCGAGCGAGCCTACCAGGACACGGACCGCAAGGTTCACCTGATTGGGCATAGCCTGGGCGGGGTGCTATCGCGTTCGATTACTACCCAACGGCCTGAAATGGTGGCCTCGGTCATTACGCTGGCCTCACCTTTTAGAGGGCTTAGTTCGCACCCGTTCGTGATGCGGGCCGCAGACAGTGTACGCGCCCGTGTCCGAAATCAGGCACCTGGGCGGGCCGAGCGGGGTTGTTTCACCGGAGCGTGTAGTTGTGCGGCAGCCACAGCCTTGCGCGAAGGTCTGGCCCACAAGATACCCCGCACCGCTATTTACACCAAAACCGATGGGATTGTGGATTGGCAGATGTGCGTCAACGCCGACCCAGCCACCAACTTCGAGGTTTTAGGGACACACGGCGGCCTGGCCTTCAACCCGATGGTTTATCGCGTTGTCGCCAACCGTCTGGCCCAAATCAAAAACAAGTAACGTCCATTGACGGAGCAATGTCCCACAAATAGCTGGCCCTGCCTTTTTACAAGGTGAGGGTCTTTTTTTGCGTTGAGGATTAACGCTTATACGCCAATGGGGAACGCCAACGGCTAAAACCGTCGTCTATACAAACCAAACACCACCCAGCGGGTACCCGAACGTGTTGTAACCTCGAATCAATCGTGCGTATTCGATTAATTGGTTTTAACAACCTGATTTATCAGGTTTGGGGTGCTTAGACGATGGTTTTAACTATTGGCTTTACCCATTGGCAGTCAAACCCCACACCCACTCGCTTCCTATTTTACTCCGCCTGTGGCAATTTAGTGTATAATGCTTTTACCAACAAATGTTCGACTGATTGCTAACGACTGACTGCTGACAACTAATCTATGATTGAAATTCAACAAAATTATGAGCATCTGGCTAGTCGCGCCCATATTTTCCTGGAAACAAAGGGCGGACATTGCGCCGAGGAAACGCTAATTGCCGAAGTGTTTGGGGTGCGCGGCAAACCCGAAGTGTGGGGACGCATTTTGGGTCAGGTGCTAAAAGATACCACCCGTTTTCGGCGGCTCCCAAACGGTGAGTGGGTGCTGAACGCCTTTACCAGCGAGGCTTCATGCCTTTCCGACCTGGAATACGTGGTGATTGATACTGAAACGACGGGTCTGCACCCTCAACGCAACCGCATCATCGAAATCGCGGCTATCAAGTTGCAGGGTGGTGAGCGCGTGGCTACTTTTGAGACGCTGCTCAATCCGCACCGTCGTTTGCCCGCTTATATTACCGAACTGACGCATATCAGCCAACCAATGGTCTCCAACGCCCCTGACTTTGGCAAAGTGATTGATGGGCTGCTCGATTTTATGCGCGGCGCGATTATCGTTGGGCATAACATCCCTTTCGACATCCGTTTCCTGGACGGTGAGCTACGCAAGTTAGGCCGTCCACCCATCCTCAACGAAACCATTGACACCATTCGATTGGCGACCCGGCTCAACCCTGGTTTCAGGCGACCCAACCTTGACCGGCTGGCCGCGTTGTTAAATTTACCCGTCGGCACGCGCCATCGGGCCTTTGCCGATGCCGCCATTACCGCCGACGCGCTGCTATTGTTATTGCGGCAGGCCGAAAAACAGGGCTACGTGACGCTGGCCGATTTGCGGTCGGGCCACCCTAGCCTCAAAGTGTCAGCCACAGCTTCGCCCCAACTCGAACTGCCGCTTGAGCCGGAAAATGTCAAACCTTCGCGTTTCCAGATACCCGTTTTCGACCAGGTGGTAGCAGAAGACCAGGCTGCCGAAGCTGAAACCTCCGCTCCAGACGTGGTTGAAAATAGCGAACCCGCCAACCCGCGCCCCACTCGTATCCGCCGCCAACGCCAACGCGCCAACCGCGATATGATGTTGTCCCTGACTGACCGGGCTACAGGTCGCGCCCGCCATAAACTTTCCAGAGATTTAATCAAGGACCTGCCCGAAAAGCCAGGTGTGTATTTGATGCTGGACGCGGAAGGTAAAGTGATTTACGTCGGCAAAGCCAAAAATCTGCACAATCGGGTCTCGTCCTACTATAGCGAACCGCTCGGCTATACCCGCAAGATTGACGGTTTGACGGAAAGCATCGCCAAAATTGAGCATATCGTGACGGGCAGCGAATTAGAAGCACTGCTATTGGAATCGAAGCTGATCAAACATTACCTGCCCCGTTATAACCGCCAACTACGCAATTATGAAAATTACCCGTTTATCAAAATAGATTTAAGCCAGCGTTTCCCACGTGTCTTTAGCGTGCGCGAGATTACCGACGATGGCGGGCGTTATTTCGGCCCGTTCAAAAGCCGCAAAGCCGTAGATGCCACTATCGAAATTATTGAGCAAGTATTTCCAGTGCGTACCTGTTCGCGTTCGTTTGAAATAGAATTTTTGGGTCGCCAGAAATACGTGCGGCCACCTTGCCTGCGCCACGATTTAGGCCGCTGTCCAGGGCCGTGCCTCAAGGGTCAGGCCGGAGACCCTGAAAGTGCCGCCTACCTTCAAATAATCGAGGAGGTAGTCAATTTTTTGAGCGGGCAAAAAGAAGCGATGCTGGATATGCTTTGGGAACGGATGAACAAAGCTTCGCAAGGTCAGGATTACGAAAAGGCCCGCCAGCTGCGCGACGCAATCCAGCAAGTCGAGAAAATCGTGGCGAACCAGGCAATCCTGGCGGCGGCCATCGAGCGCAACAATCTTTTGATTTATCTGCCCTCGGCCCAGCCCAACGCTATCGAAATATTGTGTGTCTATCGGGGCAGGTTGGGGCGGCAGGTGCGTTTCGAGATAGCCACACCGTCGAGCCAACTCGCCACGCAGCTAGGTCAAATCTGGCAGGAATTGGAGAAGCACGAAGCCGAACTCAGCCAGCAGCAGGAGCAGACGGGCAATCAACGGGGTGGCCGGGTCATTTTGCAGGAAGAAGTGGACGAGATTAATATCATTTCCCGTTGGGTCTATTCTAATAGCGATAATTCTGCTATTATTCGGGTGTCAGAAAATTCCGGGCTGCGGGGCGATTTTTGGCAAGATGTCGCCGGGCAGATTCTGGCCGCACCTTTGGTCAATCCAACGGAGACTGACGACAGAGTTGAGCAAGACCAGTTTGAAACCTAAATTATTATGAATGTATGAGTAATGGAGGGCGTAAAACGTGAGCAGCGCAGCGAGAAAACCTTTTGCGATTGGAGTAGATTTGGGCGGGACTAAAATTTTGGCGGCAGTAGTGGAAGTGGCGACGGGCCGGGTGGTTAGTTCGGCCAAAAAGCGCACCGTTGATACTTCCTCCTTCGAGTCAATCGAAGGCAAACCCAAAGACCGATTCAAGGATAAGAGCGAAACGGGCGAGGCCAAACCTAAAGATAAAGATAAGACCAAAAACAAAGATAAAGACAAAGACGGCGGGCAACTACTCATGGAACGGGTCGGGGACGTGGTGCGGGAAGCAATAGCTGGGGCCGGGGCAGATTTTAAGCTGGAGGACGTGGGCGGCATTGGGATTGGGGTGGCGGGCCAGGTTGACCGCGAAAAGGGTGTGCTGGTAGCCGCGCCAAACTTAGGAGTTGCGCCCCAATTCCCCATCCAACATTTGGTGGAAGCCGAATTTAAGCTGCCGGTTTCGTTGGGCAACGATGTGGAAGTGGCTACGCTGGGCGAACTACACTTTGGGTCGGGCCAGAATTGCCCCAACTTTATCTGCATTTTCGTGGGGACAGGTATTGGCGGCGGGATTGTCCAGGACGGCGTGCCATACCGGGGTGCCACCAACACGGCGGGCGAAGTAGGTCATATCGTGGTGGCGGCTGGTGGGCGTTACTGTGGGTGTGGCGGACGCGGCCACCTGGAAGCCTATAGCTCCCGCACGGCCATCACTCGTTCAATTCTGGCGGAGCTACATCGGGGACGACCTTCCGTAGTGCGTGAACAACTGCCACCCGGCACACTGCCAGACCCCAACACTGCCACCAGCGTCGCCATTCGTTCCAAAGCCATCGCCCGCGCCCTGGCTGCCAATGACGAACTGGTAATCGAAATAACCAACGAAGCCGCCGAATATCTGGCTTATGGGCTGGCTTCGGTCATCAACTTGTATAACCCTCAACGCATCATCTTGGGCGGCGGTCTAATCGAAGCGGTTGACCCGTTCTTTGAGCGCGTAGTCAAAACCACTAAACAAGAAGCCTTGAGTGTGCCAGCCGCCAGCATCGAAATCGTGCGTACCAAACTAGGCGACTTTTCGGGCGTAGTGGGTGCGGCCCTACTCTCTCCGCATTAGAACAATTTTCACCACCCCGAATAACGATGTGTCCTTGACCTGGTAATTGCCTCGGCAGTATAATACCGAAGCTTGCCAGATTGATAGAATAAGTTTGTGAAATCAGAGATTTGGAGGGTTTTGGACTTTCCACCCTGAGCTTTGAGAACCCTGATGGTATCAAGCTAGAGCTAGTTGCGCTTTATTTTTCGGGACGCGCCCAGCCCCGCGAAAGTTGGACTGCTTCGCCGCCCGTCGCCTTTTGACGGTACAGCCAACGCACCATTTGGGGAGCAGCCACAAAAATAATAATTAGAGCTTCGATAATGGAAATTACATCGGCAGGTAGCGAGGTACCGTTAGCCGATTGCGTGGCGAATTGCATGGTACTCTTGCCAGTTTCCAGGGCCGCAAACAAAAAGGCAGCTGGAACAGCCGCAATTGGGTTGTTTTTGGCAAGCAGAGCGATAGCAATACTATTAAAGCCATAGTTTGCGCCGAGAGTAGTTGAAAACCTATAGTTATAGTTGGGGTTGCCCATTACCTCAAACGCCCCCGCCATTCCCGCTAACAAACCGCTAACCACCATTGCCGCCACCGTAATACGAGCCACACTGATACCCGCATAACGAGCCGCGCTGGGGTTAAGTCCGGCAGTCCGAATTTCAAAACCAAAGGGCGTACTTTGTAAAAGCCAGGCTAAACCAACCGCACACAACAGCGCAACCACAAAACCCCAATGTAGTGGATTGTTGGTGGAATTGTTACCAAAAATAGTCGGGATTTGGGCCGAAGAAGCCACACTCGGCGTGTTACTCATCTGGGTGCCACGAAACGGCCCGTCCTGCCCGGTCATAAAGCCAAGCAAAATAGCCGCAATATAATTGAGCATAATGGTAGTAATAACTTCGTGAGCCCCGGAGAAAGCTTTTAAAACACCCGGAATGGCCCCCCACACCGCTCCGCCCAACCAACCCGCCGCCAACGTTAGCGGCACATGGATTAAAGAGGGTAAACCCGCAAAATTATAGCCCACCCAGGCCGCTGCAAACGCGCCTAATTTGAGTTGGCCTTCCGCGCCAATATTAAACAGTCCGGCCTTAAAACTAAAGGCTACCGCCAGCGTCGTAAAAATGTAGGGTGTGGCTGCTCCCAAAGTTTGATTGAGGGCGTGCCAGTCCCCTGCTGCCCACTGCTCTGGCAAACCAAAAGAACCCTTGAACAAACCGCCGTAAGCATCGAAGGGGTTAAAACCCGAAATCAAGATAATGAGGCCGCCTAAAATAACCGCCGTGAACAAAGCGAGGGCCGGATTTACCAGCACTCGCCCTGTTCGCATCAGCCCTGCTGCTACGTTATTTTTAACTGGAATAGCCGATGCTGCCATAAATATTACTTTATGGTCACGCCAGTTTTGATCGAGCCATCGTCCAGCCCGGTCTTAATCTTGGTCAAAGTGTCTTTCAAAGCCTGTGGCACTGTCCCGTCCAGGTCATGGAAAGGCGCGAGAGCTACCGGCCCAACGTTGACACCACCCTTAAAAGTACCGGCTTGCACGGTCTGGATAATTTTGAACACACCAGGTTGGATTAGCTTCTGTGCGCTGGACAGAATTTTGCCAGGGATTTTGGGGTCTTCCGAAGCCAGGGTCACGTACTGGTCATCATCTACACCAATCACAAAAGTACCCTGGTCAGCAGCCCCTTCGATAGCACCGTTGCCAGTTTTGCCGCCCGCACCAAATATTACGTCGTAGCCAGACTGAATAAGGGATTTGGCCTGTTCATTCCCCCACGCCGGGTCGCTGAAAGCCGTGTCGCCATCGGCGTGATAAACTAGCTTGGCATCAGTGGTTTGCTTGCCCACCAGGTCTGGGTAAGTTTTATCCAGATAAGCTGCGCCAGCCTTGTAACCTTCACCAAAACGGGCCACCGCCGGAACGGACTTGGTTCCCAGGACACCCGCAATCTTATGGCTCTTGCTGATACCAGCCGCCAACGCTCCGGCTAAAAAGCCCGACTTGTCTTCCTCGAAAACCAAACCAGCCAGGTTCGCGGGCGCATCGGCATAGCCCTGGTCAACCCCGATAAACTTAACATTCGGGTTGGCCTTTGCCGCCGCCATCGTTGCGTCCTGCATCAAAAAGCCGACGGTTACGATGACATCATACTTATCATCCAAAAACTGGCTGATGTTTTTGGCGTAATCGCTGGTAGCCTTCGTTTCGATGGCTTTGGTGGTTGCTCCCAACTCTTTGCCCGCCTGTTGCACACCAGCCCAGGCCGCCGCGTTAAAACTTTTGTCGTTAAGCTGGCCGATGTCAGTTACAAGCCCGACTTTGAGGGTTTTGCCACTGGCCGCGCCTCCGGTGGCTTGGGCCGCCGAAGCAGTCGTCCCGCTCGTGGCAGGTGTGGCAGTCTCACCACAAGCTACTAACGCCAAAGCTGCCAGCAGACACAAAGTCACCAGCAACCCTAACTTCCTTAGATACGTCATTCCTTAATCTCCTCCAATAATTTTCCTATAGTTTGGCTGTTACAGAGTAACTAAAACTTTTCCGGCTTTCCCAGCGCAGTCTTAGTCACTACTCTTTATAGATGGTTAAGTGCAATTTTTGCAGACATAGACAGTCCAGCCAGACTGCTTGCCGACTAAATAGTAAAAATAGATGCGCGAGGTCTTTGCTCAGAAGTAGAATTGTGGGGATTATAGCACACTTTGACGGTGGCGGCAATTTTCCCGACGCGGCTCATTCTTCTGGTATATAACAAATTTCGACACGCGCCAGATAACTTGTTAATGTCTGAATATATGCGTCAATAGTGGCGGTCTGGTGGGCAGTGGCGGCTTCTTCCAACTTGTAGCCCACCTCACTAATATAATCGAAGCCATAAGCTGTTCCCACTCCGCGCATCGAATGACCGAGCCGAGCAATGGTTTCAAAATCGCCTCTAGTCAAGGCCAAAGTTATAGTGGCAACATCACGGTGGCGGTTCACCAAGAAAGTTGGTATCAACGGCTCTAGCTCTGCGCTGGTCTGAACGATTATTTTGTCTTGTACCTCAGCTTTCATTAATTATTCCTCGTTGGGCATATTGAGTAAGCATTTCCAACAGGGCCGCTTTCTTGATTGGCTTAGTGATATGGGCGGTGCAACCCGCATCCAGGCTTTTTTGGGCTTCTGCCTGCAAAGCGTAGGCCGTCAACGCCACAATCGAGACAGGCAACCGAGCAGTGGCCGCCTCCCACTGACGGATTTGTTGGGTAGCGGTATAGCCGTCCATCACAGGCATCTGCATATCCATCAGTACCAAATCGTAGTTACCGCTCTTGAACTTAGCTACCCCTTCTGCGCCGTTTTCGGCCATATCCAATTCGTGTAAAGTTTTGCTCAAATAAACCTTGATCAACAAACGGTTATCTGACGAGTCTTCCACCAGCAAAATTCGTAAGTGTTCTCCGTCCGCCATGCGATTGGCAGCTAAAGGGGCGGCAGCCAGTGGCTCATTATGACGGACGCTGCTGCTGGCACGATTAAGGGCCGCGCTCAGAGTCGTCATTAATTCGGCCTGCTTAACTGGCTTGACCAGATAACCTTGCATACCCAATTCGTGCATACGGCTAATGTCGCCCCGGCGGTTGTCCGAAGTCAACATCATAACTACCGCCTCCGATAGCTGCAAACCCTTCCGCAGCCGCTCACAGACCTCAAAACCGTCCATTCCTGGCATCCGGCAATCTAATAAAACCAGCTGATAGGGCTGCTGGCTGGTCTGACTTTGCTCCCAGGCTGCCAAAGCTGCTACGCCATCGCTGGCCTCGTGAACAATCGCCCCGCGTGCCGACAACATTTCGCGCAAAATCAAGCGATTAGTGGAGTTGTCATCCACCACCAGCACCCGCAAATTATTCAAATCCGCCGGGGCAGTTTGGGACTGGTAGGTAGGCGTGGCTTGCACTCCAAATATAGCCGTGAAATAAAAAGTGCTGCCCAGACCAGGCTGACTTTCTACCCAAATCTGACCGTGCATCATTTCCACCAGCCGTTTCGAGATGGTCAAACCCAGGCCCGTGCCGCCATATTTGCGGGTAGTTGAACTATCCACCTGTGAAAAACTGTCGAAGATAGCTGCTTGCTTCTCAGCCAGGATGCCGATGCCAGTATCGCTAATTGAAAAACGCAACGTTCCAGGTGTGGTTGCATGGGGGTCACGTTCCACCAACAAAACCACCTCGCCCCGCTCAGTAAACTTAATAGCGTTTCCAAGTAAGTTGACCACAATCTGGCGCAAACGGTGAGGGTCACCAACTAAATCTACTGGCACGTCGGGGGCGACACGGCAAGCCAGTTCCAGGTGCTTTTCGTGGGCCTTGACCGCTAACACTTCGATAGTCTTTTCTAGCAAATCATTGAGGTCAAAGTCAATCTGCTCCAGGTCGAAATGACCCGCCTCAATTTTGGATAAATCTAAAATATCGTTTATTAAATCAAGCAAGGTAGTGCCAGCCCGCCGAAAAATATTGACGTATTCGTGCTGTTCGGTATTAAGAGGCGTTTCCCACAACAAATCGGCCAGGCCAATAATCGCGTTTAGGGGAGTGCGAATTTCGTGGCTCATACTAGCCAAAAACTCGGATTTGAGGCGTGATGCTTCCAGGGCTGCTTCGCGTGCTTCGATAAGTTTAAGCTCGGTCTGCTTGCGAACGGTAAGGTTGTGTAGGATACTGCGTAATTGATAAGGTTTGCCATCTTTGTAACTAAAACTGGTACTTCCAGCTATCCACACAGGTTGCCCAGCTTTGGTCAACAAACGCAACTCGAAATCCTCTGTTTTGCCGCCAGCCAGGGCGTAGCCAAACTCGCCTAAAGCCCACTCGCGGTCTTCCGGGTGAACTATGTCTATGAGATACTTTCCGCGTAACTCCTCAAGGGAGTAGCCCAAAGCGGCTTGCCAGGCTCGGTTAATATAAACAAAACGGCCCACTTTATCCACAATTTGTACCAGGTCAGTCGCATTATCAAAAAAGTCTTGCAGCTGGGCCTGGTTCTCACGCAGAGCGGCTTCCACCTGGCGTTGTAAAAGTAGGGCCATATTTAGCTCGGTGGCGTTCAGTTCGTTTTCGATAATCGCGCCGAGGTCACGCATAATCGCAATTTCAGACTGCTCAAAAACGTGGGGCTGGCGGTCAATTATGCAAAGCGTCCCGACCCGGCTACCGTCTGCTGCGTGCAAAGGCTGACCTGCATAGAAGCGGATATAGGGGTCTCCTGTCACCAGCGGATTATCGGCAAACCGCACATCTTGCAAAGCGTCTGGGATAATAAAAATTTGGTCATACAAAATGGCGTGGGCGCAAAAGGAGACATCCCGCGAAGTTTCCGCAGTTCCCAAACCGTAACATGACTTAAACCACTGGCGGTTGGTATCCACCAGACTTATCAGAACAATCGGTACGTTGAATAAACGCATCGCCAGCCGGGTAATGCGGTCAAACCGTTCTTCGCCAGGTGTATCTAAAATATGCAAACCGCGCAAAGCAGCCAGGCGGTCTGCCTCGTTTGTTGGGGTAGGTGGTATAATCATGATACGTCTAGCTTTGGTTTAGCTCGTAGAGCATTCAGACAACGTAAAAACATTGCCCCTATTATACACCTTTATGCTTTAGAAAGATATTAGCTCGACTTTACCCATTTTTGAGAGCCGCTACACGCTCACGATAGCTAGGGTAAACCAGGTTTTCAGACATGGCCTCTACCGCCACTTGTTTGAAAAATAAGGTCAGATGTAGCTTTTACGTGAGATCCGAGCCCACATT
>JBBQZT010000114.1:0-17793 GCA_038207455.1 Chloroflexia bacterium
ATTACGGTGGATATTGGCTACCAGTTGTAGTAAAGGTTGAGGCGAAGCGGCGGGTAGGCTGGCTTCCAGGAGACCCGCACTCATTTTAATCGCTGTTAGAGGCGCACGCAGGTCGTGGGCGGTCATCGAGAGAAATTCCTCCTTGGGTCTTTTCTATCGCTTAATTGAATTATGTCCCCACTTATATCATTAACTATAACATAATATCCATCAGTCCGGTAATAGATGGTGGCTGGTTCTTTGGGTTTAGGGGTTCGATCAATGGCTGGTCTGGTGCCGCCAGGATGGTTAGCTACCACGTCATCAATGTCGGTATCAGACCAACCCCTTTTTATTTGTTGGTTTTCTTTGTTTCTTCTGTCGTTGCGCCATTTACGGCTATTGCTACTACTTTGTATAATTTGGAGTTTAGACAAAATTTGGTTTCAAATGAGATTTATGGCTTTGCAATAGGCTAACCGCAAATTACAGTCAATATTCACCTGAGTTCTGTTCATCCCATTGCAATAGGTTAAAGCTATTAACAAAGGCGATTTTGTCTAAACTCCAATATAATAAGACTTTGTTGTGATCAAATATATCAGGACTTTCGCTTGTCACTCCAAGGAACGAGGAGTCTCTAATCTCAGTAAAGAGATTTCTCACTACGCAGAGCCTCCGCTCGGAATGACAATACTTTTTGTAAGCGAAAGTCCTATATAAACAACGAATTGCTATGGGTTGCCTGTGGCGGCTTTGACCGTTGTGATAAACAGGTTCGCTCCGGTGCGGGCCGCGCCCAACGCGAAGTCTGGGATGATGCCCAGTACGAAAATCGCAATCACGACTACGACCATCGCCGCTGTCAAGAAAGGCGCGGCTCGTCCGCCCCGTTTCTCGCTGGTGGTAACTACACGCTGCTTGACACTTTCTGCCAATGGGTTCATATACATTGCTACGATGACGCGCAAATAGAAGAAGGCCGAAACCGCGCTGTTTAGCACACCGATAATCGCCAGCCAGGTCAGGCCATTGCTGACGGCGGAGCGGAAAACAAAGAATTTGCCGAAGAAACCGCCGAGCGGTGGGATACCGGCCAGCGACAGCATACAAATTGCCATTGCCAGCGCGGGAGCCGCCGCCCACGTCGAAAGACCGTTCATGTCTTCGACATTTGGCCCGCCGCCCAGGTTTTGAATCCAGATTAAGATGCCGAACGCCCCGATATTCATGAAGACGTAAATCAGCATATAAATCAAGACCGTGCTGAGGGCTTCGTTATCAATCCCGCCCGCCGCACTCGGCTTAAAGACCGCCGCCAGCCCCACCAGCAAATAGCCAGTGTGGGCAATACTGGAGTAAGCCAGCATCCGTTTGAGGCTGCGCTGCGGGATGGCTACGATATTGCCAAAAGTCATAGTCAGGACAGCCAGCACCGCGATAATAATTGACCACTGGTTCGCCAGTTGGGGCATACCTTGAACTAAGACCCGAATCAGGGCGGCAAAACCCGCAGCTTTAGGCCCAACTGACATAAAAGCCGTAATCGGGGTTGGCGCACCTTCGTAAGCGTCGGGTGTCCAGACGTGGAACGGCACGGCGGCAATTTTGAAGCCGAAACCAACTACCAACAACAGCATGGCGAAGGTCAGACCTGTATCTTGTGAAAGATTGTTAGCACTGATGGCGTTGCGAATATCGCCCAGGTTGGTCGAGCCAGTCATACCGAAGGCCCAAGCCATACCATAAACCAGGATGGCCGTCGCCAGAATGCCCAACAAGAAATATTTGACCGCGCCTTCCGCCGAGCCTCTATCGTTGCGGGCGAAACCAGTCAGCATATAAACCGAAATTGAGGTCAGTTCGATACCGACGAAAATAGCCATCAAATCGCCACTTCCGCCCACTACCATCATACCCAAAACGCAATACGCCTGGATAGCCAAAAACTCGCCAATCGGCATATCTTCTTTAATGACATATTTAGGCGATAGCAACACACTCAAAAAGCCCGTAATCAGAAAGATAAACTCAAAAAATGTGGTGAAATCGTCCCGAATAAACATTCCAGAAAAGGAACTGTTGGCATTATCAGGGTAATGCTGGCTGGAAAACAGATAAAGACTGGCCGCCATCGCTCCGGCGTAACCTAACAAGGCCAGCCAACTTAAAAGCGGACGGCGGTTTGTCGGCAAAAGCAAATCCACAATTACAATCAGGGTCGCCATCACCAGCACGATAAATTCCGGCAGCACGCGCAAAAAATCGTCGCCAGTGAAAGTCAGCGGCTTGTTAGTAACTCCAGCCGCCCCCGACGTTTGGAACAATATATTACTCAAAAGATGGAAGGACACTTTTATTCTCTCCTCTTTAATCTTTAGGTGGATGCCAACCCGCCGAAACCCACACCCGTCGGCTTTGTATTAGTATGGGCCGATTCAAATTCAAAGCAAATACAGTAGCTCTGCCTGTTGGAGTTAAACCAATCACATTCTCACCGTTGCTCGACCAGCTAAAATGTTCCTTCTACTTTTGGCTGCGTGGATTGTATAAAGCAACGAACTCACCGCTTATTACGTCCAATCCTACGGTTCGGTCATTTTTAGAGTCGTTACAATAAGTGCAAGCCAGACAAAGATTGCTTTCTTCCGTTTGTCCTTATATTGCCAGTGGAATTATGTGATCAATTTCCATTGGCATAGCTGTCTTTTCAACCTGCGTGTGACAGTATTCGCAACGATTACGCGCTCTTTCTACCACTAATAAACGTAGGGCTTTGCGAACATATTTCTTAACCATTAGTTTTAGGAACGCAACTTGTCACATCCTGTTCTCGCTTGATAAGCAGACCAAGTGCTTCGTTACGTAAAACAAACCAACGGTCAAACTTTTTCATCAAACCAGCCAGTTCTTTGCGCTCACTTTCGTCAAGCCCAGTATCCTGGCGTTTGAAATGTAAAGCTTCAATTCGGGCTGTTTCTTTGCGATTGGCTTTGCTTTGGGCAATTCGACGTACCACAGTATTATCCAGAAAAACCAGTTGTGCTACTAACTCCTCTAATTCAGCAGGCAGTTTATCGCTAATTAACATAGGCGCAACTTTAGCTACTGCCTCAACAATTTCGGCCTCGACTGCTCGTGGCTTTTGGCTTGCCTGCTGTTTAAATATGTTGTAAAGGTCTTCCGGCAGGTTTATAACTACCGATTGGGTTGACATCTTTAGCTCCTACCATTATCTAGGTCAGGCTAGAAATGACGACTAATATGCTCAACTATCCTGACTGCCGTGTTGGAATGGGTGGTCAAAGCCTGGGTCAGAACCTGGGCAGGCTGGTTGAAGAAGTCCAACACCCAGGCCGGGAAGATGCCCAACAGGATTGTCAAGATACCCATTGGGTAAAGCGTCAACATCTCCCCAAAGTTCAAATCAGGAAATTTTGCTCCATTGTTCAAAACGTCTGGGTCAGGGTGATGGCCGTTACCGCCGTGCGCTTCCTCGTCGGAATGCTTGTCGCTGGCTGCCATCTGGTCGGTGCTACTGCCGTGCTGCATCCCGAACATTCGTTGGGTCGCTTCCGGTGAACTACTGCTATGGCTGTCAACGTTGGCCGTTACCGCGTGCTCATCGTGGTCGCCATGTCCAGTCGAAGCGTGGGCCATTGCTACAGCCGGGTCGTAATCGCCCGGTCTGCCAAAGAAAACGCGCTGATAAACCCACAGCATATATACAGCCGCCAAGATAATCACGACGGAGGCAACAGTGCTAATGGCACCATTGACCCGGAAGGCTCCCTGGAACACCAAAAACTCGCCCACGAACCCACTTATACCCGGCAAGCCGAGCGAACCCATCGTGTAGAGCAAAAAGATAGTAGCATACAAAGGCATACGGTTCGAGACCCGCAGAGTGTTTTGAATGGTCTGGATGTCGCGTGTGTGCAGACGCTCATAAATCACTCCTACACCTAAAAATAAGCCGCCCGTTAGCAAACCGTGACTAAACATCTGCATGACCGCGCCACTAAAAGCCTGGGTGTTATTACCAACTAGCACATCATTTTCACTATTGAAACCGATAGCAAAGGTAAACAAACCCAACATCACAAAACCCATGTGGCTAACCGATGAGTAAGCCACCAACCGTTTCATGTCGGGCTGCACCATTGCCACCCATGCCCCATAGATAATCGCAATCAAGGACATCCCGATAATATACGGTGCAAAAAACTTGCTGGCTTCAGGGAAAAGCGGCAGGTTGAAGCGGATAAAGCCATAGCAACCCATCTTGAGCATTACGCCTGCCAGAATTACGCTTCCAGCAGTCGGGGCTTCGGTGTGCGCGTCCGGCAACCAGGTGTGGAACGGCCATAGTGGAACTTTGATGGCAAAGGCGAGACCAAAAGCCAGGAACGCCCAAAACTGGAAAGTTGTGTCGAAAAAAGGCTGACCGTTGTGGGTGGCTGGATAAGCCATCACCGCGTTAGTAATAGTTTCAATATCTAAGGTAGCGGGCAGTCCAGTCTTACTGCTATACTGGAAATATACGGCGATAATTGCCACCAACATCAAAAGACTACCGACCAACGTGTATAAAAAGAATTTGATGGAAGCATAGAGCTTGCGCGGCCCGCCCCAAATTCCGATTAGAATCGCCATCGGTATCAAAACCAATTCCCAAAAGATATAGAATAGGAAGAAGTCGAGGGCGCAAAAAATTCCGACCAGGCCCACGTTTAACAGTAGCAGGGCTATAAAGTATTCGCGCACACGGGTGGTGATTGATTTCCAACTGGCAATAACCGCCAGGAAAAACAGCAGCCCGTCCAGCTGCACCATCAACACGCTAACCCCGTCAACCCCCATGTGGTAATGCGAACCAATCGACGGTATCCAGTTGTCCGCCCTTTCGGTGTACTGGTAGCCCTTCGCGTTGCGGTCAAAACCGATAGTGGTTATCAACGACAACACAAAGTTGGCGAAAGTTACTGCCAACGCAAACCAACGAAACAGATTATCGTTGCGTGGCAAAAGCATCAAGATTATCGCTCCGGCCAGCGGAAGATAAGTCATAGTAGATAACATCTCTTAAATCTCTCCTCAACCGCTCCTAGAACCTGATTGGCGACACGATAAAGAAAATCGCCACAATTGCCACCAGACCCACCGCTATAATCAAAGCGTAATTGCCCACAAAACCTGTTTGGGCCTTGCGTAACTGGCCCGCCGATTGGCGAGTGAGCCAGCCCGTCCCGTTGACCGCGCCATCAATTACAGTGCGGTCAAAGAACCATAAAACCATCCCAAAAGCTTTGCCGCCCGTCCCAATCAAAGTATCCCACACATTATCAAAGTACCATTTGTTGAAAGAAATTTTGTAAAGCGGCCCAAACATACGGCGCACGGCGGCAGGCATCGTGGCCCGGTTGCGGTTATACATCACGTAGGCGATAGCTACCCCAATAATCGCAATTAAACCCGAAGCTACCAGCAGCAGAATCGTAGTGCCTACGTTTTCTTCAATCGGAGCAACTTGTTTGAAAGCCGTGTTTTCAAAAACGGGCGACAAAAATTTCTCAAACTGATTTGCACCATTACCAAAAATGATGTTGGGCAAACCGACGTAACCCGCCGCAATCGCAAAGAAAGCCAGGATTATAAGCGGTACGGTCATGCTGCGTCGGCCATCCACGACAGCCAAAGCCACGTTCGGCGTGCCGGGCTGGGTGACTGCCCCGTGTAACTTTTTGCTACCCTGGGCTTTGGCGGCGGCATAGCCATCTACAAAGTTGATAACGCGGGCTGCCTGGAAATTTTGGAGACCCAATTCTTTGGCCTTTGCGTCCAGACCAATATAGGCCAGCCGATTCATAGCTTCGGGCAAGCGGAACGAACCGCTAAAGAAAGCCGAGAAAATCATCCTGAAACTGTAGAAAGCCGTTAGCAAGGCCGCGAACAAACCAATGGCGTAGATGAGGTATTGGTTATGGTAAAAAGCCTGACCGAGTATGTCGTCTTTGCTCCAGAAGCCCGCCGTTAAGGGAATACCAGCCAGAGCCGCCGCCCCGAACATCATACTGTAAGCGGTGATGGGCATACCTTTGCTCAAATTGCCCATATAGTCCATACTTTGGGGGTCAAGGCCGCGTTTGAGCAATTCGTCCGAGCTTTCGGTATCAACTCCATATTCGATGGCGTGTTCGCCCGCTTCAAATAATTCAAAAGCCACTTCTTCGGCGCGTTCGGGGTCATTGGGGTATTGCGCTTTGGCCCAGGCTTCCAACTTTTCGTGCATCTCGTGGAAACCTTCGTGGATAGTGTCTTCGTTGGCATGGATAACCGAACCACAGCCTAAAAACAACAAACCCTTGAAGAAAGCGTGGGTCATCAGGTGAAAAAAGGCCGCTACCCAGCCGAGGACACCGAGGGAAAAGAACATATACCCAAGCTGGCTGACCGTCGAGTAGGCCATCACCGCCTTGATGTCTTTTTGGGTAGTGCCAACGGTTGCGCCATAAAACGCGGTCAACACCCCGATTACCGCCACTACGGTCATCGCAGTAGCCGATTGGCTGAAAATCGGATTGACGCGGCCCACCATATACACACCAGCTGTCACCATCGTCGCCGCATGGATGAGGGCGGAAACGGGTGTCGGGCCAGCCATCGCGTCCGGCAGCCACACGTTGAGCGGGATTTGGGCCGACTTACCAATCGCTCCGCAGAATAGCAAAAGGGAAATGACAGTAATAGTGGTGTTATCAACTTTGCTACCGATGATGTTGGTAAAAACGTTGTCGTAATTGAGGCGGTCAAACAGATTGTCGCCGCCACCCACCTTGAGCATAGTTACAAAAATATACATAATCCCCAGGCTGAACCCGAAGTCGCCGAAACGATTGGCGACAAAAGCTTTTTTGCTGGCTTCGGTGGGCAACAAACGGCCCCAGTCGTATTTCTTGCCAAACCAGAAGCCGATGAGCAAATAGCTAGACAAACCCACCGCTTCCCAAAAGACGTACAATACCAAAAAGTTGTCGGCCAGTACCAGCATTAGCATACTAAAAGTAAAGAAGGGCAGAAAGCTATAAAAACGGTGCATCCCGTCTTCTTCTTTCATATAACCCGTGCTGAAAATATGTACCAACAAGCTAATGGTATTAACCACAATCAGCATCATCGAAGTAAGCGGGTCAACCAGAAAGCCGAACGTGATTTGAAAATTGCCTGCGGGTATCCAGGTGTAAATATCTTTAACTTCAATGCGCTTTTCGCCGCTAGTGCCGAGCAAAGCAATTAGAACCAAGACTGACATTATCAGGGCCGAGGCAATCGCCACGATACCGATAATGGCAGTCAAATTGCGTAAAAACATCTGGCTCGAATTTAAATCTTTTTTCTTACGGCTGACCAACGCACCCAGGCTGATAGTGCCGTTGATAAGGGCGGCTAGTACGGGCAGAGCCGGAATGAGCCAAAGGAAACTTTTGACATCTTCTAAGGTCATGGATGCGCCTACTCCTTTAGCAAATCAATGTCGTCTGCGTCCACCGAATTTTGCTGACGCGACAGACTTATAATAATCGCCAACCCAACGGCTGCTTCTGCCGCCGCCACTGTTATCACAAAAACCATGAAGCTATCGCCCGCGAAATGGACTTTTTTATCCGCAAACGAGCGGGCGAAAGCCACCAGGCTGATATTGACGGCGTTCATCATTAATTCGACGCACATAAAAATAATCAAGATGTTGCGTCGGATCAACACGCCCGTCAGCCCAATCGTGAATAACAAACCACTTAAAATCAAATACCACGCTACAGGTATCATCTCTACTCCTAAATTTACGGTTCAATCTCGTCTGGTCGCAACGGCCTTTGTTTGGAAGACTGCACTCGCACTATTTGGATTAATTGAATTCCTAAAACTCTATAATAAATTCTATATCTTTGCTTGTCAGCATAAGTCATTCTGTAACTATCATCTAAACCTGGAACTGCTGTTCCTATCATTGGATTCCTGTCCAAAGAAGCGGCCTTCGTCCTGATTTCCTCCTCAACGACGCTTGCTTTTTCCAGGCTTTGTTTGGCTGCAAAAATTATTACTTCGGCAAGGTCAACCTGAGCTTTAATGTCCCAAGTAACCATTAAGCATTACCTTTTTGCGCTTGTAGAAACTCCGCCAGCTTTTGATTTACATACTCATGCACTTCTTCGGTAGTGTAATAATTTCCTTGCTCGAAATTTTCCTCCGCTATTCTGAAATCCTTTTTCAGTTCTTCCAATTCTTCGGGAGTAATGTCATCAACCCCAGTATCCGGCACAATTATATAAACTCCACCCGTTTTCTGTAGATACACTGGCCGCCGTTGTTCTAATTCCTGTTCAATGTCTGCTTTATTAAAAGTCTTACCACTTTCGATAAAGCCATCTACGATGTCAGTTCTTTCTTCAGCTTCCCACAATCTCTTGTTGGCTTGTGCCGTCAATTCTTTGTTCACTATTGCTTCTAGCCACTGGTCAGGGGCAACTCCCTCATATTTGGCCGTACTTTCTATCTGTTTTTGTAGTTCGGGCGATATTGTCAACATTTTTACCTCCATTAACCTTAATGCCTACTACTCGAAAATTGTGTTAGCACAGGTTTGATCTATAAAATCAAATGTCACGACACAATTTCGCTCGGTTTCAATGGTCTTTGTTTGGAAGACCTGACCCGTATAATTTTTATAGAGTCTGTTCCTAATATTTTGTAATAGATTATGTATTTCATGTTGACGGCGTATGACTTTCGATAGCGATGATCAAGGCCATGAACGTTACTTCCAGTCATAGCATTATAAATTAACTAATTCGCTTTAGAACCTATCTGGTTGGTAATATCTGCTACCTGATCAGGATTAGTTTGCAACAGGTGAACTACTATGTCTGCAACGTCAGCAAGCGATTTAATAGTCCAATCAATCATAAATACTTACCCGGTCCCAATTACGACTTCTTATACTCTGCTATCGCTTTTGCGACGTATTCCACCATATCTTCGGTGGTGTGATGTATTCCAAATCTTTCTTCAAGTTCGCTCTCTGCAATAGTCTGCTTTAATTCCTCGAATTCTTCGGGAGTGATGTCATCAACCCCAGTGTCTGGCACAATTATATAAGCCCCACCTGTTTTCTCCAGATACAATGCCCGCCGGTGTTCCAACTCAGCTAGAATATCTGCTTGGGTATAAGGTTTGCCGCTTTCAACGAAAGACTCCCGAATATCAGCTTTTTCCTCTGCCTCCCAAAGCCTTTTAGCAGCCAGGAAAGCCGCCCGTTGATTTACAGCCGTTTCCAGCCACTGGTCAGGAGCGACTCCTTCGTAGCGGGCGTTGTATTCTATCTGTTTTTGCAGTTCGGGCGATATGGTCAACATTTTTACACCTCCGCGTACAACCAGGAAAACTACTGCTCGAAAATGGTGCTTACCTTGAGTTTGAAGCCCGGAATAACGTCCTCACCATCTAATTCATCATCTAAGTTGAGCAACTGAATCTTTGGGCTTTTCAGGCGGTGAATTAAAATATACTCATCCAACAAAAATACTGACCAGACCAAACGCACACCCGCCTCACGATACATCACAAGTTTGTCGTGAATGCCTTCGGTGGTATCAGTTGGAGAATTTACCTCAACTACCAAATCAGGTATCGCCGGAATTGCTCCTCTAAATTCGTTGGGCAATCTACCTGCTACCACGAACGTTAAATCTGGAATAGGCTCATTCCCGATACTTAGAGCTACGCGGGCATTAGAAAATATCTTACCAAGCTGGTTGTCTGTAGTATGAGTATCCAGGTAACGGCTTAATATGGTTACTACTCTACCATGTTTGCCGCTTGCGCCAGGCATCTCTATCAACCCCCCATTTATTAACTCGTAATTATCATCAACTGGTAAAACCTCGGATTTATCGAGACTATGTAGTTTGATTGTTGCATCTTCGATTATAGGTCTTTCTATTAAAGCGGTCATATCCACACCTACCTTAATTCGTTATACGTAAATTCCTCTATACTTATCTAAAGTTTATCACGCTTGATAAAGCCTTTACTGCTCGAAAATAGTGCTTACTTTGAGCTTGAAGCCCGGAATAACGTCCTCACCGTTTAACTCGTCGTTCAAATTGAGCAATTGAATATTCAGGTCATTCAAACGATGAACCAGAACGTATTTATCTAACATAAATACTGACCAAATCAAAGGTACACCCGCTTCACGGTACATTATCAGCTTGTCGTGGATACCTTCAGTGGTATCACTAGGCGAATTCACCTCAATTACCAGATCAGGAAGAACTGAAATTGGGCCACTGAAATAATCGGGCAATTTACCAGCTGCTACAAATGACACGTCTGGACGTGGTTCATTATTGGTGGTTAGTGCGACAGGTCCCTGGCTGAAAGTTTGACCCAATTTTCCAACTGAAGCATAAGTATCAATGTAACGAGCCAATTTGGTAATTATCCTGCTGTGTATTCCGCTTTGACCGGGCATCTCAATCCATACTCCATTTATCAGTTCGTAATTATCGCCAACGGGTGCCGGAGCTTGAGTGTCTGCAACAGTGTACTTCTTAGCTACTACATCTTCGATTGTAGGTCTTTCTATTACAGCAGTCATGGCCCATCTCCACCTTTATAGTCTATCCAGCTTACGTTTGTACTTGTATCAGGTTTGCCACTCCGACAAAGCCTTTACTGCTCGAAAATAGTGCTTACTTTGAGCTTGAAGCCCGGAATAACGTCCTCACCCTCTAACTCGTCGTTCAAATTGAGCAGCTGAATCTTTGGATTGCCCAAACGGTAGATTAAAACGTATCTCTCTAAGAGGAACACTGACCAGATTAGGCGTACTCCTGCCGCACGGTATTTCACAAGCTTGTCATAGATACCCTTTGTAGTATCGCTAGGAGAATTAACCTCAACCACCAAATCAGGTGTCGCAAGGATCGGCCCTTCAAAATCATCGGGAAGCTTGCCCGCTGCTACAAACAGTACATCGGGACGTGGTTCATCTCTATCATTTAGCGCGACTGGTGCGTTTACAAACACACGTCCTAACTTATTAGTCTTCGCGTGCGCTCTCAGGTTAGTGTCTATTACGCTTATAACTTCGGAGTGTCTTCCGCTTGCACCTTTCATTTCAACCAATTCCCCGTCTATTAGCTCGTACTCTTTACCATCATCGGGCAAGGTCTCGAAATCTTCAGCAGTATATCTCCTGGCGGCTACATCTTCGATTGTAGGTCTTTCTATTACAGCAGTCATACCCACACCTACCTTTACTTCTACTTCCTCAAAATCACTTTACGGTCATAATCGCTGACTTTTACTCCCGATGCCACTAGGTCTTTTTCTTCCTGTTGCATTTCCTCGGCTTGTGGGCTGCCTGGAATAGGTTGGGCCAGGGTAATCAAGCCACCAGGTTTGCGCCCACGCCCGCGTTCGCCAGGGTCGTGTGCAAGGCTGCGGCGAGCTATCACAATTGAGCCAATCGCGGCGATTAGCAAGATAAGCGACGAGACCTCAAACGGGAAAAGATAGGTACTATACAATTCTTTGCCGAGTAGGGCCGGGTGTCCAACCGTGTGAGGGACTTCAGAAGCATAAGTGCCAGCCGCGACAATACTTTTGCCCGCTTCGTTGAGCATTGGTACTTCCGCACTGCTGCTATAGGCTACCGACGCGACCATATTCTGGGCCTGGGTATTGTTAGCTGCCGTGATTTTGCCACCATTCAATACAAAAGACGAGGTGAAAACTACCAGTACCACTTCGGCCAGGAAGCCCAACGCCAAAAACGGCCCGAAGCGCGACTGGAAGAAACGCAATGGGTTCAGGGTTGCGCCGAGGCGGGGCTGCAACAGCATCATTACGAACAAGAACAACACCAGAATCGCGCCCGTATAAACCAAAACCTGGATAGCGGCTAGAAACTCCGCGCCCAACAGGATATAGATGGCCGCGATATTAAAGAAGGTCAGCACCAGACATAGAGCGCAATGCACCGGGTCTTTGAACACTACTAACCCAATTGAAGTCAGGGTTGCCAGGGCCGCAAATATGATAAACAGAATTTGTTCCAAAACCATCTCTTTTATCCTTTGAAGGATTTATTTGTAGGAAGCCCACTCTTATGCCGATAAGCCAAAGCGTACTCCCTCCAATTTATTTGTTAGTAGGTACCTGTTCACCTACCGAGTTCTGTCATTCTGAACGGAGGCTCTTGCGTAGCGCGGAGTGAAGAATCTGTTGCTATATATTGCTAAAGGTTTAGTTTGCGGTATGGACAAGATTTTAGCAACAGACCCTTCGCCTCGCAACACCTCCGCTCAGGGTGACAAAGGGCAAACCTTAACAAATACGTTAGTAGCTCTTGCGGTCAGTTTTTTCCAGGTTGCCCTGACCACCATGATCTTGCAAAATTTTGGGTGTCATTGGTTTGGACACGTCCACATCTGCCGCCGTCTTGAGTTGGGGGCGGTCTTCGCGGGTGCCAGCCATCATATCGCGGTCAGCTTTGGGCAACGGTTTGCGCTCGTCTTCCGGTAACACGTTGTTCTGGATTTCCTGCAAGTTCGGAGTCAAATTGCCCTGGGCCAACGGCTTGCCCTGTTTGGCTTTTTCCAGATAATCTTTGTAGGGCATCGGATAGCCATGCGGAGCCAGTCCTAGCAGGGGCTGATGGCTCTGGTAGTTGCCGCGTTGGATGCGCTCGTCCAACTGGCTATGTTTTATAATCGAACTGGGCGCATCGGTTACTGCCGGGAAGCCAGGTTCTTCGATTGCTTCGCCTGTGCGTTTGAAGTTGCGGTCTGCCATTTCCAGCATCGCGGTGGTGTCCAGCACCAACTGGCTGCGGTCAAGCGTGGATAGCTCGAACTCGTGGGTCATTACGAGAGCCAGTTCGGGACAGACCTCCACGCACATCGCACAGAAAACGCAACGGCTCATATCGTAAAGATAAATCTTAGCGTTGCGGATACCGTGTTCATCAACGCCCGGCACGACAGTTAAACAATTGGCCGGACACACGGCGGAGCAAAGGCCACACCCGACGCAGCGTTCCTTGCCGGTTTCGTAATCGCGCACCATCGCCACCGCTCCCCTAAAGCGGGGATTGATAGCCCGCATCTGCTTGGGATATTGTACGGTCACGGGCTTTTTGAAAAAGTGCTTGAGGGTTACGCCTAGACCTTTGGCGATTTCCCCAGCAATATTACCACCAGCCATAAAAACATTCTCCAATCAAAGTATTTCTAGCCCCACCAGCCAAACTGGATGCCCGCCAATTTGACGATGCCAGTAATCACTAAGTTTGCCAGGGCGATAGGAAACAAAAATTTCCAACACAAGCCCATCACCTGGTCGTAGCGGAAGCGGGGGACGGTGGAACGCAACCAGTAATATAGAAACAGGAAGGCGGCGAACTTGATAAATAGCCAGATTGGGCCGGGTATAAATTCCAGGAACGGGAAGGGTGCGGCCCACCCGCCGAAGAACATAGTCGCCGCCACGATTGCCACCGCGTTCATATTGATATATTCGGCCAGGAAGAAGAAGCCAAAGCTCATCGCGCTATATTCAAGGTGGAAGCCCGATACTAATTCCGACTCGGCTTCGGGTAAATCGAAGGGGGCGCGGTTGGTTTCGGCGATACCCGAAATCATATAAACAAAGAAGCCAAAGAACTGCGGAATAAAATACCAAACGGTGTTGCGTTGGGCCAAAACTATGTCGTTCAGGTTGAGTGAACCAGCCTGGATAAGTACACCCATCAAGCTCAAGCCCAGCGTCAACTCGTAGGAGACCACCTGACCGGACGAACGCAAGCTGCCCAACATAGAATATTTGTTGCCGCTCGAATATCCGGCCATCACGATGCCATATACCCCCAGGGAACTAAAGGCCAGCAGATAAATGATGCCCAGGTTCAAATTGGCGATGGCGGGCCGAAACCAGCCACCCAAAAAGCCTTCGGTGTTGGCATCGCCCCAGGGAACGATAGCGAAGGCCGCGATTGCCGGAATAAAACCCATCAGGGGGGCGGTCAAAAACACGGCTTTATCGGCTTCACGCGGAATAATAAACTCTTTGGACAACAATTTTACCGCGTCGGCAATCGGTTGTAGCAAACCTGCCGGGCCACTCCGGTTCGGGCCGATACGGTCTTGCATTCGGGCCATCACCTTGCGCTCGGCCCAGGTCTGGTAAGCCATCGTAACCAGCACCACGTTCATAATCACGAACAGGGTCACGAAAGTTTGCAAGAACCAGATAATCGGCTCTTGAGTGGGGTCGGTGCGATTGGAGGTGGCCGCTGCCGCTGTCTGGCCCACTGTGGTATCCCACAAAGCACTTAATTGAGCAACTGAAAACATAGTGTGTGTTTTCTTCTTTTTTACATAAACTTTTTTGATGTAAAAAGAGATAATGGGGGACACCCCCATCACCCCGCGCAAGGGCTATGCCCCCACGACCCCTTGTAAAGCACTAACGATCAACTTCGCCCAACACAATATCAATCGAACCAATGGCTGCCACTATATCCGCCACCATACGCCCTTCCGCCATCAAAGGGAGCGATTGCAAATTGACGTAGCTAGGGGCGCGGATGTGCATCCGGTAGGGCTGGCTCGAACCGTCGCTAATTATATAGAAGCCGAGTTCGCCTTTGCTACCTTCGATTTTGCCATAAGCCTCGCCCACTGGAGTCGGGAAGCCGTGAATGACCTGGTAGAAGTGGCGTTGCATCGCTTCTGCCGTCGTCATCGCCAGTTCTTTGGGCGGCAAAACTACCTTCGGATCGTCTGCACGTACCGGGCCTTCGGGCAATCTGTCCATCGCTTGCTCGACTAAGCGAATACTTTGAACCATTTCTTCCATTCGCACCAGATAGCGGTCATAGCAATCACCTTTAGTGCCAATCGGAATATCAAAATCAAGCTGGTCGTAGGTCAGATACGGTTCGCGTTTGCGTAAATCCCAATCTACGCCACTGCCTCGCAAACACGGCCCGGTAAAGCCCAGGCTAATCGCGTCCGCTTTGGTGATTACACCGATGTCAATGGTGCGATCCATAAAAATCGGGTTGCGCGTCACTAGCTTGTTGTATTCGGCCAAACGTTCAGGGAAAATCTTGATAAAGTCGCGGACTTTTTCCTCAAAGCCTGCCGGAACGTCGGCCATAAAGCCGCCCACCCGCCCGTAGGAGTAGGTCAGGCGTGCGCCGCAGCACATCTCAAAAATATCCAAGATGGTTTCGCGTTCGCGCATCGAATACAAAAAGGCGGTGATTGCCCCAATGTCCATGATGTGCGTCCCGAACCAGATTAAATGGCTGGCGATACGTTGCAACTCCATCAAAATCACCCGCAACCATTGGGCGCGGGGAGGCAATTCCAGGCCCAATAACTTTTCGACAGCCATACAAAAAGCCACGTTATTATTAAACGCTGCCAGATAGTCCAGGCGGTCAGTGAGCGGGATAATTTGGGTATAGTGTTTATTTTCGGCCAGTTTTTCGGTGCCACGATGCAAATAGCCCGGCACCGGGTCGCATTTGACAATCACTTCGCCTTCCAGGTCGAGAATCACCTGTAGTACGCCATGTGTCGAAGGGTGTTGCGGCCCCATATTGAGGCGCATCCGGCGTTCTGAAGGCTGAAAATTTTTAACTTCTTCGGGAGAAGCCCAGGTCGCAGTATCTTGCATAAAATTTGCCTTCTAATCTTGTCATTCCGAATGGAGGCTCTGCCACCCAGGGGGTACCCGGAGGAATCTCTAATTAGAAAACCGGGTTAGAGATTCCTCGTGCCTCGGAATGACAGTACATGAACAGTTACTTTAAAAATCTAAATATCGTAACCTTCCACTGGGTAATCTTTGCGTAAAGGATAGCCTTCCCAATTTTCGGGCATTAAGATACGGCGCAAATCGGGGTGGCCTGTGAAAATGATACCAAATAAATCGTAAGTCTCACGCTCCAGCCAGTTCGCCGTTTTCCAAAGTGGAACCAGACTGGGTATTGGGTCGTTTTCCCCAATGGCAGTCTTGACCCGCAACCGATGGCGTTTGTCCAGCGAAAGCAAATGCGTTATCACATCGAAACGTTCCAGCCGTAAGGGGTAATCTGCCGCCGTTTCGTCAATCATCATAGCAAAGTTGGTGTCGCTATCGTCACGTAAAAAGCGGTGCAGTTCAAGCCAATCTTCTTTTTTGACGCGCACCGTTATTTCGTCTCGGAATTCGACCACGCTCAAAACCGCGTCGCCAAAACGATTTTTTACCCGGTCAACCACTATCTGTAAGCTATCCTGCATTCTTAGCTACCTCATTTACCATCTTTATGACCGTTACGGTTGACTGTTAAAGGTGCGTTCAAGGTTTTGGTGTCGCTGCCATCGTCCAGATGGGCGGCATAATCCTGAGCCGTCGGGGTCTTGATATGGCCCGGCTTTAGGACATCATGGGTGTTCGGGACTTGGGATGTGTTCAGGCCAATGAGCGGGATATTTTTGCGGATGTGACGGTCTCCCATAATGATGCGTTGCAACTCCATAATGCCGTAAGAAATAGCTTCGGGATTGGGCGGGCAACCCGGCACATACACATCTACTGGCACCACCCGGTCAACTCCTTGCAGGGTGCTGTAGCTGTTATAGATGTTGCCACTGATGGCGCAACTGCCGACTGCGATGACCCACTTCGGTTCGGACATCTGGTCATAGATGGTTTTGACCACAGGAGCCATCTTTTTAGTGACAGTTCCGGCCACAATCATCACGTCGCTCTGGCGCGGCGAGAAGCGATATAGCATACCCCACCGTTCCAACACGTCAAAGCGGCTGATACCGACTGCCATCATTTCAATCGCACAACACGCCGTTCCCATGATGAGCGGCCACATCGAGGCTTTGTGACTCCAGTTGATTAAGGAGTCAACCGTAGTAGTCACCACGTTACTTTCAAATTTACCTTCTAGGAGACCCAATCTAAAGCTCCTTTTCTCCAGGCATAGGCGTAGCCTAGCACTATAATGAAGATGAATAGTAGCATTTCAACCAGAATGAAAAGACCGTCACCGCGTCGCACAAAACCGTCGAAATTGATGGCCCAGGGATACAAAAAAATGGCTTCAATATCGAAAAGTACGAACAGCATGGCAATGATGTAAAAACGTACAGTGTAACGTTCCCGCGCCCGGCCCACTGGCGGCACCCCACTTTCGTAAGGGATGGACTTCATCGCGCTAGGGCGGCTGGGCCGAATAAGTATGCCCACTACCGCCAGGGTAAGACCAACTGCTACCACTACGGTCAAAAAAATCCCCGTAGATAGGTAGGCCAGGTTGAAATCCTCCAAATTCATCGCTTGCACCTCATTCAATTATAAGTTTTAACCAGAAAAAGTAGAACGGTATATTTGACCAGAGCATTTCCCATGATATGCAAAAGTTCGTGAACCTTTGAACAATCTTCGCTGGAAATTATAGCACAGCCCCATACCCGATGCAATAGAGCAGCATTTTGAGGGCCAGCAATTAGGGGACGTTTGGGGGATTTTGCGGGGAAGAATTCGGTTCTATGGCTGTGCGTGTCTTTCTACATATGCTATAATCGAGCTTGATTTAATAGCAAGCGCAAAACCTTGAAGCAAAGAGTAAAAATTATGGTGACAACCTCTGTCCGCCCCACACCAATTGTACTGCCTGAAATCGAAACTGAAACCGAATTCCCCGACGACCAGAATTGGCCGAATGGTTGCCATTGGCCG
>JBBQZT010000115.1:0-17502 GCA_038207455.1 Chloroflexia bacterium
ATGGTGGCCGCTACCAACTTAAAATCTACGGTATTAGCAGCGGCTACCCAAAGTCCAATCGGCACGCCTGCCCCGTCTGTCAGTAGGCTGCGTTTCGTCCCGCGCTTGGCTCGGTCGGTCGGGTTTGGCCCGGTTTTTTTCCTACCGAGCGGGGCTTTAGTCATTGCTGGGTCCAAAGATTGCCATTCCCACTTTATG
The DNA here is from genome assembly GCA_038207455.1 of Chloroflexia bacterium. Taxonomy (GTDB): domain Bacteria; phylum Chloroflexota; class Chloroflexia; order Chloroheliales; family Chloroheliaceae; genus JBBQZT01. Next base: position 199 of record JBBQZT010000115.1, read on the forward strand.
CCTTTGAGTTGAGCGTACTGCTCCAATCCCACCGTCCCCAAGCGGCTAAAAACATCGGCCTGTGTCCATTCTTGAAGACGGCGATGTGCGCTAGAAGAAGTACAGCTGCCCGTGGCGATAAGAGCGTTCCATTGACCACCAGTGCGTAGCCGGAAAAAGATAGCGTCGATGGCGGCGCGGTCAGCAAGCCGTGGGCGGTGACAGCCGAGCGGGTGCGGCTTTGGTGGCGGCAACAAGGGTTGTATTTGTAGCCATAATTCGTCGGGTATGCGCCACTGCTTACTACTATTACTGATTTTGCTTTTAACCGCCTGTAGGAGCAAAGAGCAAAATCCGTTTCCTAATGAGATAGGTTCTTAATATCTGTTCCCAACGAGTTCCTAACTTTTCTTGACCTCGCCTTCCGCGCCAAATCACAGTCAAACCGTTAGCAACGCACAATTACGCATCACACCCCACACCTGGGTTGAGCTTGACGCGCCTGGGTCAGGCTGGTACTATAGCCTGGATTGGCTTTATAACTGCTATCACAGCCTATAGTAATATGGATTTTTAATGGCGTATCTGTTGCCCATCGGCCCTTTCCACCCGTCCCTGGACGAGCCAGTAGCTTATAAGTTGGAAGTGGCCGGAACAAAAATTGATAGTGTGGAGCTTGAGCTTGGTTTCAACCACCGGGGAGTCGAAGCAGCCTTGCCAGGTCTTTTGGCGCAACAAATTCTGGCCCCGATTAGTCGCTTGTGTGGCAAATGTTCGTATGCTAACACGCTGGTGGTGGCGATGGCGTTGGAAAAGCTGGCCGGAGTCGTACCGCCCGCGCGGGCCAGCTATTTGCGGGTAGTGACGGCGGAACTGGAGCGCGCCGCCAGCCATTTGGGTGCGACGGCCCGGGTGTTGCGTTTGTTGGGATTGAATGTGGGAGCGGCCCGACTGGAAGGTGAGACCGAGGGTTTGCGTCAACTGTTGGCGGCGACGGGCAACCGCATCTATGACACTTTCACTTTGCCGGGCGGGGCGATGCGTGCGCCTTACCTCACTCCAGATTTCCAAAACGCTGTCGAACTCTTACGTAAAAATATTTACGAGTCGGTCAATAGCTTGCTGGACAACCGCCAGTTGCAACGCCGTACCATCAAGATTGGTCTTATCGGGGTACAGGAAGCCGTAATGTATGGCCTGGTCGGGCCGATAGCGCGGGCCAGCGATGCCCAGGCAGATTGGCGCACTTTTGAGCCTTACGCTGCCTACGCCGACCTGGATTTTCGGGTAATTACCCAACGTCGCGGAGATTTGTTTTCACGTCTGGCGGTGCGTTTGTTGGAAAGCCTGGAAAGCCTGAACATCGTCAGCCAGGTTTTGCTACATCTGCCCGAAGGAACGCTCAATGATAGCTTGATGCCGCCGATGTACGAGCCGTGCAGCGAGGCCACCGCTATTATCGAGTCGCCACGCGGTCAATTGTTGTGCTATGTAGCTGCCGACGAAAACGGCCAGCTAGGGCGGCTCAAGCTCAATCCCCCCACCTTGACTAATTTACCAGCCTTGCCCCTGGTCTTGACCGGACAGGAAGCCGACGATGCGCCCGCGCTGCTGGCTTCGCTGGATTATTGTTTTTCGTGTGCGGAGAGATAATGCGACTTTACGATGTTTGCCTGGTTTTTGGGCCGATGGCATTACTGCTGAGTGGAAGCGGTTTGTTTGTATTAGGTTCACTGATGGAAACGCGCCGTCGGATGTTCTATAGCTATATTTTTATCTTCTTGCTGCTGGTGCTTGCCAGTACGATTGTAGTTGGTTTGCGGCTGGACGCGGCTACGGTTTATCCGCCCGCCACCTTGTTTAATTATGCTCTGGTGGACGACTTCGCGGTGCAGATGGCATTTCGGGCCGATTGGTTTAGCTACGTTTTTGCCCTGCCCCTGGTAATCCTTTTGGTCTTGGTGACTTTTTACCTGGTTTTACGGCAACCGTTGGCCGAACGCGACGACAAAATTGTGACCGGGCGGCTGTACGGCTTACTGCTGATGGCGGGCGGGGCAGGGCTGGCGACCCTTTACTCAGCAGATTTAGTGATGCTATATTTCTGGCAGGAAGTTTTGGGGCTGGTGATTTATCTACTGACCGGGCCTGGTTTGCGGGGAGCGGCTGCCCAACCCTCGTCCTACCGGGCTTTGGGCGTAAATTGGTTCGCGGGTTTGCTTATTTTAACCCCGTTTTTGACTATCATCTCGCGCTCCGGCGGACACTCGCTTTATACCGATATATCTCCGGCTACGGTTGACACCCTGCTTTTTGGCCTGGTGGTGGTGGGCGCAATTTTTAAGGCGGCCCAGTTTCCCTTCGGCACGTGGTTTGGTGGTCAGAGCGGATTGCCCACGGCGGTGTGGGGTTGGCTCGGTGGGGGCGTGTTATTCGGGCTGGCGGTTTACGTGCCGGGCCGTTTGCAACTAATCGGGGCGAGTGCGGGGCTGAATTTGTGGACCGATCTGCGCTGGCCGTTGTTGGCAATCGGAGCGTTGACCTTATTAACAAGTGGCTGGCTAGGCGTGCGCGAACCAGGTCTGGTCAAAAAAACCGCCTGGCTAATAATGGCCCAGATGGGTTTTGTGACGCTGGGCTTGGGAACGGGCGATCTGGCGATGGTGGGTCTGCAACTGGTCACTCTCTCGATTTGTGGCCCGGCTATGTTTATCTGCGCCGATTTGATGACGATTGAAGCCGCGCTGCCCCCGCCCAATCCTGGCGGCAAAGGTTTACCCGTTCCGGTTTCGCGCCCGGCGTATTTCAGACCGATATTAACCGTGCTTTACCTGATCGCAGCGATTGGCGCAACTGGTCCCCCGCTTTCGCCCTCCTATCCTGTGCATTGGCAGATTTTGAGCGAGTTATTGGCGGCGGGTTCGCGTCTGGATTTGGTTTGTTTTGCGTGTGTGATTTTCGGCGTAGCCTTAGCTGTGGTAATCGTCGGCCAGAGTATCGCTCAATTTTTGATTGACGAGCGGCGCACCGTCGAAACTCCCAACCTTCGTAGCTACTGGAGCCTGGTTGCACCTGGTTTGCTCTGCCTTTTGCTACTGCTGGTCGGCTTTTGGCCCGGCAGCTTGAGTTTTTGGGTTAATCATCTCCTGGTGGGTCTCGTTCCAGCCAGTCAGACACAGCCCATATTGAACAACGCTTTGTTTGGGCCGGGTGGCTGGTTTGCCTTGCTGCTGCTCTTGGGTGGGTTAGCGGCCCTGGTAGTTTTTATGCGTCTCAAGCGCGGTCAAGCGGTGACGGCTTTTCAGGGCGGTTTGTTTTTTGGCAGCCAAAACGAGCGCGAAGCCGCCGAACGCGCCTGGCAAGAGTTGCGTGGCACTCAATCTCGCGCCCTGACCGTCAATACCGCCGCTCCCAAAGGTTTTGAGGATGAATTTTTCCAGACTGGTTTTCGGGCGCAAGCTCCGGTTCAGCCCACAATCGGGCCGCATCTGCCCGCCGCCGAATTGCTTGGCCCACTCAACAGCCGTTTGCTGGCTCTGTATCAAGTTTTGGATAGCGGTTTCGTGGGCAATTTGTTTGGACGAATTGGGCTAGGAGCTTTGGCCCGTCTGCGCTTTGCTTTCGAGTGGCTGACCGAACGTTTTTACGCGGCGTTGGCAGCCTTTTTATTGATTATTTTAATTATTTTGCTAACAAGATGAGCTTTTTAACTTTAACCAAAGATAACTATACGGTGTTCCTGGCTTTGCTGCTGGCTTCGGCGGTTATCATGACCGTGTTTAAGGATTGGCGGGTGCTGACCCCGGCCCTGGTGGTGCAGTATTTGGCCCTGGCCGTAATTGCCAACAGCCTGAACGAAACTACGGTGCGAGTGATGCTAGGGCCGTTGCCGTTGGCGATTTTTCTGAAAGGGGTGGCGGCAGTGTTGGCGGGTTTGATTTTGCTGCTGACTGGCTATGCCATTGTGTTTGAAGGCCGCAGCCAACGCCAACAAGCAGCGCAAGAAGTAGCCAAAGGGCGTGGCGGTCTGCGGCGGCTGTTTTACCAGCAAGAAGCCGACGAATTTAACCGTTTCCGCTACATTGATTATCTGCTGCCGTTGGGAGCGGTGATTATCGCCGCCGTGACCGCCTACGCCTTTACCACCCTTTTGTCATTTTCGGGCAATTTCCTGGGCGACTTTGTTTTTTTCTGGCTCGGCTCGGTGGGTGTGACCATTATGGTAGTAGGCAATGATATAATAAAATTGGGGGTGGGTTTGCTGGTGGCCCTCAATGGGGCGGATTTGCTGTATTCGCTGTTGCGGAACGGCGACAACCCCTTAGTTTTAGGTGCGAGTGCCGCTATCACAATTTTTCTGGCTCTGATTATTTCTTATCTGGCGATTACCTTTTTCAACAAAATGAAAACTTTGACCTTGAGCGAACGTTTCAACCGCCGCCGCCCCGGTGTTTGAGGTGGTATAGAGAATTAAAAACAAGCAATGCAATTAGTAATTCTGGCTTTGCCGTTTGTAGTGACGGTTTTTATAATCGTATTCGAGTTTGTTTTCCCACCCAGAAATTTTCGGTTCAGCCGCGCCCTGAGCCTGTTTTGGCCCGTAGCGACGCTGGCTGCTGAAATCGGTCTGGTCTGGCAACCCTCTGCCACCAGTAGCGCGGACACAGCCTTTGCCTTTAACAGTCTGTCAAGGGTTTTTTTGACCTTTTTGTTTGGTCTTGCGGCTGTGGGGCTGGTGGCGGCGTTTGCGACGGGCTTTTTGCTATCGGGCCGCTTTGGGCCAGTCACGTTGGCGATTTGTGGCGCGATTGCGGCGGCTTTCTCCCTTAGCAATGTCTTTCTGGTCACGCTAAGTTTTGTGGCGGCGGGCTTTTTCAGCATCGTGGCCGTAGTTGATGTTGACCCCGACGACGAGGAACGTTTTGTCAAAGTAGTACGGGCGGCGGTGCGCTATCTAATAGCCAGCGTCTTTTTTGGCTTGATGTTATTTATCGCGCTGGTTTTTCTGGAGCGTTTCCGGCTCAGTCCCGAACGAACCAACCTGACCCAAATCGTGGTGGCTCTGGCAGTAGTCGGTTTTGCCACCCGATTGGCGATTTTCCCTCTCAATTTGTGGTTGCCCGAAGTAATCGAGGAAGCCCCCGGTCTGGCCGGTTTTTTGGTCTTGGGCCTGATAAATGTGGCCGTAGTAGTCTTTTTTATGAACTTTGTGCTACAAAACCCTCTGCTGCTGACCGACAACCAGCACGAGTCGCAGCTGCTGATGACGGTGGGACTGGCTGGGGCTGGCGCGGCGGCGGTGTTCGCGTTGGGACAAAACGGCCTGGGCAAATTGCTGGCTTATACCGCCAGTGCCGATTTAGGCTTGATTTTGTTCGGTCTGGCCTCCAACTATAGCGTAGGTAGGACGGGCGCGATGTTCGAGGCGGCTGCCTTCGCCTTTTTCCAATTGCTGATTTTCAGTAGTTTCAGCCTGATTTATTATTGTAACGAAGGGCGGCGTTTTGGCGAACTGACCGGGCTGGGGCGTAAAATGCCCATCGCGGCGATTGGCGTGGGTATCGGTTTGCTTGGACTGGCAGGCGTGCCACTCCTGGGTGGGTTTACCGGAAAGTATCTGATTTTACAGGCGGCAGCACGGGCAGGTCTAGTGTGGGCGTTGGTGGCGGGGGCGACAATGTTGCTGCTGCTGATTGCCCACCTGCGCTATTTTCATCGCGTTTTTATGGGCCGCGACGTACCCGGTCTCAAAACCCTACCCGAACCCCGTCCTGCGGTGGTGCTAATCCTGGCGATGGTGGCGATAGTGATCGTGGTAGGTTTGTGGCCCGCGCCCCTTTTGAATATTTTGAACGATGCTTTGAAGGGGGCGTTATAATGGCGCGTCCCACCAAAACGGCGGACGCAGCCGCTGCTCCAAAAAATTTTCCCAGGCGCAGAGGCTTATCGGTAGCAATTTATCCCCTAAGTTTGGGCGGCTCGAACGGTGAACGACTGGAAATCGAAGCGATGTTTGGGCCACCTTACAACGCTGCCAGCCAGGGTTTGAGCCTGACCGCCAGTCCTTATCAAGCCGACGTAATTTTGCTATATGGTAGCCTGACCGAGAAACTAGCCCCTTTGGTTTATCGCTTGCTGGTTTCGTTGCCGCCCGACCTCAAGCTAATCGCAGTTGGCTCGGAAACCCTCAGCACTTCGCCCTTCCGTCTGGCTTACGGGGTAGTCGGGCCGTTGCTAGAGCCTGTTTCTGCCGTTCTGCCAACCGAGGAAGACGCAGTAGCCGCACCCCCCCAAATAATTGCCAAAAATGTCGGCTTACTGTTGCCTCCCGGTCTGCATCTGGCGGGCTATATCGCTGGTTCACCCCCCGACCCGCAAGCTATTCTGGATGGTATTTTGCAAATTGTAACCCTGTAGAAATTCTAATAATCTTTTAATCTAACAGATATAGTGGCATAGGAAATGCTTAATAGTATGATCGTTAAGCTTTCAACTCGTGGGACTTTGCTCCGTCAATAGACTATACCCCACATCAACCCAACCGCCCACCACACCCGTTCTTAACTTCAAGCTTGTCTATCAGCACCGATAGATAAACGAGACTTGGTAAACTATTAGTCGAAACCAGACGCTATAAAGCTGGTTTAGTTTAGATGAAAGGAATTATTATGCCCAGTAGTTTTAACTCACGAGCGAACCGCAAAAAGGCGGCTTTCGGCTTGCTTGGCGGCGCGTTGCTTTTGACTGCCCTTAATTTGGCGGTGTGGTTAAGTGCCGCCCAACCAGCGCAGGCTCAAACCTCCGGTAACACGATTAACGTTTTCTGCCTGGACTTTGGCAAGACTTTTCCTGAAGGCCAAACCATTCCGGCCAAAGGATTGGCGTTGGATAAAGTTCGGGGTGGCCTGGCCTATGCCTTGAGTAAAGGCTATGTTACCAGCCAGCCCTATGAGGTACAGTTAGCGATGTGGAATTTGCAAGATGGCAAGCCTTTCCATGATATTAAAAATCAAGGTACAACCATCGCTAAGGAGATTGCGGATAACGCTGGTACAGTTCCATCTGGCGATGCGGGTGCAGTTGCCAACCTGACTATCACCAACATCCACGAAACTTCGCCCCAATCTGCCTATGGGACAGCTACTATTCAAGGTAGTGCTACCACAAATGGACTGCCTGTTGGTTTCCTTTTACCTGCTTCTGATGGTACCTTTCAGAATCTGGTAGGGGTTGTAGCCACCGCACCCGCCGCGACCACAACTGCGGCAGTCACTACCACCGCAGCCACCACTACCGTTGCGCCGACGACGACAGCCGCACCGACAACTACAGCCGCACCGACGACGACAGCCGCACCGACAACTACAATTGCAGCCACCACCACCACAATTGCACCAACTACCACTGTTGCGCCGACAACCGCTACAATAGCTAATCCGACCACCGCAGCGGTAGGAGTACCCGCCACAGGTTTGGGTGGAGCAGCTACTGCCGCAACGGAGACGAATAGTATGGTACTATTTGTAAGCTTGTTTGTATTAGCAGCTTTGCTTGGCGGCACTGGTTTAGCCTTACTGCCCCGTAAAAAGCAGTAAGCTGTTATCAAAGGTTGTTAATGTTTTGAAAGAATAGGCTTGGGCAGTAGTCAGACAAGAACAGTCGGCTGCTACTCAAGCCTATTTCGTCAAACGCTTGGTTTGTGTAGAAGGCTGCTCTGTCAGCCGATTTTGCTGGCATTCCAAAACTACAAACCATCGGCTCACGGAGCAGCCTCCTACAAATAGCTTGTTGTTACAAAATTGAAACAGACCCATAAGAAGATATATGTTATAATTAGCTAAAGTCGTATTAACCAGCTTAAATTTACATCGAAGGATATACTATGCTTGCAAAAGTCACCAGTTGCGCTGTAATCGGTTTGGACGGAGCCTTAGTCGAAGTTGAAGTTGACATAAGTAACACCAGTTTGCCAGTCTTCCTGATAGTCGGTCTGCCCGACGCGGCAGTGCAGGAAGCTAAAGAACGAGTGCGGGCCGCTATCAAAAATAGTGGTGGCATCTTTCCCCAGAAGCGGATTATAGTCAGTCTGGCCCCCGCCGACTTTAAAAAAGAAGGCCCGGCCTACGATTTGCCCATTGCGGTGGGAGTTTTGGCAGCCAGCGACCAGCTAGAGGCTTCTATCGAAAAAACTCTATTCTTGGGTGAGTTGGGCCTGGACGGTACGCTGCGCCATACCAATGGGGTGTTGCCGATGGTGTCTGTCGCCCGCGAACACGGCCTCAAACGGGTTTACGTTCCGGCAACGGACGCGCCCGAAGCGGCTTTGCTGGGCGAACTCGAAGTTATCCCCGTCACTACTCTGCGCGAACTAATTGCCCATTTGCGCGGTGAAAAGCAGATTGCCCCTTACGTCGCCAACTATGATGCGTTGGCCTATACGCCATCTGAAAGCAACAGCAGCTACGACTTTAGCTTGATTAAAGGCCAGGAACACGTCAAACGTGCAATGGAGGTGGCGGCTGCGGGTGGTCACAATATGCTGATGTCCGGGCCGCCTGGTAGTGGCAAAACTTTGCTGGCCCGCACGATGGTGACGATTTTACCTTCGATGAATGTAGATGAAGCTCTGGAAGTCACCAAAATTTATAGCGTCAGTGGTTTGCTACCGCCCGAAACACCCCTGATGTTGCAACGTCCTTTCCGCGCGCCCCATCATACCATTTCTAACGCTGGCTTGGTAGGTGGTGGACGGATGCCCAGGCCCGGCGAAATCACCCTTTCGCATCGCGGTATTTTGTTTTTGGACGAACTGCCCGAATTTGGACAAACTTTGCTGGATAATTTGCGCCAGCCGCTCGAAGACCGGGTTTTGGTCATCAGTCGGGCTAGTGGGACGCTTTCTTTCCCGGCCAATTTCGTCCTCGTATCCGCGATGAACCCGTGTCCGTGCGGCTATTTTGGCGACGAGCGCAAAGCCTGTACCTGTTCACCTTCGATGGTGACACGCTACCAAAAACGCTTGAGCGGCCCACTGCTTGACCGGATTGATATACACGTCGAAGTACCACGGGTCGAATATGAGAAGCTGGCCGACAACCGTCTAGGTGAAGTTTCAGCCAAAATTCGGGAGCGGGTGGAACGCGCCCGCCAGAGTCAACGCCAACGCTTTAGCAATTACGAACCGCCCGCCCCCGCCGATACACTTAACGACGATGGTACTAAGCGGCGTTTGCAGCTAACCAACGAAGCTATTAAAACCCCCGTTATTGAAAAGGCTATCCGGGCCAACTCTAAACGCATTTTGACTAATGCCGAAATGGGTCCTGCCGAAGTACGTCAGTTTTGCCAACTTGACGACGCAGGTAACGCTTTACTCAAAGCCGCCACTCGCCAACTAAATCTTTCGGCCCGCAGCTACACTCGCGTTTTGAAGTTGGCCCGCACCATCGGCGACCTTGCTGGTGCGAACAGTATTCAGGCTGTCCACGTAGCCGAAGCTATTCAGTATCGTCCACGCGAACAGGGGTGAAATGGTCTTGTTTATTCAAGAACGCTCACCTTGCTGCTGGATAAGCTTTGCTACCAAACCCGTCCACCCAGTCTGGTGACTGGCCCCGACACCAGACCCGTTATCGCCGTGAAAATATTCGTTGAACAAAATCAAGTCGCGCCAGTAAGGGTCTTGCTGAAAATACTGCTGACCACTGTTAAAAGGCCGTTCACCCTTTTCGTTCCGCAAAAAAAGGCTGGACAAACGCCGCGAAAGCTCGTCGGCCACCTCGTTCAAAGTCACATAAGTGCCAGAGCCTGTCGGACACTCCACCTTAAAATCGTCACCGTAATAATGGTGAAATTTTTGGAGCGACTCAATTAGCAAGTAGTTTATCGGGAACCAGATCGGGCCGCGCCAGTTGGAATTACCCCCGAACAAACCGCTATGTGACTCGGCTGGCTCATACTGCACCCGGTAATCCATCTCGGCTGCCCGTAGTTCGTAAGGATGGTCTTGGTGATATTTGCTGAGGGCGCGGATGCCATAATCTCCCAGGAACTCGGTCTGGTCGAGCATTCGTTTGAGCAACCGCTTCATGCGATGCCCGCGCACTAAAGCCAGCAAGCGGCGTTTGCCCATCCCCGCTTCGTCCCAGCGCGAAACCAGACTGGCTAGATGGGGTCGGTTGGTCAAGAACCATTCTAGCCGCGTCTTGAAGCCCGGAACTTTGTCTAGCAAAGCGGGTTCAAGTGTTTCGACAGCCAAAAGCGGAATCAAGCCCACTAATGAACGCACTTTCAGACGGTTATGGCTGCCGTCGGGCAAACTCAAAGCATCGTAGAAAAATTCGTCTTCGTTGTCCCACAGACTGATGCCATCGTCACCCATTTTGTTCATCGCCTGGGCAATATACAAGAAATGCTCAAAGAATTTGGTGGCAATATCTTCATAAACCTCGTTATCACAGGCAAGCTCTAGCGCAATCGTCATCATATTTAGGCTGAACATAGCCATCCAGCTAGTGCCATCGCTTTGTTCCAGTTGACCGCCCGTCGGCAAAGGTGCGCTGCGGTCAAACACCCCAATGTTATCCAGACCCAGGAAGCCGCCCTGAAAAACGTTGTGACCCTCCGAGTCTTTGCGGTTGACCCACCAGGTAAAGTTAATTAGCAGCTTGTGAAAAGCCCGTTCCAGGAAAGCCCGGTCTTTTTTGCCAGCGTGCTGTTTTTCGTCAATCTTATAAACGCGCCAGGCAGCCCAGGCCAAAACTGGCGGGTTGACATCGCCGAAAGCCCACTCGTAGGCCGGAACCTGACCGTTGGGGTGCTGATACCACTCGCGCAAGATGTGGTCAAGCTGGCTCTTGGCAAAATGGCTATCCACCAGAGCCAGAGGCAGACAATGGAAAGCCAAATCCCAGGCGGCAAACCAGGGATATTCCCATTTGTCCGGCATCGAAATAACTTCGGCGTTATTCAAATGTTCCCAATCTCGGTTACGCCCGGCTTTACGTTCGGCAGGTGGGGCGGGTTGAGATGGGTCGCCTTTTATCCACTGCTCAACGTCATAATAGTAAAACTGCTTGCTCCAAAGCATTCCAGCGAAGGCTTGCCGTTGTACGTTGCGTTCGTCCTCGCTCAAGCTGGTGGGTTGGAGAGCGGCATAAAACTCGTCGGCTTCGGTTAACCTCTGGCTAAAAACTCCTTCAAAATCGGCAAACATCGTCTGGATATTGGCTTGGGTCTCGCTCTTTGTCAGCCGCAATCTGACGGTCATAGTGGCACGCGGCTCGATAGTGTGGGTGTAGTGGGCCGCAGCCTTAGTCCCGCTTTGCTCCGGGCTGACTGTGGTCTGGTCGCCTTTGACTATGTAATCGTTGATGCCATCTTTGACATAAGGGCTGGACGCAGCCACACCGTACAAACGTTGGGTGTTGGTTTCATTATTGGTAAAAAGCAACTCGTCCGCCCCTTCGCAGTACCACCAATAATCGCCCAGGCTATGATGAGTGGCTTTGAACACCCCATCGGCGGCGTGGGCAGCTGCTAACTCTGGCTGGCGGTCATCATAGCCCCAACTCCAGGTATTGCGAAACCATAGAGTTGGCAGCAGGTGGAGCATCGCCGTCTCTGGCCCTCGGTTGGTAGCACTAATTTTAACCAGAATATCGTCTGGCCCAGCTTTGGCATATTCTACGATTACGTCGAAGTAGCGGTTTTCCTCAAAAACGCCCGTATCAATAAGTTCAAATTCCGCTTCGTCTTTGCCGCGCCCGGCGTTTTGGGCCACCAGTTGGCTGTAAGGAAAAGCCGCCTGGGGATACTTATACAGCATCTTCATATAACTATGAGTGGGCGTGCTGTCCAGATAATAGTAATATTCTTTGACATCTTCGCCGTGATTGCCTTCCGAGCCAGTCAGCCCAAACAAGCGTTCTTTAAGAATGGGGTCGTGGCCGTTCCAAAGAGCCAGACCTAAGCACAAAAGTTGCTGGTCGTCGCAAATTCCGGCCAGACCGTCCTCGTTCCAGCGATAAACCTTAGAGCGGGCCTGGTCGTGGGGAAAGTAATCCCAGGCCGTACCGCCCGGACTATAATCTTCGCGCACCGTTCCCCAGGCGCGTTCGCTCAAATAAGGTCCAAAGCGTTGCCAGGGTGTCTGGTTGGTTTGCACCTGATTTAAGCGCAACTGTTCCGCGTTCGTCACGTTGTTATCCTCACTGTTATTTTTATTGGTATCATCTCAAAAGGTAGGGGCGCGATTTATCGCGTCCACCGGATGAATACGCCATAGTCAATGCCGATGTGATAAATCGCGCCCCTACACCCGAATTTTTGAGATGATACTTTTATTGTTCCTGACAGTTCCAAATTAGGCCACCTTCTACAAAATAAGTCGCGCCAGTTACCTAACGCAGTATAGGCAAAAGTAATTTCGCACAAATTAAATAGCTTACGAATTGATTAACACTGACCCTGATTGGATAAATATTGTACTTAAAATAAGCCAAAATTGCATTTGGCTACACCATATTCGACAAGAAGCATTTGATACTGAGGTTCGTAGGCATTTGTATTTTGACGCAGCACCGTTTGAAATCCATTATAGTGATTATCTGTTATGCACATATAAATTGGTGAATGCACACATCCTCAACCCGACTATAGGGCCGTTGCTATAAAAGGTTTGTACCAAGCCAATGATAGCGTGGTCAGGGTTTGATACAGCGCGGCCAAGCCTTGCCCTTGCAATAAGATATAAGGGACATTCCACGTTCTCGGCTAATTCTCCCACCCGAGCTTGCTCCCGCCGCCTGGCGCGCTGATTGTACACTTCCACACCGCGCTCTAAATGACTGGCTCTAATCACAAATTTGCCAGTGTTATCGCTGAACCAAGCAAAGATTTTCTGGTCATCAAAGCCACTATCGGCTACAAAACGTCTTTTAGTGCTAGAATAGAGTTGGCGGGTAATTGTTGCTACCCCACGCGGGTTGGCCTCTAATACTGCGCGTATTTCTAACGTACTACTGGAGACGCTTCTCGAGAAGTATGATAATTTACCGGTCTTAAAGTTGGATTTATTCAAAACCGCTCTGCCAGCCGTCACGGGTAGCAATATCGAAGCGAAATATGTGCTTATGACCGACCAGGACCTGGACGAATCTGCTCAAAGCTCATGGCGGCATACAGAAAAAACTATCCAACAATTTCTGGATGCGGACATCTACCTTTTGACGGTGCCTATGTGGAACTTTGGAATTCCTTATGTGTTAAAATATTACATTGATGCCATCGTGCAGCCTGGCTACTTGTTCAGACTCGATGACCAGGGTCGCCCCGAAGGATTGGTCAAAAACAAGAAAATGAGCTGTATTACATCTAGCGAGAGCGATTACACGAGTCCTCCACTCCAGCCTCTTGACTTTGTCGAAAGCTATTTACGCACCATCTTTGGATTCGTCGGAGTCACCGACATTGATTTTTTCAAAGTCCAGCCGATGGATATTTCCATCGAAACTCGCAAAGCCGCCCACAAAAAAGCCATTACCCAAGTCCGAGACTATGCGGAGAAAGATAATTGGCAACTCTAGATTAGTACGGCAAGAGTTGCCATACCGGAACTGAAGGTTTTGAGTAAATAGGCGTTGTAGGGCAGCTTTCTCGATTTTCCGCGTTCTCTGTGCCGTCACCTGGTTGTGGCGGTGACTAGCTATTTTTAGCCCAACATCACGGGTAGCAACACCCCCAATAGCAACAGGAACAGCCACAAAGCCGGGGCTGTCGTACCGGGCGGGCGGCGCAAGCGGGCTTCTTTGGTAGCCAGACGCGGGTCTAGCTCTAGCCAGGCATTATGGCGGAGCTTGAGCAAGGTGAAAACCAGGGCCGTCGCCGCCCCGTAAATTAAGTGACCAATCAGCGAAGGCAGCACCAGACCCGCTGCCGCTATATTCCACAGAACCGGACTGCCTAGCAAAATGGGAAAGAGCGTTAATGGCCCGACAAACCACCAGACCAACCCATATACCAGACCCCAGGCCAGGCTCGAACCCAGGTCGGGAGCTTCGCGGGCGAACAGCAGACCGTAGCTCATACCTATCAGAATGCTAATCACTAAATGCACCCCAAAGCCAAGCAAAGGCGATGTACCGCCCACGATGCGAGCGACGTTTGGCAGAGTGTCGGTAGCCAGCATCACCAGGCTGAAAAGCAAACCTCCCACCAGACTTGCCAGCGCACCCCACCCCAGGTCTCGCAAAGTATTAGTTCCCGCCCCTTCTGGTTCGCGTCGGAGCGGGTCAGACTCATAAAAGAAGCCGACCCACAGCCGATCCAGGGCGGCATAGACCAATCCCGCTATTAATCCGTAAATAATATGACCGACCAACGAACCGAACAAAGCACTGCCGCGTTGATATGACCAGTCCCCCGCCTGGCCTTGCACGAGAGGCAGCAACGTAAGCGGCCCCAAAAACCACCACAATAAGCCGTAACCCACACCCCAACTCAAGCTTGAGCCGCCGCCGCGTATATCCCGTTGGAACAACACCCCAAAACTAGCTCCCAATAATACCGCAATGATATAGTGAATAGTAGCCCCGAAGCTAACCGAGTCGGAGTTGAAAACATGAGCCAGGGCTGGATAAAGGGCGGCCTGCCCCATCCAACTTCCAAAAGCCCAACCCCCGATGAGGCCCGCCAGACCGCCCACTACCAACGCGCGGGCCAGACTAAATTTATAGGCACTACCGCCAGTTATATTAGAATTAGGCTTGAGAAATTGACCGCAGAGACCGAGGGTCAAGCCCAACGGTAAGCCCAAAAAGATGAGGTAGGCTACCAAATCCATGAAATGAGCGCGGGCCGTGTCCAGCATACCCATTTGGGCCGCGTCTTCCCCTAATTGGCCCAGCAGCCCAGCTGGGCCAACTAACCATAACAACAGAGCGTAAGCCAGCCCCCACACCAGGCCCGCCCCGACAGTCACGGCGCGGGCCGCCACGACCAGGCCAAATAGCAGGCCAAATACCGCCCCTAACCCGATACCCAGGGCAAGTGGATTGATGGAGATTGCTCCACCGACCCCGCCGACCACCGCACAGGCGACCAATCGGATTAAAGTAGCCGGGGTTGGGGTATGAGTGGCTGGCGCGGCTTGCATCGAAGGAGTAGCAATCATTTTGTCACCTCCATTTCATGCTCTGGCCCGCCCAAATCAAACGTCTGGACAATATCGCGGGGGAAGAATAGCTCGATATTCCAGTCTATCAACACCCGTAGCTTGCGTTCCAGCCCTGGCAGCTTGGAGAGATAAATCCCGCGCCACATCAGCCAGGCAAACACTCCCGAAAAGCGGAAGCCCTTGACCTCGGCACAGGCGGTTTGATGCCCAATCACGGCCAGCACGCCGATCACGTTGAACTTAAAGGGCTTGAGTGGTTTGCTCTGCAAGCTGGCGTGAATGTTAGCCGCCAGTCGGTAAGCTTCGCGCAGCGCGTATTGGGCGGTAGGTGGGCAGGTCTTGCCTGTTACCACGTCCGGCACTAAAGCACAATCGCCGACTGCCCACAAGCCTGGGTGTCCAGGTACGGCCAGCGTCGCGTCCACCATAATTGCCCCGCGTTTATCCCGTTCGACACTTAGGGTTTGAGTTAAAGGGTTGGGGGCTGTCCCCGCCGTCCAGATAAATGTGTGGGTAGGGATTTGCTCCGCCGGGTTCAAAACGACCATACCAGGGCCAGCGTCTGCCACCTTCGTGTTAAGCTTAAAAGTTACACCGCGTTCGCTCATGCGTTTCAGGGCGTAAGCTCCTAACTTCTCGCTGAGTTCAGGCAGAATTCGGTTGTTAGAATGGGCAACAATTACTTTTACCTCATCACGTGGAATGTTGGGATAGTAAGCCAACATTCCGTGTGCAAAATCGTTCAAACCGCCCGCCAGTTCTGCCCCCGAAAAACCGCCTCCCGCTATTACAAAAGTAAGCAGAGCTTGACGAACGGTTGGGTCGGTCTCAACATCGGCCCGCTCGAACATATCAATCATGTGATTGCGAATACGCATGGCATCGGCCAACGTTTTGAAGTCCAACGAGTTTGCTTCGATATTATGTGACCCCCGGTAATTAGAAACCGCGCCAAGTGCCAGCACCAAATGGTCAAAACCCACTTCGCGTCCGCGCGGGAAACGTTCGTCGGGTGTCAATCGTACCAGATGACGTTCCAGGTCTATCGCGGTCACTTTGCCCCGCACTACCATCGTCCGGCGCAGACTGGTACGCAGTGGGTTGCTGATATGGGTAGCTTCCAGGCTGCCCGAAGCCACTTCCGCCAGCATTGGGGTAAAGAGCAAGGCGTTGGTGTCACTGATCAGGGTGAACGAGACGGTTTTATCTGGGCCAAACTCGCTTTCCAGATGTTGGGCGGTAGTCACTCCGGCGAACCCTCCGCCTAAGATGACGATATGGGTAGGAGTGACCGGGGTGGCTGCGTGGGGTAAAGCGATTGGCCCTAACAAACGGATTGCCAAATCACTCAAAGCCTGCACCAACAACCCTAAACCTGCCCCGTAAATCACCCAACCGACCAGGGCTGGAAACAAATTCCGCATCCCCTCTGCCGTCCATTGGGCCGATTGTCCATTCAAAAGCGGACGGAAGATTACGCTAAAAAGACCCCATAACGGGATGCCCAACGCAGCGGCAATCGCAATACTGTCGGCATACGCGCCCAATATGTGACGAAAAGCCAGGGCGTAGCCGATACCAAACACCGCCCCTAAACCTATCCCCAACCCCAGGTTGTTTAGAGTGTCTGCCAGCACTAGCCCACATACCAGCCCTGCCACCAGGCCGATTACAACTCTTCGCCCATATCTACCCATATACCGCCTTTTGTATTTTGAGTTACTTACCCGTCTCTATCACGACCTGCCGGGTTGTAGAGCGAGAAGTTTGTTGCTAAAAATTCGTGAAACCACCGCTCCACCCAGAACGGGGCTACGCAAACAACCGAGCAAAGAATTCACACGCACCACCTTTACAGTGGTGGGTCGTCGTCCTCGAAATCGGCGGCGGAAATGCTCATTTTGGCGGGTTGGAAGTCGGCGGCAGCATCGGCTAAAGTCGTAGCTGTGCCAAAATCTTGCTCCTCAAACAAAACGGCTCTCGGTTTGCCGCCGTCACCCGCTCCGATTACCTTTGCCTGCTCCAGCAGTTCGATCAAATGAGCGGCCCGGTTGTAGCCAATGCGTAGTCGGCGTTGCAACAACGAAGTCGAAGCGGTACGAGCTTCGCGCACCAATTCCAAAGCTGCTTCGAATAAATCATCCCCGTCG
>JBBQZT010000116.1:0-17219 GCA_038207455.1 Chloroflexia bacterium
TGCTAGACCCGCGCTGGCAAGGGGGTATCACGCGCCTCAACGAAGCCAGTCGGGAGGCCAGCCGCTTTCTCAACAGTCAGGGTCTGCAAACCAAACACGAAGCCTTGCATAGTTTTGAGGCCAGCCTCCAGCAAATGCGAAGCGCGGCTACTTTCAGCAACAATCGCTTTAATCAGAAACTGGCGGGTGTAGCCACGATGTGGCTGGCGGTGGCAACGGGCGAACGAGCCAGATTGGAGAACGAAGCGGAAAAGGCTGGCTTCATACGCGACCCTTATGCCCCTGGTAACGGTTTGGATTACAGGCCAGCCGAACGCGATAATTTGTTTGTGGGGCGGCGCGATATTGGCGGGTTGCTGGAGGAAGCATTGGGGCGGGGGGCGCAACGACCTACCTTTTTGCTGTTTGGGGAGCGGCGGATGGGCAAAACGTCGGCCCTCAAACAGATGCCGAATTTGTTGGGCAAACGCTATCTGCCCATTTTTGTGGATTTGCAAAGTAATTCCAACCGGGCCAGCGTGGTCGGGTTGTTGGCGGCTCTGTCCGAGCAAATTTATATCGTGATGAGCCGCAACGGTCACACGGTCAAGGCGTTGGCGGTGTCCAAACTTAGGGATGCCGAAGCCAAAAACGATCTGGCGGTCTATGCTGCCTTCGACGACTGGCTAAAGCCAATTGAGCAGACGTTGGAGAAGGCAGACCGCACTCTGTTGATTACCTTTGACGAGTTCGAGAAGCTGGAAGAAGCCACTACCCAAAAGGCGATGAAGTTAGAACTGCTGCTGGACTGGTTTCGCAACGTGATCCAACACCGTCCGCGTCTGGCTCTGCTGTTTAGCGGCGTAAAAACCTTTGGCGAGATGGGCAGCGGCTGGTCTGGCTACTTTGTCAATGTCCAAAACGTCAAAATCGGCTTCCTCAAACCCGACGAGGCCCGCTTGCTGATTACCAAACCTCTGCCCGACTTCCAGGGCGATCAGATTTACCACGACCCGGCGGTGGTGGACGAAATTATCCGGGTGACGGGCCGCCAGCCGCTTTTAGTGCAGGCGGTTTGCTCCGACTTAATCAAACACCTGAACGAACAGGAACGCGAACAGGCCCAGGTGGGCGACGTAGCCTTTGCGGTAGAAGCCACGCTGGAAAGTTGGGGCAGCTACTTTGACGATTTGTGGCAACGCACCCAGCCGGGCGAACGCACTTGCCTGGAAGCTTTGCTAACATTGCCAGACCAGATGTTGCCCGCCAGTTATCAGGAAATCGGCATACTAGCCGGACTTGAACCCGCCGCCGCCCGTCTCGCTGTCCAACGCCTGGTGCGCCGCGACATCCTGGCCGAAGTCAAAAACGTGGGCTACAAACTAGCAATCCCCATGCTGGCAAACTGGATCGAACGCTATAGCGAAAAGATTTTGTAGGGTAGCCTTCTTGACAGACACCGTGAATCGAAGTACCCTTGCAGTATCGAGCAAGGCTTTCCGTACCAATTTTACGGAGGGCAGCTTAACCGAAGGGGAAAACCAAACAGGAGAAACCAAATGGACCGGAATTTATCTCTGGAGCTTATTCGGGTCACGGAAGCCGCCGCTCTTTCCGCCGCCCGCACGGTGGGACGGGGTGAGCCGATTCTGTCGGCCCAACTGACCGCCCAGGCTATGCTAACTTCGCTGATGGCGGTGGACGTGGACGGCACGATGGTGATTGGGGAGGGAGCGGAAGGGGAAACGCCTTATCTGTATAGCGGCCAGAAGATCGGCAACGGCACGCAGCCCGCGATGGACGTGGCGGTACGGGCTATCGAAGGGCGGCGTTTGCTGTCTGTCGGCTTGCCCAACGCGATTTCCGTCGCGGTAATGTCCGAGGCAGGCAGTATGTATCGCAATCCGGCGGGAATGCGCTATATGAGCAAAATTGCGGTGGGGGCAGAAGCCAAAGGCGCGATAGACTTAGACCAGACCGCCGAATGGAACATTATCGGTATCGCCAAAGCCAAACACATGGATATTCGGGACGTAACGGTGGTGGTGCTTGACCGTCCCCGCAATCGGCAGCTAATCCAGGAGATTCGCCAGACCGGAGCGCGGTTGCACCTGATTAGCGATGGAGACGTGAACGGGGCGTTAATGGCCGCTCTGCCCGATACGGGTATAGATGTGATGATGGGGGTGGGGGGAGCTAACGAAGCGGTGTTGACAGCGGGCCTCCTCAAGTGTCTGGACGGCGATATGGTTTGCCGCCTCTACCCGCATAACATCGCCACGCGGCAGCAAGCCTTGAGCCTGGGTCTGACCCTCAACGAAACTTATCACGTCGCCGATTTTATCACCGGAGATAACGTCTTTGCCTCGGTCACGGGCATCACCGACGGCGAGCGCATCGAGGGTATCCGCTACAGCGAACGTGGCGTACATACCCATTCGATTGTGATGCGTTCGCGCTCCGGCACATCCCGCGACATCCGCGCCACCCACCGTCTGGACAGGTTGATGAGCTTTAGCGAGATTGATTTTATCAACACGCCCGAAGAAGCTTTGAGCAGTTAGTGAGAAAGCATTGCTTTATGAGCCAGGAAACGAACCAGACGGCCTCAACCAAGCAGAAACAAATCCATCAAGACCAGGATAGCCCCTGGAAAAAGGTGCTGGGCGACGTGTTCGACCAGTTCCTGCCCCACTATTTCCCTCACCTACATCGTACTATTGATTAGCAGCGTGGCTACGAACAACTGGATACCGAACTGGCTCGCCTCAAACGTAGTAGTGCGACGGGCAAACGGTTGGTGGATAAGCTGGTTAAGGTCTTCTTACTGAACGGGCAGGAACAGTGGATACTGATTCACGTCGAGGTGCAATCCTACCGCGACCAGACGTTTTCACTGCGTATGTTTACCTACAACTACCTGCTGCGTCACCGCTTTAAGAAACCTATCGAAAGTCTGGCAATCTTGACCGATACCAACTCGAAGTTCCGGCCTCAAAGCTACCACGAAAAGCTGATTATGACCGAAACCGATTTCAAGTTTGGGATGGTCAAATTGCTAGACTACCAGCCACATTGGGCCGAACTGGAAAACGATGCCAATCCTTTCGCGCTGGTGACGCTGGCCTGGCTCAAGGCGACGGAACTCAAAGGGCAATCGAGAGAGGCGGAGCGGCTGGAATGGAAAGTGCAGCTAGTGGTTTTGTTGGAAGCACGACATTTGCCAGCGGTGACTGCGGACGCGATATTCGAGTTTATAGACTGGATAATGGTGCTGCCGGACGAGCAGGAATTAGAATTTCAGGAAAGATTAGTGAAAGGGAAGGTAGTTATGCCATACGTAAGCAGCCTGGAGCGGGTCTTCACTCGCAAGGGATTAGAGCAAGGGCGACAAGAAGGGACATTGACGGTAGTTCTACGCCAGCTAAACAAACGCTTTGGGCCTTTGGAGGCAGAAATGGAGCAACAAATTAGCCAGTTGGACATCGCTGGGTTGAACGGTTTGAGCGATAGTTTGCTAGATTTTACTAGCAAAGACGATTTAATTAAGTGGCTATTAGCTACCAGCCTTCAGTAATTAGTTTACTGTTAGCCGTGAGCAGAGGTATTTGTAGGAGGCTGCTCCGCCAGCCGATAGACAGTCCATTGGCGGAGCAATGTCCCACAAAAGGCAAGGGGTCTTTGTAAGAGGCTGCTCCGCCAGCCGATAGTCCATTGGCGGAGCAATGTCCCACAGGTGCAGTCCATTGGCGGAGCAATGTCCCACAAATACCAGGTTCCCTTCTTAAAAATCCTGGCCGAGCTTGCTGTTGGCAGGCGGCGGGGGCGGATTATCCCCTCTTTTGTCCGGTGTCGGATTGTCCTGCATCTCCTTCGCGGTTACGTCAAGCTCATCGCCCAACTTTGAAGCGGGGGGCGGCTTGGGTAACTGGATTTGTTGGGTCGCGTCGTTAGCAGGAGCGGGGGGCGGCGACGCAGGCCAGTTGGTAGCCTGATTGCCCAAATCGCTTCGGCTGGGCCGTACATCAGGCGACGACACCTGCCCCATCTCCAAATCACCAATCGGCTGCCGCTTGACCGCGCTCGGTTCGGCGGGCGGTTTGGGTTTGGGCGCAATCGTCTGGCGCGTTGCCTCTGGCGGGGTGTTGACACGCGGCATCGGCGTGGGTGGCACGGGCGCGTTGGTCTGGACACGCGGCATCGGCGTGGGTGGTACGGGAACAGACGGAGTGACACGCGGCATCGGCGTGGGTTTGACCGCCACCGGCATAGGATTGGACGGTGACATAGCGGGGGAAATCGGATTGTCGCTACCGCTCACCACACCCATATCCGGCAAATCCGGGTCGCCCACCATTTCACTCATCGCCTCGTCAATGTTGCCGCCCCGCACCGTCACGCGGTTGTAGGTTTGGGCATCGGCGTAGGTACCTGGCAGAGCCACCCAATCAATCACGGGTTTGATAAAAGGCCAGATCGTGTAATGCAAAATCAGGTTGCGGGCCAACGGGCCGCGATCCACCGCATATTTCAAACGGTTGATTGCCATGCGGCGCGTCTCGGCATCTGTCGCCAGCAGCCCGATGACATCGCCCACCACGCCCAACGTTTCGCTCAAATCGCCCACGTTGCGGCCCAAATTCTGCGGCTGTATCCACAATCCCCGCGCCAGACGGCTAACGTTATAGACGTTGAAGGCTACTTTGGGAATAGCCAGCGCAATCGGCATCGAAAGCGGGCGGCTAAAGTTGGCCCGCTCCGCCACCAATCGCTCCACTACGGGCGGGGTAAGCGAACGTCTGCGCCCACCAGTCCCACCCGCGTCATTGGCTGGTCTGATGCGTTCGCGGCCTTGATATGGCGGCGGTGGCACAGGCCGGGCAACTGGGTCACGTGGGGCTGGTTCAGGGCGCGGCGCAGGTGGAGGCGTGGCGGCACGCAGGGCTGGCTCAGGGCGCGAAGCTGGCAGACTTGCCAAACGACTGCCCCCGCTGCTCCCTCCCGTCACTCGTTTGTCGTAAGCTTCCAACTTGCTCATGCCGCTAAAGCCAGGGTTGTTGAGCGAAACAGTGTTGCGTGACGTAGCTCCTTCGCTCACTACTTTGCCCGGTGCGTTTGTTTCAGTGCGTCGGTTGCCCCGGTTCAAGCTATTGCTACCGGAGGGTGCCTCGGCCACGTCCATACTCACTACCACATCGGGGTTGCGCGTAGGCATCCGGTTGGCGCGGGCCTGGGTGCTGCTGCCGCGATAAGGCGAACTACTACTCCTTTGCACTCCCCCACCTCGATACGGTGAATTCACGCCCCGATGACTGGCTCTGCCCTCGTTGTGATACGGGTTGATAGGTGAGGCGGGCCGGATACGTTCGGCCTGGGCGGTGAGGTGGCGCGGCACGCTGCGGTAAACTCGTTCTTCTTCCGCATCGCGTTCAATCAAAACGCCGTTGCCCGCATCGACATAAAAAGGCTGGAACAACAAGGCCACCTGCGCCATACGTTGTTGCGATTCCAGAATACGAGTGCGGAAGTGGTCGTGGAAACCGTCGCCAGAAGGTGTGCTTTCGCCCACGCCCATCAAATAGCGCATCATTTCGACACACGGGCGCACATCTCCGGCGGGCATCAAGTCCAGGTACAGGCTTACTCCACCCGTCGGAGTAGCGGGCCTGATTTTGTCATCGGGGTTGCTTACACTGGTTTCGCGGTTGGGTCGCACGCTAATCCGGCGTTTGCGCCCATTGCCTGTCGGACGGCTTTTGTACAGCACCTTGATTACGCCCTCGATAGGCGTGCGGCGGCCAAATTTGTCCAGGGCGATGTCGGCCCAACCAAACTTATCCACAATATCTTTGCTACGGCCACGCCCCCAGGTAATCAGATTTTTGTCGGTCAAAATGGCGTAGTCATGTAGGGTCAGGCCACCTAATCTGCGTCCGGTTTCGTCCAAAATCACGCAGTCGAAAATAGCCAGCACGTTCTCGCTCTCACCTAATAGCATCTGGTTTTGGGCCAGGTCAAAAAACTCAAAAATATGACGGTGGACTACATTTGTCCCGATATACATATCGTTTGGGACTTTGGCGGCCTCAACCAGAGTTGCGCTTTCCTCGGCCATAGCTTTCTCCTATTTTTTAAGGACTAATTAATTGAGTTCCGGGCCGCCCGGCACGCTGCGTACTACCTGGTGGCGAATATTTTCAGCCATAAATCCACCCGTCGTAGCCTCACTATCCTGCTTATCTTTTACTTCATTTGGCAGCTCGTCGTCAAATAGCAAATCGCTGAGGCCATCGAAACCATCGCGCGGCGGCGCATCTACTTTGCTGAAGAGCAGCATAATCTCGTCGTTGGCGGGAACATTACCGCCGCTATCTGCCGCGCCCGCCGTGTCGTCGGCCTGGGAAGAGCGTATCTTTACCCGTTGGCGCACGGGAGCAACCTCGGCTGGGTCAACTTCGGGAACAAGCGGAGACGAATTGCGCCGCTCCACCCGCAGACGTTTACGCTTGGCACCGTTTCCAAAAAGCGAGACAATACCACCGCCATCTGTCCCGGTATCGGCAGTCGGAACATCCTCGTCCAGGTTAGCGGATACGGGCGTTTCCTCACCCTCTTCTTCTACCCGCACTGGCCCTTTGGCCGCGCGTTTAGGTTGTTCCGCTCTGGCAGCGGGGGCGGCGTGAGGATTTTGGCCTCCGCTGCGACTGATAAAAGTGCGGGCCAATTCAAAAGCGGCAGGACTGCTGCCCAACGTATCCAGCAAGTTTGTCAGGGCCGTCAAAAATTCGGTCATATCGTGGATATTCATGCCGCTATCGCGCAAGTTCTGGAGCATCGGCACTAGATTGCCAGACTTGGCTTCGGCCTCGCGGCGCAACTTTTCCAGCCCGTCCCAGGCGGCGCGTCCGGCCCGACCAATCGTATATAGTCCTTCGGGAGTACCCACAGCCATATCCTCTCGCAAACGCACACCCGGCGGTTTGGGTGCGCCCGCCAATCTTTCGGCCCCGCCGTTATCCCCAACCTCGCTCTCGCTTCGGGCCGTATTCGGGCTGGTGGCCTGCCGGAAGCGGGATTGCCGCCCCCCCGAATAGGGATTGACTGGCTCCTGGCGCATCTCGCCGTTTTCTGACCACAAACGCGACTCGTCTTCTCGATAATTGGAAGCGGGCGGGGGCGGCGTATAATTGTAACCAGACTGGCGGGCCGGAGTAGGCGGGTTGAAATCGTCTAATCTATCCAGCCGATGCAGCGGAGTCATCATATCGTCCAAAGCCGCGCCCTGCACAATTTCAAATAACGGTTCGTTGCTACTATAATGCGTTCCCGCGTAGCCTTTGGCGGCAGAGTTGCTATAAGGAGAGCGGGCATTGCCCCCATTTTGAGGGCGGGCGGCAGATGCTTTGCCTGGGCCAGACCGCTTGACAAAAACCTTTTCAAACAACACACTGGCAGCCTTAATTCGGTCTGCTTCGCCAGCCCCACCCGCCAGCATATCGCGGTTGAGGTTGCTCATTACCTCAATCAGGTCGTAGGCCAGCTTCAAATCTAAAATCGGCATAAAATCGAAGGTCAGGGCCAGTTTTTGAGCCTGGGCCACCATATTATTCGGCACATCCGGCAAGGCCATCGCTATACTAAGGGTACCGTGCAAAGAGTCTTTATCTTTTTGGCCGACTACAAAGACGTGGGAAAGCGGAAAATAATCCACAAAGTCCTTAAACTGGTCACGCGCCCAGGTAATCAAGCGGCGGTCAGTAATCACCAAAAAGTCGTTGAGAGCCAAACCGCCCACCCGACTGTTGGCTTCGTCGAAAAAGATGCCATCGAAAATGCCCAGCAACCGTTCGTCGGCCCCAATAATGCCCTGGTGCAAAGCCTCCTCCACGTGATGAGGAGTGGTATTCGTTCCGACGAAATAACTTTCTTTAGCAGTCAAAATAACCTCTTTCCGCTTGATAAATTTCAGCCAAGACAGCGAACAGTTGACAGTCGAGCGCGGCAAGCAACCGCCAACGGATAAATCCGTCGTCTATTCACCCCAAACCTGATAAATCAGGTTAGCAACGCCCTTTTACGTAATGAGCATCAGAGAATTTGAGAACCCACTTTAGTGGGTTTGGTGTATATAGACGTTGGTTTTAACCATCGGCGATTTATAACTCTGCAAAAGCTTTTGCTGTCTGCTGTTAGCCGAGTTTGGTGAAGCGTGACTCGATTTCTTTGCCCCGGAAACGGGCCGGTGCGCTGCTGCGTTCGCCAATCGCCGGGGGAACCCGACCACCGCTCGACACGCCATAAGTTTCCACCGTAATGCGTTCCACCGCGTCTGCCGTTGTTCGCAGCATCGAAGCGACCCACATCCACCAACCATCGCTTTGGACCTCAAAAACCTCGGCCAAATCGTCGGCTGTTTTTGAAATTAGACCTGCCATACCTCTCACCTCCTTTCAACCTAAACCATCTACGATACGATACAATAATTAGATAATTGAACACAAACCACAGTCATAGGTATATTCATTTCAGCCCCTTTACGTTCGCAACAAGGGGCAGACGGCAGGTGAGCGGGCTAACGGGCCACCCGCACTGGAGCGACTGCCGTTTGGGTGAACGGAATCACCAACCAGTTGCCGTCAAAATCGGCCTGTCCAGCTTCCATTCCGGCGACTGCGGTGGGCAGGGTGGCGATGCGGCGGTACGTACCCACTTGCACAATCAGTTCGTCACCCTTGTGCCACAAGTCCAGCCCTTCTTCGCTGGCAAAAGGCAGATGCATCCGCACCTCGTAGCCGCTCTTGTTTTTCTTGATTTCGTAGGGCCGTTCGTTGAACATAAACACGGTGGGGTCAACTTCGCCATAAATGTCTTCGCCCATTTTGGTCAAAGACTCCAGCCCCACTACTTCGGTGGGGTACATCGGCACGTGTTTGATGGGCAGCGGCGAGAACGAGTCCACGATTTCGCTCAGGTGCTTTTGCTGGACGGCCTTCCAGGTGTTCATATAGCCGCTATCTTTGTCAATGGGCAAAATGCGGTTGACAATCACCGCATCTACCAGCAAACCGTACATCCCCAAATAAGTCAGGGCGCGTTGCGACTCTTTTATCACCATCTTTTCCGGGTTCATCACCAGACGCACGCTGGTGGTGCGCGTGTCAGACAAGATGCCAGTCAAGCCTTCTAGCTCGGTGAACATCGCGTCAATGGTGATATACACATCTTCGGGGGCGACCATTTTGCCCAATGGCGTAATTTTGGCAAGCGGGCGCAACATGGGCTTGACGATAAACTTTTCGGCGTTGCGGAACAGTTTGATACCCCAACTAAGAGTTTCGGGCAGGCTCAACATTCGCAAAGTCTCCCCTGTCGGAGCGCAATCTACCACCAGCAAGTCGTACTCCTGGCTTTTGACATAACGTTTGATACGCACCAGGCTAAACAGTTCGTCCATAC
The DNA here is from genome assembly GCA_038207455.1 of Chloroflexia bacterium. Lineage (GTDB taxonomy): Bacteria > Chloroflexota > Chloroflexia > Chloroheliales > Chloroheliaceae > JBBQZT01. Next base: position 9,436 of record JBBQZT010000116.1, read on the forward strand.
CTGGCAAAATCGCCATTTCGTCGGCCAACATCCCGCTCACGCCCTGGGCCGTCAAAATACTGGCGAAATGCACCCGCACGTTGTCCCAATTCTCGCGTAAGTCATCGTAAATATCTACCTCAAGACCGTACAGGTTCGGAGCGAGTTCACGCGGTTCGGGGCCAAGAAATTCGTCAATATCGAATGAGTCGGCCAGACTGTGGGCCGGGTCGGTACTCATCACCAGGGTTTTGTAGCCTTGCCGGGCGGCGGCGGCGGCGGTGGCAGCTGCTACGCTAGTCTTGCCCACGCCCCCTTTGCCGGTAAAAATTATAATCCGCATTTTGAGCTTCTTCCTATCATTTGGCCTGACTTGTTTCAGGGTTTGGTCTTTGGTTGTTTGCCGGACACCGCGGCATCGAAGAATTTTGATTGCTAAACGCACAGGCACACTAAAGCTGTGTGGCCGTTCTACTGATATAGTTTTTATGTTAGCACGGGGCGGTTTTATCGTCTGTAGTATCTACTACACCCCCTTTTAGGTAACGTGTGGTAAAGTGATTTGGAGAGCAACGAGCTACGATTTTGCATCACGGCAACTGGTTCCCGTGGTGCAATGTTCGCGGCCCTATTGGATTAATCCAGCTAGAAAGAAAACCCTTGCTATGGAGCAACAGGCTAAAGAGCCAGTCCAAAGTCAGAACGATGAGTACCCCCGGCCCAAATTAGTGGTGGTCAGGCCGGGCCAGCCCCAAGTAGTCCCCGATAAAGGTGAGGGCTGGTGGCAAAAATGGGATGGCTACCTGAGTGTGATGAAGCCGATTACCTGGATTCCGGTCATCTGGAGCTTTTGGTGCGGGGCGGTGGCAGCGGGCGGTCTGGCCTTCACGGTGGTAGATATGGGCAAGCTGCTGCTGGGTTTTCTACTGAGTGGCCCCCTACTATGCGGGATGGGTCAGTCCATCAATGACTATTTTGACCGCGAGGTAGATGCAGTCAACGAACCCTGGCGGGCCATTCCGAGCGGGCGGCTCAATATCAACCAGATTTATCAGTTGACCGGGCTATTGGGCTTTTTGGGCTTGCTGGCCGCTTACTATCTGGGCCAAACCGTTTTGCTGCTGGCCTTCCTGGGCATCTTTCTAGCGCATAACTATAGTGCGCCACCTCTCCGCCTCAAGGGACGCACCTGGCTCGGCCCGCTTTGTAGCGGCATATCCTATATTTTCCTGCCCTGGCTGGCGGCCAGCAGTGTTTGGGGCGGGATTAGCTGGCGTAGCGTGGTATTGGCCGGTATCTATTCGCTGGGCGGCATCGGCATCATGATACTCAACGATTTCAAAAGCATCAAAGGCGATTATCAGCTAAAGTTACCGTCCGTTCCCGTCGTCTATGGTACAGCCAAAGCTGCTCGTTTCGCCATCGCTATCATGGATGGGGCGCAGTTGGCAGTGGTAGTATTGCTGCTATTGGAAGGGCGACTGCCCGGAGCGGCCTTGATCGGTTTGCTAATCTTGCCCCAAATATGGCTTCAATTCTACTTTGTCAAGAAACCCCTGGCTCTGGCTGTTTGGTATCAAGCGCGGGCGCAAAATTTCCTGGTGTTGGGAATGTTGGTCGCCGCCTGGGTCGCTTTGTAAAACACGGGTTTTCCCAACTGAGACATGGAGTTCACGGAGGGGATAGAAGCTGTTTGCCCATCGCTCGTTATGGGGAACGCCAATGGGGAACGCCAACGGTTGAAACCGTCGTCTAAGCAAACCAAACCTGCTAAATCAGGTTCTAACAACACGTTCGGGTACCCCCTGGGTGGTGTTTGAGGTGTATAGACGACGGTTTCAACCGTTGGCGTTCCCTTTATAACCGCTGCGCTGGCAAGAAAACCTGATGGTAGTAGTTGCACCACTCTTGCAAGCTGCACACCTCGCAGAGCGGGCGGAGGGCTTTGCAGACTTTGCGCCCGTGCGTAATCATATTTACGTGGAAGCTATAGATTTGTGCGGGCCGCAGTTGGGCTTCCAACCTGATATGGGCAAGTTCGGCGTTGACCTTTGGGCCGATTAAACCCACGCGCTGACTGACCCGATGGACATGAGTATCTACGGGTAGTACCGGTTTGCCCAGCGAAAACATCATGACACAGGCGGTAGTTTTCGGCCCGACTCCCTTAAAACTGTTCAAAATATCCCTGGCAGCCTGGAGCGGTAGCGTATCCAAAAAGTCCAGGTTGAGGCTGCCATAGCGGTTGTAAATCTCGGCCAAAACTTCTTGTATCCGTTTCGACTTGATGTTAGCCAGACCGCCACTTTTGATAGCTGCTGCCACCTGGTCAGTCGGGGCGTTCATTATCGCCAACCAGTCGTGTTTGAACGTATGCAGCAAATTATTAAAAGCGCGGCCACTATTTATGTCGCTGGTGTGCTGCGAAAGAATGGTCATAATCAGTTCGCCGAGTGGGTCGTGGCTACTATTCCAAACGCGCAAACCGTAAGTTTCCACCAAAGCCGCGTAAACCGCCTGGGTTTTCTGGCGGCGGGCCTCGACGATTTCGTCGCTATCGGCTAGTCTATCCCGTAGCTGGGCCATTTCGCATCTACCATCTCTCTAGTTTTAGTATCAAGCTGCACCACTCCCACGTCATCGCCCACCCCCAAAGACTCGCCGGGCAGCTTGCGGGTTGCGTCAATCCCCAATTTGCTGCCAAAGTTTCCGAACGCGGTATGGTCAAAATTTGAAAGCAAGCCAGGCAGCGTCAACAAATCGTGTTTCGGATTGAGACTGGCTGCCACCCGCCACACCACCTGGTCAAAATTCTGTATATCGCAATCGGCATCAACCACCACCAACGTTTTGACGGTTTTGAGCCAGTCCCCTCCCCACAGTGCGTTCATAACCTGTTGGGCTTGACCCGCATAGCGTTTCTTGATGGCTACAATTGCCAGATTATGCAACAAACCCGCAGGTGGCAGCGACACATCTACCAGGGCAGGCGTAACCTGTTGCAAAAACGGCAACAAAGCCCGCTCGATAGCTTTGAGCAACCCGCTTTCAGTATAGGGCGTGCCAAGTACCGTCGTAGTAAAAATCGGCTGGCGGCGCATCGTCAGGGCGGTAAGCTCAAAATTCCAGACCGCCTCGACGTTATGCTGGAAGCCACTGCGGGTATTGGGGCTTTTGGTGGCAGGCGTGCGCGTCAAAAAGCCTTCTAACACAAGTTCGGCCTGGGCGGGGACTTCTAAATCCGAAGTTTTGCAAGCCACCGTTTCGATCCGGTTGCGGCGTATGTATCCGGCCAGGGTTAGTTCGTCCAGAAAAGGCGGCAGCGGGGCCAGAGCCGCGAAAAGCAGGGTTGGGTCGCCACCCAAAGTGCAAGCGATAGGCAGCCGTGTCCCGATAGCAAAATCAGCCAACGTGTCGAATAGGGGCGCGGTCAGCCCAAAAGGGTGCGGCGTGAGAACGGCCCGATTTTTACTGATAACGCTCAGGTCTGCCAAAGCCAGCCGGGTCTTGTGGGTGTGGGGGTCACGATAAAAGATTTGCGCGTCGGTCAAAACACGCTGGGGCGCATCAGGGTGTTGCAGAATTGGCAGCATCTCAAAGTTGGTATTTTGAGCCTCAACCACCACTTCCTGACAAAGCCCCGTTTTGACCTGACGCGGGGCGAACCGCACCAAATCCGAACTAGCCCCCAGCTGTACCAGGCGGTCACTACTGGCAGTCGGGTTCGCACTCAACATCTCGCGGTAACGTGCGGTAAGTTGGTCAAGCGAAGTCAGGCCCAAAACCCAGGCCATCCGTTGGGGCGTACTCCAGCCGTTGACCAGGACGGGCATTCGGTAGCCGCTTACGTTTTCAAACAAAAGAGCCGGGCCACCCCCCGTCATTTGTGCGGTGCGGGCGGCAATGGTGGCTATTTCCAGGTCACGGCTCACCGCTACCTCGATATGACGCAACACGCCACGTTTATCCAGATAAGCCAGAAACTCGCTCAGGTCGCGGTAAGCCATAAAGTTCCTTTTAGTGGTCAGCCAACAGCCAACGGTTTTGAAGTTTTACAAAATAATTCGGCATTGGGAACGTCTATAGATACCAAGAATGCCAATGGTTGAAACCATCGTCTATTCACCCCAAACCTGATAAATCAGGTTGCCGAACGGTTTGATAACACGTTTTAACGTGTTTGGGGTGAATAGACGATGGTTTTAACCGTTGGCTTGATACCGGATTAAGTCATTAATCTCCCTCAACCATTGGTTCACAACTGCTAACTGATTTTATCAAAGCTGGAGTCGGCTTTGCCTTGCTCAATCTCCTTCAAAACAGCCTCGCCGCTTTTCAATTCGTGGAAACCTTTGATAACTTCCGGCGGGTATTCTTCTGCCTGGCTACCTTTGCCCGCCTGGTCGCGCCCTTTAGGGTCAAAAAGGCCAACTTTTCGCATTTTCTGCCACTCTAGCTCGAAACGCTCGACAGGCCGGACTCTCCAGCCCCGCCCGTAAGCGATTTCGCCACCCAAATAGCCCGAAACCAGCAGACCCAGCGTACCCACCGTCGAAAGCACAAAACCGAACCCACTACGTTTGTTTTTGCGGCGTACCCACAAATTGAGGGCGTAAATACTAGCCAGAGTTGCGTTAATCAAGCCGTGTGTGGTAGCAGTAGAGTGGGCCGGGTCGTTTTTCGCCATCTGCCTGTAGTCCAGATAGCCAGTCGCCAGAGCCGCCCCCGCTCCCACATAGCCCATCAGCATATTATAGTAAGCGGCCTCAGCCAGAGCGTCATTGTCAGTGGTCAGAGCCAGAATATCCAGCACATAGCTGGCGGGGAAAAGACCCACTGGCACACTAACTATAGCCGGGTGGAGCGGATGCCCCGCAATCACAGGGTCAATAGCCATCGGTTTTTCCTTTCTGCGTGTTTGTATTATCCTTCTGCAAAGTAACTGTTCAGCCCTGTGTTGTCCTTTGTAGGAGGCTGCTCCGTCAGCCGATTTTGCTGTCGTTTCAAGTGAAAATTATCGGTTGAAGGAGCAGCCTCCTACAAGTGGCCTGAATGGTTACTCTGCAAAACATATTAGCAAAAAGTTAGCCTGGAAACTATATATTAGAAGTTTTGGTCGTCAAGTTTGCTATGATATTCAATTACATAGCGCAAAATGTCGTCCAGGTCGGCGGTAGGCTCAAATCCGATGGCGTGCTGGATTTTCTCAATACTCGGCACCCGCCGTTGCATATCCTCGAAACCTTCCGCATAGGCCACCTCATAGGGAATATAATCTATTTTGGATTGGCTTTCGGCTAAACTAATCACCTTTTGGGCCAGCTGGTTGATACTGACTTCCTGGGGGTTGCCCACGTTATAAACCTGCCCCACCGTGCGTTCGTTTTCCATCAAAAGGTGTAAGGCCCGCACGATGTCGCCCACGTAGCCAAAACAGCGCGTCTGGTTGCCGTCGCCATACACGGTCAGCGGCTTATTGCTCAAAGCTTGCCGCACAAAACGCGGGATGACCATACCATAGCGTCCGGTCTGGCGCGGCCCTACCGTGTTGAACAAACGGGCCACCACGACGGGCAGACGTTGTTCGCGGTAGTAAGCCAGAGCCAGAAATTCGTCCAAAGCTTTGGAGCAGGCGTAACTCCAGCGTCCGATATAGCTCGGCCCCAACACCAAATCATCGTCTTCGCAAAAGGGGAATTTAGTAGTTTTGCCATAGACCTCGCTGGTGCTGGTGAGTAAAACTTTCTTCTTTTTTTTGTTGGCCCAACGCAACACCAGTTCCGTCCCCTTAAAAGTGTTTTCGATAGTGCTGACTGGCGAATGCACCACCAGCTGCACCCCGACTGTAGCCGCCAGATGATATACCACGTCGCTGCTATCAATTAGTTCGGCCAGCAAGCGTTCGTGGGTCACGCTGTCAATTTCGTAGTGAAAAAGCGGGTTGGTTTTAAGATGCCGGATATTGTCAATCGAGCCAGTCGAAAGGTCGTCAAGCATAAACACTTCCTGCCCGGCCTTGAGCAAGTATTCGCATAAATGTGAGCCGATAAAACCTGCTCCGCCCGTTACCAGGGCTTTGGTGGTCATAAATCTAGTTTCCTTTTTCCTTTGCCTAACTTAGCAGGACTTTCGCTTTGTCACCCTGAGCGGAGGCTCTGCGAAGTCGAAGGGTTTGTTGCTAAGGTTCTGGTTTTTGTACTAACGGGCTTTTAGCTACAGATGCCTCATTCCGCAAAGCCTCCATTCGGAATGACAATGCGCTCTAGCGAAAGTCCCATTTACCTAATTTAGGTTGGATTGACCGCCCGAACGATATGTTCGCCAACCCAAGCAGTAAACTCGTCGCGGCCCATTTCGCCCGCCGCCACCCGCAAAATCACCTGCTCCTGCTCATCTACGTCCGCCTCAATTTCGTAACCGTTCAGCAGTAAAAATCGCTCCATCGCCGCGTGACCAATACGTTTGTTGCCATCTACAAAAGCGTGGTTCTGGATGATAGAGAAACCGAGGGCGGCGGCTTTTTCGGCCAGGGTTTCGTACAAATCTTGTTGGGCAAAAGTAGCACGTGGTTGGGCCAGGGCTGACTCCAAAGCTCCAAAATCTCGCAGACCCGCAGACCCTCCCGATCTTTCTATAATTAGGCGGTGAAGTTCCAACACCGTTTTAAGCTCTATGTAAAACATAACTTAGGCCAGCCTCCGATAGAGTTCGGCGTTTTTGGTCATAAGATACTCAGTTCCACGTTGATAATCTGCATCGGGCGGTATCAATAATTCTTTGATGCTCGAACGTATCAAAAGTTCAGAGCTAACTCCTAGCTGTTCGGCCAGGGCTTCTAATTCCCTGACCTGGCTGGCGGGCAGCGTAACCGTAATCGAAGCTAACTCATCTGAAGAAGAATTTGCTCCCGCCCCGTTTTCCCGCGCCAACTTTTCGGCTACCACTCCGTTACTCGGCAAAATCCCTTCCGGTCTTTTCGCGCCGTTCATAGCGTTCAGGGAAATTTCGTAATGGGTGTTTGGCTCAAGGTCAAGTGGTTCGTCGGGCCGCAAAACTTCGCCATCATACGTCACAAATAATATTTTAGTCATAATATTTATATTCCTTTTGGTTTAACTAGCTTCTAAAAGCAAAGCGCGGAAGCCCGCTTGTACGAAATGTCTATCGCTAGTTAAAGCATCCTTCAAGCCGTTTTCCAGCATCACCACGAACGAGACACAATCGGTCAGCCCCCAAGTTTTATCTGAACGATTATGGTAGATATGCAAGGCCCGCCTCAATAAAGCCTCATCAACCCCAACTACCGCACTTCTTTTAGAACTATAACATTGGTTGATAAAGTCATACGCAGCGTTTCGGTTGAGACGGCTCAAAGCGTCGCCAATTTCTGCAAATATTAACTCAGTAACCCAAACTTCCGACGCGGCTAAAAATCTCGGAAATAGTGCATTGGCTAAATTGTAATATTCGTCACGCGGATTAAATAAAGCTTGGACAAAGGCTGTATCCAAAAAAAGACGCTCTCTACTCATTACGCTACTTCATCCCTATGTTTTGGTGTACCGTGCAAATAGAAATCGTGTTCGGCAGACCAATCTTTTGGTGCTTCAACCGTGCCAATTAGTTTTCTAAGCATCTCCCAATTATCGTGGGGAACAGGCAGCCCAGGGTGTCTAAAGGCAATCGAAAGCCACGGTTCAAACCGCTCGTAGGCCCGCACCCACCATTTCAGTTTTAGCTGGTTATACTGGATTAGCGCGTCGTCCAGGTCGGCGGTAGGATGCACGGCGATAACCAGGGGCGCG